>CAZVCG010000009.1:0-42496 GCA_964626265.1 uncultured Rhodospirillaceae bacterium | reverse complement strand
GCCGACGAACAAGCCAAAGCGCCCACGGCCGAACCTGCTCCCGAAACGCAGCCCCGCGACCGCAAGGAAATCATCGCCGAGGGTCAACGCATTCGCATTGAAACGCCGGAATTGCGCGGTTCGATCAATCTTAAGGGTGCGCGGATCGACGATCTCGAACTCGTCAAGTACCGCGAAACCGTCGATCCCCTTTCGCCGAACATCGTTTTGTTCTCTCCCGCCGGATCGGCCGCGCCGCACTATCCCTACTATGCGGAGTTCGGCTGGCTCGGCAACGACATCAAGCTTCCGGATAGCGAAACTGTCTGGCAAACGAAAAACAAAACGCTGACCGCGACGCAGCCCGTCAAGCTGGCTTGGGACAACGGCCAAGGACTCGTGTTCGAGCGCACGATTGCGGTAGACGAAAACTTCATGTTCACGATCACCGACAGCGTCCGCAACAACGGCTCGGCGACGGCGACGATCTTCCCCTTCGGCCTTATCGCTCGGCATCACAAGCCGCAGACGCAAGACATCTACATCATGCATGAAGGCCCCATCGGCGTTTTGGGCGGAACGTTGAAGGAACATAAGTATAAGGACCTCATCAAGGAAAAGCGCATCGTCTCGGAGAGCGAAGGCGGCTGGATGGGCATCACCGACAAATATTGGCTTGTCGCCCTATTGCCTGCCCAGAACGAAAAAATCACGGGCTCATATGCTTTTGCGCCCGGCAACGGCGACAAAGCCGAAGACGGCGTATTCCAAGGCGATTTCCGCGGAACAGCCGTCAGCCTCGCCCCAAGCGCTTCCGTCGAACGCACCTCGCGCTTGTTCGCGGGGGCCAAGCGCGTGCGCCTGCTCGACAAGTACGAAAACCAATACGGCATTCCGCTTTTCGACCGCGCGATCGACTTTGGCTGGTACTACTATCTGACCAAGCCGTTTTTGTATTTACTCGACTATCTCGGGAGCCATCTGGGCAACATGGGCTGGGCCATTCTCGTGTTCACGCTCATGCTCAAGATTTTGACGCTGCCGCTGTCGCTGAAATCCTACCGTTCGATGGCGCGGATGAAGGTCATCCAACCGATGATCAAGGATCTTCAGGAAAAGTACAAAGACGACAAGCAGCGCCAAGGCGTCGAGATGATGGAACTTTACAAGCGGGAAAAAGTGAACCCCATGTCGGGTTGCCTGCCTATGCTGATCCAGATTCCGATATTCTTCGCGTTGTATAAAGTTCTTTACGTCGGGATCGAGATGCGCCAGGCGCCTCTATTTGGTTGGATCAAGGATATGTCAGTGCCCGATCCGACGTCTGTGTTGACGGGTTTTGGCCTGATCGACTGGTCGTTCATCCCGCATGTCGGCGTGTGGCCGATCTTGATGGGCGTCAGCATGTACGCGCAGCAAAAACTGTCGCCCCAGCCGCCCGACAAGACGCAGGCGCAAGTGTTCCAGTTTCTGCCGCTGATCTTCACGTTCATGATGGCCAAAGTCGCCGTCGGTTTGATCTTCTACTGGACCCTCAGCAACGTCCTGGGTATCGCGCAGCAATGGTTCATCATGCACAAGACCGGCGGGCGCAAGGCGTGACTCTCGGCGGAGACAGCGAAGGCCACCGGTTATTCAGCCAACGCTGCGCCTTTATGCTTGCCGCCGGAACGCCGGAGCAATTTCCCGTTTCCCCGCTACCCGAATTTGCCTTTATTGGACGCTCCAACGCCGGGAAATCCACGTTGATCAACGCGCTGGCGCGCCAAAAAAACCTCGCGCGCGCGTCGAACACGCCTGGACGCACGCAACGGATCGTTTTTTTCAATGCCGGCGACCGGCTTATCATCGCTGATTTGCCGGGTTACGGCCACGCCAAGGCCCCCAAGGACGCCGTGTACGCATGGAACAGGCTGATCCATTATTACCTGAAATACCGAGCCAGCCTGCGCTGCGTTGGCCTTTTGGTCGACAGCCGCCACGGCCTCATGGCCAACGACAAAGAGGTGATGGATCAACTCGACAAAGCCGCCGTCAACTATCAGGTCATTCTGGCCAAAGCGGATTACCTGAGCGCCGACGACCTCGAAAAAAGAAAAAAGGAAATCGCCGCCGTTCTAAAAAAACATCCCGCCGCGCGGCCAAAGGTTATGGCAGTGAGCGCAAAAAAGGACTTTGGCATCAAGGAATTGCGCGACTGGATCGCAGGTTTCGCGGCCGTTTCTTGATTTTCCGCAAAATCATGATTTTCCCCATGGCCGCCCACAAGCGGCATCATTGGGGCTTCTTTTGCACGGCTTTCTTGGGGAGAGCTTTAACGGGAGGCTTTTTATCAGGAGCCGATTTCGCGGCCTTGGGCGCTTCGGGAACGGGCAAGCCGCAAGCCCTGTTGATGGCAGTGTAGGCGTCGAACGACCCCTTGATATTAAGCGTATCGGCCAACATCGTGTTGCGGGCCGTCTCGCCTTTAACGGTTAGCGATGAGTTGTTGCGGATAGCCGCGGCCAGCGCATGATCCGTCGCCGCGTCGCGCGACCATGCCGTGTCGCCCTGCGTGAATAGATTAAAGGTTTTCTTGCCGACGGCGATCACGGCTTCGCTTCCCGTCTTGAACTTGACACCTGCCGTATAGCTGACAACGTCGGTGCTGTTGTCGGCGGGACGGTGCGTAATCATCAGCACGACATCCCCGCGCTTGGCTTTTTGTTTCTTGTCGGCGGGCGAACGCGTCGTGAGCGACATGTAACAAACGGGTTGGGAACCGTCGGTCATCTTGTACGCGCCCCAAACGCCGAACTTGCCCAAAAGCTCTGGCGACGACGCGGCGCGCGCAGACACGGGCGCGGCCAAAAAAGACATCAAAAGAAAGAACGAAATTACGGCATAACGTGTGTTCATGGCTCCAGCATAAAAAAGGATGGGCTTTTTTGCAAACAAGAAGCGGCGAATCAGCTTGGCATCGCGTAATTACGGCACGCCGAGAATGCGCGTCGTCGTCTCGTCGATGTCGTGATATTCGTCCGCAGGGGGCTTCTTTTTCGCGGCCGGCTTTTTGGGCGCCGTTTCTTTTGGCGGCTCGGGCATTGAAATTCCCTGTTCCGGCATGGGCGGCCCCGCAGTTTCAGACGGGGTCGGCGCGGGAGCCACCACTGTTGCGATCAACGGTTGCAGAATGGGTTGAAGCGATTTCACCATCTGTGACGAAAGGCCGCTCGTGAATTTATAATTCCCGGCTTTTTCGCCCGCGACATGCGCGGTCACCGTGCCGAAAAACCTGTCGCCGATGTAGAACATGATCGTGCCCGTTCGGTTCACGACGCGCGAGGAAATCAAGCGTCCGCCCGCGCCGAATTCGTCATAGCGGTGGTCGCCCGTTCCGGTCTTACCGCCGACTCTCAAAGGGTTGCCGTTACTATCCAAATAAACGCCTTTTAGGCGGCGACCCGTACCGTTTTCGACGACATCCGCCATGCCTTCGAGCGCGATGCGCGCGATGGCCGGATCGAGAACCTGCTGCCCTTGCCCGCCCCCCGGCACAAGCGCGGTTTCAAACGGCGTGCCTTCGGCGAAGTGCAGCTTTTCAAAACGCAAAATGGGTTTCCGCACGCCGCCGTTCACCAGTATGCCGACCAGTTCCGCCAACGCGCCCGGCTTGTCGGCCGAACTGCCTATAGAGGTCGCATAACTCGGCACAAGCTTTTCGAACGGATAGCCGAGACGCGCCCAGCGTTGCTGGATGCGCGCGAAGGCGTCCAGCTCAAGCAAAATGCGAATGCGCGTGTTTTGCGCACCCTGCTTGCTGGAACCGAACAACCACGCGTAACTCTCGATGCGGATCGGGCGGCTCACGGAAAGAATGGCACTGCGCGAGGCGTCGGGATTGGCCGCCTTGTAGGCGACTAGCCATAGCTCTAGCGGGTTCAGTCCCGCGATATATCCGCGATCCGCCAGATTATAACGCTCGGCGGGATAATCCTTATACAGTTTGGGCAACCGCGATTCGTCAAACCCCGGCGGCATATGCCGCTTCATGTAAGCGGCGTATTCGGCAAATCCGGCTTTGGGACGGATCGACCGGAACAATATCGTGCGTGACGTCGCGCCCTTGTGCGCTCGCTTCGTGATCTTCTCCAACGCCTCGTCGGGCGAAAGGTTGGCGTAGTCGTTGATATAGCGGTTCAAAAACGACGCGCCTTCCTTGTCGGCGTAACGCTCCAGATATTCCTTGCGCGCCGGATGGTCCGGATCGCTGAGCAGCTCTTCCTTCGTCTGCTGACCCTGTCCGATGGTGTAATTCACGATGTCGCGCATCATGCGGATAAAGCACAGGTTGACCGAATTCCTCAAAGCCTCGCGCACGGACAGGATTTTGTAATTGTCCTCTTTCTCGAAATTCTCAAACGTCAACGCGCCGCCGCCCGTAAAGAACGTCTCACCCGGATTGGCCGAGTATTTGCGGTCCATGGCGGCCTCGAGTAAAGAATCCAGCGTAGCGTCCGGATGTTCGCGCAACCACGTCGTAGCCCAAGACGTCAGCGGATCGGGGGCTTCGGCGGCAAGACTGCGCAGATCCTCGTCGGCGAGGCCTGCATAGCGGCGGTAAAGTTCACCCGCGATTTCAAGGTACGTGATCAACGTGCGAAGTTTGGCGGTCGAACCGAGATCGAGCTTGACGCCTTCGTTCATATCCAGCGGCGCGTCGCTGTTGTCCGCCTGCACGCGCAAGAGGTTGCCGTCTTCGCCTTTTTCATACAGCAAAACGCTCCATTTGATGGCTTTCAAATCGTTGTCCGGATTAAGAAGGCGAAACCCGTACATGCCTATGGACTTGACGAATTCGGGATCGCTCATCCTTTTCAGGAAATCGACCACTTTCTGCTGCACGTCCTGATCGAGCGTACTGGTGGCTTTCAGGTCGAGCCTGTCGAGTTCATAAAGCTTTTTCAGCCCCAGCATCGTCAGCAAGTGGGCGCGCAGGGCGTTGGCCGCTTTTTGTTCGAGAAACGACGACACGACGGGCGGCGGCGGATCGGCCAGATACCGGAAACGGGCCTGCCGCGAGGCCCGTTTCAACGCTACGGAGATGACGCCCGCCTCGGCAAGACGTTCAAGCGTCGCGTCGGTCAAGTCGTCCAGAGAATCACGACTCGACAACAGGTAATACGTCGGCCTGCGCTGCGCGAGGATAAGGCCGAGGCATTCGCGGTAATACGCCGCTTTCGCGCGCAAAGATTCCGCGTCGGTTTCCGGAAGGTTCAACGCCTTCGCAACGTCGCTCAGCTCGTGACCGAACCACGCCCACAAGCCGTCGCCGATGCCGTTGACCTCTCCAAAGCTAGGTCGCGCGCTGAGCGGCGTGCTGTTCAGGTAGTCCAGAACGATGCGCTCGCGGGCCGCGCGCGTGTCCTGTCCGTCCATGTAAACCTTGAGGCTGGCCGAGGCGATCTGGCGTAGCTTGTCGGCGACGCCGCCCGTCTGGCCGTTCGGTGAAAAACGGAATTTTTCGATCTG
Source organism: uncultured Rhodospirillaceae bacterium (assembly GCA_964626265.1). Taxonomy (GTDB): domain Bacteria; phylum Pseudomonadota; class Alphaproteobacteria; order UBA9219; family UBA9219; genus CAZVCG01. The sequence continues at coordinate 37,006 of CAZVCG010000009.1, read as the reverse complement.
CGTCGCGAGCGTGCTGCCGCCACCCGCGTTAAACGTAGGCACGAACTTCTGAACGAAATGCCCGATCACCGCATAAAAAAAACGCTTCCACTCGATGACGGGGTTGCGCGTGACGGGGCCGTCGTCCAGCAACTCGCGGTTTTCAATGTATAAAAGCGTATCCGTCAAAAGCTTCGGAACCGACGCGAAATCCGCGAAAACGCGCGACGGATAAGATGCCCTGAACATGGTTTGGCCGTTCCGGTCGAACAGGCTCAGCCCCGCCGACGTCTTGGGTCTGTAGATCGGATACAAGCCGTAATCCAGCAATTGCGTATAGCGCGGCGAAGCGCGCATTTGTCGGGCGACGACATAGCCGTCGGCCTTCAATGACTTGATGAACGCGGGCAAATAGCTGTAGCCGAGCCGCTGGTTATAGGGACCGGAAACCGGTACGCGCCAATCCGGATTTGGCCCGTCCTTCAGGTCGAAATTAATCTGGCCGGCAATATTGGACAAATACGCCGCCTGCAGCTTGGAGGTGCGCAATTCCTCGGCCAAAAAAAAACCCATCACGATGCCGAAACCCAAAACCATGGCCAGCGGCACGAGCCATAACGTTTGAGGAATCCTCATTTTGTAGGGGCGGTATTTTTTTGTTTTCTTTTTCGGGCGCGGCCGCGTCTTTGGCGCGTGGCGCGTTACGGGACGCGGTTTGGAACGTGAAAATCTGGACACGTCGGGCGTCTCCGTTAAGACATCAACAAGTCGTGCAACCGCGAGGCCAAAGCCGCGCGAGGAATTTCATGTTGTTCTTTGTCGGCCAAAACCTTCACCAGAGCTGTGCCGTTCGCCGCTTCGTTCGAGCCGAACAGGATAGCCAGCGGAATCCCGGCCTTGTCGGCGTATTTCAACTGTTTATCAAGCTTAACGGGTTCTAGATAGTTTTCGACGCGGAACCCTGCGCGGCGCAACTCTGCACCCAACGCAAGATATTCCGCGCTGCGCCCGGCTTCGAGTTGCGTGATCAATATCTGCACCGTCGGCGGCGCTTTGGGCAATAGATTATATGCGCGCAATTGATCGAACAAACGTGTCAGGCCGATGGAGATTCCGACCCCCGGCAATTTCGATTTTGTGTAATGGCTCGCGAGATTTTCATAACGGCCGCCCGAACATACGCTGCCGAATTCGGGGTGATCGTCGATCATCGTTTCGTAAACCGTGCCCGTGTAGTAATCGAGGCCGCGCGCAATGGCGAGGTTAAGCCGCGTACGCTGATCCGGCACGCCAAGCGCCTTGAGCGCCGCGACCATCTGCTCAAGTCCGGCCAGGCCTTCCTCGAAAACGGGATTGTCGATTTTCAGATCGCGCAACGCCATGATCATCTCGGATTTGCCGTCCCTTAAGGCGATAAGATGCAAGAGCTTGTCCACCAAGCCGGAAGAAAGACCCAGCGCGCTTAAACTGTCCCGCACCTTGGCCGTTCCGATTTTGTCGAGCTTGTCGATTTCGCGCAGAACCAGCTTTTGCTTTTCGGCGTCGTTGATGCCCTCGCTCAACAGCACTCCCAACAGGATTTTCCGGTTGCTGAAATTGAGCGTGAAGGCTGGAACGCCAAGTTCCGTGAAAATCTGAACGATGATGGCGGGAAGTTCGGCGTCATAAGCGGGGCTGAGCTTGTCCTTGCCGATCACGTCGATGTCGCATTGATAAAACTCGCGCATTCGGCCTTTTTGGGGCCGTTCGCCGCGGTACACGCGTTGAATCTGATAACGCCGGAACGGAAACGCCAACTCGCGCTCGTGCTCTGCTACATAGCGGGCCAGCGGAACCGTCAAATCGAAACGCAAGGCCAGTTCAGGCGCGTGGCCCTGCTGGATCGCGCCCGTGGACTGGACGAAATAGACCTGTTTTTCCGTCTCCCCGCCGGACTTGGTCAACAATACGTCTTTTAGCTCGAAAACGGGCGTTTCGACGGGCACGAATCCGAACCGCTCGAAACCCTGCCGTATAACGTCCAGCATATGCTGGAAAACCATCTGGTCGCGGGGAAGAAGCTCTAAAGTGCCGGGGGGCGTGCGGGGTTGGATCATAATAAATCAGGGGCCAGAGATCAGGGTTCAGGGGTCAAAAACATGGTTCGTACCTGCCATTAGTACCTAACACACGGATCAAGGCTGTGAAAGTCTTGAACCAAATGAGCCAAAGACATAAGCTCACTGAAAATTTCCCTGACCCCTGAATGCTAGCCCCCGACCCCTCTATGCGCCTTACCCTCAAAAAACCCTTCGACGGCCACGCACACCTACGCGACGGAGATGTTTTAAAAGCCGTTTTGCCGCATGCGGCCCTCAATTTCTGCGGCGCCGTGGTCATGCCCAACCTGAAACCGCCTGTGACCACCACGGCAATGGCCATGGCTTACCGCGACGAGATAATCGCGGCCCTGCCGCCAGGCATGGATTTCACGCCGTTTATGACCGTTTACCTCACCGACCACACGTTTCCGAGCGATCTGGGGCAGGGCTTCAAGGATGGCGTTCTTGCCGCAGCCAAGCTTTATCCGGCCAACGCCACGACAAACTCGGAACTAGGGGTCACGGACATTCAGGCGCTCGCCCCCGTTCTCGAGAAAATGCAGGCTATCGGAATGCCCCTTTCCGTCCACGGCGAGGTGGCCGACGACAACGTCGACGTCTTCGACCGCGAAATTGCGTTCATAGACCGCGTTTTAACGCCGCTAAGGCGTCATTTTCCGTCCTTGAAAATAGTCTTTGAGCACATAACGACACGTCAGGCCGTGGATTACGTGCTCGCGGAAGGCCAAAGCGGCGCGTTGGCGGCCACGATCACAGCGCATCATTTGCGCATCACCCGCAGCGATATGCTAAAAAATGGCCTGCGCCCCCATTTTTACTGTATGCCCGTGGCCAAAAGGGAAGCCGACAGGCAGGCCTTGATCGCCGCCGCCACATCCGGCGGAACGATGTTCTTCCTCGGCACAGACTCGGCTCCCCACCCCCGCGCCGCCAAGGAAACCGCCGCCGGCAGCTCCGGATGTTTCACGCATATCAATGCCTTAGCCCTCTATGCCCAGGTCTTTGCGGACGCAGGCGCTCTTGACCGCCTCGAAGCCTTCGCGAGCCTGAACGGCCCGGCTTTCTACGGCATAACAACGGCTGACAGCACGCTTACGCTCGAGCAATCTCCCTCCTCTCCCCTCACCCCCCTTAAGCCGATTTTAACAGCCTCTAACGCAGAAATAGTACCCTTCCAGGATGACAAGCCGCTGCATTGGCGACTCGTCTAATCCGCGGCACCCAAAGCGTAGGACATAAGGACATGGCGGCGACGTTGGCAGAATTGCCATTTATCTATCTTTACTTGCGGCCTGACGGGACAGAACGCCCCTTGTACCGCTCAAAAGAAAAGGGACAAAGCCAGCCCAACCGTCTCGCGCCGGAAGAATTTCTGCCCGTTCTCGAAAAATTCTGCGCCGCCGTAAACGCCGCGACGATGAGCGACAAAAACGGCATAATTGAGTTTGACGGCGTTCGTTGTTCCGTATCGCGCCAGACGATGGCCGACGGCGGCGATTGGATTTGTGCGCGCCGCATTTCAACGACCATTCCCGCGCTCAACCAACTCGGCTACGCGCAACATATGGTGAACCACCTTCACGGGTTGGGCCAACGGGATGGCCTTATCCTTATCGCGGGGGCAGCAGGACAGGGCAAAACCACGACGGCTTCGTCCCTGTTATCCGATTATCTCACCTCCTACGGCGGCACGGCTATCGCGATTGAATCGCCCATTGAATACAATCTGAAGGGCCGCCACGGGGAGAGCGGCCAATGTTTCCAGATCGAGCCCTCGTCCGACCAGGACTGGGCCGCCTGTCTTGAGAGGGCTTTGGCCTGGGCGCCGGATTGCATTTTTGCGGGACAAATCCGTACGCCGCAAGTCGCCGAAATCCTGCTCCGCGCGGCAACGACGGGCCATACCATCATTACGACGGTCGACGCCGGAACGCCTGAAGATGCTCTGATGGAAGTGCTTTATCTTGGCGAACAGTCGATGGGACCAAGCGTAACCAATATCCTCGCGCAGGGCTTGACCGCGCTGCTGTTCCAGACCTTGAAGGAAGACGGACCTTTCATCAAATATCTTTTCACGGAAGAAAACGCGCCGGGCGACCCGATCCGCACGCTAATCCGCGAAGGCAAGGTGACGATGATTTCGACCTACATCGACCGCATCGCGGCGCGTTTGAGCAACCCCACCAGCAACCCGCAACCCTTGCCGCCGATACAAAAATCCGGCCTGCCGCCGCTAGGCGGTCACGGGCCTTTGCCGCCTTTGCCGCCCAAGAAAGCCTGAGTGGAGAATCTTAGCCATGGCAACAACGCCTTTGGATTCCGGAACACCAACAAAACGCTTGCGCGACCTTGCGTTCATGGATCTTTACATACGCATCGACGAAGCGGGTAAGGCGCGTTACCGGAGCCATGCGCGCGATTACACCAACAACTGGACGCGCGTTTTGCCGGACGATTACCGCGCGGAAGTCAAGACTATCGCCAGCGAGCTGAAGGGCCAGATCGACAACCCCGATTCTTCCTATGAATACGACGACATGCGTTTTCGCCTCTCCTACCAGCGTCTGGCGAACGGCGAGGAATGGGTCATCTTGCGGCGCATCAGCTCCCGCGTGCCGACGCTTGAAGAACTGTCGTTCGCCCCGCATATCTGCACGCACTTGCGCCGCCTCGGACAACGCGATGGCCTGATCGTCATTTCCGGCGCTACGGGCCACGGAAAAACCACATCATCGTTCGCGCTCATCGCCGACTATCTTAAAAACTTCGGCGGCGTGGGCATCACTGTAGAGGATCCCGTTGAATATTCGCTCGACGGGCCCGTTGGCGATTACGGCTATTGTTATCAGGTTCAAGTCGACAAAAACGAAGATTGGGCGACTCCCTTAAAACGCGCCTTGCGCTGGACGCCGCGATTTTTGCTGGTGGGCGAAGTCCGTTCGCCGCGCGCGGCAGAGCAAATTTTAAGGGCTTCTACGACGGGACACTTGGTCATCACGACGATCCACGCCGGATCGATCGAGGAAAGCTTGATGGGCTTGATGCACCTTGCCGAGCAAAGCATGGGGTCGTCGGCCAACTTCATTCTAGCCCAAGGCCTTACGAGCGCCATGCACCAAATGCTGAGTTCAGCAGGCCCCTACTTGCGGTATGTAACGACGGAAGAGAACAACAACGGCGACCCCGTGCGCGCGCTGATCCGCGAAAACCGCATCGGCGCGATCAACTCATATATCGACAAGCAAATCGCGCGCATGAACTCGCTGCACGGCGCGGGAACGGCTAATTCGCAAAAAAGCTGACGGCGTTTACCTCGGCTTCGGCGTTTGGTCGGGCGAAGCCTTGAGTCCCAAAACGTTGCGTTCGGTCAAGTGCGCTAAAAAGTTCGTGACGATCGCGAACCCCTTCTTGGCGTCGAACAGAACTTGAATGTGCGCCGAAGCGCGCGCCAGTCCCTCGCGTCCATATTCCGCCAAGCGACGGACGAGCTGATCGCCCACCAAATGCGCCCACGTGCGCAGGATTTCGGCGATTTTTTCCTTCGGCAAGCCGAATTTTTTCATCAACTCGAAAGCGGCGTCGGATACAGGGGCCTTGGCGCGGCCAAGCGCGCCTGCGCCCTCTTTCTTGCCCTCGCCTTCTTTTTTGCGGCGTTCTTCTTTTTCTTCTTCGCTTTCGTAGTCGAAATCGATCATGGCAATGCCCCTAAGTATCTTTTAATCAATGGCGCGTCCGTCTTTAAGACGGAGAAAACTTGTGTCGTAACCTTCAACCGGTTTGCGGTTTTCCATGCGGATAATGAGGATCTTGTTGATCCGCAGCAAATAGCTGTTCATTTCGTCCGTTGCTTCCCAGTCGATTGGGAACGTGCCGCCCGTGTCGTAAATGATTTCCAGCTGCCGTTTATCGACATGATAAGCGACCCACAGGGGCGTAGCTTCAAAAGGCTCGTCATGCACAAGGCACAGCTTGCCGCGAGCATTTACCACGAGACCAATATTCACGGATTACCCTCTCCTGCCCTGCCGGACTTTACTTCAGTAATATTTAAACGACCTTCCAGCCCCATCCTTCACGATGTTCGTTAAGACTAGGTGAATTCGGGCTAAGCTTCAATGATTAAAGGCAAATCAAAAGGTTAGCCTTCGGCACATTTTCGGCGCGCCTGTAAAGCCGCCGTGAGCGTCCCGTCGTCCAGATAATCCAGTTCGCCGCCGACCGGCAGGCCGTGCGCCAGCCGCGAGAGCGAGAGGTCAAACGATGTTAAACGTTCTGTAAGGTAATGCGCCGTTGTCTGCCCCTCAACGGTAGCGTTCAGAGCCAAAATTACCTCACGCACTGAGCCTTCCTTCAGCCGATCGAGCAGGCCTTCAATCCGCAAATCGCCTGGACGAACGCCTTCCAAGGCCGACAACGTGCCGCCCAAAACATGGTAAAGGCCGCGAAACGCGCGGCTGCGCTCCAGCGCCCACAGATCGGCCACATCTTCGACGACGCAGATCACGTTGCGGTCACGATTGGGGTTCTCGCAAATTTCGCAGGGATTTTTGCCTCCCAGATTGCCGCAAAGGGAACATGCCTGCACCTGATGTGCCGCGACCTGCATCGCTTCGGCCAACGGCAACATCAACGCTTCGCGGCGTTTAAGTAAATACAGCACCACCCGCCGCGCCGACCGCGGCCCAAGGCCAGGAAGCTTGGCAAGCAGTTGAGAGAGATGGTCGAGTGGAGATAACAAAGCGATTTAAGGTTCCGTCAAAGTGCGTCTATATTTTTTCTAGCCTTTTTCTTTGCGCTCTAAACGTTTATAAATATTTTCAAACGCACATCAAGTGGCTAACGGAACGCACCACGATGTTATGCGCGGTCAAGGCGAGACAAAGCTCTTCTAAAGGCATCGGCCATTTTTGAACCCCCTGTTACAATGTTTGAACCCTTTTTCCCCTGGCTCCTCGGAAAAACGGATGATGAAATCTCAGTTTCTTCCGTCGCCTGCCGATTTATGCCGTTTGCCCCCTGTCTCATCCCTTGCTTTAGCGCAGGCTTTGCTATTTCTGTTCCTTCCGACCATAACTCTAGAAGCACAGGATCGCGCCTAAGCTTCCGCATCGCCCTGCCCTCTACCACAAGCATGTTGGCGCGCGTTTGCCCGAAAAATTCTCCTATTTCTTGCAATGTCAATCCTTCCAAGCGATGTCGCATGATTTTTTCTTCTTTCGGAGTCAATTTCGCGAAGGCCTCGAACAACTTTTGCTTCGACTGTTTTTCGGCTACTCTATCCAGAGGGCTTGGGCCACTCTTATTGAGAAAGCCAATCAATGGGGAGTCGTCATCGCTAGAAATGGATGCGTCAAGCTCCTCCAAATTTTGAAGTTTCATGACGTCTAAAGCCAACCGCACTCGGTGAGGCTTAAAGCGCGTTATCGAAACCAGATCTTCAAAGGTCGCTGGTCTGCCATGCTCGGCTTGAATAAATCTATCTGCTTCCCGAACGGCATTTATAATCATCCTTACATCAGGCGGAATATAAATTCGTTGAGTCTGATCGGATCGCCCTCTCAATATGGCTTGTCGTATCCACCATGAGGCATATGTTGAAAATTTTATGCCTTGCCGATGGTCGAATTTGTCTACAGCGGAAAACAGCCCTACGTTTCCTTCTTGTACCAAATCCATAATCTCAAGACCTAACGGAGAAAACGCCTTCGCGTTGGAAACGACAAGTTTCAGATTGCTCCGATAAAGCTTAGCCTTCGCTTCTTCAATCATGCGCAGTCCCATTTCAAGACTGCTTTTTGCTTTATCGCCATTAAGTGATAACCGTATCTGATTGGCAAGTTTGCATAAAATTCTATCTTTAGGCCTCATCAACAAAATGCTGTCCACGAGAATTGATAATTTGGACCGCAATGCTTGCTCGGAAGCAAGCCCATCACCGTTAGCTGGCGTGTTTTGGCGGTTTTCTTTCCACGATTCGAAGGCTTCGATGGCAGATAAAATTTTGAAGGCCGTTTCTTTGATTAAGCGTTGTTCATAGTCCTTCTTTTGAAGCGGCGCACTGCCTTCAGTCTTGGCTTGTTTATACTGATGCTGTGCTTCCTCTCCTATTGAACTTGGAATATCAAAATAGTTTTTTGCCGAAAATGGCTTTTCTACGGCTTTAAGAAACCAGTTCTTGATATCGCTTTGCAAAGTGTGCGGCATTCCGCATAACACCTCTAAGATCAAGCGGCGGCCCTTGAAAACTTGTTCCCCCAAGGCAAATTCTACCTCCCGAGTCAAAATCGGGATGTCTTTAATTTGTTGGATATATTGCGTAAAAATGCCGGAGACTTCGCCCTGATAACTCCTTTTGGGGGCTGGCGCCGATTCCGTTAGCGTTGGTCCGTCTTTTTCCGTTGACTTCCCAACACAGTAGTCATTGTCGCCCCATTCCATAGCATATGGATTAAAGATCGCGTCGCGAGATTCGCCCAGATTTTCAAATTTGCTCATCAAAAAAGCCCAAACATCCGGTTAATAATAATCCGAGAGGCTTTATAACGGTTTTGTGCCATCAAAACAACACGAACAAATCCTTATGGTTAAAGGGGTAATTTCAGGCCCGGAGGCAGTTTCATGCCGCCCATCATTGCTTCCGTTTCCTTGGCGATTTCGGCGTCCATTTTTGTCTTGGCATCGTTGCACGCGGCGACAATCAAATCTTCCAGCACTTCAATTTCGGCTGGATCGACGAGCTTGGGGTCGAGCTTAACCTTGCGGAGTTCCCCTTTACCGTTGATCGTGGCCTGTACCATGCCGCCGCCAGACTGGCCGGACACTTCGACAGCGCCGAGCTTTTCCTGCATCTGAGCCATCTTGGCTTGCATGTCCTGCACTTGTTTCATCATTTGGCCGATATTCATCATGTTTCCTCGGTTTCTTCGTTTGGCATTAAGGTTTCGTCGTCGGTTTCTTTATCTTCGTACACGGGCGATTCTAGAACAACTTCTTTCGGCTTAAGGGCAATGATCTTCGCGCTTGGAAAAGCCGTCATCACAGCTTTCATCAAAGGATGCGAACGAACGCGAGCTTGGTGAGCCTCTTCCGCGGCTTTTTCCTCTTCGGCCAACGTCGGCGCGCCAGGCTGTTCGACGACGGACACCATCCAGCGTTGGCCTGTCCACAGGTTCAAAAAATGACTGACGCGATTGATGAGGTTTGTCGACGCCCCCGGCTCCAGCCGCACTTCAAGACGGCAAGGCTCGCATCGCACGACATGCACGAAGTTGGCGAGCTGTGCGTGCAGTCCGCCTTCGCGGTTCGCAGCAAACAACGCCACAACCTCGTGGAAAGTCGACGGCATTGGCTGCGACGAGGCCACGGGTTGCGTCATGGGCGTAGCCTGCGCGGGCGCCACTTCTTGTGCGTGCGCCAAGGCGACTGAGCCACGCGATGCGGCGCCGCCTTTTGGCATGGACGAAGGAGCACTAGTTGGCGCAGCCGTTGCTTGATCCCGCAACTGCTTCACAAGATCGGCCGGCGTCGGCAGCTCGGAGGCATAAGCCAAGCGGATGAGTACCATCTCCGCCGCATGAACGGGGTTCGACGCATATTGAACTTCTCCGATGCCCTTGAGCAAAATCTGCCACGCGCGAGCCAATGCAGGAACCTTGATGTCTGATAAATCTTTCAGCATCGCGCGGTCGGCTTCCGGAACGTCGGGCGAGGCCGCATAGTCCGTGATGATTTGCGCACGCGTCAGCTCGTGAATCAGTTCCGCCAAATCTTGCAAAACTTGCAACGGATCGGTGCCGACCTGCTGGAGCGCGTCGTACGTGCCCAGCGCGGCGGCCATCTCGCCGCGCAACAATTGGCGGCACAAAACCAGGCTTTTGCCACGGTCGGCGAGACCCAACATGTCTTTCACGTCGGACTCAATCACTTTGCCGTTGCCGCGCGAAATTGCCTGATCAAGCAGGCTCAGTCCGTCGCGCACGGAACCATCTGCTGCATGGGCTATCAATTTAATCGCTTCGGGTTCCGCCTTGGCTTTTTCCTTGGCGACGATGTTCATGAAATGCTGCGTCAGCATTGCGCTGTCGATGCGGCGCAGATCGAAACGCTGGCAGCGCGACAGCACGGTCACCGGCACCTTGCGGATTTCGGTGGTCGCGAAAATGAACTTCACATGCGGCGGCGGTTCTTCGAGCGTTTTGAGCAACGCGTTGAAGGCGTTTTTCGAGAGCATGTGGACTTCGTCGAGGATGTAGATTTTATAGCGCGCCGACACAGGGCCATAACGCACGCCGTCGATAATGTCGCGGATATCGTCCACGCCTGTGCGCGACGCGGCGTCCATTTCCTGAACGTCCACATGCCTATCTTCGGCAATCGCTTTGCATGCATCGCACTTGCCGCAGGGATGAATCGTTGGCCCTTCGTTCTTGCCCTTGGAGCCTGCACAGTTCAGGGCGCGGGCAATAAGACGTGCCGTCGTCGTCTTGCCGATCCCCCTTACCCCCGTCAGCATCCACGCGTGCGGCAACCGACCCGCCTCGATGGCGTTCGAGAGCGTGCGCACCATCGCCTCCTGCCCGATCAATTCCTCGAACGTCGCAGGCCGGTATTTCCGCGCCAGAACGCGGTAAGCGGTTGAGGGCGTTTCGCTGTCTTGGAAAAGCTCGTTCATCCAGGGGTCAGGGGTCAGGGGTCAAGGGTCAGGGGCCAGAAAAAAAGCACACGGACATCTGAATGCTGATTCCTGATCTTTATCTTGGTGGGAGATTGGACGGCGACCCGAACCGAAACGTGTTACGGCTGCTTCCTTCCGGATCTGACCGGGTTGGCACGGGATTCGCCCACCGCCAACCTCCCACAGTCCTTATAGCAAAAATCGGGCTCGTCGAGAGCGTAAAATCATGTCTTAACTTTATGGTAAATTACTGTTTTTCTTCGCGGCAGGTTCCGAAGCCCGTGAGAGGGGGCGCCAGTGTATTTTTCTCGCAGATCAGGCGGCCCTGAGGCTGGGAATGGGTCAATAGCAAAACGATCAGGCTGATGGCCACGATAATATAGGCCCAACCGAATAATACGCTTATGAGATCGCGTTTTGGCGGCTTATTTGGGTGTTTTTGCCGCGGCTTTAGCGTAGCAGGCATCGTCAAAATCTCGACAAATTCGGGCCTTTAAGTCTAGGGGGTTATCCCTTAACATAACCCTAATGGAAAACCCCTAACATACAGGTTTATTTGCCTTTTTGGTCGAAATTGCCTAAATAGACATTAGTTTAACCCAATTTCAGGTCCCGATGTCCTCACCTAAGCGCAACCACCGCTCACAGTCCCCACGCCAGGAATGGCCGCGCGAGGATGACTACGAGGAATCGCAGCCCGAATCCGCCCGGCATGAAGATAATACGCCGGATGAAACAGAGGCTTACCGGCGTGCGCCCCCTTCTTACGCACAACACACAACCCAAGAAAAGGACAGACTCGGCGACCTTCTGCGCAGCGCACGGCAACAACGCGGGGAAAACCTATATACGATATCGGATTTTCTGCGCATCCGCCCGACTTTTCTCGCCGCGCTTGAGAACAGCCGGTACGAAGAATTTCCGGCCGACGCTTATGTGATCGGCTTCTTGCGTACATACGCGAACTACCTCGGCCTCGACAGCGTGAAAGCGATCGAACAATACCGCCGTGAAATGGCAGGCCGCCGCCGCAAGCCGCAGCTCAACATGCCTCAGCCGATTTCGGAAGGACGCGCGCCGACTGCCGCCATTCTCATCGGCGCGACCGCCGCCGTTCTGCTGCTTTACGCGTTGTGGTATGGCTTGTCATCATCGAGCCGCACGGCTGTCGACGCGCCGCCGCCGATGCCACAAACGGCGCAAGTTTCGCCGGAACCCGCGCCAACAACGACTGCGGTCAATGAAACCCCAGCCGTAATCGTGGCCGCTCCGGAATCGCCGCCTAGCGCAGCAACGGCAGCCCCGGTTCAGGCCAATCCCAAAATTGAGTCCATCACGCTGCCTGTTGCAATGCCTCCCGCCGAACCGCTGCCTGCGAAAAACCCCGTTCCGGAAACGCTTGCTGTCGCAGAAAAGGTTATGCCCGAAGGCGGAAAACCCGCGGATCAGCCCAAGCCCAGAGCCGACGAAATCGCAGCGATCGAATTGCCGCCGCTCAATGATGCCGGGCAACCCAAGAGACAGGTCTACGGCTCTGCCTCCGGTTCCCGTATCGTCGTGCGCGCGGAAAAGGAGACATGGGTGCTTGTCGCCGACAAAAACGGCAACACGGTATTCGACAAAATCATGAACCCCGGCGATGTTTACAATGTGCCCGGCACCAAAGGTCTGAGGCTCACGACCGGCAACGGATCGGGTATTGTCCTTTCCGTGGATGGGATTGACCTGCCGCCGCTCGGCGCCGACTCGCGCATCGTCCGCAACGTGCCGCTGGACGGCGATAAGCTCAAGGAACGCAAAACCCCGACTGCGGATTAGAACGCTTGGCGCATTCGCGCATTCGGCGTTATAAGCTTAGCCTTTCTGTCGATAAAAAGAGAATCTCATGAGCAACGATCTTCATCCTTGGCGCAACATAGCCCGCCGTAAATCCCGCAAAATCATGGTCGGCAAGGTTCCCGTGGGCGGCGACGCGCCGGTTGCCGTGCAGTCGATGACGAACACGCTCACGTCCGACCCCCAAGCCACCATCGCCCAGATCAAGGAGCTCGAAGCCGTCGGCGCGGACATCGTGCGTGTTTCGTGCCCGAACGAAGAATCCACCGCAGCGTTAAAAGAAATAGTCAAAGGCGTGAACGTGCCCATCGTGGCCGACATCCATTTTCACTACAAACGCGGCATCGAAGCCGCCGAAGCGGGCGCGGCGTGCCTGCGCATCAACCCCGGCAACATCGGCTCGCACGAGCGCGTGGGCGAGGTCGTGAAGGCCGCGAAAGATCACGGCTGCTCCATCCGCATCGGCGTCAACGCCGCTTCGCTGGAACAGGACTTGCTCGAAAAATACGGTGAACCCTGCCCCGAAGCGATGGTCGAAAGCGCCATGAGCCACGCTAAACTCCTTCAGGATCACGACTTCCACGAATTCAAAATTAGCGTGAAAGCATCGGATGTTTTCCTCGCCATCGCGTCTTACCGCGCGTTGGCCAAAGCGTGCGATTACCCGCTCCATCTCGGCATCACCGAGGCAGGCGGCTTGCGCACCGGCACGGTGAAAAGCTCCATCGGCATGGGCATCTTGATGGCCGAAGGCATCGGCGACACAATCCGCGTGTCGCTGTCCGCCGATCCGGTCGAAGAAATCCGCGTCGGCTTCGACATGCTGAAATCGCTCGGCTTGCGCAGCCGCGGCATCAGCATCGTCTCATGCCCCACATGCGCGCGGCGCGGGATCGACGTCATCAAAATCACCGAAGAACTCGAACAACGCCTCGCCCACATCACCGCCCCGATTTCTCTTTCCGTCATGGGTTGCGTCGTGAACGGCCCCGGCGAAGCGATGCACACGAACATCGGCATCACGGGCGGCGGCGGCGGTGCGGCCCAGATTTACATCGACGGCAAGCCCGACCACCGCATCAAGGACACCGACGTCGTCGAACACCTTGTGCAGTTGGTTGAGGATTATGTGGGGAGGATGGGGATCAAGCATTCTTGAGGAACAAAAGATATGACATTTGTGCCGACGGAAAAAGAAAACAAAGCCATCGCTGAACTTCATACACAAGCCAACTTCAGCAAGAGTCTTGCTTTTGCCTGCGTTCGGGCGCGAGGCAACTGTGAATACTGTGAAAATGACTTATTGAAAGATTCGACTGGTTATTGGGCCATAAACTTGGATCACTTGCTGCCTAAAACAATCTTCCCTGAGTTCATTCATGATTCAAACAATCATGTTTTCAGTTGCTCTCTTTGTAATTCAATAAAGAGTGGTTTTTCCCCCTTGCAACAATGTGAGGACGGAATGCAAAAACTGAAAAATGATAGACATGGATTAATAGAGCGGGTTATTCAGGAACTTAACAAACGTCGTGCAAAACACGATGGATATTTGAACCACGCCAAAAATATTCTTGGCGGTCTTTCGGAAAGAAACCCCTTCTAGACTAAATTCATTTTAGGAAAAGGCAGAACCGCCTTCCACGGTAGTACTTCGCCTACCAAATATTGTCTATTGCATCCGGCTTTCCTTGCTGTGCCACACGCGAATGACGACAAGCGTATCGTCCTCATCTCGCATATAGCGCAACACGTAAGCCCCCGCGCCAAAAGGGATGAACCATTCGCGCCGTCCTGTATCGTCTTCCATGGGACGGCCGGCGTCGGGCATCGATTTAAGAAATCCGGAGCCTTCCAGTATAGCCTTTGCCGCCCGCGCCGCCGCAATCGGATTCTTTTTGTGTAAAAAGGCATAAAGCCGTTCAATGTCGGCCAGCGCTTCGGAAAGCCATTTTATTTTGATTTTGGACAAGACGTAACCTTACCCTGCGCCAAATTCTTCAACCATGCCGTGGCTTTATCATGGGATACGGCTTCGCCGGTCAGCAGATAATGTTCCCACCGCTCCATATCCTCGCGTTTTTCGCGCTCATATTTTTCTTCGCGTTCCAAATAGGTTTCGATGGCCTTGCACATGAGCCAATGCGGCGATCTGTCGCGGATGCGCGCTAGCGCAGCCAACCTTTGTTGGGTCTTTTCGTCAAGTTTAACGCCTTTTGTCTGCGGCATGGCCCACCTTCCAATATTAGCTATAAGTAACACTTAGTGTGACCTTATGCAATAAATTATAATACATCCCGTTTCGCATCCGTTCTTTTGCGTTCTGGCGCGGCTGGCGTTATATACTACATCCGCTAACAATTATATGCATTGATCCCTGACGCCCCATGTCCCTCACCGATACCTTAGAGCGCGTTCTGGCGCGGCACGACGAATTGCGCGACTTGCTGTCGGCGCAAAACCTTGCGGCCGAGCAAATTGCCACATTATCCAAGGAATATTCCGATCTCACGCCAGTCGCCGAGGCCATACAGGAACTGCAAAAGGCGCGTCAGGAACAGGCCGATGCCGAAGCGATGCTCGCCGATCCCGAAATGCACGCCGAAGCGCAAGTAGAAATTGACGCCTTGCGCCAGAAAATCCCCGCGCTCGAAAAACAGGTGCAGCGTATGTTGCTGCCCAAGGACATCGCGGACGATCGCAACGCCATTCTGGAAATACGCGCTGGCGCGGGCGGGCTTGAAGCCGCGCTTTTCGGCGCAGTGCTCTTCGACATGTACCGCAAATATGCCGCCCTCAAAGGCTGGCGTTTCGAGGTTTTGGAATTGTCGGAAAACGACCTCGGCGGCCTGAAAGAAGGATCGGCGCTCATCAGCGGTCGTGGCGTGTTCGCGCGATTAAAGTTCGAAAGCGGCGTACACCGCGTCCAGCGCGTGCCGCAAACGGAAAGCCAAGGCCGCGTGCATACCTCCACGGCCACCGTTGCCGTTCTTCCCGAAATGGAAGACGTAGACATCAACATCAACGAGCAGGACTTACGCATCGACGTGTACCGCTCAAGCGGTGCGGGCGGCCAGCATGTGAACAAGACCGAAAGCGCCGTGCGCATCACGCACATGCCCACGGGCATCGTCGTTGCGATGCAGGAAGAACGCTCGCAAATCAAGAACCGCGCCAAAGCGATGAAGGTCTTGCGCGCTCGCCTTTATGAACAGCAGCGCAGCAGCCGCGATGCCGCCTATTCCGCCACACGCAAGGAACAGGTGGGCACAGGCGACCGCAGCGAACGCATCCGCACTTACAATTTCCCGCAAGGCCGCGTCAGCGACCACCGCATTAACCTGACGCTTTACAAGATCGACGACGTGATTAATGCCAACGCGCTGGACGAGTTCATCGACGCCCTCATCACGCAGGACGAGGCAGAAAAAATGGCGGCGTTGAATAAACAGTAATGCAAGGCGGCTGAAGAAACGCATGACAAACCTCTTCCCCGATAAACGCCTCAAGGACATCCTCCAGATCGCGCAACAACGCCTGAAAGAAGCGGGCGTCGACAATCCTCAGCTCGACACGCGCCTTCTTGCCGCACATGCTCTGAGCTGCAACCGCATGCAGATCATGACGCAGGCCGAGCGCGTCATGAAGCCCGAGGAAATCGCCGCCATTTACCGCCTCATCGACCGTCGCGCCAAACGCGAGCCCGTCGCGCGCATCATCGGCGAACGCGAGTTTTGGGGCCTGCCGATTGGCCTCAACGAAGCCACGCTTGAGCCACGCCCCGACAGCGAAACGTTGGTGGAAACGGCTTTGGCAAAAATGGAAACCTTGACGTCAAGCGCCAAGATGTCCGCCGAAGCCTTGGCAAAAACGAAAAGCCTGTCGCCCAATGTTCTTGATATCGGCGCGGGTTCCGGCTGCCTGTTGCTCGCGCTCCTCAGCAAATGGCCGAACGCCACTGGACTCGGCGTCGATATTTCCCCTAGAGCCGTGGAACAAGCGCGCCTTAACGCTGGGCGCCTCGGCTTTGCTGAACGTGCCGCATTTCGGGTGAATTATTGGCTGGAAGGACTCGGTGAAACGTTCGACGTCATCATCAGTAACCCGCCCTATATCGCGTGCGGCGACATCCCGAACCTCATGCCGGAAGTGCGCGACTTTGACCCGCACGAAGCGCTCGACGGCGGCGAGGATGGTCTCGATGTCTATCGCTTCCTCATTCCACAACTTCCGTTGTTCCTGAATCCGAACGGCTTTGCCGTTTTCGAAGTCGGACAAGGGCAAGCCGAAGCCGTGAAAGAACTCTTCCTCAAGAACGGCTTCACGAAAGTCACCATCCACAATGATCTTGGCGGCATCGAGCGATGCGTCGCGGCATCGGCGTAAGAAATAACCCCAACAAAACGCTTGGGTTTATTATCACTGGATCCCGGCTTTCGCCGGGATAAGCGTTTTCTGGGCTCCCCCGAAATAAGTCAGGGGTCGTTAAGAAAGCCGCTTACTTCGCCGCCATCATCGCGATGGCTGTGTCGCCCATGCGGTTCGAAAAGCCCCATTCGTTGTCGTACCACGTCAGGATACGCACGAACGTTCCCGCCATAACCTTTGTCTCGTTGAGCGCGAAAATTGAGGAGCGCGGATCGTGGTTGAAGTCCATGGAAACGAGGGGCTCGCTGTACGCGCCCAACACGCCCTTAAGCGCGCCGTTGGCAGCCTCGCTGATCGCCTTGTTGATCTCTTCCACCGTTGTTGCGCGCCCCGCCACAAACGCCAGATCGACCACCGAAACGTTCGGCGTCGGCACGCGGATGGCCGTGCCGTCCAGCTTGCCCTTAAGCGCCGGCAACACCTTGCCAACGGCTTTCGCGGCGCCTGTCGACGTCGGTATCATGTTCATCGCCGCCGCGCGCGCGCGGTGCAGATCCTTGTGCGCCGTGTCCACGACGCGTTGGTCGCCCGTGTACGAGTGAATCGTCGTCATAAAACCATGCTCAATGCCAACGAGGTTGTTCAGCACATAAGCTACCGGCGCCAAACAGTTTGTGGTGCACGACGCGTTCGAAACGATGTTGTGGCTGGCCTTCAATTCATTGTGGTTCACACCATAAACGATCGTGATGTCTTCATCCGTCGCGGGGGCCGAAATCAGCACCTTCTTCGCGCCAGCCGCAAGGTGCTTACCCGCGTCGTCACGTTTTGTAAAGCGACCCGAACATTCCATGGCGACATCGACGTTCATCGCGCCCCAACCGAGCTTGGTCGGATCGGCTTCTTGCAGGCCCTTGACGCGCGCGCCGTTGATGATGAGATCGTTGCCGTCCACCTCGACCGAGGCCGGAAAACGCCCATGCACGGAATCATATTTCAACAAATGTGCGTTGGTCTTGGCATCAGCCAAATCGTTGATGGCCACAACCTCGATATCCTTGCGGCCTGATTCAATCATCGCCCGCAAAACCAGACGTCCGATGCGTCCAAAACCGTTGATAGCTACGCGTACCGTCATGTCATCCTCATCAGGCTGGGGTGTGAAATACGGGGGTTTTTTAGCCCTTTTCGGCCGGAAATGCAAAAACGGAGATTAAGCCGCTTTAACCAATTTGGTTTGCCAATCAAGGGCCATCCGCACGTCCTGCATAAGTCCCGGAATCAGGTCGTAAGTCCGTATTTCTTCGACGGTTACCCATTTTATTTCTGTGTGTTCAGAACTGCTGATTTTGGCCTTTTGGCTGGATTTGGGTCGGCACACGAAACGCATACCGGGAATGACTTTGCCTTCGGTTTCTATCTTGTAATCGTTCAACGAAAACAGAACATCGACATCGAGGCCGAATTCGTCACGCATTTGGGCTTTCACGGCGTCTTGAAACGTCTGGCCCTTGCGCACCTGCCCGCCCCCGCATTCCCACAAGTCGGGATAGATTTTCCGGTGCGGCGCACGCTTGCCTATCAACACGCGTTGCGTGCCATCTTGCTCCTCAAAACACAACGTCGCCACGTGAACCTCGATTTCGTCGATACCTTTTTCCCGTGGCATGTAACCCTCGTTATTTGAGAAGAGATTTGACCGCTTTCACGACTGCGTCCGTCGTAATCCCGAAATGCTCGTAAAGCTTTTCGGCAGGAGCCGACACCCCGAAGGAATGCATGCCTATGAACACGCCTTTTTCGCCGAGATAGCGATCCCAGCCCATGCGGATTCCTGCCTCCACGGCCACGCGCGGAGCCGTACCAAGCACCGACGCTTGATAGGCCGCGCCTTGACGGTCAAACAACTCCCAGCACGGCATGGAAACCACGGCGGCGGCAATGCCCTCTTTTTGAAGTCGCTCACGCGCCTGCAAGGCCAGCATGACTTCGGAACCCGTGGCGAGGATAGTCACCTGACGCTTGCCTTCAGCCTCGGATAGCACATATGCGCCACGCGCTGACAGGTTGTCGTTGCCCGCCTGACGCACGGTCGGCAAGCCTTGGCGCGACAGGGCCAACAGGCTGGGCGCATCCTTGGTTTTCAGGGCGATTTCCCAGCATTCCGCCGTTTCGACGCCATCGCACGGCCTGAAGACCAACAAATCGGGGATCGCGCGCAAGGCGGCCAGATGTTCCACAGGTTGGTGCGTAGGCCCGTCTTCGCCAAGCCCGATGCTGTCGTGAGTCATAACGAATACGACGCGTTGTTTCATGAGCGCGGCAAGGCGAATTGAGGGGCGGCTGTAATCGGCGAATTGAAGGAAAGTCCCGCCATACGGAACGATTCCGCCGTGCAGAGCCATACCGTTCATGGCGGCGGCCATGCCGTGCTCACGCACCCCGAAATGAATGTACTGGCCTTTGTAGGATGGCGCAGCAATCGGTCCGAACCCTTTGACGGACGTATTGTTCGAGGGGGTTAAATCGGCCGATCCGCCGATAAGCTCTGGCATAATGGGCGCAAGCGCAGCTAACGTATTGCCGGACGATTGGCGCGTAGCATGCTTGGGTGCTTCTGTCGCGATTTTTTGTTTGAGTTGCAGGATCGTTTTATCGAAATCAGCCGGAAGATCACCGTTGATCGTGCGATCAAATTCGGCTTTTTGGTTTGAGGCAGCATGCCGCTTTTCCCAAGCGGCATAGGAGACTGCGCCTCGCTTGCCAGCCTCGCGCCATGGTTTCAGAGCCTCGTCCGGAATTTCGAACGGAGGATAATCCCAGCCCAGGTTTTTACGGACAGCGGCAACTTCGTCCGCGCCCAGGGGCGAGCCGTGACAACCGGGGGTGTTTTGCTTGTTCGGTGCGCCAAAACCGATCATCGTACGGCAAGCGATGATCGAAGGTTGGTCCGTCACGGCCAACGCGGCTTCCGTCGCCTTAGCGATAGCGGCGGGATCATGCCCGTCGATCGCCTGAACATGCCAACCGTAGGCCTTGAATCGCGCCTGAACGTCTTCAGTGAACGAAAGCGAGGTCGGCCCGTCGATGGAAATTTTGTTGTCGTCATAAAAGACGATCAAGCGGCCAAGTTTCTGATGCCCCGCGAGCGAGCAGGCTTCGTGGCTGATGCCCTCCATAAGGTCGCCATCGGATGCGATGACATAGGTCACGTGATCGACCAGATCATTCCCGAAACGGGCATTCAGAATGCGTTCGGCCAGCGCGAAACCCACGCTGGTCGATATGCCCTGGCCAAGCGGCCCGGTGGTCATTTCCACGCCGATGTCCAAATCGCGTTCCGGATGGCCGGGCGTAAGGCTGTGAAGCTGACGGAAGTTCTTGATCTCCTCCATCGTCATCTTGGGATAACCCGCAAGATGCGCCAGCGCGTACATCAGCATAGAACCATGCCCCGCCGACAGAATGAAGCGGTCGCGATCGGGCCACATGGGATTGAAAGGATCGAACTTAAAAAACTTGCGCCACAAGACGGTCGCGACGTCGGCCATGCCCATCGGCATCCCCGGATGGCCTGATTTGGCTTTCTCGACCGCATCCATCGCCAGCGCACGCACGGCGTTAGCCATCATCGTATGTGTGGGATCGGCAACAGTTTTTACGGCGCAAGCGGCAACAGGAGAGGACATGGTCAAAATCTCATTTGGGGAATGTGAAAAACATGCGGGGAACATGCCTAAAATGCCGAGTCAAAGCAACAAATATCGGAATGCAGACAACAGAAGACAGGTATCAGAAAAGGCTTTATTCCGGCTTGCTGATTCCTGTTCTCTGCCTTCTGTTCCCTGAACTGTTGACGCGCCGATTCGTTCCGCTTAGGGTGATTGGGTCATAAGATTCGGGAGCCTGCCCCATGCAACGCCTCAAAACAGCCCTTGAACAACTGGATGAGATGATCACGGCCCTTGAGGACCGGATCGGCCTTGACGCTTCGGTGCGCAAGGAAGCCATGAAAAAAAGCGAAGAGCAACTGAAACAAAGCCGCGCGCGCGAGGCTCAGGTCCTCGCCGTCGCCCAGAAAGTCGCGGCGCGCCTCGACAAAGCCATCGAACACGTCGAACACGTCGTCAGAAACTAAGTTTAAGGAACTGAAACTGAGGAACCAAACCATGGCCAAAATGACAGCTTCCGCCTCCACCGCCACCAAGGTCGCCATTACGCTGCGGGGCCGCGAATATTACGTAGCCTGCGACGTGGGCGAAGAGCACAGGTTGCAGGAGATCGTGCGTTTGGTGGACAACACGCTGGCCGAGGCCGCCAGCAAGAACCCCAGCACGTCGGAAGGCCGTCTGTTCATGCTGGCGTGCATGCTGCTGGCTGACGAATTGATCGAAACCCGCCGTTCTACCCAGCGCACAATGCGCGCCGAGGAGGACATCATGGTAGCCGCCGTCGAGCACCTGCGGGCCCGCGTCGCCACGATCGCCCAGCAGGTCGGCCGGGCGTAAAACAACGCCACGCTACGCGGTGGCAATAGCGAACCTCCTTTTTTCGGTTAATGACGGCTTTATTCCGCCACGGTAGACCGTGGCGGAGAACGGCACCTCTTTGGCGCCCTAATAACGCGCGGTATACGCCCCCAAAACTGGGATAAAAAAAGCCCCAATAATGACAGAAACCGTGGCGGCAAAGGGCCAAAAAGGAATGAAACCGTGGCGGACTATTTCGACCAAAGGTTAACGCGAGGCATGGTGGCGGGTTTTCTTCTTAACCTTTTCGATTTCCGCATACACCGGACAATCTTTCCTATGCGCGCCGGGCAAAAGGGCGATGCCCATGAGGAATTCGTTCACGATCTCCGGCCCCATGAAGACGAACGTTTGCTTGAAGAGTTTATCCCACGCCTTTTTGGGTTGTGGGTAATACGCGGCGAGCCATCCGGCGAAGCCCTTATGCGTTTTGCGTAGCATGACAACGCGCCGCGCGTTGTCGATGATGGCTTCGATCTTGCGGCGGTTTCGGATGATGGTCTCGTCTTTCATAAGCCGCACGACGTCTTTTGCCGTGTACGCAGCCACTTTTTTCACAGCGAACTTGTCGAACGCCGCGTTCAGTGCCTTGCGCTTTTTCATCACGATGTCCCACGACAGGCCCGCCTGCATGATCTCGAGCGCCAAGCGCTCGAACAGCACGCGCTCGTTCGACGTCGGGAATCCGTATTCCGTGGCGTGATACCTTTGATGGTGCGGTTTGTCGGCAACGTAGGCGCAATACCAGGACATGCTTCCATCCATTATCTCTTTTTGGCCGTCCGTTTAATGGAGTTCTTTTTAAGCCAAGCCGAAAAGCCGGATTCGTCCATGTTGCCCTTAGCCAGAGCAACAACCGTTATCACCGCCTCGGCTTCCGGTACGGACAAGTCCCAACCGTTCAGATCGAGAAATAGATAGGCGGACAGAAAGCCCGTACGTTTGTTGCCGTCCAGAAAGGGATGGTTTTTGATAAGGCCAAAAGCATAGGCGGCGCCCAGATCGAAAACCGACGGATTTCCGTAGGCCACAAGATTTTGCGGACGCGCCAAGGCCGATGCCAGCAGGTTCGCGTCGCGCACGTCGGCAATGCCGCCGTGTTCCGCGACCTGTTCGTCGTTCATGGCCAGAACTACGCCCTCAAGAAGCCAATGACGTTTCATTTTTTGGACAGTTTGCGCAAAGCGTTGCGGTACTTATCCATGCCGCGCCGCGCGGCCTGCATCTGGGTGTCGAAATCGGGATCGTAGGGCGTAATGGCATAGCCGTCGGGCGTTTCCGTAAGATAAACACTGCCGCCCTTTTTGGCCTTGAGCCGGGCAGCGACTTCCTTTGGCAGGATGATGCCCGTCGAATTGCCGATTTGGGTGATGGTTGCGCGCATGCGTGGCTCTTTCGAGGTTATTACATATGTTATAACATCGGGGCGGACTTGTCAAGGTCTGAGGAGGATGCAAAGGACTACTCTACCTTTTGTTCCGCCCAGCCGTTGCGGAACATGCAGGCCCGAGTGACCTGTTCGCGCAACCCCGCGTTTTCGTCCACGCGGCGGTAATACGGCGGGTAATACGTTTCTTCCCAAAAGCAATGGTCGCGGTGGCACCGCTGGGTCATAAGGATGTTGCCCCCGAACGCCAGCTCGTAATGTTCCATCGGCGGCGCGGCTTTATTCCCTTCAAGCATACAGTTGGCTTTGGCCTGCTCAAGATCGGCTTGCGTCGCGCCGGGTTTGACCCACACATACGATGCACAACCGGTGAGAAGAAAAAGCGCGCCGAACAATGCAAAACAATACAGACGTGTCATGGTTCGTTGCTCCTGAATGGCAGCGCGTTTATTGCTGTAGCCGTGTAAGCAATGGGGACATAATAAAAAGGCAAAATTAAGAAATTGAAAGACCGAACGAGTGTTCAAGCCTTTTTATTATGTCCCCCTCGCTGAAATTCTTGGTTTGTGTTTTCTATAGGCCTGTATGACTTCTTTTGGCAGATAGACATACTTGTTCACCTCTTCAAGAATTTCTGGATGAAGTGATAGTGGGGCGTTTGTTCCATCCATATAAATGGGTATTTTGAGTGTATTTCGTGCCTTAGTGCCAAAAAAAGCGTTTCTCCATAATAGGGGCTCTCTCGCTTCGTGCCTTTTGTTTTCTATAATTTTCTCAAGTACTCCCCCCATTATTCTCAACTTTTGCGGAATTTGTTGGTCACTCTGCTCAATTTTGGCCAATTCAAGATCAAGTCCGTTTATTGTGTGTCCGTCGTCAAATGAATACTGGTAATTCATATGCTTACAATAACGACGGATTTCCCAAATCGTTTTATCTAGCTCAATAAGTTTTGGTCCGAATACGTAGAAGGAACTTTCCAAGTATCGAAAGCGACCAAATTTATCGAGGTGCCTAATAAGTTCTAGGCTTGAATTACTGAGCTTAAGTTTGAAGGGTAGTTCTTTTATATGGCCTAGTGCTTTAGAAAGGTCGTGATTTATATCCCGCGCCTTTATTCGATTATATAATAGTATCGCTTTCAGATATTTTTCAATCGCCTGTAAGCTAGACCAATGAAATTGAGGGATAAGCCTTGCCCGGTATGCCATGCGTGCTGCTATATAATCATAATCAGCCATATCACGAAAACATCGGGTGGCAAAATCATTCAGAAGTGCTTTTATTTCCATAACAACTCCGCTATGAGCCTCACACCCTCATCACATGCGTCTCGATCACGGGCTTTTTGCCGTGGTATTCTTTCAGGTAGCGGCGGACGGCTCCGGCGACGGCGTTTTTCACGGCAGCATCGTCGAGGCGCGAGGATTTCGCCATGCCTTCCACGGCGTCCAGCACTTCGGCCACGATTTCCCCGCGCAGCGCGTCGACGCGCCGGTCGTCTTCGACGCCGAGCAGCGTGATTTGCGGTTCGTGCGCCACATTGCCGCGCTTATCGAGCGCGAGAGAGACCACGGCCGCGCCGTTGTAGTTCATTTTCCGGCGGTGCTTAATCGCTTCGCTGTCGCCGAGTTCGCGCAAAACCTTGCCATCCAATCCGTGACGACCCGATTTGACCTCGGCCACCTTTTCGTGGATGCCGGGACCAAGCCGGAGAATCTCGCCGTTGCGCGGGATGATTTGCGACGGAACGCCCGTCTCCGCCGCCAGTTTCGCGTGTGCTGTCATGTGGCGCAATTCGCCGTGCATTGGCACGGCGATTTTGGGCCGCACCCACGTGTATAACTTGGCCATGTCGCCTTGCGTCGGGTGGCCCGAAACGTGCACAGGCTCCTCGTTCGCCGTGACGACCTTGACTCCCTGATGCACCAGCTGGTTTTGCAAACGCGCGATGGCTTTTTCGTTGCCCGGGATTTCGCGCGAGGAAAAGATGACCGTGTCGCCCTTTTCAAGCTCAACCACCGGATGGTCGAAAGCCGCCATGCGTACCAGCGCCGAGCGCGGCTGGCCCTGACAGCCCGTGCAGATGAACACGACCTTGTCGCGCGGGGCTTCCATCGCTTCGTGCTCGCTTAAAAACTGGCCGAATTCGGGCAAATAGCCGCACGCCTCGGCGATTTCCGCGTTCTTCCAGATTGAACGGCCCACGAGCGCGACATAGCGCCCGTGCTCGCGCGCGGCGATGGTGATGGATTTCATGCGCGCGATATGGCTTGAAAAACAGGTGACGGCGATGCGCTGCTTGTATTTGCCGAACAAATCGCGGAACGCGTTCTGTACGCCCTTTTCGGACCCGCGAAAACCGGATTCCAGCGAGCCCGTGGAATCGCCGACCAACGCCAGCACCTCTTCCTTGCCAAGCTGTTTCAGGCGTTCTTCGTTCGTCAGTTCGCCGATGATGGGGTCGGGATCGAACTTCCAGTCGCCCGTGTGCAGCACCTTGCCGTGCGGCGTGTTCAGCAAGAGCATTTGCGATTCAGGCACCGAGTGCGTGACGTTGATCATCTCGCCCTTGAAGGGACCAATGTCGAACAACCCGCCCTTGGGCGGCAAAACGTTCACGCGCACATGGCCCTTCAAACCCGCCTCGGCCAGTTTGTTCAATATCATTTGGGCCGTGAACTCGGTGGCGTACACGGGGCATTGCAGTTGTGGCCACAGGTATTCGATCGCGCCGTGGTGGTCTTCGTGCCCGTGCGTGATGACCATGCCGAGCAAATCCTGTTTGCGTTCGGCAATAAAGGAGATGTCCGGCGTGATAATCTCAATGCCCGGGGTGTTTTCATCGGGGAAACACACGCCGCAATCGACCATGAGCCATTTGCCCCGCGTGCCGTAAAGGTAAAGGTTCATGCCGATTTCGTTGCACCCACCCAAGGGTAGGAACCACAACGCATCGTCCGGCGGACGGTATTGGTCTTTTTTGCGTGGGGTCATTGTTTTTTTGTTTTTTTGTTGCGTTGATAAATCGTGTACAGCCCGCGCAGGGTTAAATCCGAATCCAGATGCTCGATGGCCGGGATCGCTTCCCTGAACAGCGGCGCGAGACCGCCCGTGGCGATCACCGTCATTGGCTTGCCATGCTCGGCCTTGATGCGTCCGATCAGGCCCTCGATCAGCCCCACATAGCCCCAGAACGTGCCGGATTTTATGGCTTCGACAGTATTCGTGCCGATGACCTTCGACGGCTTGGCCACGCCCACGCGCGGCAGCTTGGCGGCCGCCATGTGCAACGCCTGAAGCGACAGGTTGATGCCCGGCGCAATCGCGCCGCCGCGGTAATTGCCGTCACCATCGACCACGTCAAAGGTCGTCGCCGTACCGAAATCGATAATCAGCAACGGCGGTTTGTACGTCGTTTGCCCAGCAATGGCGTTGATCAGGCGGTCCGCGCCGACTTCTTCGGGGCGGTCAATTTTAACATCGATACCCAGCTTTACCTCAGGCGATCCCACCACCATAGGCTCGCACCCGAACATTTTCTGGCACAGTTTGGTCAACTGAAGATTGGCATCGGGCACAACGCTGCCCAAAATCGCAGCCGTGACTTTTTTCTTTTCCAGTCCAGCTTCCTCAATCACCGATTTCAGGAACACGGCGTATTCGTCCGTCGTGCGCTGGGCCTGCGTGGTCGTGCGCCACATACCGACCATCGTCGCGCCCTCGAAAAGCGCGAAGACGGTATTGGTGTTTCCTGCGTCGATAGTGAGGAGCATGGATTTTTCCTAAGCCTGAAAAAACACGTCGCCCGCTGCTATAGCCTTTTCCGAGCCATCGAGCAAATTGAGGATCAGGCGGCCATGTTCATCAAGGCCCTTGAACTCGCCTTTGATGGTCTCGTTCGGCAAACGGGCTTCTATGGGGCCTTTTTTAGCCCTTTCAAGCCATGCTTTGCGAATGGAGGCAAAGCCCTCCGTTCTTAAAATCTTGCGCCAACCGTAGAGGCCTTCTAATAGTGCTTCCAGCGTTTCAGATAGTTCTGTATTGGCCCCCTCTTGAGCAAGTGACGTGGCTGGATAAAGCGGATTGTCGGGAAAATGCGCTACGTTGATCCCGATGCCGATGACGAGCCATTCGACAAGGCCGTTTTTGACAGGCGCGGCTTCCAGCAGAATGCCACATATCTTTTTGCCGTTCACAAGAACGTCGTTTGGCCATTTGAGAGCGATGTCGGCATCCGGCAAATACTCACGTACGGCATCGTAAACCGCCAAGGAAGTGACAAACGTGTAAAGCCCCGCCTCTTGCGGCGGACAGCGCGGGCGCAACAGGACGGACATGTAGAGGTTGCCTTCGGGCGAGTCCCACGCGCGGCCTTGCCGCCCTTTGCCCGCAGTTTGGCGCAGAGCCTGAATCACGAGACCTTCGGCCTCGCGCGCATCGGCAGCACGTTTTGCGTCGTCGTTCGTGCTGGCCGTTTCAGGCAACCTTTGCACACGGAAGAAAGCAGGGATCGCCATTGTCTTTATTTATCCTGAACAACGTAAGGATCGCGCGTGCGTAAAAATTTGCCGGTACTGGCTTCGTATTTTGTGATGATCGCATCGAGCGTACCGTTGTTCTGCAGCTCGCTGATGGCCGTGTTCAACATCTCGCGCAACTCAAACTCGCCCATCGCAACGCTGAACGACTCGCCATATGTACGTAGCGGACCGGCAGACGGCACACGGCGGAAAGGACTTGCCGGATTGTTGCGGTTATAGCGATTCACGATATGCTCGTTATAAACGACGGCATCCGCTTTCTTTGCCGCCAGAGCCAGCAAGGGATCGGAGCCATCGGACATCGCAGGCAATGCAAGCCGTTGCGCCTTGGGGAATGACAGCGCTGCGACGGCCTCAAGCGACGTGCCGTCTATGACGGCGATGGTGTATTGAGAATCGTTCAGAACGTCTAGGTTATCGTCAAACCGTGTATCGCCATCGCGCACAAAGACATAGAGCGGCGTGTACATGATGGGATTGGTCAACAAGACCTTATGCGCCCGCGCGGAACTCGTCCACACCGTCATGCAATAGACGTCTTCCTTGCCGGCCTTGAGGTTTTCGGGATAAGCGCCGATGCCGACTTCCTCGATCCAGTCGATTTTCAAGTGAAGCGCCTTACCAATGGCTTCCATGACCTCGACGTTGATGCCGTTGCGCTCGCCCGTTTTGGGATCGATCATCATGCGCGGTTCGTTTACCAGATAAGCGCAGCGCAATGTCTTCGTGCGCATGACGCGCTCAAAAGCGGATTCTTTTGGGCTTATTTCGGTAGATGGCGCAGGGGTTTTGGTTAAGGCCACACCCAGCGCCGCAAGCGCCACAAGAAGCCCGATAATGCCGATTTTGTTGTTCATGGATCACCATGGATAAAGGTTGATCTTCCAAGATTATTATGACCTTAAGCCCTTATGGTTAAAAGGGGAAAAGAAAAGTTATAGTTGTATTGTCCGGATTGGTTTTTTACACTAGCGGCAGTTATGTTTCCGGAAATTATATCGAGGACCCAAAATGATGAGTAACGATAACGCGCAAAACTCTGTCCCAGTTGGCGATGCCGCCTCGCCCGCAGAAAACGATATTGCGGAATTCTTTCGCAACGAAACAACCGGGGTGTGCAATGGCTCTGGAGCCAGAAGGGCCACGCCTCACGGTTACCAAGGAATCGATTCGACGATGCAAAAGCTTCAACGCAGCTCGACAAGAACCTTCAACCTTTAAGAACAGGAATTCGCTTTGCGCTAATTCCGTTAAACGGAATGTTCCGTGGAAATGGCGCGAGTGACGGGACTTGAACCCGCGACCTTCGGCGTGACAGGCCGACGCTCTAACCAACTGAGCTACACCCGCTTATATGTTTGCCGCGACTGCTCTGCGTTACACGCAACCGCGACTGCGGCCCAAAGGGAACCGTCTGCCTTATAAGAACGGGAGGCAACCTTTAGGCTACGGGGGCCTCGGCTGTCAACCATTCGTTCTCGAATTAGCCCATTTTAACCGTATTTCCCATGGCTTTGAAGCCTTTAGGACTTTACAGTCTCAGCCCATAAGGACCCGCGCCATGACCTTGGCATCGCCGATGGTGCGCTTGATGCTGGAGCGTTCGTTGGGTTGGTGAGCGTTGTCCTCCAGATTGGCCCAAACGACGGCATGATAGCCCTTGGCCCGCAAAAAAGCCGCCACGGTGCCGCCACCGACGCCGATGGCCTTGGGCTGACCGCCATAGACCGCCTTAATAGCCGGCATGAGGCGCTTGACGATATCGCTGTCTTCCGGCGTGGCTTTCGCCGCTTGTTTATACTGAACCTTTTCGTAGTCGATGATAACGCCGTGCGTTTTGATGACTTCGTCGCCCAACTTACGTATTTCCGCCATCACATCGTCGAGTTTGTAGTGAGGCAACACGCGGCAATCGATGTAAAACACGTCACGGCCCGGTACGGTATTGATATTCTCGACGTTGGCTTCTTTTTTTGTCGACTCGAACGTCGAGGCGGGCGGATCGTAAATCGGATCTGAATCGCCAAAAATTTGTTTCAGTCGTTCAATCTTGAGAATGAAATCCGCCGCAGCGCGAAGCGAGTTGATCCCCTTGTGCGGCATCGAACCGTGACATTGCTTGCCCGTGACCGTGATTTTCAGCCACAACATGCTTTTTTCGGCAATCTCAACCGCTTCGCCCGTAGGCGTGCCGAAATCGGGCACCAAAAACAAATCGTTCTTTTTGAACAGTTCGCCGTAATGTTCCAACACATAATCAAGCCCATATTTGCTGCCGGTTTCTTCGTCGGCCACGAACAAGATCCCGTAATTGATCGGCGGCGTGACGTTGTGGGTTTTGAGTGCCTTGGCCAAAAGCGCAGTGCTGACAACACCTTGATGATTGTCTTCGACGCCGCGGCCTCGGACGATGTCGCCTTCAATTTCCAGCTTGAACGGATCGGTATTCCATAACGCGCGGTCGCCGACCGGCACGACATCCAGATGCGCGATCACCCACAATGTGCGGGCCGCATCTTGGCCCGGGATTATCAACGACATGTTTGGACGATGGCCGCAGGGCACGCGATCGTCCGGCGCGTTGTATTCCTTCACAGCGGGCAAACCTTGCTCCGCCAGCCACTCCTTGAGTTTATCTGCCTTGGCCCGTTCTCCCTCGCCGCCATTATCGGGGGACAGAGCCGGGACGGCGACAAGGGCTCTTTGCAGATCAATGACTGTGTCGCGTTCGGAATCGAGGGATACGAGTATTTTGTCCAACATGGTCTTTCTCTAATTTTTCTTTTTGTGGCCCATGTCGTTTTAGGATAAGGCAGAAGGGAATCCTAGCCAAAAGGTATCCCTATGAAAATGCGCCTTATTCTCGCTTCGGTTTCCATGTTGCTTTTGCTTCTCGCCGGATCAGCCAACGCGGAAATCGCCGCGTCGAAATCCGCCACGACAACGGAACAACAAAAATCCGCCAAAACCGACAAGCCGCGCCTGTCAGACGAAAAGTTTAAGACCTATAAAGACGCCATGAACAAGGCGCGTTACGACGGCAAGCACATCAGCGAGCAGATTAAGGCCAAGCGCAAGGAGATGGCCGCCCTGTTAAGCGCCGAAAAGTTCGACAAGGCCGCCTATCTCGCAAAACATGACGAGATGCAGGCCCTCATCGACAAAACCGCACGCCTCAAGGCCGAAGCCATGGCAAGCATCGCGGAAAAATTCAGCGCAGCTGACCGTAAAATTCTGGCAGAGCGTTTCGACAGAAAGCGTGGCGAGCGCGGCAAAAATCACAACGGCAAGAGAACAGCCGAGCCGATTAGGCCGTAGTTTTTAGAAAGCGTAGGGCAAATGGGCCGACTGAGCCAGCCAGCCTACGCTAAAGCCATTATGGACAGAAGATTTTCAAAAGTTGCTTATGGCTCGAGTCCGCTTGCGATCTTCAAGCTTCTGCGGACATAAGATTTTTTTAAGCTCGACTTCGCCCCGCTATGAAATCCATTGGTGGGCGGTGAGGGTTTCGAACCCCCGACCCTCTCGGTGTAAACGAGATGCTCTACCGCTGAGCTAACCGCCCTTCAGATAACAGATGACAGAAAACAGGCATCAGAAAAAGTTAAATAATCCGATACCTGATCCCTGCCTTATGCCCTCTGAAAAATCGGGCCGGAAGGTTGCCCCACCGGCCCGGCTGTGAATCCCATAATACAGCTTACTTTCCGCCGGTGTTGACCTGATCCTTGAGCTGCTTGCCAGCGCGGAATTTGGGCAGACGCGAGGCTTTGATGTCGATCTCTTCGCCCGTTCGCGGATTGCGGCCTTTGGCTGCGGCGCGCTTGGATACATAGAAATTGCCGAAGCCGACGAGTCGGACTTCTTCGCCCTTTTTCAGCGTGTTTTCGATGGTGGCCAACATGGTGTCGACAACGGTGGAAATGGCGGCCTTGGATAAATCAAGTTTGGCCAGAGCTTTGTTGTCGGCAACGGCCGCAATGAATTCGTTCTTGTTCACGAGAGAAACTCCCTAAGTTTGAGGACTTGGCCCGATGCCCCTTATGGCGCTCAGGCGCGGCGGCATCAGCGAATGGGCCACTGTAGACAACGTAAAATAACCGTGTCAATCGCTGAACGTCAAAAAAACGCAGGTTTTCCGAGGGATTCTGCCCGATTTTAGTTAACGCACAAGCGCAACGCCGACGTATGGATTGTGCGTGCGCATCAAGTCATTAACTATTAATGACGCAAGGCTTCTTCGACAGAAGCGTCCGCGCTGCGCTTGGCCTTTTCTGCCGCGAGTTCAGCGGCTTCGTCCCATTCGATAGGCTCAAGAGGCTTTGTGAGCGCAAACTTCAGCACCTCGTCAACCGTGTTGATAAACACGATCTTGAGGCCTTTCTTCACGTTCTCCGGAATCTCCGTCAAATCCTTTTCGTTTTCCTTGGGGATCAAAACAGTCGTCAGGCCACCCCGCAACGCCGCCAAAAGCTTTTCTTTAAGCCCGCCGATGGGCAGCACGCGGCCGCGCAACGTGATTTCGCCCGTCATCGCCACGTCTTTATGAACCGGAATGCCGGTCATCACAGAGACGATGGATGTGACCATGGCGACGCCCGCGCTGGGGCCGTCTTTAGGTGTTGCGCCTTCAGGTACGTGCACATGGATGTCGCGCTTGTCGAGCAACGTCGGCTTGATGCCGAACGCAACGGCACGCGCCTTGACATAGCTTTCAGCCGCCTGAACGGATTCACGCATCACGTCGCCGAGCTTGCCGGTGATGATGATTTTGCCCTTGCCCGGCAATGCCACCGCCTCGATCGACAGCAATTCGCCGCCGACTTCCGTCCACGCGAGGCCGGTCGTCACGCCGACCAAATCTTCGGCTTCGACTTCGCCATAGCGGAACTTTTTCACGCCCGCGTATTTCTCGAGATTGCGCCGCGTGATATGCACCGACGACAGACTCTTTACGAGAATTTCCTTGATGGCCTTGCGCGCCAGATTGGCGATTTCCCGCTCTAGATTGCGAACGCCCGCTTCGCGTGTGTAGTAGCGAATGATGTCGCGGAGAGCGTCCTCGGACATAGAGAACTCGGTCTTTTTCAAGCCGTGTTCCTTGACGGCTTTCGGTATCAAGTGGCGTTTCGCGATGACGACCTTTTCGTCTTCCGTGTAACCGGCGAGACGAATGATCTCCATGCGGTCGAGCAACGGTTGGGGCATCCGCAACGTGTTGGCCGTGCAAACGAACATCACGTCGGAAAGATCGTAATCGACTTCGAGATAGTGATCGTTGAACGTGTTGTTCTGCTCGGGGTCGAGCACTTCGAGCAGCGCCGACGACGGATCGCCGCGCCAATCCTGACCCAGCTTGTCGACCTCATCCAGCAGGAAAAGAGGATTAGACGACTTGGCTTTCTTCATGCCCTGAATGACCTTGCCGGGCATCGAACCGATATAGGTGCGGCGATGGCCTCGCACTTCGGCTTCGTCGCGAATGCCACCCAGAGACATGCGCACGAAATTGCGGCCCGTTGCCCGCGCGATGGATTTGCCGAGCGACGTTTTGCCGACGCCGGGGGGACCGACAAGGCACAAGATCGTGCCCCGCACCTTGCTGTGCCTTTGCTGGACGGCGAGATATTCGAGGATGCGCTCCTTGACCTTGTCGAGACCATAATGATCGACGTCGAGAATTTTTTGCGCCTCCTTGATGTTGCGGCGCGTCTTCGTGCGTTTTTGCCATGGGATCGAGAGCATCCAGTCGAGGTAGTTGCGTACAACTGTCGCTTCCGCCGACATTGGGCTCATCGATCGCAGTTTTTTGAGCTCGGCCATGCATTTTTCCTTGGCTTCCTTGCTCATCCTGGTCGCGTTGATCTTGGATTCCATCTCGGCGATTTCGTCCTTGCCATCTTCGCCTTCGCCGAGTTCTTTCTGAATCGCCTTCATTTGCTCATTCAGGTAGTACTCGCGTTGCGTCTTTTCCATCTGGCTCTTAACGCGCTTGCGGATGCGCTTTTCGACCGTCAGCACCCCGATCTCGCCCTCCATGTGACCGAAGATCTTTTCCAGACGCCCGTTGATGGACGGCGTTTCCAGTAGCTCCTGTTTGTCGGCAATTTTAAGCGTCAGGTGCGAAGCTACGGTGTCCGCCAACCGTGCAGGGTCGTCGATCTGATTGACCGTTACCATGACTTCGGGCGGAATTTTCTTGTTGAGCTTTATGTACTGCTCGAACTGACCGACGACGGCGCGAGCTAAAGCTTCGAGTTCCGGCTTGTCGCCGGAGTGCTCATTGACCGGCTCGGCAAACGCCTGAAAGAAATCCTGATTTTCGGTGAACTTCACCACTTTGGCCCTGTGTCCGCCTTCAACCAGGACTTTCACCGTGCCGTCCGGCAATTTCAGCAACTGCAATACCGTGCCTACGGTGCCGAAGGTATAGAGATCTTCCTTGGCCGGATCGTCTTGCGATGCGTTTTTCTGCGTCAGCAAAAGGATGTGTTTGTCTTCCTGCATGACGTCTTCGAGCGCCTTCACGGACTTTTCGCGACCGACAAAAAGCGGCACGATCATGTGCGGAAAGACGACGATGTCACGCAACGGCAAAACGGGATAAAGAGCGCCATTGGGAGATTGGGCTACCATTCGCAAATCCTTTCATAGCTCCACGCGTCAATATGCCGCAGAGAGAACCGGCAATGTGATTCGTTCACGAGAATCAGAGCAACCTGCATTCGATAGGTTAACAAATTGGGCGCGGAAATGAAAATACAAGATGCCAATACTGACATTATTATGGCGCAGCAAAACCCCCGCATTTTCGTACGGTTAGCATCTTAACCATCTTTTGGGGGTGGATTACGCCGAAGCGCCGCCCTCGGCGACTTTGCGCGGTTCGCCGTGAACCATGATCGGCTTGGACTTGCCCTCGACGACGTCCTTATTGACGACGACCTTTTCAACGTCCGGCGTGCCCGGCAAATCGAACATCGAGTCGAGCAATACGCCTTCCATGATCGACCGCAAGCCGCGCGCGCCCGTCTTGCGGGCGATGGCTTTTTGGGCAATCGCGTGCAAGCCATCGTCAGTGACGTCGAGCGCGACGTTTTCCATTTCGTACAGCCGCTGGAACTGCTTGACGATGGCATTCTTGGGCCGCGTCAGGATGTCGATGAGCGCCGTTTCGTCGAGGTCGGTGAGCGTCGCCACAACCGGCAGACGGCCAATAAATTCGGGGATTAAGCCAAACTTGAGCAGGTCATCCGGCTCGACTTCGCGCAGCACATCGCCCGTACGGCGGTCTTCAGGCCCACGCACGTCCGCGCCGAAACCGATCGACGTGCCGCGTCCGCGCTGCGAGATGATTTTTTCAAGGCCCGCAAACGCACCGCCGCAAATGAACAGGATGTTCGTTGTGTCGACTTGCAAAAACTCTTGCTGGGGATGTTTGCGGCCTCCCTGTGGAGGAACCGAAGCCACCGTGCCTTCCATAATCTTGAGCAACGCTTGTTGCACGCCTTCGCCCGACACATCGCGCGTGATGGACGGGTTGTCGGATTTGCGGCTGATTTTGTCGATTTCGTCGATATAGACGATGCCGCGCTGTGCGCGTTCAACATTGTAATCGGCAGCTTGCAATAGCTTCAGAATGATGTTTTCGACGTCTTCACCGACGTAACCCGCTTCGGTAAGCGTCGTTGCATCTGCCATCGTGAACGGCACGTCGATGATGCGCGCCAGCGTTTGCGCGAGAAGCGTTTTACCGCAACCCGTGGGGCCTATGAGAAGAATGTTCGACTTCGCCAATTCGACGTCCGAATTGCGCGCGCCGTGCGCAAGGCGCTTGTAGTGGTTGTGTACGGCCACCGACAGCACGCGTTTGGCGTGCGACTGACCGATCACGTAGTCGTCCAACACGGCGTTGATATCCCGCGGAACCGGGACGCCGTCGCGCGATTTGACGAGTGTCGTTTTGCTTTCCTCGCGGATGATGTCCATGCACAGCTCGACGCATTCGTCGCAAATGAACACCGTCGGCCCGGCGATAAGCTTGCGGACTTCGTGCTGGCTCTTGCCGCAAAAAGAGCAGTAGAGCGTACTCTTGGGGTCGCTGCTGCTGGATTTGGTCATCGGGGGCCTGCTTCCTCGTCAAAATCGCCGCGTCAAACGGACAAAACCGCGTCCTTTCGACGTAATATCGCTCTCCAGCATATTCCGGCGCTGGTTACCGGATTATTAACCCGAAAAATAGGGCCAAACTTTGTTTAAGCCGCTTTCTTTTCCGTTTCAGTGCCTTCCGGACGCTTCGACACGACTTCGTCGATCAATCCGAAGGCCTTGGCTTCTTCAGCCGACATAAAGTTATCGCGATCGACCGAACTGGCGATTTTATCGAACGGTTGGCCGGTATGATTCACATAAATCTCATTAAGTCTTTGGCGAAGCTTGATGATTTCGCGGGCCTGGATTTCGATGTCTGCCGCCTGGCCTTGCGCGCCGCCGGATGGCTGGTGAATCATGATGCGACTGTTGGGCAGCGAATAGCGTTTGCCCTTGGCCCCCGCGCAAAGCAGAAGCGACCCCATCGAACACGCCTGCCCGATGCATACCGTGGAAACGGGCGAACGGATATATTGCATCGTATCGTACATAGCGAGACCCGCAGACACCACGCCGCCAGGAGAATTAATATAGAAGGAAATATCCTTGTTCGGGTTCTCGGATTCAAGGAACAGCAACTGGGCGCAAACAAGGCTGGAGATATGGTCGTCCACGGGGCCGACCATGAAGATGATGCGTTCTTTCAACAGCCTCGAATAAATATCGAACGAGCGTTCGCCGCGCGAAGTCTGTTCGATCACGATGGGAACGAGATTGGCGAGGGTTTCCATGGGGTCACGATCGGCGAAAGTCATGAGGTGTAGCTCCGGATAAGGCGCTGAATTGCGCATTAACCATAAGGTTAGCGCATTGGGCGCAGAGTTCAAGCCGTGATTTTCAAACCCTTGTTTGCGCAAAAGCCGCATGAATTTTTTGGCGCAACTTATCCAAATGTTGCGCCGCCGCCCTGATATCGCGGCGCTGGACGACCCATGCGCGGGCTTTATGCTGCCAGTCGCGCAAAACGGCTTGATTCTCGATAAGCTGACGAAGCAACGATCCCACGGCGTTTGGCGTTTCTTCAGACAAATAAAGAGCGGCATCCCCCAGTCCTTCGGGAATTCCGCCTCGCTTTGTCGTGATAACGGCGCAGCCGCAAGCCGCCGCCTCCATCATAGCCATAGGCATCGGATCGTCCCACAACGACGGCAGTACGGCTATCGAAGCCCTTTGTAGTCGAGCCAAGGCTTCCTGACGCGGAACATACCCCGTTACTTCGCCTTGCGTCCCAAGCAGCGCGACGCGCTCAAAGAGGGATTTTTCATATTCTTCGACCTTGCCGGTTCCGAAATACCGGCCTCCTACGATGACGATTTTCCAATCGGGATGAGCCGGGAGAACTTTTTCGGCAGCCTCGACCAACAAGTGCGGCCCTTTATCGGATAGGACTTACGCAAATTTAAGAATGGCTTAAGGAATGGTGTGATTCAAGATGG
>CAZVCG010000008.1:26823-56869 GCA_964626265.1 uncultured Rhodospirillaceae bacterium | reverse complement strand
CAGTCTGCTTAATCTCAACCGTCTACTGGTGGCTTAATTGAGTCTGGACCCTAGGCCCTTCGGATTTTCACTGTCTTGTCCCCTTGCGCGTGAGCCAGCGAAAACGGCGTCGCTTTTTCCCATATTGAATAAAAATGCCGTCTTGAGGCTT
Organism: uncultured Rhodospirillaceae bacterium; assembly: GCA_964626265.1. Classification (GTDB taxonomy): domain Bacteria; phylum Pseudomonadota; class Alphaproteobacteria; order UBA9219; family UBA9219; genus CAZVCG01. The sequence continues at coordinate 56,718 of CAZVCG010000008.1, read as the reverse complement.
GTGCCGCGCTCTGTGACCGCATAACGAGGATCTTTGTTTCCGAACCCTTCCCTGAAACGATCATGGCGAACTTGTCCCCATAGACGCAGAAGGGCATAGGATCGACATAGTGCTTAGAGACAAAACGATACTCGAGACGCGGCGTCGATAAAGGGATTTCAGCCACATCCGTCAACAATCCATTAATCATTGTTGTTGTGTTGAGTTCCAAGATGCGCTCAAAACACGAACACGCATCGGCTTGCTGCCATTGCAACAACGCGGCTTCGCTGGTTTCGATCAAAACGATGTCGCCGCCTATCCTCTTGATGGTTTGATACATATCTTCCAGCAAAGCGATGCGGCCATTGGCTCCTTGATAAGTCGTAATCTCATCTGGCCTGCGCCGTACGCCTTCCGGCTCGATAAACTCAAGCCCCGCGCCTTCAAGCGCTAGCCGTATGACGGAAGTCGTCGTCAGGCGTGGCGAGATATAACCCAACTCAAGCTTACGAATAGTCGCTACGGATAACTGTGTTGCTTTGGCCAAATCGTCTTGAGACCAATCCAACAAAGCCCGCGCCGCTTTCATCTGCCGTGCTCCAATAATATTCCTTTGTCCCATAATTATCGTCATCCATTAAGGGTTGAACGCCGAAGGAGAAAATTTACCACTATTGGTTACAGTTTTTAGTTTGAACATTTCAATTGTTTTGTCTTGATATCACATGAGTGTTATTTGTTCAAACGAAAAAAGTGTATTTATACATTTTATTGTTGACTGTTAGATATTTTAACAATGATAATTATATTTTATGTAACTATCGTCGTGTTTTCGGATAGAATCAACCATGCTTTCACCAGAACAAATTCGCGCAGCACGCGCCCTTCTTGATTGGTCAACGGCCGAACTGGCCCGTAGGACCGGCCTCACTGTCAACGGCCTTAACAAAATCGAGCGTGGCCATGTGAATGCTCAACGCGATACGCTCGAAAAAATCCAAAAAGTTTTTGAAGAGGCAGGATTGGAGTTTATTCCGGGAAAGGGTTTGAGGCGGAGGAATCATCTAGTCACCACCTACGAGGGAAAAGATCATAGAATACTATTAGACGAAGATATATATAATACACTTAAAAATACAGGTGGAGAATTTCTTGTTGCTCACGAAATCGAAGAAGATGTTGTCGCCGAAGACATGGGCATAGAGTATTTAAAAAATAGCCTTTACAAACGCAAGCGCGCCAACATCACTCACCGATTGCTGGTTTTAGAGGATGATCCAGGTTTGTTTGGACCTTTCGATACCTATCACGTGATTGACAAAAAATATTTTTCGCCTTACCCGATGCAAATTTATGGCGCTAATGTAAGCTTTTCAACACGCCAATATGCCCCGAAATCGATAGTAATTCGCGATGAGAACATAGCTGAAAGCGCTAGAAAATTGTTTAATTTTGTGTGGGACAACACAAAAGGAGTCCCAAAAGAAAGGCAGAACACACCTAAAGCCAAAGAACTTTATGATTATGTTTGGGGAAAATACAGCACATTCAATAACAAGCAATTCAAATGATCTATCATCCACCATTTCGAAGCTTTGGAACTAACCATGATTAACGCAGAACAAATACGCGCTGCACGCGCATATCTCGACTGGTCAACAGCCGACCTTGCTCAACAAGCTGGCCTAACAGTTAACGGCATCAATAAAATCGAACGTGAATACGTTAAACCACAAAAGGATACGCTTCATGCCATCCAAAAAGTTTTCGAACAAGCTGGTTTGGAGTTTTTGCCTAATTCCGGCGTTAAAAAGAAAGATCAAATTGTTCACATATGGGAAGATGAAGAAGCGTGCAACAGGCTTCTTGATGATGTTTTCAACGAATTACGTGACACCGGTGGAGAAGTACTAATCTCTGGAGTTGTCGAATCTCGCAGCACAGGAAGCATCGGCAAAGAAAAATTAAGTTCTCATTTGGCTCGCCTTGCAAGATACGGCATCAAAGAAAGACTATTAATTAAAGAGGGGGACACAAACTACATTGCTCCAATAGAAGCATACCATTGGGTTCCTGAGAGATATTTTTCGTCGAATTCTTTCTATATATATGGAAAAAAACTAGCCCTTGCTTTATGGGATAGCCCTCAAAAAGTTATTATCATCAACGATGAGCGGTTTGCTGACAGCGTTAGCAAACTCTTTAACTTCGTCTGGGATCACACGAAACCGGCGCGTATCGTACAAGCATAGCCGCTTTTCTTTTTTGGAATAAACGCTAACATCTTTTTGTAATGTTCTTCAGAAAACCTCCCGAATCCGGCACGGTAAAGCTCGGCGATGCGAACGTGGATTTCACCATCGTGCGGTCCAAGCGGCGCAAACGCACAATTGCCTTTCAAATCGAAGCCCCCGCCGCGTTACGCATCACAGCGCCTACGCGAACAAGCTATGCATCGATTATGAAGGCTCTTGCCCAACATAACGCTTGGCTGGCCAGCAGGCTTCGCGCTTTTCAAAAAGTCCAACCCAGCGTCCTGCCACGCCGTTATACCGATGGTGGAATCATCCGCTATCTCGGCCATGATTATCACCTCCATATCATCTGCGACGCATCAAAAACTCAAGGATGCACCATCAGACCACGCCGCATGACGGTCACCGTCGCCGACGAAACGCTTTCCGAAAAAGCCTTGGCTGAAGAAGTCAAACTCGAAATCAAGCTTTGGCTCAAAAAACGCGCCAAAAAAGTGCTCAAAAAACGGCTCGACCTTTGGGCTAAAACGCTCGGCTTGCATTACCAAAGCTTATCCATCACAGGCCCCGAAAGGCGCTGGGGCAGCTGCAGCGCGCGCAACGACATCCGCTTGAACTGGAGGCTCATCATGGCCCCCCTCTCCCTCATCGATTACGTCGCCGTTCACGAACTTTGCCATATTGCCCAAAAGAACCACGGGCCAAGGTTCTGGCATCTTGTCGCCGAAGCCATTCCGGATTATCTGGCCCGCCGCAAGAAGCTTCGAACCATCGGATCGGGATTGGTCGTGTAATAAGCCTTTCCTGAAAATGTGGTTATAATGTACTGACCAAGACATAAAGCTATGACTGCCAAATTATAGTAAACTTGGCTTATCTCAAGGAGGTCTTTCCCATGGTCGCTCTCGAAACGCCCCCCGTCACGCTTGGTTGGAAAGCGCCGGATTTCCGTCTCAAAGGCACTGACGGTAAAATGTATACCCTCGACGACGTCAAAGGCCCGAAGGGCCTCGTCGTCATGTTCATATGCAACCATTGCCCGTTTGTAAAAGCGATTGCGGACAAACTTGCGCGTGACATGAAAGAATTGAAGGCGTTGGGTGTTGGCAGCATCGCCATCATGTCCAACGATACGGAAAATTATCCTGACGACTCGTTCCCCAACATGGTCAAATTCAAGGAACAGCACGGGTTCCCCTTCCCCTACGTCATCGACGAAACGCAGGAAATCGCCAAAGCTTATGATGCCGTGTGTACGCCGGACTTCTTCGGTTTCGACAAGGATTTGAAGCTTCACTACCGTGGGCGTCTCGACTCTTCCGGCATGAAAATAACGGAAGGCAACCGTCGGGAGTTATTCGAAGCCATGAAACAACTCGCCGAAACGGGCCAAACGCCCGGCGAACAAAATCCTAGTATCGGCTGTTCGATCAAGTGGCGCGAAAACTGAAATTCAGCCGCTTCTCCTCACGCGCAAAGGCCTCGCGGCTTGTGCTGGCGTCCATATCGAGCCAAAGTCGTTCGGGTTGCCTGGTTATGATAGGAGTGTCTCTCTCGTTGCATATTGGTAGCATACAGAGAAAGATGTTGTTTGCCTTTACCGTCCTTCCCGTTTTCAAGAACGATGCCTTTTTGACGTAGTTCCTCGTTTTGCAGCAAGAATGCATACATGTTGTCGGCCTTGCTACTTGATGACGGCATGTTGATGCCTGAGGGAATGGACACTGAAGCTCCCTTAGCTAAAGACGAGAACAGCAACCATGTCGTTATGGGCTGAAAGTATACAGAGTCGCCAATTCGCAAACTATTCCCGTTGAGGTTATAGGTTCTGTAATAATTGCCCACAGGATTATAACAGAACAATCCTCCCGCCTGATTGCTTCCCGCGACAAGATACTTCGGCATGAGGCCCGAAGTGAAAGGCCCGTGCGTAGCATTTGAAGCGTTAAGCCCTGTGACGACATCGAAATTGAGAATTGTAGTTTTGCCGTCTTCCGTCTGCCATGCGAAACGCTCAGCGGAACCGTCGTAGTTGATTCTGTAATCCAAAAATTTTTGCGCGGCTGCCGGCGTCTTGGTCATAACGTTTACCAATTTACCTGCGCTGTCCCACCGCATGACGCGCCCCTGTCCTCCGGCCTCTGCCGTGCGGATCAGAACCACGCGTTCCCGGCCATCGTTTGTCCGGCGATATGCTTTAGCCGCCGAACCGAAATCGGAAGACTCGAGCGTAAAATCGCGTTGCCTTGTCACTGTATTGGTTTCGTCAAGCGTAACTATGCGATATAAATCCGATTGGTTCGCGTTCTGGAGCAATACGCCTGTCACGCCGTTTTCGTCGGTATCCAGATCGACAACTTTCCAATCGAGAGGATTGCTTCCCGCATCGTGGAAAGGCCCTATATTATCCGTCTTGCTGCGGAATCCCTCGGCGTTAAATATCCAGCATTGCAGTTTCGTTTTGTCGTCGCTGACAAGAAACTGCTTGGCTTTGCCGTTGAAGCCGACAATAGGTCCAGCGCCGGCAGTGGGCGCATATCCCGCAACTTTGGGATAAGAGCGGGAGAAAATCCGTGCGCCGACCACATTCGAACCTACCATCTGAACGTTCGCGCCATCATCGAGAGCCATAAATCGCGCCGCGCGCCATGTTCCGGCATAAAGCCAATCTGTTTCCGCCGGATAGTAATATACCGCCGCCCCCGAAGACGTATTCGCGCTTGAAATCCCGATCGTGCTTGTATGGCCATCGTTTGAATAAAACCATATCCGTTTGGCCGTGCCTTCCATTCCTCGTTCCAATCCGACAAACTGGCCATAAGCATTTGCAGGAGCGCCCCCAAGCGGTGATCCAACCGTCGCATATGTCACAGGGTCATAAGCGTATATGACGACGTTTTTTGCGGCGTATTCGTAAGCTATTCGTAACATGGACTTGTCGCGGTTGACCGCGAATGAATTGAACACCGTATTCGATGGCGCATTAATGGATTTCATGCCCATAGGGACGCCGATGCCGTCCCACTGGAACAAATGAACCTTCTTGCCGTCTCCGCTTATGGTCACGACGTAGCGCGCGCCGTCACTGGTGATCTGGAATGCGACAGGCGTATATCCTGCGCCAATGGCGTCCAGTTGCTTCGCATTCGACATGCCGTCGTCGACTTGGCCGTTTGCGCGCCAAACGATCTCGCGCCATTCGCCTGTTGTCGTGTTCTGCATGCCAAAGCATGCAGAACTTTCGTTATCGGTGTCATGGCCGAATAGAATCCATTCCGGCGGATTGCCCGCCACGCTTTGCAGCGGCGTGAAATGGCGGGAATCCAATAGCTTGCCATATGAGTCATACCGGTCGGCCCAAAAATCCGTGCTATCCTTGTTCACGGAAACAATCGTGAATGTGCCGTTGGGCGCGACCTCTATGTTGCCGCCAAGCGGTTTGAACCCGGCACGGGTAGTCACCGTGCGCAACAGGCCAAGAATTCCGTTTACGTCCTGACCGACGATGCGTCCAACGCCGTTCTGATCGATGAAAATCTTGACCTTGGATGCGGGCGATATACCCATGCCGGCAGGATACACTCTTCCGATCTGGTAAATGCCGCGATCGTCGCCGACGCACATAATCTCGTTCGAAAACGCGCTATATCTCCTGAGAGTATCGTAAGCCCTTGCCGCGACATAATAGACTACGCCTTGCTTGATGCCGGGCAAATCCATCGATCCCGTTGTCCCCGTTCCGGGTATATCGGACTGAAGCAATGGATCGTACGTCCCGCTTGCCAGCCCCGCATCAAGCGCATAACCGGCCACCGCGCCGCTCGACGCGTTCCATTGAAAACGCACGATGTCTGCAAGGCTTTTTTGAGCGAACGCAAAAGTCGCCGCGGCAACAACCATAGATGAAGCCGTCACTTTGATAGCCGTCCGTTTAAAACTCCGCCATATGGAAGTTTGTGCGTTGATCGACTGAACATGGCCGCCGTTGTAAGGCAAGGGATTAAAGGACATCATATGCATCTTGGTCATCCTGAATATCGTTTTCCGCTATCGTTTCCGCAAAATGATCAGTTACAAAGAACGAACAACAGGGTATCGACGCAAAAAACCTTGGTTAAAGTTGTTGTTGAAGAACGTTGAGTGGTGGAGAGGTGATGTCTGAGGGAGTTAGGTGAAAGAAAGATTTGTTGAGCCACAAAATCCTCGTTAAACGTGGCGTCAATTGGACATGAAAATGGCATTTCGAAAAATTTTCGCGCGCAAGAAACGAGTTTGATCGTTATCGGAAAAATTCGTTTTTCGTTTTTTTAGAATGAAACAAATTTTTATTTTGTTATAATTGTGAAACGATCTAGCTCATCAGGAACCTTCTGAAACAAAAAATATTCTAATCCACATCCGCCCATTGGCCGCGTCATAAAATAATTCGTAATATTACGATGCTTCTTTTGATGCAGTTATCAACAGGCCTTTGTTATACCGCTTCACAAATTTGCCGCATTTTTGCCCGGAACGGCGTAGTCGAACGACAAATTTGTCATTTTACGAAGCGTGTAATAGTCTGCCTCTGCAGCCACAATAGCCTTGGTTTCATGGAGTTATTCTTGAGGCGGCCAAGCGCGCCCGTAGCTCAGCTGGATAGAGCACAGGTTTCCTAAACCTGGGGTCACAGGTTCAAATCCTGTCGGGCGCACCATTAGGTTTTCTTGCGCGCAAAGCACGCATAGAAAATCTTATGTCCGCCGAAGCCTTTTGTCCTGCGTAGCCTGTAGGGCGTAGCGGGATGGCGAAGGCGGACTGTATGAAATCAACTCACAATTCCTGTCGGGTGCACCAATGAAAAACCCCCGGACCTTGCGACCCGGGGGAGTGAGTATTGATCAACGTTACTTACGCCGCTTTTTTATAGTGTGCGGCCGAATCCGCAACGCGCTTTTCCTTCGGTTTCTTCATCATGGTGAGCGCCAACACAATGCCGAGAGCCGCAAGGCCGCCGGAAACCCAAAAGCCGTACATATAGCTGCCGAACACGTCCTTGGCATTGCCGGCGACAAGACCCGCCACGATCGCGCCGACGCCATAGCCCGAGAACATCCAGCCATAGTTCGGCGCATAGTTCTTGGCGCCGAAGAACGTCAAAGTAGCCGTAGGCGCGATCGCAAGCCATGATCCAAGTCCCATCCAGAACGCGCAGAAGCTGATGACGTAAACGGCTACCGTGCCCTCGCCCGCGAACATCAACATGGCCGCGGAGGCAAGAACGACGAGGCTAAGCGACAACGCCGCCGCTTTAGCTGGCTTCAACTTGTCGGTCAGCCAGCCGAAGATTGGCCGACCACCGCCGTTAAACACCGCGAACAGCGACACCAGAGCCGTCGCCGTAGTCGCGTCAAGCTTGATGATTTCCTGCGCCACGTTGCTCGATATGCCGATGGCCATCAGGCCCGCCACGGAGCCGATGATGAAGCACAACCACAAGCCAAAACCGGATTTCGACGTCAACATCTCACGGGGCGTGTAGTTATGCTGATGGGCGGCGGCGGCGGCCCCATGCCATCCGGCTGGTTGCCAGCCGGCAGGGGGAAACTTGAGCGTCAGCGACAACGCCACGAGTGCCACGGTAAAAGCCGCGCCAAGCGTATAGAACGATTGCAAAACGCCCTGGCTTTGAATGAGGTATTGCGCGATTGGCGCGGTAACGAGCGCCGAAACACCAAAACCAAGAACGGTGACACCGACAGCCAAACCCTTACGGTCCGGGAACCAACGCGCGACAACGGCAATCGGCAAGCCATAAACAATACCTACGCCGATACCGGCGATCACGCCATAGGTGACATAAAGATATTCAATGCTGGTCGCATAGCTGGACATGATCCAACCCACACCGACAAAAACGCTGCCAATAAGGCATAGAACGCGCGGGCTGTATTTCTGCACGAGCTTGCCGGAGATCGGCATGAACACTGTGAAGACGCCCAAAAAGAGCATGAACGGCCACAACGTCTGCATGGCCGTGATTTTGACGTCGCCTTGGGAAAAAAGCGTTGTTATAGGTTTACGGAAAATACTCCAGGCATAAACAGTGCCCATGCAGATGTTCATGATCATGCCGACCAGAACGAACCCACACCGGCCATACTTGACGGGCAAGCCGAACAAGCTTCGGACGGTAGGCAGATGCGTAGTTTTATTCATTGCGCTTTCTCCCTGATGTTATCGTCGTTGATGTTTTATTTTTTTGCGAAGGTAGGAATCACAACGATAAGGAAGTAGCGGCGAAGTACAAGAAAAAATATTCCAAAACCATATCAAATGAAGCAATTTTCTATTGTGCGTTGCAACACGCTGCTGCAGTGCGAAACGTAATCGTTGATGTTTTTCAGATTGAGCAATTGAAACTCATGCGCATAGCGCTTTTATACACGGGGGATGCCTTCGACAATAAAGGACCGTCATTCCGCACGAGCGCGAGCCTCATAGGCGAGCGCGACGATGCGGAATCCCGTTTGGTTCGAATGCGTGCGGCTGAAATTTAAACAAACGGGATTCCGGGTTCGTCTGTCACTCACTCGACACGCTACCCTTCATATATTTTTCACGATATTCTTGCGCGTGAGTGACAGACGCCCCGGAATGACACAGCAACAGTGCGGACCTTGCGCCGGCGAAAGACGGGACTCCATCCCCGCGCCACCATATATCGTTCACCCCACCTGTAACGTCTTCTCCCCCGGCTGCCAATTACAAGGCGTTAGCCCACCTGTCTGCAACGCATCGAGCACGCGCAACACCTCATCGACGTTTCGCCCGACGTTCAGATCGGTCACCATCACGAAACGGATTATGCCTTTGGGATCGACTATATACGTCGCGCGTTGCGCCACGCCCTCTTCCGGATCAACGATGCCAAGCGCCATGGAAAGTTCGCGCTTAATGTCAGCTAACATAGGAAAAGGCAGTTCATTCAATTCCCTTTTGTTCTGGCGCCATGCCAAATGCACGAACTCCGTATCAGTGCTGACTCCTAAAACATCGGCGCAACGCTTCTGGAACTCAGGGTATCTCTGGCCGAACTCGGCGATTTCCGTGGGGCAAACAAACGTAAAGTCCTTGGGCCAAAAGAAAACGACCATCCACTTTTCTTTGCACATGGTGTTGTTGATTTCCTTAAAGGCGGAATCAATTTTCGATGACACCACGCCCTTGAGATTGAAGGACGGAAACTTTTGCCCAACGCCTAACATGATTAAGCCTCCTTGTTGTTCGGTCTGAATTGCCGAAAAAAAGAGCCTTCAGCATTATAGCCGAAGGCCCTACCGGCGCCATCACTATACCCGATTCAGGATAGTTTGGAAAGATTCTAAAGTATGGATCGTCAGTTTTTGACGAGATCTAACCGTCTGGACTTATAGAATATCATATTATTGGGCGGCGAGCGTTTCACGTTGGCTTTCGGGATCTTTTGCGTGCTGACTTCAGCCGCCGCGCGCAACTCCGCAGGGGTCGGCGCCTTCGGCGGTTTCTGCGCTGTTTTTTCGCTCGCAGAATTTATCTTTGGCGTTTGCGTTGACGCAACGACTGCTCTTTCATTAGGTAGCTTCTCTGTTGGCGCCAGTGAAGCCTCCGGCGCGCCTGACTGAATTAAAGACGCGTTCTGGCTTCCTTTAACGGCTCTTTTTGTCTGAAAAATCTTGTCGGCTTCTCGCAAATAAGCCTGAAACGAAGCCGGATCGTTATACACGTTGTACCCGTTCCGTTCACAAAACATTTGTAGGGCTTTGCTGTCGAGAAACTGGCCGGCCGTCATGCCTTTCGGCCATTTGTTATTGGCCATCGTTTGTTTGGCTTTTTCAATTTTAGCCAATCGCGCTTGAACTTTTGCCGCTTTGGCTTCAGCCGACATCCCAGGAGCATCGGGTTTTTCCGGTCCCGTAAGCACATCCAGTAAAGGTGTATCGTAACGTACGAGGCAGGCCCGTATTGCGTTTGAATAACCGCCGTTGTGGATGACCTTATAAAGAAAACCGTCCCCGAACTTGGCCAACAATTGAGCGGCGCGGCCTTCGGGGTTCTTTTCAGCGATCAGCGCTTTCAGCTTGCCCAACTTCAACGCCAAATCCTCGGCGGATAACCTGAGAGCCACATAACTGCTGTTGTTCAGATCGAAGACAAGCTGTTTCAACTCCTTATGCACGGCAGCATAAGGCTCAAGCGCTTTTAAACGAAGATTTTGCGCCTTCTTGCAGGCTGTTTCGTGGGCTTTCCGCTCTTTCGCGCTGGCTTTCGCCTTAAGCACGGGAAGAGGATGCTTGCGAAAAACCGCTTGCCGTTCGGTTTCGCACAAATTGTTATAGCCTTTTTCGTCGAGAACGATAGCGCCCTTGTCTCCCTCGCTCAAATAAATATATGGAGAAATGCGGCGCAATAACGCCGCCGCTTTCTTGTCGTTTTCTTCGATGTCCTTCAAGCACTTTTTGCCGTGCCGCGCCGTGTTGTCTATCCTGTTCGCCTCGGTGTTTTGCGAAACGTTTTCCGCCGTCGTGAATTCGTTCCCCACGTTCCGCAAGGCCGATTCCGTAATCATCAGGGCGCAATATTCTTCAGGATCGAGACCTGCTTGCCCCGCCGTTTTATGAACCAAACGCAGCATGGATGCGCCGCCTTTTTCAAGAGCGCATTTAACGTTTTCGAATCCTTTCACCAATTGTTCGGTCGTCGGTTCCGGCAATGGAGGAAATTTTTCTTTCTCCTCCTTTACGATGACTTGCTTGGAGAAGTTTTCCGCGTCATGACCTAAAGACTCAGTCTGATGCGTTACCGTAAAAGGAGAAGATGAAAAGTAAGCGTCGAGCTTCTCTTGCCAATAATCAATCGCATCCGGCCCAAGCTTGTAACAAACGGTAAGCGCAGCGGCCCAAAACGCGCCTTCAAGCAGTTTGCTGCCGCGCGACCGTCCACGTTTTGATGAGTCTACATAATGGTTCATAGGGTATCAAAAGTCGTTTTCGTAAAATTAACCGTTTAATATATGTGTGCCCGAAACTATAACATGATTGGGGTTAAAATTATACTTTCATCACAAGGGCGGCAAACCATTAGCGTTATTTATCATGCGGTTAGCTGTTCTTTTGGCCTCGTCTGAACCCTATATCCGCCACAATCGCGCCTACGCCACGCTTTTAGGCATTTTCCGGGTTGTTTGAGGGAAGATTTTGGCATTTTACTGGGCATTTGAGGGAGGATTTTGGCATTTTCGGGGTTCATTCAGGCTCATTTTCGGGGCGCTACATGAGCGTTTTTAACCACGCGGAAACCCTCTCAAACTGCCCCTCAGGATCGCCCTCAATCTCGATGATTTTAAGCCTCCCCGATGCCCCGGTTTTGACGCTCAGCGCCCCCTTTTTGATCCCTATATGAGAGGCCAAAGCTTCCACTATCGCCTTGTTTGCCTTACCGTCCTCAGGCGGTGCGGCTACGGCAATTTCAACGGCGCGTCCGCCTTCGGCCAGCGGCACGACCTTCGGCGCGCGCGGCCGCGATGCGCCCGGTTTCGCCTTCACGTTCAACCTGACGCCATTTGCGTAACGGCTTATCAACCCTTCGAATTCGTCGCTCATCTCGTTATCTTTCTCAAAATCCCCCGCTAAGTCAAAGGACTCCATTTCCGCCGCATTTTCCGTTATTATGATCGTTTACGCAGTAAAGGAGCAAAGGTCGTGTTGTTCCGGTACTTGCTCAAGTCGATGATACGCCAAGGCGCCCTTCAGCTTGTAACGGCTGATGGGAAAATATACGCATACGGCAACGGCGGCGTCCCGCGCGCAACGATCAAGCTTCACCGCAAATCACTCGAATGGACGCTCGGCTTTTATCCGCAATTACGCGTGGGCGAGGCTTATATGGATGGCCTTCTTACGATCGAGGAAGGCACGCTGCGCGATTTCATGCACATCGTCGCGCTGAACTATCACAACCTCAAAGGCCGCAAGTTTTTTCAGTTTTTTGAAGCCATTTCACGTTGGCTAAAACACCTTGCCGTGCTCAACCCGCTAAAATTGGCACGTAAAAACATCGCCTATCATTACGATATTGACCCGCGGATTTACGAGCTATTCCTCGACGCCGACCGCCAATATTCCTGCGCCTATTTCGTCAGCCCTAACGCCTCGCTTGAACAGGCGCAACTCGATAAAAAGCGTCACATAGCGTCAAAACTATATCTGACGAAACCCGGCCTTTCCGTGCTCGATATAGGTTCCGGATGGGGCGGTATGGGGCTCTATCTGGCGCGCGAAAGCGCATGCCACGTCAACGGCATCACTCTCAGTCATGAACAGTTGACGGTCAGCCAGCAACGCGCCCAGGCCGCAGGTTTGTCGAAACGTTGCCAGTTCGCGCTTCGCGATTACAGGCTGGAAAAAGGGCCATACGACCGCATCGTATCCGTAGGCATGTTCGAACACGTCGGCGCCAGGAATTACGATGCGTTTTTCCGAAAAATGTGCGATCTTCTGGCCGATGACGGCATCGGCCTCTTGCACTCCATTGGACATTTCGACGACTGCGCTACTGTCAATCCTTTCATCCGCAAACACATCTTTCCCGGCGGTGAAATCCCGCGCCTGTCGGACGTTTTGCAGTCCATAGAAAAATCCGGGCTCTTCGTAACCGACGTTGAAATCCTGCGCCTGCATTACGCCGAAACGCTGAAAAACTGGTTTCAGCGGTTTCAGGCTCGACGCGACGAAGCCGCGCGAATTTACGACGAACGCTTCTGTCGCAAGTGGGAGTTTTATCTTTCAGGCTGCGAAATGAGTTTCCGTTCAGGACATCTCATGGTGTTTCAGGTTCAGTTCGCCAAAAAGCTCGATACCCTACCCATAACGCGCGACTATATGCGCGATTGGGAAGAACTGACGGCGGGCCTGCCAAGTCTGGCCACCCCAGATCGACAAAGGCATTCCCGCGCCTCATAAAAAACACCCTCCCCCAGATAAATGGGGGAGGGTGCGTCCCGCCTATGGAACCTCTTGCTTACTTGGTGGCAGTCTCGCCTTTGACGGTGAGGCCGTCCTTGACTTCCTTAACGCCTTCCATTTTCTTGACCATCTCCATGGCTTTGTCTTTTTGGGCTGCCGTGTCCACCATGCCGGTCAATTTTACGGTTCCCTGCATGGCTTCCACCTTTATGTCCATGCCTTTCATTTCAGGGTCAGCCATCAGGCCTTCTTTCACCTTGGCCGCCAAACCCGCGTCATCCATGGGCTTCGCATGCATTTCCTTGCTCATTTCCTTGCCATTATGCGTCCCCATCGTTTTGTCCGAAGAGCCGCTCGTGCCATAGGCGAACGCGCCAGCCGGGGCCAAGGCCATCGCCACCGCAAAAGCCGAAACCGCCAGCCCTTTTGTCAATCCAACTGGTTTGCTCATGATCCCCTCCAGAGAGCTAGAATTGAAGATGTAGAACCTTATCGAATTCGTGCGGCGGAATCGTGTTCGGATTGGGTCAACGAAGGGGCATTTTGAGCGTGAAAAAACCCCAAATTAAGCGTTGCTCTTTTCGCTTCACAGACCCCTGTTTTTCTTTAGACTGGGGCCCATGCAAGATCCTTCACTTATATACCTTATCATCGCCTTTATGGCGGGCGCCCTGCTTGGCGGTCTCGCCGCCGCTTTCGTCTATCGCGCGCGCATCGTTGCGCAGGCCCAGATGACCGATACATTCAAGGCTCTGGCTGCCGACACGCTCCACCAAAATAGCGCGGCCTTTTTGCAGATGGCAGAAGGCAAGCTGAAAGAACGCGAACAAGCCTCGACCGCCACGATGGAGCAGAAAACGATGGCTATCGAAGCCATGGTCAAGCCCGTCAAGGAAACGCTGCAAAAGATGGACGCCCAGTTACAGGCAATAGAGATCAAGCGCGAGGGAGCCTACAAGGAACTGGCTGAAATGGTCAGCGCCTCCCGCGAGACCCAGCAACAATTACGCAACGAAACGGGCCAACTCTTGCAGGCCCTCCGTGCCCCCACCGCCCGTGGCCGTTGGGGCGAATTGCAGCTCCAGCGCATTCTTGAAATGACGGGCATGTCGGCTCATGCGCATGATTTCGTTTTGCAAGGAACCGTAGTCGGCGAAGAAGGAGCAATACGTCCCGATGTTATTGTGGCGTTGCCGGGCCAACGTTGCATCATCATCGACAGCAAAGTGCCGCTCGCCGCCTACCTCGATGCCGTACAAACCAACGACGATTCCGCCCGCCAAGACGCTCTCAAACAACATGCTCGTCATGTTAAAGACCACATCAAACGTCTCGGCAACAAAGCCTATTGGGAACAAATCGATGGCACGCCGGAGTTCGTCGTGCTGTTTCTGCCCGGCGAACATTTCTTGAGCGCGGCGTTGGACGGTGACAGCGAATTGATGGAATACAGCGCAGCGCAACAAGTCGTGCTGGCCACGCCGATGACTTTAATAGCCTTACTGCGAACAGTAGCCTATGGCTGGCGTCAGGAGGCCATGCAAAAAAACGTGCAGCAGATCGCCGACATGGGCCGCAAGTTGCACAACGCGCTGCTCGTCTTCGGCAAGCAGATGGATATGCTCGGCAGCAAGCTCACGGGCGCGGTGGAAACCTATAACAAGTCGGTAAACGCCTTGGAACGCAACGTACTGAGCAAAGCCCGCCAGCTTGGCGATTTTGGGGCTATATCCGCCGAGGAGGAATTGCCCTCGCTTGAGCCAGTCGAACGCCGCCCGCGCGCGTTGATGGATTCGTCGTCAAAAGACAGCCCCAACGAAGACGCAGCCTAACCATCAGGCAAGGAAAACCATAAACGCAACGGTATATTATAAAAGTGAAAGTATTTCCTTTTCCGCGACAAGCTCTTAGAATAGCCGCAACAAGAGTTATAAGCTAATTGGATTTTTGCCGAATGACCCGCTTGAAGATCCGCACACTTCCCGACCCGGTGCTGCGCCAGATGGCCCAGCCCGTAAAGGCCGTTGACGCGCGTATCGTCCAATTGATGGACGACATGCTTGAGACGATGTACGCGTCCAACGGCATCGGCCTTGCGGCCAATCAGATCGGCGTTTTGGATCGCGTAATCATCATCGACGTTTCAAAGGAACGCGACGGCACCAAAGCCATTTTCATGGCAAACCCCGAAGTACTGGAAACATCGGAAGAGACGTTCACGTACAACGAGGGTTGCTTGTCGGTGCCCGAACAATACGCCGACGTGACGCGGCCCAAGCGCATTAAAGCGGCTTATCTCAACAAGCAAGGCGAGCGGCAGGAATTGGAAGCCGAAGATTTGCTGAGCCAATGCATCCAGCATGAGATTGACCATCTGAACGGCAAGCTGTTCATTGACTACCTTTCGCCACTGAAGCGCAAGATGCTTCTTCGCAAGCTAGAAAAAGCCCAGCGCGAAAACGAAGAAGCTTGCACATACCTATGATTCCGCTCCGCCTCGCCTTCATGGGATCGCCCGATTTTGCCATTCCTGCGTTGCGCGCGCTGCACGAGGCCGGACACAACATCGTCGCCATTTACAGCCAAGCCCCAAAGCCCGCAGGACGTGGCCATACCGTCAGGAAAGCGCCTGTACACGAGGAGGCCGATAAACTCGGCCTACCTGTCAGAACGCCGAAGACTTTGCGCGATCCTGCAGAACAGGAGTTCTTGAAGAGCCTCAACCTCGATGCGTTGGTCATTGCCGCGTATGGCTTGATCCTTCCTCAAACCGTTCTGGATATGACGAAGTACGGCGGCATGGTCATCCATCCTTCGCTTTTACCGCGCTGGCGCGGAACGGCACCTATCCACCATGCCATTCTAGCGGGTGACGCGGAAACCGGCGTCACCATCATGCAGATGGACGCCGGCATTGACACCGGGCCAATTTTGCTCATGAAGAAAGTGCCGCTGGGGCCAACGGCGCGGGCATCTTCTTTGCATGTCGAGCTCTTCACGCTCGGCGGGCAGATGGCGCTGGAAGCGCTTGAAGGCTTGGCCAAAGGCACGCTAAAGCCCGCGCCGCAACCCGCCGAAGGAGCGACGTACGCTGCGAAGCTTTCTAAGGAAGACGGGAGGATCGATTGGCACAAACAAGCCGAAGTCATCGAACGGCAAGTGCGCGCAATGACGCCTTGGCCGGGCACGTATTTCAAGATGAACGACGAACAGATCAAGGTGATGGAAGCGCAGATCGTCGAACAAAGAGGCACACCTGGAACATTATTGGATGACCAGTTCACCGTCGCGTGCGGAAAGCAGGCGTTGCGCCTTGTTAAAGTTCAACGCGCGGGTAAGAACGCGACCGACGGCGCATCGCTTTTGCGCGGCTTGCGTTTGCCGATAGGACATTCGTTCCTATGACTCGTTGGAAACTGACTCTCGAATACGACGGCACCGGATTCTGCGGCTGGCAGCGGCAGGCGCACGATCTTTCGGTGCAACAAGTCCTCGAAGAAGCCATTGCCAAATTTTCGGGCGAGACTGTAACGTTGCACGTCGCTGGACGCACCGACGCTGGCGTTCATGCGCGCGGACAAGTCGCGCATTTCGATCTTGATCGCGAAACCGATGCTGACGAAGCGCAAGGAGCGATCAACTTTCACGTTAAACCGCATCGCGTGGTCGCCGTGAACGTCGAGGAAGCCTCGCCGGATTTTCATGCGCGGTTCAGCGCAAAGGCGCGGTCGTATGAATACCGCGTCATTAACCGCCGCGCGCCGCTTGCGCTTGAGGCCGATCACGCGTGGCACATCGCAAGGCCGATCGACATCGCGCCGATGCAAAAGGCGGCGGACATGCTGATAGGCAACCACGACTTCTCGACGTTCCGAGCGCATAACTGCCAGTCGAACTCGCCCATCAAGACGCTCGACAAGCTCGACATCGCGCAGGATGGCACGACGATCACGTTCAGGGTCAAGGCGCGGTCGTTCCTCTATCATCAGGTGAGGAACATGGTCGGCACGCTGGTCATGGTCGGGACGCGGCAGTGGACCGTGGACGTTTTTGCTGGGGCGTTCGCAGCCGCCGACCGCACCAAGGGCGGCCCTACGGCTCCGGCGCATGGACTGTGTTTTATGGACGTAGAGTACTAAGAGCCGCGCTTAATCGGCCTCGGCTCGCTCGCCTGTTATTCACCTGTTATTCACCTGATATTCCCTGTTTTCGCCTGTTATTTGAAAAAAAACAGTTTTTTCTTATCTATTCTCCTTCAATTCCCCAAACAACACCCCTCGCTTTCCATCCGGGCCAGTTCCCGCGGAGGAATGTTGCGATTTCAAATCGGAGATATTATGCGAAGACGCAAGAAATGTCAAGGAATATTTTCCTAAAAAGCTTTACCGCTTGCGGAAGCTGTCGAGGCTGATGACTTCGCCGCGCTTTTCTTCCTTGATGCCATCGGGGCCGATGGCCTTGTCCTTGGCGGCTAGAGAGTCGGCGGCGGCCTTGTTCTTGGTCTGCACGGCTTCGTCTTCGTCATCGCCCGCTGTTTGGAATTGCAGCGCGAAGTTTACCGAAGGATCGGCGAACGTGCTGATCGCCTTGAAAGGGATGCTGAGCCGCTCGCGCACGTTGTTGAAGCTCAGCATGACGCTGAACCCTTCCCTGTCGACCTTTAGCCCATAGAACTGGTGTTGGAGGACGATGGTCATCTCATCCGGATATTGCTTGCGAAGATAGTCGGGAATGTCCACGCCAGGAAAAGTCGTCTGGAACGTGATGTAGAAATGGTGGTCTTCCATCAAGCCGTCGCGCGAAACCTTGCTCATGGCCTGGAACACCACGTCGCGCAGCGCGTTTTCAATCAAGACATCATAGCGGATAAGATCTTCGGGCATAACAGAAAGCAGAGGACAGAGGACAGGTATCAGACGATAGATACCTGACCCCAAAGACAAACACAATCGTCTGTCTTCTGATCCCTGTAATCTGCCCTCTGAAAGTGGGGGGCTTCTGTTGCCCGGCGCCCCCCGGGCCGCGATGCTTGGGTACTACCCTTAATCCGCTAAGCGGACGTTAGGCGGCAACCGCAACTGCACCCATGTCAACGTTGTCGTTGGCATTTGTAGATATGACCCGATAACGGCGGTATCATGCCGGGCAAAAACCATGTCTTTACTACGCGCGTCGATCCTGTTTCGCCCCCAAAAACCCCTGCAGCGCACGGGTGAAATGGTGGAGGCGCCGGGTACCGCCCCCGGGTCCGCAGCGTCTATGCCACAAGGCGTTTATCGCCATAGTCGGCAAGCCGACACTCTCCTTATACCACAAAAGCGTAAGCAAATAATAGAAACCTGCAGAAATGTTGTTTTATCAGGGGGTTAATTAACCATAATGTCGCCAACCCTTGATCTTCGTCCCCGTTCATGGCGTTCTGGGATGGTAATTTTGAACCGCCGAGGTGATTCCCATGCCGCATGATGTTTTTGTCGTCGACGACCAGCACCCGGAAGATTTGGCCATGCTGCAGGCGATGTATTCGCGCAGCCCCGCCAGCGTCGTCACGCATCTCGAAAAATTGAAGCAAACCGACAGCGGCAAGTTCATGGACTTGTATTACGTCGGCTATGGTCACGCGTCGATCGGCGATTGCGGCTCGACGACGTGTTTCGTCGAACAGGTGTCGATGCTTGTCGCCAAGGCCATTCAGGACAACCCGCTCTACAACGGTCAGGAAGCTTCGACGCGCTATTTGGATTATTCCAAGCAAACAATGATCGATCCGTACGATAACAAAGCTAGTGCGGCGATCCAAAACCGCTGGATGGAAATTTACAACGCCACGCTGCCTCTCCTCGTGAAAGGCCTTGAGAAAGCCTATCCCTTCAATCCCAAAGAATACAAAAGCGAAAAAATATGGAGTAACACGCTGCTGGCCCGCGCGTTCGATATCGCCCGCAGCCTGTTGCCCATAGGCACGACCACGCTGCTCAGCTGGACCACGTCGCTCCGCGCCGCGCGCGACAACTTGCGCCGCCTTAAACATCACCCGTTGCCGGAAGTGCGCGACGTAGCGCAGACGATCTTTAAGAAACTCGTTGAACGTTATCCGCACAGCTTCAAGGGCGATGAACTCGACATGAAAGCCTCGACGCCGCGCGACGCGTACACAAGTCAATTCGCCGAGCGCAACCACTTCCTGAACGCCGACGATGCGATTCGCCGCTATGCGCTGACCGAAACGGAACAGAGAAAACTGGAGCAAGGCTGTTTGATCGTTCGCCGCGATTCCATCAACTTGCAGGGCATGCGCAACTTTGAAAAGGAAACGCTGGCCACGCGTCCGGCCAACACGCCATTGCCATGGCGGCTGGAATCCTATGGCCGGTACAATTTCCTTTTCCTGCTCGATTTCGGGTCGTTCCGCGACATCCAGCGTCACCGCAACGGCGTGTGCCCGATCCCGCTTATTGATGGACGCTATGGCTTACATCCGTGGTACAAATCGCAATTCGCAGCGCATTTATCCAAGGAAGATAACAAAAAGCTGCTGGCCGACATTGCCGCCCAATTCGACGCCATCGTGCAACTGGACAAAAAAGGCGTGTCCGTCACGCCGATGTTCAGCCAATACCTTTATCCCATGGGCGCGATGGGCCTCACGCACGTGAGCTATTCCGTGCCGGAAACCGTTTATGTCGGTGAATTGCGCTCGGGCAAAACTGTGCATCCTTCTCTGCGCCCCGTCGCGCAGAATTTGCTGAAGGTTTTGAGGGAAGACCTGCCCGGCATCGCGCTTTACGGCGATATGGACGACGATAGCTGGACCGCAAAACGCGGCGAGCAGACCATCTCGGCAAAAGCGGGATAGGTTTTTCCTCTGCTCCGTGAGGAGGAGCACCCTACGCCAAGGCTTCGGATGCCCTTGTGCTAGCTTGCCCGCCGAAGCTTTAGCGTAGGCGGGGGGGCGGAAAAACTTAGGCTTGCGAAAGCAAGTCTTAGATTTTCCGGGAGAGATGGCGACATGGCAAAAAATGGATCGCCCCCTCACCTGAAAATCTAATGCGTTACTTTGTAACGCAGAGATTTTTCTTCCCCCACCTCGCGGGGTAGAGGATAAACATTTTACGAAAACGCGTACGTAATGCGTATATACACATCCTGTAGCGTCAGGCCGAATGTCGGCAGCGTACTTGCCACCGCCAGAACCAGCAACGACCCGATCAAGCCGTATTCAACTGCCGTCGTGCCGTTGTCCTCACGTAAAAACCGTTCGAACATTGTCAGCACCTCTTGCCATTTCTAAGCGACATTATACGCTCCTACCCTTGAAAAGGTTGTTAACTATGCCATCAATTTTCTACGGAATTCAAAACGTTATCGCGCGAATGCCAAAACAAAACGCCGCCAAAACGGCGGCGTTGAAATGAAACCCTTTGCGGACAAGCGTTAAGGCAAGCGCGTCATAAGCCTTGACAGCGAACTAACGCGAAAAAGCGTCCGAAACCGTCTGAAACGCCCCACGCAACGAGCCGCCGACCAGCGGCAACGTCGCCACAATAGCCATAGCAATCAACGCCGCGATCAAAGCGTATTCAATCGCCGTTGCGCCGTTGTCTTCACGCATAAAACGAAAAAACATATGCACCGCCTTCTATTAGCGTCATCCAGCATTATGCTACAAGATCCCTGAAAGGACTATTAACGATACTTCGAGATTCGAAACGTTTTCGTTGGATTTACGATCCAAACCGATGCTGTTCTCGCGCTTTCATAATGCATTATGCGCCGGTTAGCGGCGGAAAAAAGCTTTCCTTTCTAGAAACTTACTTTATGCTTTCTTTCAGGTTTTGAATTTCCTTTTCTTGTTTCTCAACAACCGCTTGCAGCGCTTCGTTTCTCTCTTTGAGTTCCTGCACAGCTTTTGTCAAAACAGGGATGAACTCATCGTATTTCAGGCTCTTAATCTTCTCTTCATTTGGAGCCGTTTGAACTATTTGGGGTAAAATTGGCTCGACATCCTGAGCGACGAACCCGAACTGCTCTCCCTTCATGCTATCGTCCACTGGCTTTTTCCATATAAAGGACACCGGCTTCAAACGAGCAATTTTTTCAAGTCCTGAGAACTCTATCGGCTTAACGTCATCTTTCAATCGCTTGTCTGAGGTTAAGCACGCAGGCCCCAATGCGCGTACAGATCCATAAACATCCAGCCGCTGAACCGGGTTATTCGTACCGATACCAACGTTGCCGTTAGCGTCGATGTGCACCCGTTGTACGCCATATGTTCCCCAAGAATTCAAGGCTAGCTCATCGGCAATGAACAAATATCTGTCTTCATCGTTTGCGCCTATGCTGAAATTGGAGCTTCGAGATACAAATTCAATTTGAGGATCTCCAAAGATTCCCGAAGAGCTTGCCGATTCAAGTCTCAAATTAACGTAGGCGTTCTGGGTGGAATATAAGTGCATAAAGCTCTGCGGATTTGTGGTTCCAATGCCTATTTTCCCGTCATTGGTTATACGCATGCGCTCTGTTGACCACATTTCCCCGTTTTTCGTTGTCCCGAATATAATTCTTCCCGGAACCGTTCCAGCGCTCGCATTGCCATCCCCAGTCATCAGGATGATGGCAGACTGATAATAGCGGGACCCATCGTGGCCTGTCGACCACCACTCTCCCAAATGATCGCCATCGCGCGTCGCCAGAGGAAGCGAAACGTTCCCACGGGAACGATACATGTATATGGCAGGATCATGATGGGAGGTGTTGCTGTTCGTAACCATCATGATTCCATCTTCGTTCGTCGCCGTGATTTGCAGCAAATTGGATGGCGCTGTCGTCCCAATACCGACGCTTCCCGTTGCCGTCACGCGCAATTTTTCGCTACCGGATATCACAACGCCGATGGACGCAGGTTCCAGACTAACCAACCCTGTTGTCGGGTCATCTATACGTTGCGGACTTGTCGTTGTGGCCGTTGTGCCAAGAATATTTGCCGCACCGCATATCACGCTATCGTCTTCCCATACCAAGACAGTGCCTTTTGGACATCTGTTATGGGCATCCGCATTTTTTGGCGGAAACAGCTGCCCGGCCCATGCAGCATAGCCAAGAAACACAGATAAGACAGTCAACAACACCGTAAAATTTCTCACGTGGGACCTCCTCCGAAAGCTATCGACGAGCTACCGTACAAAAGAAAGGCTATCAAAGCAAAGGATTCGTGCCTATAATTACATCTACCACAAATAGCTACTGAGGACTAAACCTATGCTGTTCCCGCGCCTTGAGGAACTTAAGCTCCGGATTTTCCTCCATAGCGCGGTTTAGGTGCCACGCGTTGCGGGCCAAAAACACGAGCGCGCCGTCGTGATCTTCGGCGAGGCTCATGTGGTTTTTATCCGTGAAAGCCTTCAAAGTCGCAGTATCCGGCGCTTCGATCCAGCGCGCCGCCGTGATGCCCGCGTCTTCAAAGCTCGCCGGAAGGCCGTATTCCGCACCCATGCGCGCGGCTAGCACCTCGAATTGCAGTTGCCCAACAACGCCCACAATCCATTCGCCACCCGATAGGGGTTTGAAAACCTGACTCGCGCCCTCTTCCGCAAAATGCTCAAGCGCGCGGCGCATATGCTTGACCTTCATCGGATCGCCGATGTGAACGCGTTGCAAAAGCTCCGGCGCGAAGCTCGGCACGCCTACGAAGTTCAGCGCCTCGCCCTCCGTCAGCGTATCGCCTATGCGCAACGTGCCGTGGTTCGGGATACCCATGATGTCGCCCGCAAAAGCGTCTTCTGCCACTTCGCGGTCGCGCGCCAGAAACAGCACGGCGTTGTTGATCGCCATCATCTTGCCGCTGCGTCCGTGGAAGAGCTTCATGCCGCGCTTGTAGTGGCCGGAGCACAAACGCACAAATGCAATACGATCGCGATGGTTCGGATCCATGTTCGCCTGAATCTTGAACACGAAGCCCGTGACCTTGTCCTCGCGCGGATCAACCGTGCGCGGATCGCCTTTTTGGGGGCGCGGCGACGGCGCGTGTTCGGCAAGACCCAAAAGCAATTCGCGAACGCCGAAATTGTTGATCGCGCTGCCGAAGTAGATGGGCGTAAGGTGTCCCTCGCGATAGGCCTTGGGATCGAACGGCTTGCACAAACCGCGCACCATTTCCACATCTTCGCGCAGTTTGTTCGCGAAATCCTCGCCGACGAGTTCATTGAGTTTTGGGTCGTTGAGGCCCTCGCACGCGATGCCTTCGCTTACGCGATTGCCTTGCGTGCGGTCCATAAGGATCAAGCGGTCGCGCAACAGGTCATAGCACCCCTTAAAATCGCGCCCCATGCCGATGGGCCAACTGGCGGGCGTCACGTCAAGCGCCAGCGTTTCCTCGATCTCGCTGAGCAGATCGAACGGGTCGCGAGCCTCGCGGTCCATCTTGTTGACGAACGTGATGATCGGCACGTCGCGCAGGCGGCAAACTTCGAACAATTTGCGCGTCTGGCTTTCGATGCCCTTGGCGGCGTCGATGACCATCACTGCGCTGTCGACGGCGGTTAATGTGCGATAGGTGTCCTCGGAAAAATCTTCGTGGCCCGGCGTATCGACGAGATTAAAGCTGCAATCGGCATAATCGAAGCTCATGACCGAGGCAGTCACCGAGATGCCACGCTCACGCTCCACCTTCATCCAGTCCGAACGCGCACGCCGTTGCTCGCCGCGCGCCTTGACCGCGCCCGCCATCTGGATCGCGCCTCCGAACAAAAGCAGCTTTTCCGTCAACGTCGTTTTACCGGCGTCCGGATGCGCGATGATCGCGAACGTCCTGCGGCGTTCGATCAAATCTCTTTTATCGTTACTGGCCATGGGGCACGGTGATAGCGTTTTGTGACAGGTTTGTCAGCCTAAAACAGCCGTCTGATAAGACTTGCAATCATTTAATATTATAGGGTTATTTTTGAGGATACTCGTATAGCTTATACTTCGGAGCATCGACTTGCCGCGGCTTGAGCATGTCGTCTGGAAGCGGCGTTTCCATCTCCCGCGCGCTGCCGTACATGCCGCCTTGAGGAACTATCGGCACGGAGCTTGGCGTCACCGTCTCCTCGCCGCGATAGTAATCGCTCGACACAGGCGGCCTGTTCTCTGGCCCCATGCCGTAATCCTGAAACAAATCGCCGGATTTATCGGAAGCAAACACTGGCGTTATGCCTGTCAAAAAGACTACAGCCGCGCATAAGGCGTACGATTTACTGAGCTTCATCGCCAACGACCTTATTGCGGCCCGTTTGCTTGGCTTTGAGCAACGCGTTATCCGCGCGGCCAAGAACCTTGCCGGGCGGCTCGGACAATTCGGCCTCGGCGGATGCCGCCCCGATGCTGATTGTAACGGGAATTTCAAGCCCACCCTGCGCAACGACAGGCGAAGCCGCAACGGCAAGGCGCAAACGCTCGCCGACGTTCAATGCCGTTTTGTGCTCGATTTCCGGCAGGACAGCCGCGAATTCCTCGCCGCCCAAGCGCACGACCAAATCCTGCGGCCGCAGGCTTTGCGTAATGCGATTGACGACTTCTTTCAGCACCGCGTCGCCTGCCGGATGTCCATGCGTATCGTTGATGTTTTTGAAATGATCGAGATCGAGGTAAAGGATAGAAACCGGCTTTTGCGCCGCGCGGCAGCGAGCGAAAAGACGCGGCAAGTGAATGTCGAGATACCTGCGGTTGAACGCGCCCGTAAGCGGATCGACCAACGCCATCGCAAGGCTTTGCTCGTAATTCTTGCGCAGGCGATCATAATGCCGCTTTTGCTGGAGCTGCGTGCGCACGCGGGCGATCATCTCGCTGCCCTCCAAGGGCCGCAGCAGATAATCGTTCGCGCCGAGATCGAGGCCCTTGGCT
Organism: uncultured Rhodospirillaceae bacterium; assembly: GCA_964626265.1. Lineage (GTDB taxonomy): Bacteria > Pseudomonadota > Alphaproteobacteria > UBA9219 > UBA9219 > CAZVCG01. The sequence continues at coordinate 31,619 of CAZVCG010000008.1, read as the reverse complement.
ACAAGATCGATTTCGTTCGCCATCGCCATCAAAAGAATGGGCAATGTGCGCGTCGTCTCCCGCGCCCGTACCTGGCCGCAGAAAGCCAAGCCGTCTTGGTTTTGGAGATTAAGGCTGACCATAACCAGATCGAATATCCCGCTTTGAGTTTCAATCAAGGCCTCGGCTACGTCTGCCATATGAACAACGTCTAGTCCTATTGACGACAGGTGGCTGTTGACCGTTCGCGCCTCGTTGCCGTTGTCTTCCACAAGCAGAACGCGCCCGCCTTGATCCATGGCAGAACCGTCTTCTAAAGCAATCGGGATAGAGAACATCTCCGCCGTATCCGCGCGAAGCCGCCATTCATCCATGATGCGCTTAAGCCGCAAAAGCGAACGCACACGCGCCATGAGCGCCACGTCGTTGATCGGCTTGGTCAGAAAATCGTCCGCGCCGGCCTCAAGGCCGCGTACTCTGTCAGCAACGTCAGAAAGCGCCGTCACCATGACGATGGGGATGTGCTTGGTCACGCCATCGGCCTTTAAGCGCTTGCACACCTCGAAACCGTCGATCTCCGGCATCATGATGTCGAGCAGGATCAAATCAGGCTGTTCGTCCACGGCCATGCGGAGCGCGTCGAAACCGTTTTCGGCGGTGATGACTTCGTAATAGTCCTTGGCCAGTTTGGCGGCCAAAAGCTTGACGTTCAGGGGATTGTCATCAACGACAAGTATGCGTGCCGACATTGTATGCCCCTACGCCACAGGCTCCCGTTCAATAATGCCTTTGACCGTCGCGATAAACTCGCCGACCGCGATGGGCTTTGACAGATATGCTTCGCAACCGCCCGCGCGTATTTTTTCCTCGTCGCCTTTCATGGCGAACGCCGTGACGGCGATAACGGGAATATGTTTCAACTCGTCATCGGCCTTCAACATGCGCGTGACTTCAAGACCGGATATCTCCGGCAATTGTATATCCATAAGGATCAGGTCGGGCTTGTTCTTGCGTACAAGTTCCGGCACTTCGAGACCTTCGCGCGTATGAAGCGTGCGATAGCCGTTAGCCTCCAGCAGATCACGGAAGAGCTTCATGTTGAGGTCGTTATCCTCAACGATCAAAACAAGCTTGGCGTTAGGCGCGTTCATGATTTATCAATCAAAGCAAAGGCCGTTTATAATGCAAGAGAAACCTTAGCATCCTCTTAAAAGAAAAGGCTAATTGTCACCAAATACTTAATAATTGCCCAATTTTGGCTTGTTTTCCACGCTCTCTTTGCCAATCATGCTGGTCGCGCACGTTCCGTCCCCGAAAAGCATCGCCATCCCGCAATAGGAGCCGAGCAGGGCCACGGGGTCGTATCCGGCTTGTGGCACCAGTGTAAAGCTCTGCGATCTCTCCGCCGCCTCGCCGAAGCTCACGCGCAGATAGCGTTCATAATTTCGGCCTCGGGATAGACGGTCTTTGCCTTGCGCCATGGCGGCGCAATCGTTGTCGAGATAAGGATCGTTCACGATATTTTCGCTAAGCAAATACATCACGCGCCGTTCGGTATAGCGCAAGCGTATTGCTTCTGGCCCGCTGCGCCGCGCATACGGCACAAGATTGGCCAAACCGTAGGGATAATGCGTCACGTTCGGACATTGCGTCGTGTCGGCCATGGTGAAGTTGGCGGCAACCGGCGAAGGACGTACCGACGTCAGATATAAATACGACGACGCGTTCGCGGCGAGAAAACGAACCGGAAGCCCTTGCTTTGCGAGAATATCGGGCGCTTGGCCAACGGCGGCGTAGCGCTGGACAAAATCGCCGCCGACGCCGTGCCCGACCAGCACGACCTGTTGCAAGGCCGGAAACCTGTCCCTGTCCGCCAGCATAAGCAAAAGCAAATCAAGCGCCGTGAACGAGCTGATCCCTTTGAAAGGAGGCTTGGCGATCGAATCCTCGCCAGTTTGCCAGCCGCTGTTGCGGCTTACGGGCCAGCGCGCGATGGCTTGGCCTTTATCCGGCAGATACGGCATGAAGCGCGCAATGTCGATTTCGAGCGGGAATTGCGGCGCGATGATGAGCGTATTTTCGTTCTCCGCGCCCGCGAGCGTCGTGATCGTCGTAAGGGATTCGCTCGCGTTGCGCGACAGATCGTGAACGGCGATGATCGCCCGCGATATCATGGATTGATCCGTTTCCAGATTGCGGTTGACGGCCACGGGCAGCATTTGGGGCGGCATGTCAGGCGGCGCGTTCAAGGGGAAAATCGGGAAAAGCTGTCGGCTCATGCCGGTGACAGGCACGGTCGCGGGCCCGGTCAGCGGAGGCGGCCCCATGGGCTTGACATCCTGCGGCCCGACAAGCTGTGGGGCCTGAGGAGAAGCTTGCGCAGGAACTTGCGCCGCCATCTGGGCTGCCATTTCCTGCATCGGATCCATAGCCGGAGACATTGGCTGACTCACCGACATTTCATCGGGCACGTAAGGCGACGGATAGACCTTGTAAGGCGCAGGCGGTTTTTCGGCGGCTTTGTCGAGCTGCTTGGCTTCGATAGGTTTTTCCTCGATGCGCTTGGCTTCAATGGTTTTCGGTTCACTCTGCTTGGCCTCTGCTGGCGCGGCTTTCGTAACGCTTTTGAGCGATTCCGGCGCGGCGTTTTTATAGTTTTGCCTGTCGGAAGACGAAAACGAAGGCAGCAGATCGCTAGCGCTATCCCAAAGATCGCCGAATGAAATCACGTCTTCCGACTTGCCAGGCAATTCTTGTTTGCGCTCGAGCGCCGTGCCCGCCGCCACGCCCTGAACGCCCAATATGGCCAACACGCCCATCGAGAGAGCGATTCGTTTTCCGGCTTGTAACAGGATGTAGGTCATGGAAAATTGCCTTCGGACGCGAACAGTTCTACATACACGCTGTCCTCGTAAAAACGAAGCCTAGATTGCACTGATGATTAACACGAATCGCCTCCGCGTCGCCGCCTTGATCGACCTTCCCCGTTCGCCAAAATCCGGCGGCCACGTCAAAGGCTGGGAACGGCTGGCCAAAGCCGCCGCCGAAAGCAATCTTTTGCTCGACTTGACGGTTTATTTCTCCGGCCCAGAGATGACGGAAACGCTTGGACCGCGCTCTAAAATACGTCAGCTCCCGCCCGTGTTCAGCACGGCAAATCTCAAGTTTTTACCCTATGTGCCGGATCATACCGATCTCGCGCCCTATCATTTCAAGCTCGCGCAGGAACTCCGCCACTTCGACGTGTTGCACACGACCGACGGCTTTTTCGCTTTCGCCCGCACAGCCGAGCGAGTCAGCAAAAAGTACGGCATTCCGCTTGTCACCTCGTTCCATACCGACACGCCGTCTTACGCGCGCATTTTCACGCAACACACCATCGAACGAATGTTCGGCGGCAACAAGTTCTCGCGCTTCCTCGTCCAAGACTTGAAACTCCCCGAACGCCAAGGCTGGAAAATGGAAAACCGCCTTAAACAGCATGTGCGCGCATGCAAAGCCGCGCTTGTCTGCCGTGATGAAGACCGCAAACTGGCCGAAGATATTTTGGGCCGCGACAACGTTCACAACATGCGGCTTGGCGTCGACCGCGCGATGTTCGGCCCGCACCAGCGCAACCGCGCCGCGATCAACGAAAAATACGGCATCCCGGAAGGCCGCATCGCCGTTCTGTTCGTAGGCCGCGTAGACGTGGGTAAAAACATCTACACGCTGATTGAAGCGATGGAAAAACTGATCGCGGAAGGCATGCCGCTGCATCTCATCACCGCCGGCATCGGCCCCGCGATGGACGACGTGAAGCGCCGCCTCGGCGATCATGCCAGCGTCCCCGGTTTCGTCGCGCCCGAGGACCTCGCCAAGCTTTACGCCAGCGTGGACGCGCTTGCGCTCTGCTCGGAAGTCGAGATTCGCAGCATGGCGGGCGTTGAGGCGATGACATCCGGCTGCCCCGTTCTCGTCGCGGAGAAAAGCGGCGTCGCCAAGTTGTTCAACAATACGCCCGCCATGATTGTCGTCGACGGCGGAGCCGATGCGTGGGCCGATGCGCTGCGGGAATTCACCGCCTCGCCGGGTTTACAGCAAAACATGTACGCCGCCGCCATTGAACACAGTAAAAAATACATCGCCGGATGGGTTGATGTTTTGGGTGAAGACTTGCTCACGGTGTGGCAATCCGCCGCCGCTAAAGCGCTAAAGGATTGACATGTTCGGCAAACGCATCCTTATCCTCGTTGCGCACCCTGACGATGAGGTTGTCGGCTGCTGCGCGGCCATTGAGCGCGCGCGGCAGCAAGGCGCGGAAATCTTCGCGCTTTATCTCACCAACGGCTGCATCGCGCGCGAAGCGTTGTGGCCGTGGCAACGCAAAAGCTACGGCTTTTTCGCAGCGCGCCGCCGCGCCGAAGGCGAGCTGGCCGCGCATTTTCTGGGCGTCACGCCGGTAGGCTGGTCGTTCCGGCCTTCGCGAAGTCTGTGGCGGCATTTACCGGAAGTTCTCGCCGAAACGCAAAAAGCCATCGAAAAACACCAGATCGACCAGGTTTGGGTTCCGGCCTATGAAGGCGGCCATGCGGATCATGACGCGCTGAACGCCATCGGCTATGCGCTCGCAAAACAGCGCGGTAAAGTCCCCCTCCCCTTGAGGGAGGGGTTAGGGGAGGGGTATATAAAAGAACCCCCCTCACCTGCAAAATCCAAGGACTTGCTTACGCAAGCCCAGGATTTTGCTTCCTCTCCCGCAAGGGGAGAGGGGCATATTTCTTTTGTTCTCGAATTTGCGGAATATAATTTTTACAAGAGCGAAGCGCGCGCGCAGG
>CAZVCG010000008.1:11662-26782 GCA_964626265.1 uncultured Rhodospirillaceae bacterium | reverse complement strand
TCCCTCACGTTCGAGGAGCAGGACAAAAAAATCCGCGCCCTGAAAATCTACGACTCCGAGCAACATAACCTCGGCTATGTCGGCACACGGCGCGAGTGTTTCCGACCCATCGCCAAATATGATTACAGCCAGCCGCCGCACCCGGGCAAATTGTGGTACGCGCGTTTCCATTGGGTGCCGTTCCGCCACCCGCGCATCGATTTCACGAAGCCAAAACGCATTTCAAAAGCGATTGTGGCGTTTCTGAACGCGGATTAATGGGCCGGGCCTGAACCGCGGAATGTCGTGCGTAAATCCATCAACAAGCTGGCGGGCGGCCAGTTGTTGAGCGTCGCCATACCGAGCAAAACGCACACCACAAGCGCGGCCAATAGCTCCAAACGCAGCAGCGCCAATGTCGCACCCGGTTGAGCCTGTTCTATTTTGCGTTTGATATAACTGACCAGCGGCTTCCAGTTGAAAGCAAGATGAACTGCCACCAGAGCGGGAAACAACACCGAGAACACGACATGCAGCGACGCCCATTCGCGCTTGCTGAGCCAGAGGAAAAACCAATCGCCCGCAGGCCCGCGCGGCGCGGCGTAAAGCACAAGGCCGCTCACCGCCACGACAGCAAAGCTGCACAACATGAGCAAGCTCACAAACGCTCGGCCACGAAATACGGATGTTGTCATTGATTGTCTCCACCTCGGAGCATACAGAATTGCCGATTTTAGTTTAGCGTGAAACGACAGTTTCTTTTTTCTTCCTATGCTTCTGCACGAGCCAGTGACCTTCCTGCGCCTGCCAAACCAAAAGCGCGGGAACATAGAGCAGCAAATCGCGGCAACGGCGGATCACTGCCAGTGCCGCCGCAATGTCGGGCGTCAGGCCCAAAAAATGCCCGAACAGCAAAAAGCCCGCTTCCTGCACGCCGATGGCGCCGGGTACGATGAACGCCGCGCTGCCCGTGGCTTGGATCAACGCCTCGATCATCACGCACTCCACGAGGGAGAGTGGATGGCCAAGGAAATACAACGCCAGCCAAATCTCTAGGCTGCACGCTACCCATGACATAAATTGCATAAAACCGCACCAGATCGTGCGGTCTTGCCGGCGGTACATGGTGAGCACGGCGCGATCAAGCTGCGTCGTGTTACCCGCGAACTTTTTCCACTTGTCGCGGAACATGAACGTAAACAGCTTCGTCAAAATGCCGAACGCGCCCACGCGCTGAATAAACACGAGCGCTCCAATCACGGGCGTAGATACGACCACACCCCACAACAGCTTTTGCGTGGTGTCGTGATCGCTGAACCGCATGACGAACAACCCCACGCCGATGAGCACGAAAAAGAACTGGCCGATGACGGAAACAGTAGTTTCAACAACCGTGCTGGCCACGGCAACGGATTTTCGCATGCCGTGCTTCATCATGATGCGCACGGCGACGATTTCGCCGCCGATGCGCGCCACGGGCATCAGGTTGTTGACGGCAGCGCGGATCCACAAAACATAGAGGAAATAAAGGAGGCTCGGACGCTTTTTGCCCGGCACCAACGCCTGCCAGCCCACGACGCAAAACGCCATGGGCAACAGGTGCGCGAGGCTCGTCCAGATAATGCCCCATCCGGCCTGGCCCAAAGCCTGAACGACCTGATCAAGCCCCGACCACGCGATGACCAGCGTGGCGACCACAAGACCGAGCAGACCGAGAAAAGAGGCTAGTTTGAACATGTTAGGTTAATTTCCAATGGAAGCTGCCATGACCTGCACGGGACATTATCGCCCCTGATTACGGAAGGAAAGAGAGGAATAACTCACTTGTTCCATTCGTCTATCGCTTTTTTAAGACTGCCCGGATCGACTTCGATGGTTTCACATTTCTGCGGTTGTTCCAAAAGATTCTCAAACCCCGACGGAACAGGCGGCTTAATCCCGAGGGCTTCTTTGATCGTTTTTTCGAACTTGGCCGCTTGAGCCGTTTCAAGGACGATCACGCGTTCGTCCTGATTGCTGCCAGCGACCCTGTAAAGACCGTCCGCCGTGTGAGGGTCTACAAAAATGCCCCAATCACGGTGCGCCTTGCGGATCATCTCCAATCTGTCCCTATGATCGCTTGACGAAGACCTGAATTTCAGTTGTTTGAGCCTCTCCCACGCATCGGGCCACTCTTTCGCAAAATCGATAAAACCTTGCAAGCGCAACCGATCCATCATCTTGGCTGTCAATACTCCGTCGCGCCCGTTCGCCTCGAAGATAGCGCGCTCAAAGTTGCTGGCCTTCGTGATGTCCATGGACGGCGAAGACGTTTCCAAGGCTTTGGCCGCCGGTTCATAGCGGCCTTGCGCCAACGTCTTGTGCAACACGTCGTTTTCGTTCGTCGCCACGCCGATCCATTGGATGGGCAAGCCCATAAGCTTGGCGACAAGCCCAGAAAACGCGTTCCCGAAATTGCCGCTGGGAACTGAAAACGAAACAGGATCGCCGACGCGATCCACGCATTGAAGATAGGCAGAGACATAGTAAACCGTCTGCGCGATAACGCGCGCCCAGTTAATGGAGTTCACGGCCCCCAGCCTGTGCCGGGCCTTGAACGCGGCGTCGCCGTTCAACGCCTTGACCAAATCCTGACAATCGTCGAACGTCCCGTTGACAGCGACGTTCATGATATTGTCGTCCTGAACCGCATACATTTGCGCCCGCTGGAAATCGCTCATGCGTCCGGCCGGCGAAAGCATGACGACCTTCACGCGCGGCTTGCCACGCAAGGCATGGATGGCGGCGCTTCCGGTGTCGCCGGAAGTAGCGCCGAGAACGGTCAGCGTCCGCCCCTGCTTTTCGAGCGCCCAACTTAACAAATGCCCCAAAAGCTGCATGGCGGCGTCCTTGAACGCCAGCGTAGGCCCGTTCGACAGCTCCAACAGGAAAAGATTTTCCTCGAGTTGCCTTAAAGGAAAGATATTCTGAGGATCGGAGTCTTCACGGGCATATTTGAAAACGTCAGCCGCATAGGCTTTTGAGGCAAGACACGACAACTCGTCGAAAGGAATATCGGGCGCGAACTTAGCGACAATTGTCGCGGCCAGCACGTCATAGGGCAACTTCCTGTAGCTTGTCATCTCATGCGTTGAAATCTGGGGCCAAGCCTCAGGCACGAACAGCCCGCCGTCACTCGCCAAACCTTCGAGCAGGATTTTGGAGAAACTTGCAGGCGCAACACCGGCCCTCGTCGATACGTATTTCATATAACTCCCCAAGATGTTTTCACATACGCCCGTTCTTGCGTGCGCGCAGCATGTTTCGGAAATGGCCGGGATCTAGTTTTTTCCCTTCGCGCGGCAGATGATAGTCGTAAAGACGCGACAGGTAAAACCGTAGCGCCGCCCAACGCAACGCCATCGGCCAGGCTTCCTGCTCGACATCGCTCAAAGGCAAAACATCGCATCGCCCCTTGATCAAGGCGGCAAGTTTATCGGGATCCAAATCATGCGATCCTTTCCTCAGACACCAGTCGTTGGCCACGATGGCAAGATCGAAGACCAAGGGAAACCCGCTGGCGCAAAAACCCCAATCGATGACCGCAGCGAGGTCGCCTTTCGCGTCCCACATAACGTTGTTGCGGAATAGATCGGCGTGAATCGGCCCATGAGGCAAAAACGACATGCGCACCGAACGCCAATAGTCCAGATGCGCGGCAACTTCGGCCTTTAATTCCTCACGTTCTTCGGCATCGAGCCTCCCCGCCAGTTCATGGGCGGTCAGATCAAACCAGGCCCACCCACGCGGGTTTTCACGCGCCCAGTCGTTGCAATGCTCGATCCCAACGCGTCCCATGCCTCCCAAAAACTTCCCGATCGCTTCGATTTGAGTCAAGGAAGGATCCTCTATCCATGCGCCCTCGATCCATGGATACACGGCCGCCGGTTTTCCTTTCAACTCCAACAAAAGACGCTCTTGTTGATCTTTGATAGGCGAACAAGTCGGCAACCCATGGCCTGCCAACCGTGCCGCGATTTCTACCGGCCCTTGCGGCTCCGTGCGTTCAAACAGACGAAGAAACAGGGGCGGTCCGCCTTCCAGATCAAGACGAAAAACGCTGTCCTCGACGCCTTCTTCGATGGGTACGATTTCCGCCGCCTTATCGAATCCCCTTTCGGCCATCCATTCGTTCACTTCATTCAGAGCCACGTTTGTCCATACGGTCATGACACGCCTCTCATCACAAATTTTGAAACGGGCGGCGCAGATGCAAAAAACTACGCTGCCCTTGGGTTTTGTGTTTTTTGGGAGAGCGTCTGGGGCGGAACGTCAGCGTCGGGCGCCAGACAAAGGGGATGACGGCCTCAGGCCGTTGTCTGAAGCGTGCGCGTCGTCGTAAAGAATGACAGGACGTTCACTGGCATAACTTCATGCTATATCAATGCGGCTTTCAGTCAACGTAGTTTTTACTCACACTCAATAGTTTGAGTTCTTTTTCGACACATATTGTCTATATAATCAATTGGTTAGTATGTCTCTTATAACTAAAAATATGACAATCCCTTGCTTATCTATCGCTTAAAATCATCACCCCACAACCCTTGACTGACCCCCTGAAAACGGGCACTTCATCTCGCCATGACAAAACGCATCGCATTCCAAGGCGCCGCAGGCGCCTATTCCGACCTCGCCTGCCAGGCCGCCGCGCCGGGCTATGAAACCGTGCCCTGCCAATCGTTCGAAGACGTATTCGCCGCCGTACACGAAGGCCGGGCCGAACTCGCCATGCTGCCCATCGAAAACTCGGTCGCGGGCCGCGTAGCCGATATGCACCGTCTGTTGCCCGAAGGCGGCCTGCACATCATCGGCGAACATTATCAACCCGTCATCCATCACCTACTCGCCGTGCCGGGCGCACGGCTCGAAGACATCCGCGAGGTTCATTCGCACGTGCAATCGCTCGCCCAATGCCGCAAATGGCTGCGCACGCGCAACATCAAGCCCAACGTCAACGCCGACAATGCCTTGGCTGCCGAGCTGGTGGCCAAATTGGGGGACAAAACGGTCGCCGCCATCGCCTCGTCGCTGGCGGGCGAACTTTACGGCCTTCAATCCCTCGCCGAAGACATCGCCGACCAGCGCAACAACACCACACGCTTCCTCATCATGTCGAAACAGGGGCAAAAGCCGGAGCCGAACAAGGTTTCGTGCGTCACGACCATGGTCTTCCGCGTGCGCAGCGTGCCCGCCGCGCTTTACAAGGCGCTGGGCGGCTTCGCCACCAACGGAATCAACATCACAAAGCTGGAAAGCTATCTGGTCGATGGCAAATTCACGGCGGCCCAGTTCTATATCGATGTCGAAGGCCACCCGGACGAAAGGCCGCTCAAACTCGCTCTCGAAGAGCTTGCGTTTTTCGCCACGGAATACAAGATTATGGGCACCTATCCCGCCCACGCCTTCCGCAAAGTATAAGCTCAGGTTCAGGCGACGCATTTTTAAACTTAACGGAACCGTCTTGTGACCAAACCCTTACGCAAGCAACGCGCGCCGCGGCGAATATTGCTCCTTTACATTCTGAGCGATCTCTTGGCCTTTACGGCATCGTTCTTCTTGGCGCTATGGCTGGCCGAAGGCATCAACAACATATTCTTTGACCGCTCGCTTGACCTTTCCTTCGCGCAGGACGGATCATATTACGTTACCCAGTTCACGATAGTCGGCGGCGGCATCCTCGTCTGGTTTGCCCACAAACGGCACTACATAGTGCGAATGCCTTTTTGGCAGGAAGCCAAGGATATCGTCTCCGGCGCGGCTTTCGCCTTGCTCATCGATGGTTTTTTGCAATTCGCCGCCGGACAGGACTCCTCGCGTCTGTGGATCATGTTTTGTTGGTTGGTTTTTGTCTTCCTATGCATCGGTTTTAGGTCGCTAATGCGCTGGATTTTACGCCGGATGGGGCTTTGGGCGATCCCCACCCTGTTGATCGGCAATGGGCCTACGGCGCGGGAAGTGCTCGCTGCGCTGAAATCCGAGCCAGGGATGGGCTATGAAATAACAACGCAAATCGACGGCCTTGGGCGCACACTGTCACAAGCCGGGGGCTCATGGAAAACCCTCTTCGCCAAGCATGGAATTTATAACGTTATCATGGCGCTGGAAGCAACGGACTATGAGAAAAACAAGGACTCCATCGATCACTTGATTCGAGAAAATTTACCTTTTTCCATGGTGCCGCCCCTCCCCGCCCATATGCCCGTTTCCTCCCTCCTCCCCCTCTACCTCCCTGCGCACAATCACCTTCACTTCGTCCCGCTCAGAGGCTTGCAACAGCCCTTGCCTCGTTTCATCAAGCGCACGATCGATATCGTCGTGTCGTCGATGGCGCTGCTTGTTCTCAGCCCCATTCTGATAGTTATCGCGATCATCATCAAATCCGACGGCGGACCCGCGTTGTTCGGCCATCAACGGTTAGGAAAAGACGGAAAACCTTTTTCCTGCCTGAAGTTCAGATCGATGGTCGTCGACAGCGAAAAAGCGTTGAAAAACTATCTCGCGAAAAACCCGGAAGCCGCCAAGGAATGGCAGGAAGAATGGAAACTGCGCGAAGATCCGAGGATCACTCGCATCGGACATTTCCTCCGAAAGTGGAGTCTCGACGAACTGCCTCAATTGTTGAACGTATTACGCGGCGAAATGAGCCTTGTCGGGCCACGCCCCGTCGTCGTTCAGGAAACCGCGAAATATTCGAGCGACGTGCAATATTACTACAGCGTCCGCCCCGGCCTGACCGGCCTTTGGCAAGTCAGTGGCCGCAGTGACGTTTCGTATCCCATGCGCGTGCATATGGACAGTTGGTACGTGCGCAACTGGTCGGTATGGCATGACTTGATTATTATTCTGAAAACATTCCGCGTTCTGATCAAACGCAGCGGGGCATATTAGGCGGGTCAAAGGGCGTTTATTTTATGACGCATTTTTCTTCGCACAATTGATATTGCAGGCCTTGTTTCAAGCATTGGTCAAAACAAGCGTAGTCTTTGTTCGATTTGACTCCGCTCTTGCTCATGGAATTCGGCAAAATTATTTTCTTTGTCGGCACTGGCGCCGCGAACTGTTCATAACCCTTTCTCTTCGCTGTCCGGTTTTCTGCTTCGTTTTTAGAGTTCTTGTATGAGCACTTTTGCAAGCACTTCGCTGATGTTTCGCCGCTATTTACGCATGAATTCAAGCACTGGTAATCCGTATCGGCCCAAACAGGGGTGGCAAGCGCCACGACAAAAAACGCGATGGTCAACCTTTTGGGGTTATTACGCATAGACATCACACGCCAACCGACGTTCTACGGATTTCATTCAAAAAATAACCGAGCTCGTTGAGCAGGCTCGTTTCCGTCGCATCCTTAAGCATGTGCTTGAAAGAACTCAAGCCCGAACGGTTGCGGTCGTTGACGACCTCGGCCACCGTTCTGAAGCTTACCTGTTTCTGGTCTTCCGAATAACTGTAAACCAGCGACTGATCGCACAAAAGGTTGATCAAACGCGGCACGCCGCCCGTAAAGTAATGCACGGCCGCGCACGCCGTATCGTCAAAAAGATCACGCGGACCGCCCACAACGCTTAAACGATGGCGGATATAAGCCGCCGTTTCGGCAGGGATCAAGGGATCCAGATGACAATGAACGGAAACACGTTGCGAAAATTGGCGAAGCTCGTGTTTTTTTAGCGTTTCAAGCAATTCAGGCTGCCCGACCAGAACGATCTGCAGCAACTGGTCCTTTTCGTTGTTTACGTTCGACAACATGCGCAACTCTTCCAGCATATTCGCTTTCAGGTTCTGCGCTTCATCAATGATAAGAACCGTGCGCTTGCCTTTCGCATATTGAGCCACCAGAAAATCGACGAAGCGGCTATAAATTGTAGCTTCGTTCTGTCCGGCGCACTCCAGCTCGAACGCCATCGACACCCATGTCAATAACTGGCCCAGCGATTGGCTCGTATTCGTAATGACGCCGATAGTCACATCGGAACCGGCGTTTTTCAGATAGCGGCGAATGACCGTCGTTTTCCCCGCGCCAACGTCGCCAGTGATTACGATGAACCCGGCTCGTGTTACGATGCCGTACTCAAGCAGGTTGATTGTCCGGCGGTGCCGTTGGCTCATAAACAAGAAGTCGGCATCCGGTAAAAGCGAAAACGGTTTGCCGGACAGTCCATAGAAACTTTCGTACATTACCCAACTCCCTAAGCCCTGTGGCTTTGGCCAGATGCTTTTTTTCACGGCCCGCCTAGCCATGTCACTCAAAAAATATCTAAACATTTCGTTTAAATAAGGGCCGCAACCGCCTTATATTACTAATAAAATCGCACAATTACACTTTTCAAATATACTTTCATACTTTATAATTCATGCCTTCAAAAAGCCCCCCTCATACATTAAGTAAACGAGGCAATCATGAAAAAGCTGTTGAAATTGCTTGTTTTATTCTCGCTCGTCTTTGCGGCCTACCGTCCAGCAGTGGCGGCTGAGCCGGAATACACCATATACGGGGGCGATGTCCTGCAAATTACCGTCTGGAAGGAGGAAGGGCTGGACAGGGAAGTGCTCGTCCTGCCCGATGGCACTATTACCTTCCCCCTTATCGGTAATCTTAACGTCAGGGGCATGACGCCGACGGACGTGCAAGCCACCATAAAAGAGAGACTTAAGAGTCTAATCCCCAACGCCTCGGTGACCGTTTCGGTTAAAGCTCCTCTTGGCCACACGGTCAGCGTCATTGGCCAAGTCGCCAAGCCAGGCGAGTTCGTTATGGGCCGCCGCACAACCGTGATGCAGGCTTTAAGTCAGGCCGGCGGTCTCACGCCTTTTGCCAGTGAAGGAGGCATTATCGTCGTGCGTCGTGACGGCGAAAAAGAAACGTCGATACCTTTCCCTTATAAAGATGTCGTGAAGGGGGCCAATCTCGACAAAGATATTGTTCTCAAGCCCGGCGATGTCATCATAGTCCCAACGGCAGGCCTTTTCTGATTTATGCTGAATTTGCCGCGTTCACGAAAGTTTGAGATCCGCCACTTTGTTTGCGCGGGTCTTTTAGCCATAACGGCAAACGCCGGGTGGCCTGCATCGGCGCACGCGGCTAACATTTCGTTTGAGCCGTCTATTTCGGAAATGGGTTCATGGGATTCAAATCCTCTGCTTCTGACAAGAAACGCGAAACCGCTTTACGGCTCGACCACGACCCCGAGGATCGTTGTCATCGATCAGACACCCACGACTAAACTTGCCGCCGACGTGTCGGTCAGCGAAAATATCTTCAATCAATCAAGCTTTGATTCCACCGACGTTCATGGCGATTTCGGCCTTTCCCACCGAAACGAACGCTTTGAAATCGGCCTACATGAAAGGACGGACTACGACACCACCCGCACAAGCGAATTGACAACCTTCGGCAACAATGTCGGGGCCATACGTCATTTCGGCCTGTCGGCATCGCCTTACGTTTCCTTCAGCCCCCTGCCAACGGAAAAAATTACGTTAGCGGGGAAGTTTTTAGCGTCACGTTACGAAAGTCGGCGGTTTACGGATTATAACGTCTATGCGCTCACGCCCTCGTGGACGCATTCTTTCACGCCGCTTCACGCCGGAATCATCTCGTTGCAGGCCCAGCGTTATCAGACGATCGGCGATTTCGGGCGCACCGTTGACAGCATCGGCCCCTCCGTGGGCTGGATCGCCACATTCACGCCGCGATTATCGGGCAAGTTCAGCGCCGGTCTTGAGGCCACGAAAGAAAAGAACCCGAACATTCCCGATTCGACATGGAAATGGAACTCCGTCTTTTCCGGCACGCTTTCCTACAAAGGCGATCAGGACGTAACCGATTTTACCGCGATGCGCATGCAGCAACCGAACAGCAACGGAACCCAGCAGTTGTTAACGACATTCTCTATTAAAGAGAAACACGCGATCAACGAAAACCTGTTTTGGGATTTTCTCGTCAGTTATCATTTTGCCAAGAACGCTTCCGGCGCGTCGAACAACCTGAGAAGTCTCATATCCGCGTCCACGGGCCTCACGTACCGAGCCACGGAAACCCTTGATATCACGACCAAATACAGGTTTAGACGGGAAACCTTGACCGACCGCGATGAAGTTGCAAATGGAAACATGGTAACTCTGGGCCTGACTTACCGACCCTATGGCCATATCGAAAAGTGACGGACGCAATCATACTTGCGGCGACTGAGGAGCTAAAAAATGGATGAGCTTTCGTTAAACGATTACATTGCGATCATTGTAAGACGAAAAAAGTATTTTATTGTTACGACTGTCGTCTTGTTTGCCTTGTCCGTGCTTTTCGCGTTAAACTGGTCGAATTACCGATCGACGGCTACCGTCGAGGTCGAACAATCTGAAATCCCCGCCAACATGACGATGCCCATCGGCATGAGCGCAAGCGACATGTCTCAAGCGCTTGCTGACTTGCGCATCAGCCATATTCAACAAAAAGTATTGTCGACCGGCTCTCTCGCCGAGATCATCACAAAGTTCAATCTATATCCCTCCGCACGGCAAAACACCCCCATTGCGGCCATCGCGGAAACGATGAGAAAGAATATCAAGCTTGACCTTGTCAGCACGGCGCTTGCCAATCCCGCCTCGGCTCAAAAAGCCTCGGCAGGGCAACTTTCGGCCATCGCCTTCTTGCTCAGCTTCGATTACAGCGACCCTCTTCTCTCCCAACAGGTTACCAACGAACTCGTGACGCGTTTCCTGGACGAGGATCTCAAAAACCGCCGATCCCAAGCCAAGGAAACTTCCGCGCTTTTGGCCTCGCAAATTGAAGCCCTGGAATCAACGATGGTCGAACAGGAAAAGAAAATAGCCGAGTTCAGATCGCAGCACGGCGATACACGTCCCGAAGCTCTGCTGTTCAACCAGCAAACCGCCGTGACAACGGCTATGAACATTCAACACCTGAACGCTCAAATCACGGCAAACGAAGGCACCCAAGGCGCCCTGCGCGCCCAGCTCGCCGTTATCGAACCCTATTCGCGCGTTCTCGCCGATGGGCAAGTATTGACCACGCCCGCCGTCCAATTGAAGGCGTTGCAGGCTCAATACGCCTCTCTGACGGCCCAATACGGCCCCAATCACCCTGACGTCGTCAAGACAAGAAACCAGATCGAAGCCTTGAAGCCGCAAGTGCATACCGCGCCGTCAAATAACACGGCCCCCTTGAAAGCGAAAATCGCCGATGTACGCGCAAATCTAGCTGCGGCGGAAAAGACATATGGCCCGGAAAACCCGGGCGTTCAGGCCTTGAAAGGCCAACTCAGCAAGCTAGAAGAACAATTGAAAGAAAAAACTAAGGACGACCCATTGGCCGGAGCCATAAAACGCGACGCAGACAATCCGGCCTATCTTCAAGTCGTCGCGCAATTACAGGCAGCCGAGGAGCAATACAAGTCTCTCGTGGCGCAAAGAGACGTCTTGGCCGAACAACAAGCTAAATTCCAGCAGGCAGTCGCCGCCAACCCGGCTGTCGAGCAGGAAATGGCCACGCTGACCCGCGATTATGACAACGCGCAATTGCGCTATCGCGAACTAAAAGCAAAAAAAATGGCCGCTGATATGAGCGAACAGATGGAACAGGACAGGAAAGGACAGAGGCTATCGGTCATCAACCCGCCTGAACTTCCGCTTCAAACCAAACCGCCCCGCTTGTTAATCGTCGCCGCCGGATTCTTTCTTTCTCTCATGGCCGGACTTGGAAGCGTGGTTGCCGCGCAACTAATAAGCCAAAGCGTGGTAGGACCGCGGCATTTGGCGGCGTTGGTCGGCGTATCGCCGCTCGTCACCATACCTCATATTTATACGCTTCAGGAACGCAGTGAGAGCAACAAACGCAACCGTTACATTATAATCGCTAGCGTTTTGCTTTTCATCTTAGCCGTTATCGTTTTTTCTTTCACTGTGATGCCGTTAGACGTCCTGTGGGCCGTTATTGCCCGTCGGCTTGGCTTGTCCTGAACGCTTAGGCTTGGAGAATAGTAATGGATAAATTGGAAAAAGCGCTTCAGAAGGCAAGGCTTCAAGCAGGAATCGGAACCCCGACGACGCTCGCCGATCAAACGCACTTGGCCGCCAGCCTTGGCTCAACGTCGCCTATCAAGACGCCGGTTCCGTCTTTCGACGCCATGAGCGAAGCGGATTTCGAAAGAAACCGCATTATCGCCCACCTCACGCGGTCTGCCGAAGCCGACGCTTTTCGCATTCTGCGCACGCAGGTTTTGCAGACAATGGGACAGTCGGGCTTTAAGGCGCTGGCCATCACAAGCCCGCATTACGGCGACGGCAAAACAACGATCGCTATCAATCTGGCCATCAGCATCGTACTAGACCTTAAGCAAACGGTCCTTCTGGTCGATCTCGATTTGAGAAAGCCGAACATCAGCAAGTTTTTAGGTATCGAGCCTTCGGCAGGAT
This sequence comes from uncultured Rhodospirillaceae bacterium, assembly GCA_964626265.1. Taxonomy (GTDB): domain Bacteria; phylum Pseudomonadota; class Alphaproteobacteria; order UBA9219; family UBA9219; genus CAZVCG01. The sequence goes on along the minus strand of CAZVCG010000008.1, from coordinate 14,332 downwards.
TGAGCGACTACCTGTTCCATAACACGTCGATCGCCTCGTGTTTGGTCAAACTGCCGTTTGACAGACTTAGTCTGCTGCCCGCAGGGAACCCGCTGGAACTGTCATCTGAGGTTCTTGGGTCGCCCAAGATGGCCGCCCTCGCCCGCGAGCTCAAAACGCGCTATCCGGACCGCATTGTCATTTATGACATGCCGCCCGTGCTGACCCAAGACGACCCCATCGCGTTCATGCCGAACGTGGACGCGGCCCTGCTCGTGGTGCGCGACGGCCAAACCCGGACGGACGACATCAAACGCAGTCTTGAGTCCCTATCCGCTGCGAATGTGATCGGGACCGTGTTGAACGACGGCGCATAAATATAAGCATTATGGGCATCCGCAAAAAAATGGCTAAGGGCGCGTTCTGGCTGTTCCTTGAAAAAGGAGCGCAGCAGATTTCGTCGTTTGTAGTCTTCGCCGTTATCGCCCGCATGATAGGGCCGGAGGAATACGGCCTGGTGGCGCTGTGCGGCATCGTCATGATGCTCATGAATAACGTCACATCCGGCTTGGTGGACGCCGTCATCAGCATGAGGATCAGGGACGACCTGCGCCTTTCCTCCTTGTTCTGGACAGTCACGGGCGGCGGCGCGGTTTTATCGCTGCTCTCCTTCGCCGCGGCGCAGCCCTTTTCGGCATTGTTCGGACAGGAAAAACTGGCGCCGCTGCTTCAGGCCTTTTCCATCGTCCCCTTTCTATTCGCCATAGCGGCGGTGCCCACAGCCCTTATCACGGCGAAGATGGACTTCAGGGTCTTCACGATCCGCACTTTCTTCGCCGCTCTTGTGGGCGGAGCCGTGGGGATCGCAGCGGCAATGAAGGGCTATGGCGCGTTCGCCTTGGCCTTTCAGCAAATCGTATCCCAGATCATCATCAACGTGGTCGTGTGGATGGGGCTGAAATGGCGGCCACGGCTGATGTTCAGCAGAGATGCGCTGGGCGAAATGTTGAAATTGGGGATGGGCCAGACAGGATCGTTGTTTGTCTCCTTCTTCGACGCGCAAACGCCGCGCTTCGTGCTGGGCTATTTTCTCGGCCCTGCGGCGGTAGGCTATTATTCGTTTGTCATAAGGGTGTGCGGCGCGATTCAGGACGGCGTCATCCAGCCCGTTTTAGGCGTCGTCTATCCCGCGCTTTCCGAGATTTCGGGTGATCTGGAAAAGCAAAAAGCCATCTTGAAGCAAACCATATTCCTTGTCGGCTCGGTCATCTTCCCGATCGTCGTCGGCATCATGATGACCGCGCCGCTTTTCGTGCCTCTCATCTTCGGACAGAAGTGGGCAGCCGCGACGGGCGTTCTACAGTTGTTTTCGTTAACGATGATATCTTTTTCCGCCAACATCATTTTACGCAGTATATTGAGGGCGCATAGACATATTACAGCCTTATTGAGAGCGCAAACGATTATCGTCATGCTTGCCGCGCTCGCCTATTTCAGCGTTGCTTGGCTTGGCATAACAGCAGTTATAGTGACTAAAGTAATGGGGTCTTTTTTGGCTGTCGCCACGTATACGGTCTTGATCAAGCGAAAAACCAAAATTTGCCTTTTGAACAACTATTTTTCTTTATGGCCGCCCCTGCTGCTTGCAATCTTGATGGGGGCTTTTCTATTAATTATTGACCAAACCTCTTTAATCGCCTTCTCGGGCTGGACAAAACTAACACTTATTATATTTGCTAGCGGTCTTATTTACAGCGGTGGTTTTTTATTGTTACAGAAAAAAATGCTGCTTTCCAGTATAGCCCTCATGCGAAAAAATGGGTCAACCAATTGGATAATTAAACACCACTTTTGGTCTCGTTTTTTTAAGGATGTCGTGGATTAAATCGCCAAACAGAGGGCCATGAGCCGCTTGATGCAGGTTTATCCCCTGACAGTTCACGTTCAATTCTATAACGACGGGCTCATTATTATGATTTATAGCGATATCCCAAGATATTAAGGCAAGTTCAGGGATTATCTTATGTAGAGATAAACATGTCTGCTCTGCTTTTTCATATCCAATAATATCATATCCTTTAAAACTAATATTGGTATCAGGATGCACCTGCACGGAACACATGCTTTCATTGTAAGCATTGGCGATAAGCCTACCTTCATTAATTCCGCAAGACAAACCACCCCCGGAAACATTATCCGTTCGCGAGCCCTTCCTCCCCACACGCACGACCGAGGAAAGAACCCTCACGATCCCACCATAATTCATCGTCATAATTCGCAGAGTGTTGACTGAATCAGGACACAACTTAGCCATACATGATGACTGCATTACGGGTTCTTGTATTATGTATTCATCGGATGAATTTCGATTAATCAGGCTTTCAATGAATTCTATTGCCTCCGAGCTTTTCATAAACGCTACGTCTTTTCCTCCCCCCGCATTTAGACTCGGCTTTACAACCAACTCAGAAAAGTTTTTTAATATCCGCTCATGGCTTACGGGGGAATAATCAGCATCCCAAAAACGCCCAACCATAAATCTTCCGATCGTGCGTGGCATTGAGCAAGGTAGACGCAACTTATCAAAAAGATTTTTGTCTCTGTAAACGCTACGCCGAGATGGCGGATTAAAAAAAGGCTCGATGTTAATATAATATAAATCTTCAGGGACATAATTTTCGCTAATTATTT
>CAZVCG010000008.1:0-11646 GCA_964626265.1 uncultured Rhodospirillaceae bacterium | reverse complement strand
ACATTTGATGCCATCTGGCATCAGAATAGTTGAAGGATTTAAAATGCTTTATACTAAATTTTTCTTTTCCCTTGATTCCCTGACGTTCGAGAATTCGGCCTATCTTCCTTTTATAGAGTAGAGCGGCTTTAAAATTTTTCAATACATGTGCTGTCCGTCCATGCCAGTCCGCAAGACAGTCCGCCACGCGCTTCACATATACATGATTGGTTTGCTGCAACGATGACATAAGACGAACACCCATTATTAAGAGAAAATTGAAGAAATTTTCCACGGCCTGCCGAAAATTTCGTCCCATTCGTCGGGATAAAAGCGGCCAAAGCCTGCGGCGGGGTAAAAGGTGGTTTCGCCGAAAAACACGCCTTCCGGCAAATCATAAAAATCCACCCGCACAAAGTCAAACTGCGCGCCGATTTTTTCGGCCAGCTCGATCATCAAATCATAGTGTAACGGCTTGGGCACGTCGCCTTCGATTTGCAGGTTGCCTTTCGTGAACGGCAACTTGTTCCAGTCGCGGCCGAAAAAAGCCATTTTGTGCTCGCCAAAGCGGTTTGAGTCCACCTGAACGAAATGCGCCTTTCCGTGATAAACGAAAAACTTATAGTCGTTTGGCGTGCCGCCGTCGGGCGTTTGCAGCATTTTTTCGACCAGGATTTCCGGCTTGATGCCGCGATAGGCCCGCTCGCGGTTGGCGCGGCCATGGTCGCGCCTTAGGGCCTTTTTCATTTTCGCGGCGATTTTCTTTTTGTCGATGCCGTCTTTCGACCTTATGAATACGGCGTCGTTCCATCCATGGTTGGTTTTGATGACATAGGGCGGCTTGAGCGATTCAAAGGGGATGTCTTCCGGCCTTTCGCCATGCCAAAGCGTGGGGACGACGTATTGCTCGCCGACAAGGCGGGCGATTTCCCTTTTGACGGCGATTTTATCGGCAAAGACGGAAAGGCGCGGATCGCGCTGATACAACTTGCGCCAGTTTATCTTTTCGTTGAAGGTTATCGGGTTTTGGAAATCGCACAACCTTTTAAATTTCCGGACGAGCAGAATCTGAATGGCCGCCCTATCCGGCAACGGCCGGATAAGGGAAAACAACATCTCTCTCGTCATGGCCTTCAACATTTTAGGCCTTTTTGATTTCGCTTCCCGAGAAAGCGACGAAACGGTTGACCAAAGCCCTGTAAAAACCCCTTGGCAAAAAGCCGCGCAAAAATTGCCGCGCCAACACGCGCAACGGAACGCCCGCGATCCCTCCCTGAATCAAATATACCATTGCCCGCAAAGGCCTGCTCTTCGCCATGTAATAAAAAAGCACCGTCGCGCGGTAACCCGCAATTGCGCGAGCCGTCATGAGATGGCTTGATCTCTCCAGCCACGCAAGCGGAGCCTCGTACCCCTTCGTGCGCGATGTCCTGCCGATCTCGGTTTGATCGACCCACACGGTTAAAGGCTCAGGAACCATGTCAAAACGAACGCCCCGCTGATGAAGCCGCAAGCAAAAGTCCAGATCCTGGCCTTTGCGCAATTGCGGGTCGAACAACGTGGCCGCCGCCGTTTCGCGGGGCAGAACGATGGTCGAGGTTTGGATAAACTGGTTGTAGACAAATAAATATTCGCCCATGTCCTCATCTGGCCTTATGGCCCTGTCCGGCCTGATCCAATGCCGCCCAACGCCTCTATCCACATGCATGCGGGAGTAAAGCGCCCGCAAAGGATCGGACGAAAGATGTTGGCGGCAGGTTTCCAGTTTATGCGGAAGGAAAAGGTCGTCGGAATCGAGAAAGGCTATGTAACGGCCCCGCGCGGCCAAAATGCCCGTATTGCGGGCGGCGCCGCCGCCCCCATTCGGCCGCCATATGTACAGGAAACGGTCGTCTTTCATGTCTTCGACCAGTTTTTTCAATTCCTTGGCGTCGTCCGAACCGTCATCGACGATGATGCATTCGAAATCATTGCAGGTTTGGTTGCGCACCGAATTCAAAGTCGGCAAAATTCTGTCGGCGCGGTTATAGACTGGAATGACAACGGAAAATGACAGCAAAGGCATGGTGAATTCACTCATATATATATATAGTAACGCGTTTCGTTATTAATCCGATTGCAAAAGCGAAAACATCGTTGAATGAAGCTCTTTTCTTTGCAAGCCACCATAAATTCGGCTTTGCATGGCTCGCTGAATAACGGCTTTCATTTCTTCGTGATTCAACTTGCCTGCTTGAATGGAGGCCCATTTCATGTTTAGGGCTTCCAGTACACCCTCAATCTTCCGGTTCTTATCCTCGCCTATTACGGCGATCATCCTTCCATTTTGGCTCGCCCCCATTAAAAGGGCATGGAGTCGATTGGCAACCACGAGGTCGCACGAAGCATAGATCTTTAAGCAATCGTTTATGCTTTGAAAAACGACGGCCATTGAAGTTGGTCTGCCAATATGTTCTTCAAGCGCAGATTTAAGCCGTTCCATGTTTTCTCTATCATGCTCGACTTGGACAACAAAAATATATTCAGTTGTTGAGGGTAATACTTCGGCAAGCACCATCAAAGTGTCTCGAACGTCTTCCCATTGTGAGGGGTATTGTCTTGCACGAAAAGAGAACGCTACACGCTTGGGTATTTCAACGGGCGTTGCTTCTTTTGTTTTCTCTTGAAATAGGTTGAAAGCAAGATCTGGCATTATTCCATGAACCTTAAATCCATGGTCTTGAGCATAACAAAGCGAAAAGCCGTCACGCACAAAATGCCGATAAAAAAGAAGCGACCTAAACCTCTGAAAAATCAAAAAGCGTGGCCCCAGGTGCTCATAGGACACCCCAACCAAGCAAATACGCACGCCAAATATGCGCAACAGCACAAGCACAAGGGTGTTAAGGACCCTGCTTGGCATTTCCCTTATTTTCAACTCGCCAAGATAACCGCCCGGACTCAAAAAATAAAAGCACCTATACCCAAGCATTGTTGACAACAGCATCATTACAAATAATCGTCCAAATCCTCCCTTTATTCTCCGTCCGGAATCGATTTCCAGAGTCTTGACGAATGAACTGGGACACCGTGATAAATCAACACAGACATCTCCATACATGGCGGCCAGTGATACCAGCTCACGATTGATAAGAGCATCGCCAAGATTGCCAAACTGAGTCTTTATACTAAAAAAGCTTTTCGCTCTGCTTTTTTTGCCAACACAATGTTCTTTTGTTTCTTTAATCATGGATTAGGCCTGTTGTTTTTGTGTTTGCCGCAATAGAGAGTTTTTTATTTTAGCCGTGGAGTGTCGGGAAGAAGGCAACCCAAGCAAGTAAAAAATGAGAATTGTTGATAAATCATTGTATCGACCTGATATATAACCGAAAAAGCTTCCTATCATGATATAAATCAAGGCACACACAAGAGCCATATGTTCGGGGGTGGTCGTGCGCAAAGAGGCCTTGTACCAAGCAACAAGCACGTAAAAATGAAGAAAGATAAAAATGCTTCCAAAAATCCACCCGGCATCTACTAAATATTGAACGTAGCTATTATGGAAATGCGGCGTTACAGATGTTAAGCTTCCGCGAAAAGCTATAGAGTCTGCCCGAGCAACATCTGTGCCGTTATAGCTCAGATATCCCCAGCCCGAAAAAAATTTTTTATAAGACGCATCAAGCCCCCAATCCCATAATATAGTACGCCCAGTCAGTGTTGGATCACGGTCAAGTAAAGGTAGTATATATTCGGTTAAGATATGAAAAGACAACACAAAAGCGAAAATAAACAAAACAATTGAAATAATAAACCATGCTCTCGAAAGGCGCAAGCGCAACATGCATCGAATTGCAATGTATATCAATAAGCTCCCTGTAAGCAGAGCAAGGCCCGAAGCGGAACCCGTCAATGCAATGAAAAGGGCTAAGAGAAACAAGACTCCGATGCGGCTGTAGCCTCTCAGCATAATCAGACACAAGAGCGCGGCCAAGCCCGCATAAAATCCTGCACTTATTTTGTGAAAAAAGAATCCTCTAATTGGTGAGGTTCCAAGAATTGTAAGCCTTTGGTGGATATCATAATAATTGATCGCCTCCACACCAAGAATATAGGCTAAAAGGCTCAAAAAACACAAAACAGTAATTACCCACATAATTAACCATGGAGCATTTTCAGCTTTAATACGATGATGAAAATATGTGGCAAAAGCCGCATTGCAAAATAGAACCGCAGAATAGGTAAGTGTTTTTTCGGGTTGTAATGACCAGAAAGAAGAAAACATAAAATACAACGGAAACAAAAGAACCAGAAAATCGCCCTTGCTGGGTTTGATTTGACGAACAAACAATGCGGCAAATGTTAACAAGTATAATATCAACCATGTTAAAATAAACGGCACAGTACTACCGACCGACATGGTGTCATCAAACGCCGGAACAAACAAAACAGCAAAAAGACCAACCGAACCCGCGAGATACGTTGGAATAAACAAGCGGTCAAAAAGTCCTTTGAACATCACCGCATCCGTTGATTGGGTTCAAAATCACGTGTTTGCGTCAAAAGAAGCCATAAGGCCCTCCCATTCGTGGTCAGATACCGCCAAAAAAACTTTCTTGGCTCCTGAATCGTGCGAAACAGCCATTCGAGGCCGCATTTTTGCATCCATTTGGGGGCGCGCTTGATCTTTGGGTTGAAATAATCGAAAAGCCCGCCGCAGGTCTTGATCCATTTTACGCCCGTCAGCGCCTGCCTGTTGTGCACCGCGAACTCAAGCTGCTTGGGAACGCCCATGCCGATCCACAAAACATCGGTTTTGGCGTTGACGATTTCCCGAACGACAGCGGCCTCTTCTTCCGGCTTCACGTACCCGTTTCTATAACCCGCGATCTTTAATTTCGGGTATAGCCGCCTAATTTCGCGAACAGCGATTTCTATATTCTCCTGCGTGCTGCCAAGAAGATAAAAAGAAACCCCTTCTTTTTCAGCCGCCGATGCCGCATCATGGAAAAAGTCGGTTGTGGCGACACGTTCGGGCAACGGCGTTTTGGTCAACAGACTGCTGGCGAAAACCATAGGTTGGCCGTCCGCATCAAGCCCGTCCGCTTCGTCATGAAGCCTTTTCACTTCCGGATCGGATGCGCATAAGGCCAAAACCTGCCCGTTCACGGAGAAATGCAAAAAAGGTTTTTCTCCTTTATTCCCCTTACAATGGCTAATCATATATCGAGCCCATTCTTCACGCGAAAGAGCGTCAACGACCAAACCTCCAACCATTACTTTTTGTGAAGATAAAATCATTTAACGAACCCTAGTCATGTTCAGAGTCATTTAAGCCAAGCGCAACGGCCATATCCTTTTCAAATACGCCATTCTCATCTTGCAAACCAAATTTTCCCCTGTAAGACCACAAAGCCCAAGGAATATGGTTTTCTTCCAAAATTTCCCTCACGTCTTTAAGCCATCGAATCCGCGATTGCGAATCCACATAGGGACGATACACCCCGAATTCCAAGCATACGATCTTTACATTATTTTGTCGGCTCCAAGAGATGGTTTCTTTAAGCATTCCTGATAGTTTCTCTTTGTCCCACCCTTCTTTTTTATACTCGACCATTTTTAGATAAGTCGGATCGTCGTTTTTTTCCATGGAAGATGGATAAATGATTTGATCCGTCTTTTCCCGAATGTCAGGCTTGGGGATAATCCACGGCACATTGTGGTGGGTAAAATAAATGGGTTTGTAAAAATGAAAGTCGTAAATGACTCTTGAGTCAGTATAAGGCTTCCTTTTTTTAAGATTCTCGAATCTGCCCATAGTATCCGAAGCAATATAGGTATGGCGTGGGTATATAGTGCGTAACCCAGTTATTACTTCGGACTGAATTTCCCACCAATCGGTAATATGCCGTGAAGGTTCGTTATAAAGATCGAGTAAAATTTTTTCTTCCGGCAAGCCATCCAAAACAGGAATGAGGACTTTCCAATAATTTAAAAGGCTTTCGAGAACTTCGCGCCTATCCATGCCTTTTGTGCTTTTTTTGTGTTCTCGGGTTGGATGCATGCTGACTACAACCATTAACCCGCTATTCAATAGCCCTATAATATCACATCTTAACTCGCTAATTATTTTGTCTTGTTTCTTTTTATCGGCAAGCGACAGGACTTGCTCGGATATAGGGATACGAACAAAATTAAAGCCATGCTTTTTTATTGTTCGAAAGTCATCAGAAGTAAAATCGTATTGACGTTTCCCCCACCACCATGCCGCTAAATTGACGCCGCGCCTTAATTCTTCCGTCTGGGTTTCCTTGATTGGGCGGTAAACGCAACTATCCTCGGCAAATGCGCCATGGAACGGCAAAAGAACCAGAAATAATGACAAAAGATATTTCATGCTCGTTCCTTGTGTGGTTCAATCAATACGCGTTGCATAGATCATGGGGCCGGCTTGCCAGGCTCCAGATACTTCTTCACATCGCCATAGGCCGCCGCAAGGAACGCCCTCAAACGCTCATCCCCCGCCGTTTCCGGCTCGCCCTGTCCCAACGGCGTGGTCAGGCGGATCATCGTGCCGTCGGTCCGGCCCATGGTTATCGAATCCCACAACAAATACCACTTGATGATATATTGGTCGGTCAACGCGCGGCCCCGTTGGTCGAACCAGTAATAGACAAGCTGCCTTTCCTGCGTTTCGTTCGCGCGGCTTATCAACATGCGCGAAAGCTTGACGGCCTCGCCCCCCGCCACAGGAATCTCGACCGCCTCGCGGCTGCGGATGAGCCAGCCGCTCGTCGCTATGCAATTTTGGGGCAGGTGGATCGTCGAACCCATGCGCTGGCTCGCATAATAGGCCATGTAAAAGTTGACGGAAATTTTGTCCTGCGGGCGGGCATAGTCGGCGACCCAATAATCGGTCAGGCGCAAGGTGTTAAGCACTCTGGGTTCAAAACGGCCAAGCCTCCCCTCCCATTCGCCGAAGCGCAACGGGAAAGTCGCAAAGGGGGTATGGGGGGGCGTGTTTTCGGGGCGGGCGTCGACAAGGCCGCGCCCCAACGTCAACGCCATCAAGCCGCAAATGGCGAAAACCGCAGCGGCGGGCCAGGAAGGGCGCGGCTCTTCGGCGAACGGCTTGCCGCCGGGCAATCCGACATACTCGAACGCGAACCTTCCGCGCGGGCCTATGAACGACAAAACCCACACCTCGGCCAGCAATACGGCAAGGCACAGGATGAAGACCGTCCACCCCTCGAAATCGTGGATCAGCCCTTCGGCCATCTTTTCGCCCCAAAGGTTAACGGTAAGGCCGATGGCGGCGATGCGCAAAGAGTTCATGCCGATGGTGATGGGAATGGTTGAAAAAAAAACCACGGCCCGCTTCCACAGCCTGTCCTGCATCAAATAGGCGACAAGGTAGCCGAAGCTCATCAAGGGAAACAAATAGCGCAGGCCGTTGCAAGCCTCGACGACCTGAAGCTTCATCGTCCCCAGATCGATGACGTTGCCTTCCTGATAGACGGGAATCCCCGCGAAATGGAGCGGCAAGACCCCCAAATATGACGACAAAAGCTGCAGTTTTTGCGACATTCCGAAATAGATCAACGATGGCAAAGGAACGGCGAATATCAGGTATACAAAGGCGGGGCTTAAGGCGCGGGTGGTTTTTTTGCCGAAAAATCCGAGGCTTAGAGCCACCAAAGCCAGCAAGACTCCGTAAAAGGCCGGAGGCTCGAACGCCGACAGGCGGCCTATGACCATGAGGGCGGCGGCGGCGAGCATACCCCCTGCCCCCCACCATGACGGCGCGATTTTTGGTTTATTTTCAACGAGTTTGTGCCAACCGAGAATAAAAGCCACAAAGACGATCAGAGGCCCGTGGCTATACTCCTCCCACCCCCATTTTTTTGCGAGGCCCTTGAGGGTGTCAAACGATGCATAAAACAGCAAAGCCAGCGATAGGGTTAACAGCCCGATAGCGACCCACTTCAGGAGCTGTGCATTTTGGGAACGCGGCTTTGTCGGCATCGACTTCAATTATTCTTCTTCAGGTTAGTTTCCGGCGGCACTTTAAATCATTCCCTATATGATGTGAAACTTCTTTTTGGCTTAACTATTATCGACTAACTCTTTGTTATTACACCTTGTTTGTGGTTGATATACTTTCATTTTCTATAAAGCTTCTTGCCATTATTTCGACCAGAATATTCTTTATATCGCCCTTACGCTGCTGTAATTGTGTTAATCTGTTTCCCCTCTTCCCACTTTTTTAAAATGGCCTGAAAGCGCATGTCCTACGGCAAATTCTCTCTTGTTCTCTTCTTCTTGGTTTTCAATATAGCACTTGCGGGATGCGACAATCCGGAAAACAATGCCGTCAAATATATCGAGCGCGGAAACGCCCAATTCGCGCAAGGCGATTACGCCAAGGCCCGCGTCGAATACAAAAACGCTGCGCGCATCAAGCCAACCGATCCCGAAGTCCGCTACCGCCTCGGCCTCGTCGATGAGGCCCAAGGAGATTTTCAGAATGCCTTCGCCAACTTCCTCCGCGCCGAACAGCAAAACGCCCAATATGTCCCCGCAAAATTAAAGCTCGCGCAATACTTCCTCGCAGGCGAACAATACGACCAATCGCAAGAGCGGTTGAACGCAGCCTTTGTCATCGAACCAGACAACGCCGAAGCTCACGCGCTTTTGGGCGCGTTGCTGCTGCGCAAGAAAGATTTTGCGGGAACTGAAAAGGCGGCATTGTTCGCGCTTGACAAGGATCCCGCTAACATCACCGCCGTATCGGTCCTCACGGGCCTTTATTCGGCGCAAGGCGACGAAGCCAAGGCTGGCGAAGCTCTCGAAAAAGGAATCGCTCGCAATCCGAAAGACGTATCGCTCCTACTTTTAAAGGCAGCTCTTTATGAAAAATCGATGAACTTGCCGAAAATCGTCGAGTCCTACCAAGCCATCTTCGCCCTCAAACCCGCCGAAACGCTTTACCGCGCCAACATGGCGGCCATCTATACAAAGGCCGGCAAATTGGATGACGCTGAGGCCACCTTGCGCGCGGGCATTGCGACACAACCTGAAAGCTGGCCCATGAAACGGCTGCTTGTCGCGTTTCTCAGCGATAACCGCGGCATCGACAATGCCGAAAAGGAAATCAAGGATTACATGCAAGCCAACCCCCAGAAAGATGAGCTTTATTTCTGGCTGGCCGACCTCTACATAAAGCACAATGCCTCCGACCGCGCTGCGGCGCTTCTTGAGCAAATCGTATCCAAGAACCAAATGGACGATGTAGGTTTGAGCGCGCGCACGTCGCTAGCCCGCCTTAATTTCGTCAAAGGCAACCGCGAGTTGGCCGAAAAACTTGTCTCGGCCGTGCTCGAAAAAGATTCCGGCAACCGCGAAGCGTTATTCGTCCGCGCCAGCATGGCTTACGACCGCGGCTATTACCAGAGCGCCGTAACGGATTTACGCACCATCATCCGCGACGACCCGAAAGCGAAAAACGCGTATCAACTGCTCGGCGAAGCCCTTCTTCTGCAGGGACGTCTTGATCTCGCCATCGATACACTCAACCAGCTCATGGAAATCGATCCCGCCAACCTGCCGGCGCGCGTGCGTTTGGCCCAAATCGTCAGCCTGCGCGGAGATACCAAACGCGCCCTTGAGTTGTTGTCGATCGTCACTAAAGCGGATCCCTCTTATCCCATCGGATGGGAGAGCACAGCCCGCATCGCCATCGGCGCGAAAGACTGGACAACATCCGAATCGGCCATCCAAACGTTGGACAAGATCGAAGGTCAACATCTAACCGCCTTGTTCCTTCAAGGCATGATGCTTGCCGAAAATGGCAAAACGGACGAAGCGATTGCAAACTACAAACAGGTCATCGCTCCCGACCCAAAAGCGCCGCTTGCTGAACATGCGCTCGCGGCCTTAGCTGCGTTGCACCACATCCAAGGCAAATCGGCGGAGGTTGTGAGCTATCTTGAATCGCTAAACTCCGACAGCCTTTTTGTCGCGACACTTCTTGGCGAAAGCTATGTCAAGCTCGGCAAAATGACCGAAGCGGCAACGCAGTTCGAGAAGGTCCTTGCGGAAAAGGCTACCTTCCCCGAGCCTTACATCAACCGCGCCAAGCTTTACGTAAACGACAATCAATTCGATCAAGCTATCGACGTGCTCAAGACGGCCTATAAAACGGCGCCGACCAATCTCGTCGCGCCGATGATGGCCGCCGATCTGCTTGAAAAACGCGGACAGCACAAAGAAGCCGTCGCTCTCTATGACGACATCCTCGCACGCAATTCCGGCGTCGACATCGCGGCGAACAACCTGGCCCAGATAATCGCAGACACGCAATACACCGATGCAGCAGCGCTTGAAAAAGCCCGACAGGCCGCCGAGCGTTTCGCCGGATCGTCGAATCCTTTGATGCTGGACACGCTGGCGTGGGTTTATTTCCGTCAAGGCAACTTGCACCTTGCCCAAACGGTCATGGAACGCGCCATGGCTGCAGCGGGAGATAACGCATTGCCGCAAATGCATTACCATTACGGCGCCATTCTGATGAAAACCGGCAGAGCGGATCTCGCTAAGACCCAGCTTCAAAAAGCAGTAGCGGAAGGCGCGAGTTATCCCGGGTTTGAGGACGCCAAAAAGCTGCTTGCTGGCTTATAGTAAGCATCAACAGAAAAGATTTGCTTTCATACCCAAGCATTTACCACTGTAATAGTTAAACATATGTGAGACGCTTTTCTATATTTACCATAGCATTAACGCCATATCATGGATTTGCCGGAGAAAAATTAACCTTATTTCAGCGAATTATTATTACGTTGAGCCGCCTTAACTCTATTGCTATCTTAAACGTTGAAGTAAAGTAAGATTCTGAAACAGCGATTTTATAAAGGGAATACCCATGAAGTTCCGCGCTCTGCTTATCGGCGCCTTAGTCGCTTTCTCCACCCTTGCGGCGAATGGCGCATCTCAAGCCGCCACCATCGACTTTACGGGCCTCAACTACAATATGGGCGTAGTTGCCGTCGGCCAAACCGGCGAGATCAAGACAACGCATATTCCGTTCACGCCGTTTTATGATTTCGTTATCGGCGAGTTGCCGTCGCACACGCAGATCGTGTTCAGCTATACATTTAAGGGAAAAGCTGGCCAAAAAGGCTCTCTCGAAGCTTTGGCAACATATCTTGACAACGGTTTTCGCTACCTGCTCTCGTCCGACGGCGATGCGGCCAAGCTTAACCTGCTCAACGGCCAGCTGACGGGTATTTCAGCCGCAACGCTGCCTGTAAGCATCTCAACGGCCATGGAGCTTGATCCAAACAATAAGAACAGAGCCTACGGAACGACAACCATCGTGAACTTATCGGCAGTTGCGGCGAACTTCACATCGTTCTTCAAATCGTTCCATGATATCGCCAAGGGACACATCAAGGTCACCTATACGGTTTCTGCGGTTCCCCTTCCGGCCGCGCTGCCTCTGTTCGGTTTCGGCTTGGTAGGTCTGGCTGGCATTGGCCGAATGAAAAAGGGCCGTAAGGAAACCTAACGCCCTTTTTGCCAATCTTCAAAGGGGGCCGTATGGCCCCTTTTTTTAATAAAATTGCCCTAAGCCCATAATTGGCCTTATAGTATTAACAACAATATTTTCTGCCCCAGCTTAGAGCAATT
>CAZVCG010000007.1:19148-60530 GCA_964626265.1 uncultured Rhodospirillaceae bacterium | reverse complement strand
TATTGTGTCCCCCTCGCTGCGGCAGTTTGGCTCAATGAAAGGTTAAATGGCTATAGACTATTTAACTGTTACGCCAATGCTCAGCTATTCTAAAAGGTTTTCATGTCGCAAGCCACCATACTAGCTTTTATGTATCACCAGCAACTCACCGAAAACGAGGCAACGGTCACGACCATTCTTACTGAAACGCTGAATGGTATGACGTGCGTTCAACTAGACGCAACTATCTTCTATCCCCAAGGCGGCGGCCAACTATGCGACACAGGAACCATATCTAACGGAAAAGGCTCCTTCGATGTCAAGGGGGTCCGTTTTACCGACGGTTTGGTTCATCATTACGGAAGTTTTTCGCAAGGAAGCTTCTCGGTTGGCGACAAAGTCATGTGCCGCATTGACGATCAACGTCGCCACCATAATAGCCGACTTCATTCAGCAGGCCATCTGCTGGATGAAGCCGTAAAGAATCTCGGCCTCGCATGGGTTCCGACGAAAGGCATCCATTATCCGGATCAGGCCGCCGTTGAATATGCCGGAACGCTGGATAATACTGACGAAATCAAGATGAAGCTTGAAAACGAAACCAATCGTCTGGTGGATGGCAACGCCGACATATGCGCAAATCTTGTTGCCGTGGGCGACTTACCCGCTCTTTCGGACTATATCCCGCCCGATCTCCCCGCCGATAAACCCGTCCGCATCGTGAATATGGGCGGCGTAAAAAGCACGCCTTGCGGCGGAACGCATGTCAAAACGACCAAGGATATCGGCCATTTGAAAATCCGCTATATCAAAGCCAAAAAAGGCAATATCAAAGTAGCCTATGAATTGACTGATAATTGAATGGAACTCCCATGATCGACTTCCTTCCTTTCCTGAAAATCGCGCCGTTGTTCATGATCGCCCTGATGTCGCCGGGGCCGGATTTCATGCTGGTCAGCAGCCTGTCGCTCGCGCGCGGGCGCATGTCGGGCTTTCAGGGCGCGCTCGGCATCGCGGGAGGCATCATGGTCTATACGGCGCTCAGCATGTGGGGCCTCGGCCTTCTGTTCCAGAAAATGGTCTGGCTGATGATGGCCGTGAAAATCGCGGGCGGCCTTTATCTTTGCTATCTCGGTTTTCTGCTTTGGCGCTCGACGCTGACGAAGAAAGAAACCGCTTCGAACGACCCCTCGCCCAACGCGCCGCCAAAAAATCACCGTAACGCGTTTATCATGGGCCTGCTCACCAATCTCGCCAACCCGAAAGCCATCGCGTTTTTCGCGAGCGTATTCGCTCTCGCCCTCACGCCCGATACCACCACGCCGACGAAACTGGCCACTGTTATCTTATGCACTCTTATGACGATTGGATGGTTCGGCTTCGTCGCGTTCGCGCTGTCCACGCCGCGCCTGCGCAATCGCTATCAGCAATGGAGCAAAGCCATCGACCGCGTCTGCGGGTCGCTGTTACTGTTGTTCGGACTTAAGTTGGTGTTCGCGAGGGATTAGTTCATTTCCACAGCTGCGCTGCGCCGCGCATCCCGCTTAAGGGGCCGTGATTGGCCGGAACTAACTTCGTGGTTAGCCTATCCGTATAGGCGTACTTCCCCCAGCGTTTCGGCACTTCGTCATACATGCACGGCAAGGCGTTTAGGCTGCCGCTCACGACGACAATCTCGGGATCGAATGTGTGGATCATCACCGCCATCGCCTTGGCGACAACTTCAAAATAGCGATCGAGCACGCGCAACGCATTAGCGTCACCTGCTTCGGCGCGTTCAGCTATCGTCTTTGCGTCGGCTTCTTCGCCAATCATAAAAGCGTAAAGCCGCGCTAACGCGCCGCCGCTGATGGACTGTTCGATACAGCCGTTTTGCTTGCATCCACAGGCGACGACAGGCCCGTCCGCTTCTTTACGGAACGGCAAAGGCACGTGTCCGAACTCCGCTGCCAGCCCATTGGCTCCCTCGACAATATAGCCGTTGACGACAAACCCGCCGCCAACGCCCGTTCCCAATGTCAAACCAAAGACCGTGGAATAACCTTTGCCCGCGCCATCGACTGCCTCAGCAAGCGCCATGCAATTTGCATCGTTCGCGATACGCACTTCGCGTTTTAACTTCTCCGACAAATCCCGCCGCAAGCGCTTGCCCTGAAGAAACTGCATATTCGGCGAAGCGTCGGCAAGTTCGCCTTGCACGATACGCCCGGCAATGCCGATGCCAACAGAACATGGCTCTTTTGCCTTGCCGTCCAATGCGCCGACAAGATCGACACAAGCTTTCAGAAATGCTTCATAATCATGCGTCGTCGGCACGACATGCTGATGCAGCAAAACGCCATCCTGATCAAAGACCGCGCCTGCGATTTTCGTGCCGCCGATATCAAGGCCGATGTTGTGGGTCATGCTTTGGGCTTCAATCAATAGAGTCCGGACACATATTGAGAAGCCTTCAGAAGCAATTTTGCAAGCCTAATCTAACCCGTGCTGTCGCCCGCTTCGCCGCTGTCGCCCGCGCTATCGAGCGTCAAATGATTGGTTTTCGTGAAGCGCGAGGGCAACCTGTCCATTCTTTCATAGGGCGGACGATCGGGCGCAGGTGCGGGCGTCATCTCATCGCGAGTCGATCCGCCGCCCACCGCAAGCACGGTAAAATTCGGCTTGAAAGGCTCATATTTCAGAGCGTCCGCCGTTTTTCCTTTTTTCATATCAAATGACGGCTGCGGCAACGCCTCGGCTTTAACGGGTTTTGCGCCTTCGGCCTCCAATTCACTGACAAGATCTCTCGTCTTCGCAGGCTTCGGCTCGGGCGAAAAAAACTTCCGCAATCTGTCCGGATTCAGAACATTCTTTAACGTTTCCGCCGCCGCAAACAGAACACCGAAATATAAAACCGTCTTAAGAGTATCTTTGACGTCGCCTGCCCCATCCGCCATAGAACCATCCGAAGGCTTCATGTCTACCGTCATGCGCGCGCTGCGCTCGGCATCCAGTTTCTTCTCGGCATTTTCCTTAAGCAGCTTTTGTTCGCGCGCGGCAACGACGGCCAGTTCGAGCTCCTCCATCGTCTTGATCGATTCAACGGGAACGTAGGAATGGCCTTCGTAACTCAAATGTTTTAGCTCATTTTCCAGAGCTGCCCATTTTTGGTTATCCCGCGTCGTGCCGTGCATTTTCAGCTCGGCTTTTTCCGGAGCCATGCCTTGATCCATCAGGAGATCGAGCTCCTGCGCGAGCAGCTTAAGTTGATACGCCTGAGCGACCGTGCTGCGACTTGGGTCGAAGAGAAATTCTTTCACGCCCCGCTCTCTAAGTTCCTGAAGGATAATATGCAACGTCCGCAATCCTTCCTTGGATACGGTCGCATGGCCGGGCAAATCATGCTTCAAATCGTCCTCGACAAGGGCGATGACGCGTTCGATGGGCAGGGCTTGGGCTGTTGACATGGAGGCCTCCTGTTACGCTGCTAACTCGTTCCGCGCGCACATTATACCACCCAGCAAACAAACGTTATACGGAGATCGAAATGGTTAATTGATTAACCTTTTCTGTTGGGCGAATCCCCGAATCGTGACAAACAGTCTTTCTCATATGTGCACAAACGCCACAAACCTTGGTTACATCATGGTTAACTATCCTGCTAAAATCATTATCGTTTCCACATTGTGTTGCAGATCCAACACAAAACACCGAGCAACCCGGCAAAAAATGCCTAGCGCATTAACACATTCTTCATAATTGAAGCTGTAGTTCTGGTTAACGTTCCGGAATCGCATAGTATTTTTCGGCAACAAGGTTAAGAAACATGAGAGAGCAACCTAAGGAGATGATTTAACGTGAACGCATTCATCCAAACGTTGCGCAACCTTGGCCCGGTGCGGCTCGCTGCCATCGCGATTGTGACCTTCAGTCTCTTGGGATTCTTCATCTTTCTGACCACGCGTATCGCGGCCTCCCCCATGGCCCTCCTCTATAGCGAACTCGATCAACAGGACGCAGGCGCGATCGTCTCGAAACTCGACGGCATGAAAATTCCCTACGAAGTCGCCCCGTCTGGCGGACTTATTCGAGTGCCGGCCGCGCAAGTCGGCAAAATCCGCATGATGATGGCCGCCGAAGGCCTCCCGAAAGGCGGTTCCATCGGCTACGAAATCTTCGATCAGAAGGAAGGCTTCGGCACGACCAGCTTCGTCCAGAACATCAATCATCTGCGCGCGCTCGAAGGCGAACTGGCGCGCACCATCAGCACGATGGGAGCCATCCAAACGGCCCGCGTCCATCTTGTTTTGCCTCAGCGCGAATTATTCAGCCACGGCACACAAGCCGCCACAGCCAGCGTATTCGTAAAAACGCGCGGCGGGGTAACGCTGACGCGCGAACAGATTGCAGCCATCCAAAATCTGATCGCCGCAGCGGTGCCGCAGCTTCAAACGAAACAAATATCCATCGTCGACGATAAAGGCGCGTTGCTCGCCCGTCCCGCTACCAATGAGCCAGGCGGCGCTTCGGGCAATCAGGACGACATGAGGGCCGCTTTCGAACAAGCGCAGGCACGGAAAATCGAAGATCTGTTGTCTCAAACCATCGGCTTCGGCAAGGTGCGGGCGCAAGTTTCGGCGGAACTCGATTTCGACCGCATTACGACGAATTCCGAAATCTTCGATCCCGACAGCCAGGTCGTGCGCTCCACACAAACAACAAATGAAAATTCCACGAACGCGGAAGGCAACGAAAGCGTCACTATCCAAAACAATCTGCCCGGAAACCCGACGCCAGGATCTGCGGGCGGGGGCACGTCAAGCAAGAGCTCGCGTTCGGAAGAAACCGTCAACTACGAAATCAACAAAACCGTTCGCAGCCAGATACGTGAATCCGGTCAAGTCAAGAGGCTTTCCGTGGCTGTAGTAGTCGATGGTCTATACACGGCAGCCCCGGACGGCGCGCAAACATACCAGCCGCGCTCAACGGAAGAAATGGAGCAGATCAAATCTCTGGTGCGCTCCGCCGTAAATTTCGATCCTAACCGCGGCGACACGCTTGAGGTCGCGAACATGCGCTTTTTCCAAGCCGAAAGCGGCAAGAGCGAGTCCCCGCCCGACATGCTGATGGGCGTTCCCAAGGTCGATCTGCTCCGTATGATGGAGACGCTGTTGCTTGCGGTCATCGGCTTGCTGGTCGTGTTGCTGGTTGTACGGCCTATCCTGCGACGCATCTTTGAATCGGCCGGAAACGCGATATCCGAAAAATCGCAAAACTATCTACCTTCAGCCGCAGGCATGGGCGCAACCGCTCAACTCCCTCCTCCCGGCGGCGCATTTGGCCGCGAACTCCAAAGCGAGGCCGAAGAATCCGAATTTGAGAAAATGATCGATATTTCCCGCGTGGAAGGTCGCGTCAAGGCTTCGTCTCTGAAAAAAGTCGGCGAAATCGTCGACAAACATCCCGAAGAAGCCGTTTCAATCCTTCGCAACTGGATTTATCAGGAAAACAGATAAGAGTAGCCGATCATGCCCGCCGTACGCGTACGTGAAGACGTTAGAACCCTCTCCGGAGCCGAAAAGGCCGCCGTACTAATCCTTTCGCTCGGCGAAGATTACGCCGCGCGCGTTTTCGGCCATATGAACGACGACGAGATCAAGGAAATGTCGCAGGTCATGGCAAACCTCGGCAATGTCAGCTCCTCCCTCGTTGAGAAGCTTTTCATCG
This sequence comes from uncultured Rhodospirillaceae bacterium, assembly GCA_964626265.1. Classification (GTDB taxonomy): domain Bacteria; phylum Pseudomonadota; class Alphaproteobacteria; order UBA9219; family UBA9219; genus CAZVCG01. The sequence goes on along the minus strand of CAZVCG010000007.1, from coordinate 54,845 downwards.
AATTCGTAGAGCAGATGTCCTCAACGGGGTCGCTTGTCGGAACGCTGGAATCCACCGAACGCCTGTTGATGAAGGTGCTCGACAAGCAGCGCGTTGACAGCATCATGGAAGACATCCGCGGCCCCGCGGGCCGCACGATGTGGGACAAGCTGGCCAACGTGAACGAGGCCGTGCTCGCGAACTTCCTGAAAAACGAATACCCGCAAACGGTCGCCGTGGTGGTCTCGAAAATCGAGCCGGATCATGCCGCCAAGGTTCTGTCGCAACTTCCAGAAAGCTTCGCCATGGAAGTCATCATGCGGATGTTGCGTATGGAGTCCGTGCAAAAGGAAGTCCTCGACGATATCGAACGCACGCTGCGCAACGAGTTCATGAGCAACCTGGCCCGTACGAACCGCCGCGACCCGCACGAAACAATGGCGGAAATCTTCAACAACCTTGACCGCGCTCACGAAAGCAAGTTCCTCGCATCTCTCGAAGAGCGCAACCGCGACTCCGCCGAAAAGATCAAGAGCCTGATGTTCACGTTCGAAGACCTCATCAAGCTCGACGCCAAGTCCATTCAGGCCGTTCTCCGCGTTCTGGACAAGAGCAAGCTCCCCATCGCCCTTAAGGGCGCTTCGGACGGCATCAAGACCCTCTTCTTCAGCAACATGTCTGAGCGCGCCGGCAAACTGTTGAAAGAGGATATAGCCGCCCTGGGCCCCATACGTTTGCGCGACGTCGAAGAAGCTCAAACCAGCATCGTCAATACCGCCAAAGACCTGGCGGCGCGCGGCGAAATCACCATCGCGAAAGACAAAGGGGAAGACGAACTTGTCTACTAAAATGGCGAATTCCGATCTTCGGCCCGATGAAAATGCGCCCGTGCGCAAATTTTTGTTCGACCGTTCGTTCGACGGCGAAATCGCTGCGGCTGGCGGCCGCAAACCCAAAAACACGATTTTCACTACCGAACAAGTTGAAGCCATCAAGCTTGAGTCCTACGAAAGCGGCTTTAACGCCGGTCAAAAGGCGATGGCGGACGACCTGCAAAAGCACGCGAACGCTCTGCTGTCTCAAATCGAACGCCATGTCGCGCGCTTGATCGACGCCAATCAGGAACTCCAGAAAGAATACCTGTCGCACGCCCAGGGTCTGGCGCTAGCCGTCGTGCGCAAGCTGCTCCCGGCCACGGCGGAACGCAACGGACTTGCGGAAATCGAAGCGCTCATCAGCCAAATCGTTACTGAGATGGCGCACGAACCGCGATTGGTAGTGCGCGTAGGTGAAACCCAATTCGACACCATAAGCGACAGAATTAAGGCGATTACCGAACAAAAAGCTTATGCTGGCAAAGTCGTCGTTTTGTGCGAGGATGGTCTTGGCCCATCGGATTGCCGGATTGAATGGGCTGACGGCGGCATTGAGCGCGACTTGGCGGCCTTGTGGCAAATAATTGACCGTTTGGCCGGTAGCGGACATGTAGCCAAGGAATTGCGGAATGCTCCGCAAACCGAAAACAGTCCGGCATTAGAACCTGTTCTTGAGAATGCGCCGGTTCCAGCTCCATCAATGGACGCCGAAACGCAAACGCAGAGCAATCAATCAGGAGAAACCGTATGAGTGACGAATCCCTAACACTATCCGAACTCGACAATACCGGCGCAGAGCCGATGCGCGATGGAGGCGTGGCCACTATAAATGACCTCGAAGCCGTTTACGGCATTCCGGTCGAAGTTTCGGCGGTTTTGGGCAAAGCGACGATGCAAGTCAGTTCGCTCCTCAAACTGGGCCGCGGCGCCGTCATCGAGCTCGACCGCAAAGTCGGGGAAGCCATCGACATTTACGTGAACAACCGGCTCGTCGCACGCGGCGAGGTCGTGGTCGTTGAAGACAGATTAGGCATAACCATGACGGAAATCATTAAATCAGAGCGCAATTAATCGGGAAAAAGAATGCGTTTACTCATCGTAGGTCAACTCGACGGTCATATTTCAACCGCTGGTCGCATCGCCACCCAGCGCGGGGCTAAAGTCGCGCATATCGACAGCATCGAAGGCGCATTAAACGCACTACGCAGCGGGCATGGCGCCGATCTTATCATGTGCGATGTCACGATGGACATCGCGCGCCTAATCGGGAGTCTAAAGTCCGAACGTATCATCGTTCCCGTGATCGCCTGCGGCATCGGCACGGACGCCAACGCCGCCGTGCGCGCCATACGCTCCGGCGCGCGCGAATATATCCCCTTGCCGCCGGACGCGGAGCTTATCGCCGCCGTCTTGCAAGCCGTCGCGGAAGAAGACATTACGTTTATCGCCCGAGATCCGGTCATGCAGCCTGTCCTTCAAATGGCCGAGCGTGTAGCGTCAAGCGACGCTTCGGTGCTCATCACGGGCGAATCCGGCACGGGAAAGGAAGTTCTGGCGCGTTTTATACACCGCAAGAGCCGCCGCGCCCACTCGAACTTCGTTTCGCTCAACTGCGCGGCCATTCCCGACAACTTGCTCGAATCCGAGTTGTTCGGACACGAGAAAGGCGCGTTCACGGGAGCCGTGGCCCGCCGCATAGGCAAGTTCGAAGAAGCCAGCGGAGGCACATTGCTCCTCGACGAAATCAGCGAGATGGATTTGCGCCTTCAGGCCAAGCTGCTCCGCGCCATTCAAGAGCGCGAGATCGACCGGGTGGGAGGAACGACTCCGATCAAGGTCGATATTCGCCTGCTCGCTACCTCCAATCGCAATCTTGAAGACGAAGTTAAGGCCAAACGCTTCCGCGAAGACCTCTATTTCCGACTGAACGTCGTCAACCTGAACCTCCCGCCGTTGCGCGAAAGACAGGCCGACATCCAGCCGCTGGCCGCGTACTTCGCCAAAAAGTTCAGCGAAGCGAACGGTTTACCCGAAAGACCGTTGACGAACGACGCTTTGGCTTTGTTGCTGTCGCACCACTGGCGCGGCAACGTACGCGAGCTTGAAAACACCATGCACCGCGCCGTTCTCATGGCGCATAGCGACAAGATCGAAGCCGACGCGATCATGTTGTCGGGTCAAGGCTTGGCTCCTGAAGGCCGCGTCGAAGCTCATAACGGCCGGCACGGACATAACCTTGTCGCGCCGGACTCCAATATGATCCCGGGAACGCTGGTAGGCCGCACGGTCGCCGATGTCGAGCGCGATTTGATCATTGACACGCTGCATCACTGCCTCGGCAACAGAACTCATGCGGCGACGATATTAGGCATCTCCATCCGCACCTTGCGCAACAAGCTCAAGATCTACAGCGAAACAGGCGTCGTCGTGCCTCCGGCCTCCGGCGAAGGCGAACGCGTTTATTGATATAGGAAACCAAGGCTCACATGGCCGAACCCACCGCCACAGCCTCAACTGACGACGCATCGGCAGCCGACATGCTTAACGGCCTGTTCAAGCGCGGCGAGATTTGGCTTGCCGTTGGCTTGATGATCATACTGGGCGTGCTGGTCATCCCGATCCCGCCCATTCTGGTCGATATGGGCCTTGCTATATCAATTACGTTTTCGGTCGTCATTTTGATGACGGTGCTTTTCATAGGCAAGCCTCTTGATTTCAGCTCATTTCCTACCGTTCTTCTCATCTCCACGCTGATAAGGCTTTCGCTGAACCTTAGCACCACGCGTCTGATCCTTACGCGCGGGAACGAAGGCGAGGAGGCGGCAGGCCAGGTAGTCCGCGCTTTTGCCAGCATGGTCATGGGCGGCGACTTCATCATCGGCGTGATCGTCTTCGGCATTTTGACTTTAGTGAACTTCGTCGTCATCACGAAGGGTTCTGGCCGTATCGCCGAAGTGGCGGCGCGCTTCACGTTGGACGCCATGCCCGGCAAGCAAATGGCCATTGACGCCGATTTGTCATCCGGCCTCATCGACGAAACGCAGGCGCGCATACGGCGGAAAGAGCTGGAAGACGAAAGCAACTTCTTCGGTTCGATGGACGGATCGGCCAAGTTTGTGCGCGGCGACGCCATTGCCGGATTGGTCATCACATTCATAAACATCATCGGCGGCATCACCATCGGCGCGTTCCGCCACGACATGCCTATACTTGAAGCCGCTGACCATTATGTGCGTCTGACGGTCGGCGACGGCCTTGTCACGCAAATTCCCGCCTTGCTGGTTTCCGTAGCGGCCGGTTTACTCGTGTCGAAAACGGGCGTTGGCGGCGGCTCGACGGACAAGGCGTTGTTCAGCCAGCTCAGCGGTTACCCGAGCGCCCTAGGCCTCACGTCGGCCATGATGTTCACGATGGCCGTCATTCCCGGTATGCCGTTCCTGCCGTTCGCCATCCTCGGCGGGGTGGCGGGGTATGGCGCGTTCGGCCTTTCGCGCGCTCAAAAAACGAAAATCGAGGATGCCGCTCGGGTTGAAGCGGCGGCCACCGCCAAGCCCGCGCCCGTCGCTGAGGAGCCTATCGCCAAGTCTCTTTCCATCGACCTCGTGCGCCTTGAACTCGGCTATGCCCTTCTGGGCCTTATCAACAGCGAGGCAGGCCAACGCCTGACGGATCAGATCAAAGGTCTGCGCCGCCAGTTGGCCGGAGACATGGGCTTTATCATGCCGCCTGTCCGCATTCAGGACAATCTCCAGCTCCCGCCGAACACCTATATCATTCGCATCAAGGAAATCGAGGCGGGGCGCGGCGAGCTACGTCCCGGCATGCTGCTTGTCATGGACCCGCGTGGCGAGCCTATCGCCCTGCCCGGCGAAGCTACGCAAGAGCCGACCTTCGGGCTCGCCGCCATGTGGGTGGACGCGACGTACCGCGAAGAAGCTCTCTTCAAGGGCTACACCGTCGTCGATCCGCCGACCGTCATCACGACGCATCTCACTGAGATGATCAAGGACAACATGGCTGAATTGCTGTCCTATTCCGAAACGCAAAAGCTGCTCGACGAACTCAGCAAGGATCAGCAAAAGCTCGTCGCAGACGTCATCCCCGGCCAAATCGCTCTCAGCGGCCTGCAACGCGTCCTGCAAAACCTGCTTGCCGAGCGCGTGTCGATCCGCGACTTGCCAACCATTCTGGAAGGCGTGGCCGAGGCCGCCGCCGTCACGCGCAACCTCGCCGCGATATCCGAACACGTGCGCTCACGTCTTGCTCGCCAGATTTCAAGCTCGGCCACGAACGAACTGGGCTATATCCCGCTACTCACCCTCTCGCCGGAATGGGAACAGACGTTCGCGGAATCCCTGACGGGAGAGGGCGAAGACCGGCGCCTGGCCATGCCGCCCTCCAAGCTTCAGCAATTCATCACAACCGTGCGTCAAGCTTACGACCGCCATGCGCTTGTGGGCGAGTCCCCCGTGCTGCTGACCAGTCCCGGCATCCGCCCCTATGTGCGCTCGATCATGGAACGCTTCCGCCCCTCCACGGTCGTCTTGTCGCAGAACGAAATTTTCGCCAAAGCCAGAATTAAAACCTTAGGTCAGATATAAATTATTGATAAACAAAGATATTTATAACATCTGAAAGCATTAAAGCTATCGAAAAGACACGCCCCTATATTGTATAATAGGAACTAGTTTTTTATCGGTTATTTTTTATGCCTTTACCGTTAACCAAAGACTATTACCGCATATTGGGCGTCGCTTGCGATGCCGATCCGGAAGAAATCAAAAAGGCTTTTCGTCTTCTTGCCTTGAAGACGCATCCCGACCGCAACCCGAATGATCCAAATGCTGCGAAACGCTTTAGAGATGCCGCCGAAGCATGGGAAGTGTTACGGGACCCGCAAAAAAGATCGCAATATGACAACGTGCATAAAGGCTGGAATCCCAAAAGAACAACAAGGAACGGCACTCACTTCTATTACAAGAGCGATGGCACAAAAGAACGTCCTTTCACGCATGAAGGCACGCGCTCACATCGTGGGGGTTCCGGCTTCCGTGCGCACGATGACTTTAGAAGCGCCGGTGATGATTATACCGGATGGACTTTTTATTCGAATGAAAGTTACGACGAGCTTGTCAAGGAAATGCAGCGCTTTGCGGCCAACGGCGAAAGCGCCGACACGGACGATCTCAGATACGGCGCAATGCTTTATACGCTCAATAGGCTTTATAAAGACCGATATCCCGACGAAGCTTTCACCGCCTATAACGTGCTCCTTGAATTTAGCGAAATGCTCCCGCGCGTCAAACTGGACGAAATCATCCTGAAACACGCCGGTTCCGACAGCGTCGTTAAAATGTTCAATCTTTGGATATCCAACAAAAACGTCACCGTTGACGATATGCTTTTGATGAGGGTCATCAACAAAGCCTGTGAACGGTCGCCTTATCCCGCATATGGACAATACGAGATCAACGCTTCCGTTAATTTGTGCGACTTTGTTCGCACCATCATCGACCGACGTCCCAAAACGTTAGAGACACTTACCGTCGAATTCCTTGATGGCTTAAGCAAGAACCATTCCCCCCGCAGCCAACAGGGGCGCATGCTCGCCGAAACCCGACAAGCCATTGATGATTACAACAATCCCCATTGCCCACGGCCTGACTGGCTCAGCAAGCGCATAAATGGCTTTTTTGACGGCATAGCCAGGCGGATGCTTGGCAAATGATCGTCTGAGCCAGATAGATACGATTTGCACTCATTTACAAGCCCTTATACAGTCCTCAAGATGTTGGCGAAGGAATTGATTCGCCTCCTCTTTTGATTATTGTAAAAGCAATGCGCTTGAAATCCTTCTTTGGCCCCACCGTTCCCGACGCGATGCGACTCGTGCGCGAAGCGCTCGGCGACGACGCGATCATCATCGCCACGCGCGATGACGAAGCGGGCGGCGTTCGAATCACGGCGGCCATTGAAGACTCCATTCAGGCAAAAGACACCACGCTTCTTGAACAAGAGATCGACGGCAATTGCTCTCGCATCATTGAATTGATCGCCGAGGAGCTTCTTAAACATCAAGTTCCTAATGCGCTGGCCGAACGCTTGCTGGCCGCCGCCACGCAATTCGCCGACGACGATCCAGTCATGGCCCTCGGTTCGGCGTTCAACACGCATATGCAGTTCCACCCCATAGCAGACCGTAACGCGGGCAAGCCTTTGATGCTGATCGGACCTCCGGGAGCGGGCAAAACGATGTGCGCTGCCAAGTTCGCCATTCAAGCCGCGCTCGCAAAGAAACACGTCACGGTCATCAGCACCGACACCGAACGCGCAGGCGGCATCGAACAGCTCGCCGCGTTCACAAGACTGTTAAAACGCGATCTTGTCGAAATCGAAGACGCCGCGTCGCTGCGCGAAGTCATCAAGCTTCAGCCCTCTAATGCCTTCGTCATCGTCGATACCGCCGGACGGAACCCCTTCCGCGACTCCGACCGCCAATTGCTGCGCCCCATAGTCGACGTTTGCGGCGAAGCCGTTCTTGTCCTTCCCGCCAACATGGACGCCTTCGAAGCCATTGACATGGCTCATGAATTCCGTTCGCTCGGCGCGACGCGGATGCTTCTCACGCGCCTCGATATCACGCGCCGCCTCGGCAATATGTTGCGCACGGCGTTTGAATCGCGCCTTCCGCTCGCGAACTTTAGCGCGACGAACAAAGCCACCGAGGCTCCTCAGCCCTTCAATCCAATTGCGTTGGCAAAACTCATCCTTCCGGCTAGCCTACAGGTCGAGAACCAAGCCACTGGAACGCACGGTAATTAGAACGGAGCGCCCATGACCAATCCCATCCCGCTCAGAACCGACCAAGCCAGCAATCCATTGGCAGCGTTGCGTTGCCCGAACATGATGGCCATAGCCTCCGGCAAAGGCGGCGTCGGCAAAACGTGGTTCGCCATCACGCTTTGCCAAGCCTTGGCCAAGCGCGGCGCGCGCGTGTTGCTGTTCGACGGGGACTTGGGCTTGGCGAACGTCGATATTCAACTTGGCCTCACGCCAAAAAAAGACCTCGGCAACGTCATCGACGGCCAAATATCACTGCGCGAAGCCGTCACGAAATATCCCGAAGGCGGTTTCGACATTCTTCCCGGACGTTCCGGTTCCGGCAACCTCGCCACGCTGTCCTCTCAAAAACTGAACGATCTGCGCAACGACTTGATGGATCTCGCCACGCGCTATGATTTCGTCGTGGTTGATTTGGGGGCTGGCGTCGACCGGGCCGTGCGCCAGATGGCCGGCCCCGCCGCCATTACCTATGTCGTCGTTACGGACGAGCCGACCTCGCTCACCGACGCCTATGCCTATATCAAGCTAACCCATGCCTCCAACCCGCTCGCTGATCTGCGCGTTGTGGTCAACCTCGCCCAAAGCACGAGCGAAGGGCGCAAGACCTATGACACGCTCAGCAAAGTCTGCTCCGGCTTTCTGCGCATGACGCCAACTTTGGCCGGAATTATCCGGCGCGACGTAAAAGTGCGCGAAGCGATACGTACGCAAACGCCTTTGCTCACGCGCTCTCCGGTCAGCGACGCCGCCCGCGATGTCGAAAATATCGCAGGCACAATTCTTAACAATTAGGATAGGGCAGGGGGGTCCACCGTGGCAAACATCCCTCCCCTGCCTCCAAATCCGGCTTCGGTCGCTGCGATGCTTCAAGCGGTCACCGCGCCGGACGAGCCAGTCGTCCTTACGGCCACCATTCAAAGCCTACCTGACAAGTTCGCCGCGCTGACGCGTCCCGTACAGATCAACGGCGTTCCCCTCGCCGTCACCGATAACGGTTTCGTGTCGATGCGCACGTCGGCGGGCGACCTCCTCCTCCAGCTCATCAAACCGCCAGATGCCGCGCCTGGCTCGTTGAAAGACTGGGTCACGCCGTTCATCCAAAACCAGAAACCCATCGGCCTTACGATCCAGCCCGGCAACCCGCCCACGCAGGCATCGGCCTCCCTGCCCTCCCTCGCCAGCGCGCTGTCCGCCACCTCAACACCCCAATTGGGAAATCTGAACGCCGGGCAAAACGTAAACCCGCTTCACCCAGCGCTGACGTTGGGGAAAATCGTAACGGCAACTGTACTCCCCAACGGTATCGGCAACGCTTTTGCCGCTTCGCTCGGGGCCGAAGCGTTGTCGCAACTAGGAACGGCTGGACTGGCAGGCGAAGTCCTTGCCAAAACATCATCAAGCAGCAGCATCACGGGACTGAGCAACATGCTCGGAACTCCCCTCAAACTTTCCTTGCTCGGCGATTTTCTGAAAACGCCGGCCGTCTCAACGCTGGCGGACGCCATAAAAAACTTCATTCACGATACGGATGCCGAACCTGCCGCGGTAAAATCGTTCACATCGGTTTCCGCGCCATTCGAGTCTTCTTCGCAAGCGACGGTGGCATCTTTAAAGCCCGGCGCGGAATGGCATATCCGCATCGACTCTTTCCTCCAGCCCGGCAAAGCCATTCCGCCGCCTGACTCGCCCGACCAAACCGTCGCCACCGTCGTCGGCAAAGGCCCGGACGGTCAGCTAGTGATCAACGCTGATAACAAGACTCTTTATATCCGCGAGGTCAGCGACGCGCCTGTCGGCTCCAAACTGCGCATCACGCTTCTCGCCCCGAAAACCGAACAAGAAACCGCGCTTCCGGCCTTAAAAGGTTACGAAGCTCCGTCCCTGCACAAACTCATGGCCGCCCTTGCGGAAATCCAGCCGCAACTGGCTCGCCAGCTTATGCAATCCGTCATTCCCCAACCAAACGCTCAATTGCCTGCCACTCTCTTGTTTCTCTTCAACGCGCTAAACCAACAAGGCGTTAAAGGCTGGCTTGGCGATGATGTCACAAACCGCCTTACGAAAGCCAATAGGCTTGAACTTGTCAGCAAACTTGTCGAAGAAATGCAGCAAGCCATGGGCACGGCGCGTGATCCCGTCGTCGGTCAATGGCGCTCGTGGCCCATACCACTCTATGACGGTCAAAACTTTCAAATGATGCATCTATACGTGCGCCGCGACCGCGACCGCAAGCAAACGGGCGCGGGCTATCCCGTTTCGCCGCAGACGCGCTTCATCGTCACGATGAACATGACTCGCCTCGGTCTGATGCAAGTCGACGGCCTTTCACAGAAAAAGCAACTCGATCTCATTTTGCGCAGCGAACGCCCCCTACCCGCTCATCTTCCGAACGAACTGCGCGCGACGTACATTAAAACAATGGAAGCCCTCGGCCTCGCCGGAAGCCTCAACTTTCAAACCGGACGCCAGAACTGGGTCGCCGTTCAGCGCGTTGCGGAGTCGGCTGGCGTGGTGACGTGAAGTAAATATTCCAGATTGATTTTGTTGATTTTGCCCAATATTCGCGTATTATCCTTCCACTATGGACACTTTGTCGCGCATCATTTCTCTCCGTCTGCGACGCGCCCCTTAGGCGCACACATCCGTTTACCCAAATACCATCGGCAATTCTGACAATAACGCGTTTTAAAGCGTTGCAGAGCTGTTTTTAATCAACATGTTAATCCTTCCGGCAAAATCACAGGGCCGGAAAACGAAGGAGTGCGTCTTATGCTTACGCAACCTCAACAAAATAACTCTCCCAAAACGAAAGAACCTAACAAAACTCGGGCCATCAAACTGGCATATGAACGCTATGATATTTCACACGCAAACAAACCTCGTTTTTTTCTTTCGCTTGAAAGCTTATCGTCCGATGAATTGACTAAGCTCATCCAGCGCGCCATTGAGATGAAACTCAGGCCACACGATTATTGCGCCGTTTTACGCGACAAAGCGGTGGCTCTGATTTTTCAAAAAACATCGACGCGCACACGGTGTTCGTTTGAACTCGGCATCGTCGAAATGAGCGGCCACCCTAGTTATATAGACTGGCGCACATCCAACTTCGTTCTTGCTGATTTGCAGGATGAAATCAAGGTCATGTCACGTTATTATGATGGCATCGTCGCGCGGGTAAATGATCATGCCACGCTTGAGGTAATGGCCAGTCACAGCGAAACGCCCGTTATCAATGGCATGTGCAACCTCATGCACCCTTGTCAGGCCTTGGGCGATTACATGACGCTAGCGGAATACTTCGGGCCGGATCTTCAAGGTTTGAAGCTCACCTACATCGGCGACGGCAATAATGTCTGCCGTTCGCTCGTGCATGGCGCGGTCAAGCTTGGCGTTCAAGTAACAGTATGCACGCCGCCGGACTATGCGCTCGATCACGCAACGCTCAAAGCCGCCGCCGATTGTGTGACGCTCATGGACGATCCCTTCGACGCCGTGCATGATGCCGATGTGGTTTACACAGACACATGGGTATCTATCGGTCAGGAAGGCGAAACCGAAAAACGTATTGCGGCCTTCAAGCAGTATCAGATCAATGAATCTTTGATGACTGCCGCATCAGGCCACGCCTTGTTCATGCACTGCCTTCCGGCGCATCCCGGTTTCGAGGTAACGGCGGGCGTGCTGCGCGGCCCGATCTCCATCGTCGTCGATCAGGCCGAGAACCGAAAACACGCCCAAAAAGCGCTGATGCAGATGCTGATGGGCTGATAATACTCACGTAGATTCAACAGGGAGCGGGAGAGTTTGGCAAACTCCTGAAGATTCTCGATTGAGCGACATCCATAATTCTGACACGAAAGATGCACAATGGCTCTCCCGTAACTGATGTCATGTTTTCCGCTATCATATGGCCGCCGAATCCCTCTATCAAGCGCCTCGATACGCGATTACTCTCCAAACAAGTCACTATGATTTCTGATAATTCATGAGCAAGAAAGCGCTTTAATATTTCTTGCCAAATGTATCGTGCGGAGTGGCGTGCAATGCTATGTCCGGTTAGATTTGGGCGTATCGCAAACCCAACGTGGCCACTTAACTTTTCGATGATTTCTTCGTCGCCTTTGTAACGTAAGGCGAACGAACCCATAAACCTGTCCTCATTGACGAGCCAGAGCACTTCATGCTTTTCGACATAACGTTTTGTACCGTCAATCTCCAGGCAGAACGGGTCCGTTGATGTGATTTGGGCTATAAATTTTTCCGGTGCTTTTTCAATTCCCTCGGGTGAGGCATGACCGAAGGAAAGTTGCATGGGGCGAAACTTTCCCTCACGTAGCGCCTCTATATATGACGGCAACGCTAAGATGTTAGGCTTAACAAGCGATAACCTCATATTCACATAAAGACTTTATAGCTCAAGACTTAATTGCCAAGGCCAGGACTGAAAAACCTGTCCTTATTATGAATATTATTCCATCCGCCGCAGCTATCGCAAGCACAACCATATCCATTATCTTCACGCGACAACGGACGTGTGGGCTCACCAGATATTTTTATTGAAGAAAGATATCCGATTTGAAGCCCCGGCTTACCTTGTAACAATGTATTTGCATCTAATGATGTTCTCATTTTTCTCTCCTTATGGTGGCTAGGTTACATTTCCAATCGTGCATTTGGATCACAGCGTGCATGGCTACACTTATCCGATTCCCCAATTACCCTGTCCTTTGTTAAGCTTGCAAAAAATTCCATTGCAAAGCCGTTATCCAATTTGTGCCTTTCAATAATTTCACTCAAGACAAACGGCGCCTCTCTCATTGAACGCAGCAAATCGGCCGTGTCGTGGGTAACGAGCTTCCTTGTTGACCCACAAACAAGGAACGTGCCTATTTCTTCTTCACGAAAGCGCAAATTGGGATTGACGACCATGATGGCGTCAGGATCAATTTTTGGTAGCTCTGCAAGCGGCGGGAACTCGCCTTCGAAAGCCCCCAAAACAACATAGGGATCGACTTTATCTTTTGAGCCTTGCGTATATTTCGCGTCTGCGCGGCATCCGCCCCCACAAACGGCAACACACTTGCATGGTTCACAAACCTCGGGGATCAAAGAACCATCACGCCATTCTTTCATACGCTCCCAAACTTCAGGGATATCTTCTTTAATGACATTCCCATAAACCTCGTCTGAATGGGCGCATGCGCGCATACTGCCGTCCGGACCGATCGCTGCCTCGACTTTGCCCGCCGTGCAATGACGTTCCAGCATGAGCGATCCATATTTTTTTAGATCGCCAATCATGCAGCGCGAATAACAAGACAAAGAGTCGACTTTCATGTCCCACGCATCACGAAGCTCGATTAAGTCGTCTAGGATGGACATCATCTGCTCTTTGCTCAGTTTTAGCTCGTCATAATTTCTTGAAGATTGCGTTGGGTGTACGCGCGTGGCTGAAAACTCGTAAATTCCTTCATTACGTAGAAAAAGCGCCGTGTCGATGACGTGGCCGAAGTTTTGTTGCATGACCACCATATTGGCAAATACTGGGATGCCATTCCTTTGCGCAGTTTTTATTCCCTTATACACGCGCTGGTAAGCGCCTTCGCGCCCGACTATTTCATCAAATGTTTTTGGATCGTGTGTTGGGAAAGAGGTTAAAACACCCATACCTCTCCTCTTCAATTCAACGGCCATATCCTGCGTTAATAACGATAGATTGGTGTTAAGCCCACACTGTATCCCATATTTTTGGGCCAAATCGATTCCGCTAAACAGCAAGTCCGGCACCAATAGGGGCTCGCCGCCGGTGAATACTATAAGCTGGGTTTCAGATGCCGCTAGCTTGGCCATAACATTTTCGAGATCAACTTTTAATATTGTGCCAACAGATTCACCCGGATCTCGCCAATAGTTATAGCAATGAATGCATTTATGATTACATGCCCCCGTCAGTTCAAATTGAACAGACAAAGGCGATTTTATATCATGAAACGATATCGCCGATTTATTGGGCATGTCTTGCTCCTAAAAACATCCGTAATTGAAATTATTAGCTAATGTGATGGCTACACCTTCACCCATAAGATAATCGTTTAGTGTATTGAAAAAAGGTGGAATAAGTACGGAAAAAGGTTCTTCACCGTATCGGATAGATATAGTTCAGTGGCTTGTGCGGTTTTTATAGATTATTGTTAAGACCGAAGCTGCTCCAATTTCGGCTTTCCTGAGTCTTTTGGATGTTGTTTTGCTTTTAAGGTACACAGAAATCTTCGTTATTGTCTCTCTAGCCGCGATAAAGGCCACTTCAACAATCTAATTAGCTTTTGTGTCAGCCCAGTTTTTTGCGGGGACTCAATATTTATTTCTTCTATAGCATAATCATCGTATTCATTCGCCAAACGGTATAATTCCGCGATTTCTTCGGCGCTCACATTACATCCAGATATGTCAGCCTTATTAAGGATCTGCTCAAAATATAATTGATCATAAGTTTTTTTGGCCGCCGCCATGCAAAAAGCCTTTCATCAAAATTATGATGATATTTACTGACAATTCCTTTTGCTTTACTCCGCCTTTCTTACGCTCTAATGTCAATTTTCCATAATAACGTTTGTATATACCTGGCATATATTGAAACCTTATGTGATGTAGCAACCCGCCATTTCGTATAATTACAAGAGACTATTTAACTCTCTTGCACTGTAAGATGATTGATTTAATGAGATGCAGAATAAGGTGTCGTTCAGGCTGAGTACCGCCGCCTCAATCCTTCCCCAAAACCGTCAACTGGTTAATGTTTTGGCGATTTGATCAACGCGTTTTGGTGTATGAACTACGTCCATAAACGTTGCCTTAGGAAAGGTTTTTGGTTGCAAAAGCGCTGCTCTAAACCGGGCGTTTCGGGAAAGGCGCTGCTCTAGGGCGGGATTTTGGACGTATTTTATTGGCTTAACACGGGATTTCAGGCCCTTAAAAACGCTTTAGAGCGGGATCGATGCCGCATCGCGCACCTTGAAGTCATCACAGCGTTGCGCTGGCTTAAAGGTGCGCAGTTTTCGTTCATTCAACCATCACGCCGTACCGGCTTGCCGTAGACCTTAAAGCCATTATCCGCGTCTGAGTTATTTTGACCGCTTCGCCCGCCGCATTTTGCGCTCGTGGGCCACGCTGCCGACTTCATCCAGATAGAGCGTTTCTTGCCGCAACTGCTCCTGCCGCTCTTCCTCGATGCGGTTGGCCTCGGCAATCTCATAGCGCTTTTGTTCTTCGAAAAGTTCCGCCAGCCTGTCGCGAGCGATGTCCACGGCCTTCACCGCCGTCACACGCTGTTTTTCAAGTTCTTCGGAATGTTTGATCGCCCATTTGACAAACTCGCCATAAGTCAATGCTGATTGGGGGTTTTTCTTAACCTCAACCTGTTCCCGCGCTTGCCGGATTTCATGATCGGCAATCTCGCTCACAATCTGGTCGAGCCGCGCTTGCAGCTTGGCCAGCAACATGCGTTGCTCATCCACGCGCGTTTTTTGAAGTTTGATGAGCGTGCCAAGCGATTTCATGCGCTTTCAGAACCTACGCCGTCCACGTCATGCCCAATATTTCCGCCAACTTGGCATAGCCGCCCGCTATCGTATCGCTCTCGGTCTTGCCTTGGCGCAAGAAATCCTCGATCGGCCCGTAGTATGTCATGGCCTCATCGACATCCTTGTTCGTGCCCTTGCGGTAGGCTCCCAAACGGATCATTTCCGCCATATTTTCGTATTCTGCCAGATGCCGCCGCGCCGTGTTGACAAGATCATTTTCGGCATCCGAATTGCACGCTGGCATCGTTCGCGACACGCTGCGCAAAATGTTGATGGCGGGATAGCGGCCACGCTCGGCAATTCCGCGCTCTAGAACTATATGCCCGTCGAGAATGCCGCGCACGGCGTCAGCAATCGGCTCGTTATGATCGTCGCCGTCCACCAAAACCGTGAAAAGCCCTGTAATGCTGCCTTTGCCGCCCTCGCCCGGCCCGGCGCGTTCAAGCAAACGCGGCATCTCGGCGAATGTTGTCGGCGGATATCCTTTTGTTGTCGGCGGCTCACCCGCCGCAAGGCCAATCTCGCGTTGTGACATGGCGAAACGCGTCACGCTGTCCATCAAACACAAAACGTTCTCGCCCAAATCTCGGAAATATTCGGCAACGGCAAGAGTCATATAGGCGGCTTGGCGGCGCATCAACGGCGCTTCGTCCGACGTCGCGACAACGACGACGCTGCGCGCCAGACCTTCGGGGCCGAGATCGTCGTGAATAAACTCTTGCACCTCACGACCGCGTTCGCCGATCAGGCCTATCACCGAAACGTCCGCCGATGTGTACCGCGCTATCATCGACATCAAGATCGATTTTCCGACACCCGATCCGGCAAAGATGCCCATACGCTGGCCGCTGCAGCATGTCAGGAATGTGTTGATGGCGCGCACGCCGAGATCAAGCTTGCCGCCAACGCGTTGGCGCATGTGCGCGGGCGGCGGCATGTTGCGAATGGGATGTGGGCTGTCGCCGATCGGCAGCGGCGGGCCACCGTCAATCGGCTCGCCCATCGCGTTGATCACGCGCCCAAGCCAGGCTTGCGTAGGGGAAATCGTCGGCTGGGATTCCGCGACCTCGGCTTTGCATCCAAGCCCTATGCCGTCGAGCGAGCTGAACGGCAAAAGCAGCGCGCTGTTGTCCCGGAAACCCACAACTTCGCACATCACGCGGCGGTCGCCGCGCGCAATCACGTTGCATCGTCCCCCCACCGATAAATGGCGTTCGATGCCTGACACCTCGACCAAAAGACCCTGCACCCCCGTTACCCGCCCAAAGACTTTCATCGACGGCAACGCCTCGATCTCGGCGATGATTCGGTTAGGCTCTGTCGTCATGGTTTTGAGGCTCCTGAAACGTGACAAAGCTAACACTATGGATTATAAAGAGAAATGCTTTTTTGGTTAAATTTGTGTTGCCGTTAATAAAGTTTACTTTTTCTTAAACGTTTTTGGCAAAATGTTGTAAACTAAAGTTAACGCGAAGGAGAGAGACCCCGGCTCGCGGCGTTTTCTCTCTGTAACGTCAGGTACATAACGGAAGCCCCACCATAGACCTTTTGAGGCCATAACATGCGCGTTTTGCTCGTTGAAGACGATACCTCGGTAGCGAAGAGTATCGAACTTATGCTGCAAGCTGAAGGATTTATCGTCGACACCACCGATTTGGGTGAAGACGGCCTCGAAATCGGCAAGCTTTACGATTACGACATCATTATTCTCGACCTCATGCTTCCCGATATCGACGGGTATGAAGTCTTAAGAAGATTAAGAGCCGCACGGGTGACTACGCCGATTCTTATTCTTTCGGGTCTTTCGGAACTCGACAACAAGATCAAAGGCCTCGGCTTCGGCGCGGACGATTACCTCACCAAACCCTTCGACCGCCGCGAACTCGTCGCCCGCATCCACGCCATCATCCGCCGCAGCAAAGGCCATTCCGACAGCGTTATTCGCACGGGTAAGCTGACGGTTAACCTTGACGCGCGCACCGTCGAAGTCGACGGAAAACCCTTACATCTCACCGGCAAGGAATATGGCATCCTTG
The DNA here is from genome assembly GCA_964626265.1 of uncultured Rhodospirillaceae bacterium. Taxonomy (GTDB): domain Bacteria; phylum Pseudomonadota; class Alphaproteobacteria; order UBA9219; family UBA9219; genus CAZVCG01. Next base: position 37,532 of record CAZVCG010000007.1, on the reverse strand, counting down.
AGCTGCTGAGCCTGCGCAAAGGCACGACGTTAACCAAGGAAATGTTCCTGAACCACCTTTATGGCGGCATGGACGAACCAGAACTCAAGATCATCGACGTCTTCGTTTGCAAATTGAGAAAGAAATTGGCGCATGCGGCTGGGGGCGAAAACTACATCGAGACCGTTTGGGGCCGCGGCTATGTTCTGCGCGACCCGCCTGGCGTTGAAAGTCTAAAGCCGCACGTCAAGGCCGCCCAAGGCGCGTAAATAGACGTTAGGACTGTAAAATAAAGCAACCGCACGTTAGAGACGTGCGGTTTCTTTTATATCATGGCAACTTGTTATAACGTTTAGGCTGGAGCATGCAGTCCGGAACCTACCGGAGCCGCAAGCCCTCCGACACCTGTAGAGGCGGCGCGTGAAACAGCCCCGCCCTTCTCCGCCAGCGCGTATAGACCGCGTTCACCGTCCACAGGCTTGAACCTTTCGGTAATTCCCAGAACCGTTTCCGCCCCGCCCAGGAACAACGTGCCGTCCGGAGGCATAATATTCGCCATGTTTTCAAGTACGCGTGTTTTGGTAGGCTGATCGAAATAAATTAGCACGTTCCGGCAGAAGATCACGTCAAACGAACCTATAGGCCCGAAATCCATAAGCAGGTTGCCCTCGCGGAATTGCACCATTTGGCGAATGCTGTCCTTGATCTGCCATTTATCCGTGCCGATCTGGGTAAAATATTTGACAAGCAAAGTAATGGGCAAGCCGCGTTGAACCTCGAACTGCGAGTAAACGCCCCGCTTGGCCCTTTCCACCATCTCGGATGAAAGGTCCGTTCCGACAATGTCAATTTTCCAGCCCTGAAGCTTGATCGCCTCTTCCGTCAGGATCATGGCGAGGGAATAGGCCTCCTGTCCGCTTGAAGAAGCCGCCGACCAGATGCGTATTTGCTTCTTTGCGGCGCGGGACTGCAGCAATTTGGGCAGAACGGCGCTCTTGAACTGGTCGAAAGGCTTTTGATCCCGAAAGAAAAAAGTTTCGTTCGTAGTCATCGCCTCTGTAATGTCGCGCAACATCGTTTCGTCGCGGCGCGCGCGTATGGCGGCGGCAATATCCTCGATCGTCTTGAGGTTCCACTTACGCGCCACCGGAACAAGGCGTGATTCCAGCAAATAGGCTTTGTCCGGCGTCAGGATGAGGCCAGAACGCTGCTTCACGATGACGGAAAAGAGGTCGAAATCCTCCGGCTTCATGTTCGCGCCCCCATGACGGTCTGGCGAACATATTTACCAATTTCCGATACAGGCAAAACGGCAGAACAAAGTCCGGCCATGGCGACCGCGCCCGGCATTCCCCAAACAACGCTTGTGGCTTCGTCCTGCGCAACGACCGCGCCGCCGGCCTTGACTAACGCATCGCAGCCCTTCATGCCATCTTGACCCATACCTGTCAGGATAACCGTCAATATCCTCTTACCGAATACGCCGATCAACGAACGCAACATGGGATCGACGGCGGGACGGCAGAAGTTTTCTGGCGGATCTTTAACGATTTTAACGGTGGGTACGCCTGCCCTTAGCTCGATCAACATGTGAAAATCGCCAGGAGCTACGTAGTAATGCCGCGGTTCCAGGACATCGCCGTCCTTCGCCTCCTTGCACGTCACATTGCATTGCCGCGATATATGGTCGGCCAATATGGACGTGAAAGACGGCGGCATATGCTGGGTTATAACGACTGGTTGAGGCAACCAGCCCCCCATGTCCTTGACGACGGTAAACAACGCTTGCGGCCCACCGGTCGAACTGCCGATAGCGATAACGTCAGGTCGCGTAATCGGTTCCTTGCGCAGGACAATTTCCTTTGGACTGCCAGGAGGCGTGAAAAGGTAGGTCTTGCCTACCCGATTAGCTGATTTATCGGCCGCAAGATCACCATGTCTTGCCGTATGTGCAGCAGGAGCGCCAATCGGCTTGCGGGGCAACTCACCTGGAGGCAACCGAACTCCCGTTCGCCTTGCCAGCGAGCCAAGCGCTTTGACCTTTTCGACCAGCTCTTTTTTGAACGCCTCAGCGCCCATGAGTTCATGGCTTGAAGAGGGTTTGGGAATATAATCCGTCGCCCCCAACGACATGGCCTTCAAACTGATCTCGGCGTTTTTCTGGGTCAATGTCGAAGCCATGATGATTTGAACGGCAGGATCAATGGCTTTAAGTTGAGGCAGCGCCGTCAAGCCGTCCATTACGGGCATTTCGATGTCGAGGACGACGACGTCGACAGGATCGCGGCGAAGGCCCCTTACGGCAAGCTCGCCGTTGCTGACCGAAGCCACGACCAAAATGTTCGGATCGCCTTCCAAGGCGCGCGCCATGGCGCCGCGAATGAATGCCGAATCATCGACGACCATCACGCGATAAACGTCGCCGCCTGAAAGGTTTCCATCATCGTTTTGTGAAGAGGTGCTGCCCATATACATAATCTATCATTGATACTCGATGAGGCCCAGCTGACAAAGTTTGCTGCGCACAATGTCCGCATCAAAGGGCTTCATGATATATTCGTTGGCGCCATTGGCGAGAGCTTCCTGAATATGCATTAGGTCATTTTCTGTCGTGCAAAAAACCACTACTGGCGCGCTGCCGTTTGGCAACTGCCGCAGAGCCTTCAAAAACTGGATACCATCCATGACAGGCATGTTCCAGTCCAATAAAACAACGTCAGGCAACTTTGCCTGACAAGCTTCCAACGCAATTTTTCCGTCTTCGGCTTCTTCGCACGTGAAGCCTGAAGACTCAAAAATTTGCCGGGCGACCTTACGGATAACCCGGCTGTCATCGACTATAAGGCATGACTTCATCGACTATCCCTGATTAAACGTTTAAGGAGCACGAGAAGCTAGCTTATTACTTTAAGCAGCCGCAAGTTCCTCCAGACGCAACAACCTCTTCACATCCAAAACTATCAATAAAGTCTCCTTAAGCCTGTAAACGCCATCCGATATTTCCTTCCAGCGTTCGTCGAGCGTCGCAGGCGTTTTCTCATAATCGGCCGCAGGCAATCCCATCACCTCGCCCACCTGATCGACCAACAGGCTGTAAAACTCGCCATTATGATCAACGACGACGCTCATGTTCCTGCTGTTCTCACTGCTGGCTGGCGGAAGGCCTAGACGCGTACGGACGTCGATTGCCGTAACAATTCGCCCGCGCAGATTAAGCGATCCAGCCACCTCCTTAGGCGCCAATGGAACTCTTGCGATTTTTTGAGGCCCAAGAACATCTTGCACCTGCAAAACCGGAATGCCGAAAAGCTGTCTGTCGATATACATCGTCACGAACTCTCGAACGGCTATATCTTCGTCGGTCGCCGGCAAATTGCCGCTGGATTTTACTGGGAGGTTGCTCATACGTTCACCCTGATGTTGCTGAGGGTTTGTTGAAGGGTATCAAGGAGAGCTTCACGGTTGAACTTGGCCACATAATCCGTAAAACCTGCCTGGCGTCCTCGTTCCATATCGCGCGGCGTCGCGTGCGACGACAGCGCGATAAAGGGCGTTTCGCTCCACTTACCGCCTTCGCGGCGGACTTTGGAAGCGAAATCGAACCCATTCATGCCCGGCATCTCGATGTCGCTGACGATAACGTCGAAGATTTCGCCGTTTTCTTCCATCTTGAGAGCTTCACTGGCGTTCTCGGCCGTTTTTACCGTGTAACCTGCGACTTTCAGCAAAGGCGTCAGCAGATTGCGGAAGAACGGGCTGTCGTCAACAAGAAGAACGCGATGCAACTTCTCTTCATCCAGAGCGCTCTCATCCTGCGCGCCGAACCAATCGTGGAAGGCCTGGGCCAGGTAATGGCCCGTATCCACGATATCCGTGGCCTTGCCGACAATAATGGCGCTGCCAAGGAACCCGGGCCGACTCGCGGAGAGATTGACGTCCATCCGGTCTTCGACAATGTCGACGATTTCATCGACCATAAGCCCCATGCTCTTGTCGCGATCGCTGAAAACAAGAATGGGCTGCATGCCTTCTTTGCCGAGCTGAAAGCCGGATTCGATCGGGATAAGCGGCATGAGCTTGCCGCGGTATTGCACCACAGGCTTGCCGTCCGAGTATTCGATGGATTTCCGCTCGATTTCTTCAAGTCTCGCCACCAGCGACAATGGCACGGCCTTCGGCGCTTCGCCGCCCGCGCGGAACAAGAGGAGCGATTGCTTGCCTTCTGAATGCGCATGCGAAATCTGCGTCGCCTGCTTGCTGACCGTAGCCGCGCTGGAATGTATTTCGCCGACCTGAGACGCCAATCCGTTCGGATCGAGGATCATAATGACCGTTCCGTCGCCGAGTATGGTGTTGCCCGAGAACATGTGAATGTTTCGCAAGATCGGCGACACGGGCTTCACCACAATTTCCTCGGTATCGAATACGCGATCGACGATGCACCCGAACGACGAGCTGCCGACCTGTATCACGACGATAAACGCCGTATCGGAAGAATTGCTCTCTTCGCCGAGCTTAAGCGTCTTACGCAACGAGACAAGCGGCAAAAGATGGTTACGCAACCTTAAAACGGGCGTGTTGTTGATGTGCTCAATGCGATGCTCGCTCTGCGATGAAGCGTGCACAAGCTCGACGACGCAAATCTGCGGAATGGCGAATCTTTCGCCAGCGCATTCGACGATGAGGGCCGACACGATAGCGAGAGTCAACGGTATCTTGATCAGGAACCGCGAGCCTTTGCCTTCCGTTGATTGCAGATCGACCGTGCCCCCGATTTTTTCGATGTTCGTCTTGACGACATCCATGCCGACGCCGCGACCGGATACCGAAGTCACTTTCGCCGCCGTGGAAAAACCGGGACGGAAAATGAACTGCATAACCTGCTGGTCGGTCATGCTGTTGATCTCGGCCTCAGTCGCAAGCCCGTTTTGCACGGCCTTGGTCTTGATCTTGTTGATCGAAAGGCCGCGACCATCGTCGGAAATTTCAATCAGGATATGCCCGCCTTCATGATAAGCGTTCAGCAAGATCGTGCCGGTTTCCGGCTTTCCGGCCATCTGGCGGTCCGCCGGGATTTCGATGCCATGATCCGCCGAGTTGCGCACCATGTGCGTTAACGGATCCTTGATGAGCTCCAGTACCTGACGGTCGAGTTCTGTTTCGGCGCCGACCATTTGCAGATCAATTTTCTTGCCCAGCTCATGCGCCAGATCGCGCACGATACGCGGAAACTTCGACCATGCGTTGCCGATGGGTTGCATGCGCGTCTTCATGACGCCTTCCTGCAATTCCGACGTCACATGGTTGAGGCGTTGCAGCGGCGCTGCGAACGCGCTGTCTTTTTGGCCTCGTAAAATTTGCATGAGCTGGTTACGCGTCAGCACCAATTCGCTGGCGATAACCATAAGATTTTCAAGCTGATCGACGCTCACGCGGATCGACTGGCTGGCCACGGCGGACTCTTTGGCTACGCCCTGCTCCTCGTGAGCCGTAACTTCCTGTTTTTTATTTCCTTGGGCGGCCTCCGCTATCACGGGTGCTTCTTCAACCTTGCCCATTTCTTCTGCCTTAACAGGGGTAAAATCCGGCTCTTGCGGAGGCGTGGGTTCTGGTGCCATGGCTACCTCTTCTATTTTGGTTTCCTTTATTTCCGCCGAAGGCTCTTCGCCTTCGGCTATAGCGTTAAGGGCTGCGATAAGTTCATCATCGTTTCCGGGGGGTTCCGCTTCGGTTTCTTCCAAGACCGAAAGCAGCCCTTTAATCGTATCTATCGAACGTAAAATGACGCTGACGATATGCGGCGTTACGGGCAAGGCGCCGTCGCGGAACTTGCCGAGGACATTTTCGCCGGCATGAGCCACATGCTCAAGACGCGGCAATCCCAAAAAGCCGCACGTGCCTTTGATCGTATGCACCAAACGAAAGATATCGCTGAGCAACTCCGGGTCGTTAGGATTCTGTTCCAGCTTAACGAGTTCGACATCGAGTTTTGCAATGCTTTCGGCGGTTTCCGTCAAAAAGTCGCGCAACAAATCATCCATAGAGGAGCTCCCTCAAGAATCGCTAAACCGTGGCCAAACCACGAAGAGCCATCATGGTTACCAAACGTTAACAAAATATTATGTTGAGGGGTTCCCATCGTATTCGCTACGGGGCAACGGAAGGATAAATTCCAATGTGTCCTGAGCAGGTTCGATGTGTTGGATTTTGAGATCAAAATGCTCGGCGAAACGGCCTGTTATGTAAGCCTGGACCGTGCGCGGCGTCAGCTCCTCGACAGGTGTCGAGCCTTCCAGCGCGGCCTTAAGGCCGTCGTTCAATTGCGCGGCACGTCCCGACACTTCAATCTTAAGGGATTTAACGTCATTTCCTTCATCAGAGGCTTTCAACGCAATTGCGCCGCCATACGCCAAAATTTCTTCTCCAAAAATCATGAGGTTTATCAGCGTTTTCATGGCTCCCCGGGTCGAAGCTATTTCCTCTCGCAGAGTTTCCTCAGGCCAATTCAGAACGATTTTTCCGCCTGTAAAATAGGCCTCTATCACGGGCCGCACATCCTTAACGCCAAGATTTTCCTCACTTCCTGCCCGTCCGTAAGCCAACCGGTAGAGGCGAAGCCGCTTGGCCCCCAAAGCCGCACTATCGCCGATCAGTTTCATGGCCTCCTCGACCACGGAACCGCCTATATCCTCAATGAGTTCGACTCCGTTATTGATGGCGCTAACCGGGCTGATTAGGTCGTGGCACAATTTGGATGACAAAAGCTCGACGACGCGAAGATCAATTTGCATGGCTATAATGTCCTTTATTGACTGCCAAGGGCCTGAAAAAGTGGTCTATGTGGCCAAAAAACATGACCTATAGCCCTTAAATAACGCGAATAAGCATTTACAGTTGCCCCATAACCGTTAATTGATCATTAATAGCGCGGCCATCCTGCGCTTTTGTTTTTATTGGGCTTTTATCCGCGGTGTCTCATGAAAATCGCTTTTGTCTCTTCCCCCTCCCCCTTGGCCCGCGAATCGCTCGCCGCCCTAGAAAAAAAATACGGCGCCGTCCCTATAGACGAGGCAGATGTGGTGGTCGCCTTGGGAGGCGATGGCTTAGTTCTTAAAACATCTTATAGCGTCCTTGATTGCGGCAAGCCGGTTTACGGCTTGCGGTGCACGGAATCAGTCGGGTTCCTGTGCAACGAATACAATCCTGATGACTTGCCTGAGCGTCTCGCCAAAGCGCAGCGCGTCGTCCTTCATCCTTTACGCGTCGATTGCGTAACGACGGATGGGAATAAGGCGTCCGCCCTCGCACTCAACGAAATCACCGTTCTTCGGGACTCCCCTCAATCGGCTAAACTTCGCGTGATAGTGGATGGCGTCGAGCGCATCGCCAGTTATAGCGGTGACGGCATACTCGTCGCCACGCCTGCTGGAAGTACGGCTTATAATCACTCGGCTGGTGGCCCCATCATGCCGCTTGACGCCAATACGCTTGTCATGACGGCAATATGCGGTTTCCGTCCGCGCCGCTGGTCTTATGCGGTGCTGCCGCAAGATGTCACAATTGAAATTCAGGTATTGGAAAGTGGTAAACGCCCTGTGCGTATCGAGGCTGGCGATCAGGCAACACATCATATAGCCGAGGCGCACATCAAAATGGATAAAGCTACGAGCGTTACCCTGCTCTTCGATCCCGATATGCATTTGGGCGAACGCATCGTGCGCGAACAGTTTATGACATAACGCTTATCTTACTTCGGCTGTGCGCTTTCGCTTTCCACCAACTTGAGGTGTCTATCCGTTTTTCCAACGCGACCGTTTCGTCTGGTTGGCCCGCGGTTCGTCAAGCCACCGGAAAGCGAAGACGAGCGCCAGTCTTTCGGCGACGAACGGGTTGTAGGTTCGTTATAATACACAAGCCGGACTGGCCCGCAGGTTTCGCCTTTAAAAGCTTCTACAAGGCCTTTGTTAAACTTCCTTATCCCACGAATAAGGGAAATATGGTTGAACGCCATTTCTTCCATACCGTCTATGCCGGTTTTTAACTCGCGTACCTCTTCCAAATATCCCCTGTTCCTAAAATGCAAAAGCGAGCCCTTTTTGAAATGTATTGGGGCCCTTTGGCAAACGTCTTTCTCCCTTCGTTCATCATCGATGATCATGCTTTGGAGCCGCGTAAGATCTGCCTCGTGCATATCCGCGATGTAATCATGTTTTCGTTCAAGATAGTCCTGAAAAAACCGCAAGGCTCCGGGCAGTTCTTTTATTAGTTTTAAGGCAACAGGATCGAACTCTTCCTTGCCAAGGGATTCGTCGACAACCTTTGAACCGACCTCAAGCAATTCAGCGATTTTTCGAAACGTGCCGACATCCCCTTCATCGTATCCGAGAGGCTCCATTGCATAGTCAATCCCCGCGAACTCCGACATGGCGACATGCGCGAGGACATTTAAAAAATCAACATTCGTGTCTTCCAAAGGCGTATCGACATATGCGGTAACCGGGAATTGCGATATCGCTACTGGCGCCGCTCCGGCAAAGAAATCGTAAAGGTTTTGAGACAAATTTTTCATATCGTGCCTTAGATCGGTTCAGGAGGTTTGTGAACCTGCTTCATGCTGCTTGCCTTTGGTCCAGCACTCCTTCCTTCGCTGACGCAATAATCGTCAGCAAATGTCAATCCCTCGGCGTCAGCACAATTAAATTTTGGCATCCCATGGTTATCAAAGACTTTTTTAAGGCTGCCCAAAAACTCAAGTATGCCTTGCATCTTGAGTTCGCACAATTTCGCCTCGTCATTCCAGGCGGCACGGCTCTTGCGCAAACCCAAAAATCGTGTTTGATCCGATACGATTTCAACAGGCGGAATTTCGTTTTTATCCCTTTTCCGCGTTAGTAAACTGCCGCTTTTATTGAAGCAGACCAGCTTTGCGACTTTTTGCTCATGCAACGCGCTTGTCACGGCTCGCATCGCTTCTGGCAAGGCTTTCATCGCCTCTATCGCGGAATCCAGAAAAACGCCGCTGTTGCTCGCCGCAGTTCCCGCGCAATAGGCATTCATAAGAACTTGCAAATGTTCTCGCGTATGACGGACAGACGCTCCTCTAAGATTATCCTTTATAAGCATTTCACATGCGACGGCATAAACGCGAAAAATGAAATCAAGATTCGTGCCGCGCTGCTCTACAGAAACATTGTCGTACTCCGGGAAATAACGAATCGCTGGCGGTGCCTCGGCACGACTAAAGGCGATCAAACGGCATGAAAGTTCAGTCATCGAAATACCATTCTTGAAAACCATTTAGGCCTTTATGTCATACATATAGCTTGTGGATAAATACTTGCATGAAAAAGGTCGTTTACCATTCTGAAAACATTTGATTTTTGACAATGATTCGCCATAATCCGTTAACCTTAATGCCTTTCCTGCCTTTTTCTGGTAACTCAACAAGTTATGAGCAAAAATCCTCCCCTCAACAGCGGCGTCAGCCACTTGTCCGTCTTTGTGCTGACGCTGATCACCATACTTTGCGTGGTGTTGATCGGCACAACGGGATTTATCAAATATCAACTCGACCGTAGCGAACTTGCGCTGGCAGCGCCGGACGTCAGTTTCACGCCCGAACAGGAAGTCTACAACAAAACCATCCGCTCGCTTGGTTACGGCGGATTCCTCGAAGCGTCCTATCGCGTCATCACGAAACGCGACCGCGGCGCCCTCAATGATATGAAGATGCACTTGAAAACGGCTCAGGAAATCGTCTCAAGGCTGAATGAAAAGACTCCCGCAGGCATCCGCCACGATCTTGAAGGCATCGTAAATCTATACTCCGCCATTTATGCGAAAGCCGAGCAAAGCTTCGACAATAATTCAGTTACTTTTACGCCCAGTGATTTATCCCCCGCTTTGGCTGCTCTTCCCTTCTTTGATATGCGCCTGCAGGCCGCCATCGCCCAAAACCGCATGAAGGCCCAGGACTCCTACCGTTTTTGGGGATTGAGTCTTACGCTCATAGCTTGGTGCAGCCTCTTGCTTGCCGCCGCTATGTCGGCCGGCATATATCTTGTCTACCGCAACCGCCAGGCAGCGCCTTTGCGCGCTCTTGCGCAGAGCATCAGAAATCTCGCCCGAGGAGATATGCAAACGCCCATTTGGGGCATGAACCGCAACGACGCTATTGGCGATCTGGCGCGCGCCGTCGATCTGGCCCGCTATCACTTTAGCCAACTGCCTGACTTATCGCTCATGAGCGACCAAGGCCCCGTGCGCCTCAAGTTCGAGGGTGAAACGCGCTCAATATTCGAAGCCATGATGCGCAACGTCGCCGACGAATTCGAAAAGGCGCGGCGTGAATCTTCCGGTTATGCAGACAACCTCGGTAGTTTACAGCAATCGCTTTCGACGTTGGCCAATAACCTTAACTCCGTCATCTCCCAGATTCAAATTCACGACTCCGACAGCCATCAGGCCTTGCAACAGTTGGTTCGCCGTATAGACTCCACGGCTCAATCCTTCACGCAAGTTCAAGACCGTGCCACCACGCAAATGAACAAGCTCGTCCCTTATTTGCAGGAACGCGCTCATAGCATGGCAGAAGTCACGAGCATTGCAGGTTCACAAATTGCGCAATCGCTTGAAAAACTGATGAAGGTCGAAGAAGAAATGCGGAACAACGCGGCGCAGAGCCAGCAAGTCGTCTCGCAATTTGCCGACAATACCAACCAGTTAAGCGAACGCCTGTTCGCCTCGGCGAACCTCATGCAGGCCAGCAGCAAAATGCTGTCCGAAACCACCGATACGGTGCAAATCCGCTTCAACGAAGCCGTCGAATCCCTCAGCCGTGGCGAAAACCATCTGAAAGACATCATGGGTCAGGTCGAAGAGCGACTGAACCACACGGCAAAAGCCGAGGAAAGTATGGCGGCCTTCGCCTCCCGTGCTGAGACAAACCTTGGCCGCATGGAAAGCGCCGTAACGAACATGACGATGCGCCACGAACAGCTAAGCGAGCATTTCGTCACCGCTACGCACCGCATGGAAGGCATCGTTGCCTCGTTCGACAGCGCGCAACGTTCAATGTCCGAAGCGATGCAATACGTCAAACGAGACGGCGAATTGCTTAGCGGTTTGCTGCAAGAACTGCGCAGCAACAACGACCACTTACTCGAAGGCATAACACAGAACAGCCAAGCTGGATACGCTACAGTGCAAGCCATGGCCGAACGCAGCCAAAAAATCATGCAACAGATCGAAGCGCAGCTTGCCGAACAAAACCGCGTGACGGAAATGCGTATAGGAGAGTTGGTAACCAATACGCGCACGCTTAACCAACAGGTACTGCAAGCGACAGGCGAACTGGTACAAACTGTGGCAGCGATGCGCGAAGAGCACGAACGCTTCACGACAACCCGTGCGACGTTCAGCGACAGCGTCAATCAGCTTGGCGCCAAGCTTGAGGAAAAAACGACCTCTACGCTGGCCAAAACCGAGCATTTCGCCACGCAGAATTTCAGCAAGCTCTCGTCTCTCACGGACGAGATGCAAGACATCATGCAACGCCTGAGCATATTGAACCAGCTCACGGGAACGCTCGGCGCCGTTGCCGGACAATTGGGTCAAATAGTGCCTGCCTTGGCAAGCGGCAGAGGCCCATCGACGGTAAGCGGCGCAAACGATCCTGCGCTAGAGTCTTTAGCGGAAGAACTAGGCACTCAACTTAAAGGTCAGTGGAATGAAGCCATGGGCCACATCGAAGCCATGCACGATCAATTAGCCCAAGTAATCGAACGACAAAAAGATCAGCTCGAAATGCGTCTAACGATCATGGATAAGAAAATCCGCGCCATTAGCGAACAAGGCCTCGATCCGACGCAAATGTCGTTCATGAACGAAATCGTTGAGATGATCGGCAAGATCAGCGAACACGTCATCATGCTCGACGAAAGCATCAATGGTCGCAATCAACAGCGGCAGGCATAAACTATTCGATCCGGCCCTCGATATTGTCGGGCGGAAGCTTTTGTTCAAGGCCTGGCAATCCCGCCTTGTCCTTAGACAAAAATGCGATCTTCGCCAAATCAAAACTTTTACAAGGTCCGCTCAACGCCTGATACGTATCGCAGTCAGAGTATTTATCATTGCATTCTTTGCCGCTCTTCGCCGCACGAGTTTTTTGGGTCAAACGTAGCCACTTTGTGTTTGGCAACGTCAGTTTTTCTCAACACTAATGATAGTTCACGACAACATCAAAAGAAGGAGCCGCGGTTGAACCGACGGATTGAGATCCGTCTACATTGATGGTCAGACCTAATAAAAGGAGTTTGCCGTTTCCTGGCGGCGCTTGACTGGAAAGCGCGCAAGGAGAGGATGCGCCACCATTATAACTACAGATAGCTTCCGAGGGGGTAACCCCATTATTGGCAACATAATTATTAACGTTGATATCAATTGCCTGCGTAGTAGATCCGACGATGGTCAAACTCCCGGCATTTTGTGAACCGCCCAACCAAAGCCCATCATTGGTCACAGTTATTGAACCCGAAGGGGAAATCGAATAAATCCCAGATTGGTTGGCTTTAATGATGCCGAAACTGATGTCGGTTTTATTTGTAAGCATGAGCGTCGAGTCAAACGCCATGTTTACGCTGATGCTCTGTGATGCAGGCATAACTCTTATCGGAAATAATAAGATTCCCGAAACGCACAGCACTAACATCAGCAGGCGAGGCTTCATTTTTTTATTCCTTTTTTGACGCCAAACCGAACCGCGTTTAAGAGTATGCAATTTTTTAAATTATAACATAATTGTTACTAAATCCTGTAAAGAAACGCTCAAAGAATGGCTGTCTTGCTGGCTTTTTAGTTAAATTAGGGTAGAAATGCTGCAACGCACCGCACACTTTAATAACCATATAAATTTAGACTTATTTGCGCACAACTGGCAATAGACATTATTAAACAAGGGCTTCCCGCGATGCACAATAATTTGGCGCAGAAAGGGCCGGATTTCATGGTTAAATATCAAAAAGACTGCTCGGAAAATATTTTTTCGCTCAGGGGTTAATATTTATGAGCGCAGTATTATTTGCGTCAAGGGCATTTGAAAGTTCAACGCTGGATTCCTCCGCCAAGCGTTCCGTTATCCGCTCAGATAAACCAAAGTATGACGGCGGCGCATAATGTTTAAGCGTCTTTTTAAGGAAAGCTAAACGCGAATGTGACGGATCGGCATAATCCGGCGATAGGCAAATGTAAGTTTCTATGTCTTGCGGTATTGAGCAATACGGTTGATCCTGACTTTCGGCGATTACATTTTGAAGGGACGCTATGTCCTGCGTAATGGAGGCTTTATCCGTAATCGCATGACTCTCCACTAAAGGAATGGAGATCTCAGAAGTCGTGATAGAAGCCGCTTTCTCCTTTGCTGCATAGTGTAATTCGACTTCCGAATTTTCTTCCTTGTCAGGTTTAGTCGAATCCTCGAAGACAGGAGGACCGTTGAGCTTCTCTTTTTGACGCAAGACAATGTCTTTGCCGGTTATGAATTCGTTGATGTCGTCGATCTTTATGTGAATTTTATTCTCAAACGAAGCATTATAGGCGGTTAGAGCTTCCTCAGGCACAATTAGCCAGTATTCTCCGACAGTGATTTTATCAATGCTGAAGTAACCGTCGATAGCCGTAATTACTCTACGCAACGGCTTTCCATCTTTATCGGTAAGCTCGACGATTATATCGTTCAGCTCGCGCCTTCCGCCATTCTCGTCTAGAAAGACAACGGTGCCGTCTATGATAGTAGAGCGCGCCAAAGGAAAATCGGCGACGACCATATCCCCTGGACGCGTGTTGACATAATAACCTTTTGTGGCAGGCGCCAAAAGAGGATCGCTTATGGAGCTCGTATCCAATTCCACCCGGGCGGTCTCATAAGGAGTGACCGGCGCCACGAAATAACCGTCAGCATCGTTTTTAGCGCGAAGGCGATTGACCCTAATCTTTGCCTCAGAAAGGGTCTTTTCGCCTTCGTCAAACTTGTTATTGTTATTGTCGTCAATATAGGCGCGCCCAGTTATTGCGCCTCCACTTGACGCCTGCTGTGGCTGAGATCGCCATTCGCTTGTAGTCGAGTCGTGATTGAGTGAAAATAAAAGATTGATGCCGAGAGCAATGTTTTTGCTGTTATCCATTTGTCCGTTAAAGCTTAAACGGAAGTCGTCAAAGTCCCAATTCAGGGATTGACCGAAAGATGTACGATCGCTTTCCGTTAAATCTTTTTCAATAATGGATTTTCCAGAGAGTCTGTCTAATAATCGGTAATCTGCCGAGAAGTTAATATTTCTAAATTGTCTTATGGGCTCGAGTTCATAGGTGCCAACGGCCCTCCAGTCGATATCCCACATCCGCGTTTGGACGCCAAAAACGTCTTGAATCCTCTTTTTTTCATCGACGATATATTCGACGGAATCGGTAAAGCTGAGGCCCCAAATGCTTTTTGAAGATCGCCAGCTGAAAGTATAACGCGGAACACGGCCATTGGAGACAAAGGTTTCGCGAAGAGCTGAAAGGCCAACGCCATAACCTCCAATCAACGGCAACAATAATTGGGTGTTGGCATCAAGGCTGGCATCAGAAGAGAGCGGCGTGTCTAGGTTATTTACGGCCTCGCTTGCGAAATCCTTAAACTTGCGGTATTTGGCGCGGAGACTGACTCCTTCAAAACCGCCAAGAGCGGAAAGGCTTCCGGCCCAACCGCCATGAGACAAGTCCTGTGCTGCCGTCGTTTCGGCCAACAATCCCTCGATATTGGCGCTTGCCGTGGCGGAGGCGTAACGATGATCGCCGTCCCTCAATCTTGTTTGAGCAAATGCTGATCCAATCGTAATGTCTTTAGTAAGTCCATAACGCAGGCTTCCCACGGCTTGGAGACCAACGGGCGTAAGCTCGTTTGAAACACTATTTTTGCCTAAAGGGATGAAGTTTGCGCCGCGTTGATCGATGCCGAAATTATAGACAAATTGTTTGTTCTTGAGTAGCGCGCTGGAAGCGGAAACAGTTTCCACTTTTTCTTCGCGTTGGCCTTGGGGTCCATAGAAGACGATACGAAAAATGTTTTCGCCATAAAGAATGGGTATGTTCGCAAAATTGTAGCGGCCGTTGGCATCGACGGTCTGAAAAGCTACTAGGACATTGTTGCGGTATAGTTCGACTTCATAGCCGGGAACGGAATCGCCCGTGAAATTGCGTACGTCAAAGTTTTCCGAAGAGTTAAGTTCCCTGTTTGAGATCGTTGCACCACGGCCAAGAGAATTCGAGGTCACAAGCGATATGGCTGGCGATATTACGTCGCCGAAAGCGTATTCAGTGGCTCCCATCGCACCCAGCAAATCGCCCGTTGGGTCCTTCCGTCCCATTTGAAAGCGCAGGGTATCAAGTACGCTTCCGTTCGTCGCGCCCTGAGCGTAAAACTGACTGGTCATATAGGCGAGATCAGCCGATCCCTGAATGTTGTAGGATGAAGTAAATGGGCCTCCTGCCGAAGTCTTCGAGTTCGACGCGCCATGATCGTATTGGGAACCGATATTGACGTCTATTGCCGGATAGCCGACGGCTTTATAATCGTTTTGCAGCACAGGAAAATCGTTTCGCTTTTCATCAATGCTCGCCAGCATCTTTTGCCATCTTTTCTGGCGCTCTTCCTGTTCTTCCTGCGGGAGTCGCTTGTCCGTTGTGAAATGTATCGTCGCTAGCTTGCGGTCGATATCGGAATTGATGGAAAACCAGTTAGCAAAGCTTTCGGCGCTCAAATATAGCTGTCCTTTGTGCAAGCGCATTTCGTTGTCCGTAAACTTCAAGATATCCTTTCCGATGCGAACAGTGCGCCCTTCCATTTCAAGGCTGAATATGTTGTCAGGCGATATAAAGAAGCCGTTCGCGGTTCCTTTGCGATCGTCAACCTTGATTGGAAATTCGAAAATCTGCATAAGATCGTTAAGCGGCAAAAAAATTTTTCCTGCCAGGCTATAGGCTTCTATGAACAAATTATTAGGCGGTATTTTTTTTATGCGCGGTTGCAAAATCAGGGGTTCCTCCCCTTCTTCGACTGGTGACGCATTATCTCCTTTTTGGGTATCGGAGACTATGGATGGACCGGATGGAGTCTTGTCTAAAGAAGAAGGAGAGTTCCCATTTGACAAAACGTCTGAATCCGCTTCAAGTTTGATGCCCGTTGAGAGCGGCTCCTGCGCAATGTGCAAGACGTCCGTTGCTTCAGGAATTTCCTGTGATCCCGTAACCTTATGATTGCCGGACAAGTCATCGATGATAACTGGCACGACGGGCGAAGGGATCGGCGTCGGGGCCATATCGGATTTATCGGCAGTTTTTAGGCCGCCCATTATTCCGAACGCCTCCCCAACGGACGTAGACACTTCCAATGAACGCGATGCGATATCCTCGACAAATCGATAGGGTGTCAATACGCGGTTTAAAAAGGTCGAATTGACATAGATAGTGCCGTCGTTGAGAAAAGCGTCGTTACTATAAAGGGATTTTACGCGTCCGTTTTCTATGTATTCTTGTTTGGCAAGGTCTAACGAAAGAACGCGCCCATCGCTGAATAATACGTCTAATGCTTCAGTAGATTCCGAGCGTTTGTAAGCAATCCCAACAGCGCGAAGCACTTGATCGAATCTAAAAAAATTCCCGGTTAGTTTATGATGGCATTCAACCATTCCCAACGTTTGATTGTCGCGTGTAAGGGCAATTTCCAACCAGCTTTTAAGTGAAGCCGTTGTTTGCTTTTTGCCTGAAGTTTCTGGCGCATTGTTTTCATAATTCAGTACAGATGAAAATAAATTCGCTTTTGGCGGGTTTTTGTTTTTGGAGTCATCCGAAAGATGCCTTGTTGTGATTGTTTCATTTTTTTCCCACCGTTGGCCTTGCGGGCCATATGCAATAATTTTGAAAACGTTTTCACCGGTATGAAGAGGAATGTTCGCGAAACGGTATCTCCTATCGGTTTTAACGGTATCATACCCAATCAATATATTGTCTTTATAAATTTCTATGTCGTAGTCGGTTTCCGCATCGCCTACGAATTCGTGATAGCCCACGGGGGGAAGCATCGAAGAATCCGAATCTGCAACAAAGGTTGTTTGCATGATTGCCGGAAGGTTGCCGTTGGCTTCTTTAAGCGAAGCGAGTAGCCTCCATTTGTTGTGCCTAACCTGTCTCTCCTCCTTTGGCAACGCTCTGTTTGTCGTAAAGTGTATGGTTCCTTTTGTCCTGTCTACGCTGCTGTTGATACCGAACCATTCTGCGATTCCTTGCGTGCTGATATAAAGCTTGCCGTCATGTTTGCGGAAATTGTCATAGGACAATAAATATTCCTTATTACCTGAACGGACTGAGCGGTCGTCCATATCCAGGCGGAACTCGTTTTCAGGAGAAATATAAAAGCCTGACGCTTTGCCGTTTTTCTGATCGACGGCGATTGGAAACTCAAAGGCTTGTACAAAATCGGCAAAAGGGAGAAGAAGCTGTCCCGGACGATCCAGAGCCGATATGATGGTCTGCTTGGATGGCAAGTCTTTGATCTGCACTTGAAGAAAAAGAAATTGATCGCTTTCATTATTTAAGATGGGACTTTTTGAATCGATGAATTTGGTGACGATGTTTTCTCTATGTTGAACGTTTAAGTTTTGGCTATCTTGAGAAAGCGATGGCGGTAAATAATTTTCTTCGGCAACAGCAGAAAAGCCGTAACATGTAATTAATACGGCCGTCGCTGCCGAAGCGCTTACGCTTGGCCATTCTTTTACATGAAAGTAAACAGAACGCCGACGCTTCTTCATGCTCTGCTCGGATTCAGTAGAAGCCCAAAGTCATTGGATGTAATCATTGGACATGCATCGGTATGCCCATGACTCTTTTCATTTGGGGGCGATAAACGACAGTGACCAAAGCAAATGGTTGTTCGCATGGTTTGGCTGAATCGGGTTAAGTCTTTATGGAACCTCCATAAATCCTTTTCTGACTAGCCTATTAACCATGATTCTGTCACGCTTTTTTAAGTATATATTAACCAAATACTGCGCTGACGTTTTAAGGCAATATTTCCCGTTCAGACAATACCTGACTGCCTTCGTTTTCCTGAGACATAAAGGCGACGTGAAGTTTTCCTTTTTGAATATCCAAACCTTGAGGAACCTCTAAGGCTACGTTTTGTGTGCGTTTTGTGACCCCGCGATAAATAGCGATGCCGCGAAAAAACACTAGTTGCGTTGCTTTTCCGTCGGGAGAAGTATGCGTAACCTTGATATCGCCTAATACGGAACGATTCCCCGAAAAACTGAAAGTAATCCTGACCTCGGGAATTTGTTTAATATATACTTAAAAAAATCCGAAAAG
>CAZVCG010000007.1:0-19138 GCA_964626265.1 uncultured Rhodospirillaceae bacterium | reverse complement strand
ACCTCGGGAATTTGTTTTCCATCGCCTCCGCCCATGCCGAATCTGGCGTCTTCAATGGCGACTTTATATTCGGTTTTACCCTTGCGGATGATAACCGGTATGACGGTGGTCATTTTAGGCTTCAGCACGATGCTTGTGCCTTCGGTCGATGGTTTATTCGTGCCCAGGTCGAGATCGCTCTCAGTCATTTTAACCTGCAGATGCGAACGGTATTCACCGTCTGGCAGATCGCTTTTCGGTTTGACCAAAAGCCGGATGGTTTGGCTTTCGTCGGGTTTGAGCGTAATGCTGCGGGGCGAGATGCTAAGCATATCCAACGCTGAAAATTCGTCTTTACTGCCATCCTCGCGAATTTTTATGCCGCCGTTTTCGTTCATTACCGTATCGACCAAATCGATTTTATAGCGGCCGACACCATCCCCGCTGTTACGGACGATTACAGTCGCAAAACGATTGTTGTCCTCAAGGACCACGCGTGTAGGCGAAAGGAGCAATTCTGCATTACGCGCCGATGCATCATGTGAATTTAGCAATAACAAAGAAAAGGCTATAGCGGATATTGTTTTGATTGTTTTCATGACAGGATCCTTGCTGTTATTGGGTAAAGACGGTTATGGAAAAGTTGGCGGTATGGTTTCCCGTAGGTACGGTTGGATTGGCCGTAAGTGTGGCACCTAGATACAAGGGAGTTGTTGCTGGCGACTTCGCAGGCAAAGGAAGTGTCGGACTCGGAAAGCTATTTACTGTCTGACTTTGATAGTAGCCGCGAAAATTGTTGAGCGTAAGACCCGCGTTCCCCGAATTTATGCCGGTAATATCAATCGATATAGAAGTTGGATTACCGCCCGGCGACAAGGATAAGTTATATTGTCCACGGTTTGCCGATCCGGAAATAATTTGTGCTGTGCCGGATATGGAGGAATTAAGAGGACTAATACTGAGGTTAACGCTGCCTTGCGAGGGAACGCCAATTTTCGGAAAAGTCAAGGTTTGGGCCTCTGTGATTGTCACGCCTTCTTTTGCTCTGACATGAAAAGGTAAGAGACAAGTAAAGAAAGCCAATATGAAGAAATATCTTTGACTTACGATGCTCATATATTTCTAGGTTCTTCTATTTGAAAAATAAGGGCAGGAAATACTCCCTGCCCTTATTGTAGATCCAAACTATTACGCTATCAAGCGCCTTATGGGTTACCCATAGATCACGACAACGTCGAAAGTTGGCGCAGCCGTCGAGCCAGCAGCTTGTGTGCCGTCAACGGTAGCTGTAACGCCAACTGTTAGCGTCCGTCCGCCGGCGCCTGGAGCTGCCAGGCCCGTATCACCAGCATCGCAGTTTGCGATGGCCGTGCCGCCGTAGTTACATGTGGCGGCTGAAGGAGTGACGCCGTTATTGGCCGAGTAACTTTGGGTATTGATTGCAACGGTTTGCGTCGCAGATCCCGTTACTGTGATTGACGCCGCCGCTGGCGTGCCGCCGACAACGACACCGCCATTGCTGGGCGTTACCGCACCAGCCGTGGAAATGACGTATGTGCCACCGGTTAGTGCCGCAACGACCCCGAAGTTGATGTCTTGGGTCTTATTGAGGGTCAGCACAGAGTCAAAAGACATATTCGCCGTGACAGATTGTGTGGCCGCATAAGCGCCGCCGCAAACTGCTACTGAACCAATAAGTCCTAACGCTAGATATTTAAGTCTTGTCTTGATTGTCATCGAAATCTCCCTTGGGTAATCGAGGAACTGGAGATAGGCTTCTTTGCGCGATCATAAAAATGTCGCTCTCCATAAGCCCAAATACCGCGCACTTATGCATTTACGTTTCTGCATACGCACGCATGCGCGAAGAAAATACAAACGTATACTTAAATTTGTATTAAGTTGATGGTGTAACAACATGATAATGGGTCGTTAAAATATTATTTAAGGCAGGCAAGCAGATACACACATGTGATAGATAAATAATACGACATATGTTAAATATATTAGCAAACAATTTGAGAATAGGAAAAAGCGGGTCTCGTAAAAGGGTTGCAAAACGCAAATTCAAAATAATGATCGTGAATATGTATGCGCTGAGGTCATGCCGCAATAAATATGACCGGAACCCTTGCGCCAGCCCCATTAGATGCCACAAAAATTCTCACCTCAAGGCTACGGTCAACGAAATCCGCATCCACGACGATATTCTGAAGCTTATAGGGGAGAATAAAACGATGGCAGCCCTGATTGCCGCTAACGGCAAAATCGACCCCAACGCCGCTGTACTTGGATTCATACCTAATTGGCGCGCCCTAGAAGATTCGAACTTCTGACCTGCTGCTTAGAAGGCAGCTGCTCTATCCAACTGAGCTAAGGGCGCGTCGGGGCGATAATTATGCGCTAAAGGATACTAATATTTGGTTTCATGTGCGTAAATATTCCCTCTTTATATGAATTAAGGTTATTATTTTTCGTTAATTGCGCTATTTCGCGCCTGCACATATACCTTCGCATTTATAGCAATAGCCGGTTTTCTACCATTGACCAACATGAATGACACTACTATTTTGCGCGTCAATTGGAAGCATATTTCAAGGTGGGAGTACTGATTTCATGGGCACACAAGCAGCCTTAAAAAAAACCGTTAACACCCCATCCCGAAAAGTGGCCCTTGCCTCCCCTCCTCCCCCTGCTCCATCAGCCTTTGCTAAGCTCTTTTTTTCGAACGTTTCGCCAAGCGATCTGGAGTCTTTGCCCGACGCCGTGCAACAGCAATTGGCTGCTTCGATGTGGCAGCTCGCGCAAAAACGCCCCCGAGGATCGGTCAATATTCGCGTGTTCAACCCCAAGTTGGAACGCAACGGATGGTCGTTTGGCCGTACGGTAGTGGAAATTGTCAACGATGACATGTCTTTTCTCGTTGATTCCGTAACAAGCGAACTCCAACGGCGCGGTTTGATGGTTCATCTATCTATTCATCCCATCGTTCATACGCAGCGCGACTCCAAGGGCAATCTTATTGATTTGAAGGGCGACAAGAAAACCGCAGAGTCCTTCATACATATCCACGTCGACCGCTTGATAGACGAAGAACAGTTAGAAGAAATCGAATCCAGCTTGCGCGGCATTTTAAGCGACGTAAGAACCGTCGTTACCGATTGGTCGACGATGCAGGGTAAAGTCCAGGCTATTATCGACGAGATTGCCCATTCCGTCCCGCGCGGCATTAGCGAAGACGAGGCAGAAGAAACGAAACTGTTTTTACAATGGCTGAACGACAGGAACTACACGTTCCTCGGCTATCGCAAACTCGATTTACTTCACAACAAGGATACGTATCAGTGGAAGATCGTCGCTAACTCCGGCCTCGGCATTCTCCGCAACGAAGACGAACGCATTTTTGGCCGCCTGCGCGACCTTAAGACGCAGCCGCCCGAAGTCGTGCGCTTGCTCAAGCAAAAACGTTTGACCATCGTCGCTAAAACGAATGCGCGAAGCCGTGTGCATCGCGGCACCCCGATGGACGCCGTATTCATCCAGCGTTTTAACAATCAGGGCATTGTCATCGGCGAACATATGTTCATCGGGCTATTTACCTCTGCCTCATATCTTCAAAGCTCGCTTAAGGTTCCTTATCTGCGCCGCAAGATTCAGGATGTTTTGGAAAAAACCAAATTCGATCTGGATAGCCATGATGGCCGCGCTTTAATGCATATTCTGGATACTTATCCACGCGATGAGCTGTTTCAGATTGAGACCGACGATCTTTATAGCCACGCCCTTGGCATCGTTCAGTTGCAAGAACGCGCCCGCGTTGCGCTGTTCATGCGAAAGGATCCTTTCGGACGGTTCATGACTTGCCTCATCTACGTGCCGCGCGACCGCTACGACACTGAAACGCGCCAAAAAATCCAAAAGAGGTTAGAATCCGCCCTAAAAGGCAAGATGACGATGCTCAATATCCGCATCGACGACAGCCCGCTGGCCCGCGTTTTCATGACGATTGAAATTCAGCCCGACCTCAAATTTCCCAATCGCTCGCTTCTTGAGGCCGAATTGCGCGAAATCTGCCGTTCATGGCCTGACCGCCTTAAAGATAGCCTTATGGTAGCCTTTGACGAAACGCAGGCACGCCATCTCTTCACTCGCTATGGCGAGGCCTTCCCGCATCCCTATACCGACGCAACGTCTTCCGATGATGCTGTCAAGGACATCGACGCGCTTGAACACGCGTTAACGGAAAACAAATTCGTCATAGACCTTTCGGAAATCGACGATTCCGGCCTACTGCGCCTAAAACTATTTCTGCCCGAAAATCCGCTGGTTCTCTCTAACATCCTTCCTCTCATCGAAAACATGGGCCTCAAAGCGCGGCACATGGGCGGTCCTTACGAAGTCGTGCCTTGCGACGGTTGCGCAAAGCTTTATATTCATGAGTTCGTCTGCAGCAACGGTTCTGGGCGCATTGCCGATTTCAGCGCCATTAAACCTGTTTTTGAAGAAGCATTCGTCAAGCTTTGCTCGGGTGAAACTGAAAACGACGCCTTTAACGCCTTGACGTTACGCGCAAGACTGACGTGGCACGAAATCACGATGCTGCGAGCTTTGGCGCGTTATTTGCGGCAGCTTCGCATCCCCTACGATCAGGATATGATGGCCGCTACGCTTTTGTCCCATCCTCAAACGACGCGCTATTTGACAGACCTCTTCATTGCTCGCCACGATCCTCATCTGCAAGGTGACCGCGCCAAGCTGATGGCCAAGTTAGCCGATAAAATCTTGGCGGCGCTTGAGAATGTCACAGTGCTAGAAGAAGACCGCATCATCCGCCGCTATCTCAACCTTATCGAATCCTCGCTGCGGACGAACTATTTCCAGCACAATATCGACGGGACGGCGAAACCTTATCTGTCTATCAAGTTCGACAGCCGGTCCATCGAGTTCATGCCCTTGCCCAAGCCGCTCTACGAAATCTTTGTTTACAGCCCGCGCGTGGAAGCCATCCACCTGCGCGGCGGCAAGGTGGCGCGAGGCGGTATCCGCTGGTCGGACCGTCGCGACGACTTCCGCAACGAGATTCTGGGTCTCATGAAAGCCCAGATGGTCAAGAACACTGTCATCGTGCCAGTCGGCTCCAAAGGCGGCTTTATCGTCAAGCAACCGCCCCACGAAGCCGACAAATGGCAAGCCGAAGGCATCGCTTGCTACCGCATTTTCATGCGCGGCTTGCTCGACCTCACCGACAACCGCGTAAACGGCAGGATCGTTCCCCCCGCAAACGTCGTACGTCATGATGCCGACGATCCCTATCTCGTTGTCGCGGCCGACAAAGGTACGGCAACGTTCTCCGATATTGCCAACGGAATTTCTCAAGAATACGGTTTCTGGCTCGACGATGCTTTCGCCTCGGGCGGATCGGCTGGCTATGACCACAAAGACATGGGTATTACCGCCCGTGGCGTATGGGAAGGCGTCAAGCGCCACTTCCGCGAACTCGGCAAAGACATTCAAACAACGGACTTCACGGTCGTCGGCGTTGGCGATATGTCGGGCGACGTGTTTGGCAACGGGATGCTGCTCTCGAAGCACATCCGCTTGATCGGCGCGTTCGATCACCGCCACATCTTCTGCGATCCGAACCCGGATTCGGCCGTCAGCTTCGCCGAACGCCAAAGACTTTTCAAGTTGTCGCGCAGCAGCTGGATGGACTACGACAAATCCAAGTTGTCTAAAGGCGGCTCTATTTATGCGCGTAGCGACAAAACTATCAAGCTGACCCCGGAAATCAAGAAAGCTTTCGAGCTTACGCACGACACGGTAACGCCTAACGACCTGATCCAAGCCATGCTGCGCGCCAGAGTCGAACTTCTATACTTCGGCGGCATCGGCACATACGTCAAAAGCGCGGACGAAACCCATACGGACGTGCGCGACCGTAACAACGACGCCATCCGCATCGACGGTCACGAATTGCACGCCAACGTTGTCGGAGAAGGCGCCAATCTGGGCATGACACAGCTTGGCCGCATCGAATACGCGCTCAAGGGCGGCCGACTGAACACTGACTTCATCGACAATTCCGCAGGAGTTGCAACGTCCGACCGCGAAGTCAACATCAAGATCCTGCTCAGCAAGCCCATGAAGAACGGCAACCTTTCCTTGCCTTCCCGCAACAAGCTTCTGGCCAGCATGACGGACGATGTCGCCTTTCTTGTCCTACGCGACAACTACCGCCAAACGCAGGCTCTCTCCGTTGCGGAAACGCGCGCGGCTGAACTGCTGCCCGTTCATGCGCGAAGCATCCGTTTCCTGGAAAAATCTGGGCTGCTAAACCGCGCCATAGAATACCTGCCGGATGACGCTGATATTGCTGAGCGCCAACGCCTCGGCAAAGGCTTTACTCGCCCGGAACTGGCGATCCTTCTGTCTTATGCGAAAATATGGCTCTATGACCAGTTGCTCGCGTCGGATTTGCCTGATGACCCTTTCCTGCATCAAGACCTGCTTTATTATTTCCCGGACAATCTCAAAAAGAAGTTTACGGACGAAATCCTTCATCACCAGTTGCGGCGGGAAATCGTCGCAACGCGCCTGACGAACAGCTTGATCAACCGCGTCGGCAGCCACTTTGTTTTCGCCGTCGCCGATCAAACGGGCCAAAACGTTTCGTCC
This sequence comes from uncultured Rhodospirillaceae bacterium, assembly GCA_964626265.1. Classification (GTDB taxonomy): domain Bacteria; phylum Pseudomonadota; class Alphaproteobacteria; order UBA9219; family UBA9219; genus CAZVCG01. The sequence continues at coordinate 12,484 of CAZVCG010000007.1, read as the reverse complement.
ATCGCCCGCGCCTACCATCTTGCGCGCGCGGCATTCGACCTTCATGCGTTATGGAAAGATATCGAAAGCCTCGACAACAAGGTTCCGGCATCCACCCAAACCACCATGCTGCTGACGATAAACCGCATGATGGATTACGTCGTGCCATGGCTCCTGAATCAGGGCGAAGTGCCGCAAAAGCTGGAGCCGGCTATCGCGCGTTTCAGCAAAGGCGTCGAACAACTGACGGCATGGTTCGTCAAGAACCCCTCTGCCATCGGCGATTCCGCGCGCAAGATGGAAGAAGAACTGATCGCGCACGGCGTATCAAACACGCTGGCGCGCCGGATCGCCATCATGCCCTACCTCGCCATCGCGCCGGAATTGACACGCCTGGCTTCGCAATCGGAATGCAATCTGGAAAACGCCGCCGCCGTGTTCTTCGGCCTTGGCGAACGCTTGCACCTCGAATGGCTGCGCGAACGCGTCGCCCACATGAGCGGACCCGACACGCCATGGAAGCGCGAAGCAACGTCCGCATTGCTGGGCGACGTGCTGGACAGCCAACGCAGACTGACGCACAATGCCCTCGTTCCAACGGGCAAAAAAGCCAAAGCGTGCAGCAAGGAGGAGTTGTTAGCGCATTGGATTAATGAAAACGCTCTAAGCATTGAAAAATTTGATCTTTTGATTGACGAAATCAAGGCGGCTGGAAATTTGGACATGGCCATGCTGACGCTTGCAAGCCGCCATCTATCCGCGCTAAGCAGATAGCCCTTCCTTTTTGAGGGTCTTCTTATGGCTCTCCATGAGCTTTTTCCGGCACTTGAGCCCTACGCTACAGGCATGCTGCGTGTGGACGATATCCACACGCTGTACTGGGAGGAATCCGGCAATCCTGAGGGCATTCCCGTTGTATTTCTTCACGGCGGCCCCGGCGAAGGCGCTTCTCCCCTCGCAAGGCGTTTTTTCGATCCTCGCGTATGGCGCATTATCCTATTCGACCAACGAGGCGCATGCCGATCCACGCCTCTTTATGAAACACAAGACAACACAACCGAACACCTCATCTCCGACATCGAGTTTCTGCGCCAAAGCCGCGGCATTCGCCGCTGGCACGTCATGGGCGGCTCGTGGGGTAGCACGCTTGCCATCGCTTACGCCGAGGAGCATCCCGAAAAATGCCTCAGCCTAATGTTGCGCAGTATTTGCCTCATGCGCCGCAACGAAGTCGATTGGTTTCTCTACGGCCTACGCCAGATTTTCCCCGAGGCTTGGTCGGCGTTCGCAGGTTTCATTGCGCCGGAACAGCGCAACGACCTTCTCTCCGCCTATCACCGTATTTTTTCTGGACCCGACGATGCGCTTAAACGCGAAGCATTACGGCTGTGGCTGCAATATGAATCGTCCTGTTCGACTTTCATGCCCTCGATCGTTGAAAAAGCCTTAACCGGGAAAGACGATCCCCGCTCGGCCTTGCCCATTCTCGAAGCGCATTATTTCAAGAACAACCTGTTCACGCCCGACAACAAGCTTTTGGACAACATTTACCGCATTCGCCGCATCCCCGCCGTGCTTGTTCAGGGACGCTATGACATGATCTGCCCGATCATCACCGCCGACGAACTGCATCGCCACTGGCCCGAAGCTGAATATCACGTTATTCCCGACGCAGGTCATTCGATGCTGGAGCCCGGCATCCGCTCGGCGCTCATTGACGCCACCGAACGCTTCAAGTATATCCGCGACAACGATGCGCGAAGCTTCGCCAAAGCGTTTCAACGGATGTGATTGCCCAACACATCCAACACCGCATCCCCCATCGCCGCTGTGCCGACGGGTTTCATGCCGGGGCTGACGATATCCGCCGTGCGGATGCCGTGTGCCAAAACATTTTGAACCGCCTTATCGATCATGTTGGCTTCCTTAGCCCAGCCGAAAGAATAGCGAAACATCATGCCAACGCTCAAAATTGTCGCGAGCGGGTTAGCAATGCCCCTGCCCGCAATATCCGGCGCAGAGCCATGGATCGGCTCATACATCGCCGGGCGTTTACCGTTGGCTTCGGGTGCACCGAGGGAAGCCGATGGCAACATGCCCAACGAACCCCCGAGCATCGAAGCCTCATCCGATAAAATATCGCCGAATAGGTTATCGGTAACGATCACGTCAAACTGCTTCGGGTTGCGCAGCAATTGCATTGCGCATGCATCCGCGTGCATGTGTGACAATTCTACGTCTTTGTATTCGGCTTCATGTAGCTTTGTGACTTCCTCTTTCCACAAAAGGCCAGATTCCATCACGTTCGATTTTTCGCTGGAGCAAACCTTGTTACGCCGTTGTCGCGCTAACTCGAACGCCACGCGCGCAACGCGGTGGATTTCCGATGTTGTATAAACTTGCGTATTCACGCCACGCCGCTCACCGTTCGGCAATGTCGTGATGCCGCGCGGCTCGCCGAAATACACGCCGCCTGTCAGCTCGCGCACAATCATGATGTCCAGCCCGCGCACAACTTCCGGTTTCAGCGTCGAGGCATCCACCAAGGCATCAAACACCATCGCAGGTCGCAGATTGGCGAATAAACCGAGTTCCTTACGCAGCCCGAGCAATCCGGCTTCGGGCCTCTTATCATAAGCGACATTTGCCCACTTGGGCCCGCCAACTGCACCCAAAAGTACCGCATCCGTCTCTTTCGCCTTATTCAGCGTTTCAGATGCAAGCGGCACACCGTACTTATCGATCGCCGCGCCGCCAACGACATCTTCCGTCAGAGCAATAGACAGCTTTTGCTTGTCGCGAAACCATTCCAACACACGCCGCGCCTCGGCCATGATCTCCGGCCCGATCCCGTCGCCGGGAAGAAGAAGGATGTTTTTTGTCATTATGCCCTCAAGCCCAAGGCTGTAGAGCGGCGCGCTTTTTCTCAAACGCCTCGATTTCCGCCATGTATTGTTCAGTTAAACCTATATCGTCCAAACCTTCCAACAAACAATGCTTTTGGAACGGTTCAACCGTGAACGAATAAGTCATCCCTTCCGGCCCACGCACGTGCCCGGCATCCAGATCGACCGTCAACCGCGTCGGCTGTCGCGTGATAACGTCCATAATCTTATCAACCTGATCATTGGGCAACACGACTGGCAACAACCCGTTCTTGAAACAATTATTGAAAAATATATCGGCAAAGCTTGGCGCAATGACGCAACGAATGCCGTAATCTATAAGCGCCCAAGGCGCATGTTCGCGGCTTGATCCGCAACCGAAATTCGCTCCTGCAACAAGTATATGCGCGTCGCGCCATTGCGGTTTGTTCAAAACGAAATCGGGGATTTCCTTTCCCTCGTTCGTATACCGCAACTCGAAAAACAACGCCTTGCCCAGCCCCGTGCGCTTGGTCGTTTTCAAAAATTGCTTGGGGATGATCATGTCCGTATCGACATTGACCATCGGCAACGGCGCTGCGATGCCCGTGAGTTGCGTGAACTTTCGCATTACCTCTCCCTCACCACAACCGTCTCGGCGATAAGGTCATGCAAAGCCTGCTTCTTAGGCGTGAACGCGGCCAGTACATAACCCAGCATCCATAAAATCGTCGAAAGATACTTTCCGAAATAACGTCCCGTGGCGCGGGCAAACGTTACGGGCTTGCCATCCACCGTCATTACACGCACACCGAACAACCTTTTGCCGATCGTCGCTTGCCAACTCGAACTTTCCATGAGCGCGAAATACAGCCACGCCACAATCTGCACCTTGAGATCCAATAGCGGCACCAACATGCCCGAAAGCCCGGCAAGAGCCGATGTAATCGGCCAAGTGATGATCGCGCCCAGGCCCAAAACTATCCCCAACGGCGCAATCAACATCACGAATACGATCAAAATAACCAGAAAATCGACCGATACGGCCCAAAAACGCCGCCAAAACCCTGCGTAAGCGTAACGTTTCAAATCAGTCCCCGGCTTCACGACTGTATAGGAGACGTCAGCTTCGCTCATGTCATCCTCCTCACGTCCGTCAGTTCGCCCATGATCGCAGCGGCGGCAGCCATGGCCGGCCCCATAAGATGCGTCCGCCCACCCCGACCCTGTCGCCCTTCGAAATTGCGGTTGGAGGTTGAGGCACAGCGTTCCCCCGGGCCTAACTTGTCGTCGTTCATAGCTAGACACATCGAACATCCTGCCTCGCGCCATTCAAACCCGGCCTCGATGAAAATCTTATCGAGTCCCTCTTGCTCAGCCTGTTGCTTCACAAGACCTGACCCCGGCACCACCAAAGCTTGCACATGCTTTGCAACATGCTTGCCCTTGGCGACTTCCGCCGCCTCGCGCAAATCCTCGATCCGTCCGTTAGTGCATGAGCCGATGAAAACCTTATCGACTTTCACGCCTTCGATGCGCATGCCGGGATGCAAATCCATGTAATCCAGCGCGCGTTTCATAGCCTGACGCTTGGCTTCGTCCTTTACATCCTTGGGATCGGGCACTGTGCCTGTAATCGGAATCGTGTCTTCCGGCAACGTGCCCCACGTGACCGTCGGCGCAATCGCCGACGCGTCGATTTTAACGACTTTATCGAAATGAGCGCCTTCGTCCGTCGTCAAGGTTCGCCAATATTCCACTGCCTTTTGCCACATTGGCCCCTTTGGCGCGCGCGGCTTGCCCTCGATATATGCGAAAGTCGTTTCGTCCGGCGCTATCAGGCCTGCGCGCGCGCCGCCTTCGATCGACATGTTGCATATGGTCATACGCCCTTCCATCGAAAGCATCCTGATAGCGTCACCCATGTATTCAATCACATGCCCCGTGCCGCCTGCCGTGCCGATGGTGCCAATAATATGCAAAATCAAATCCTTCGCCGTTACGCCGCGCGGCAGCATACCTTCGACATGCACGCGCATATTTTTCGAAGGCTTGGCAATCAGCGTTTGCGTCGCCAGCACATGCTCGATTTCCGATGTCCCGATCCCGAACGCCAAGGCGCCAAACGCGCCGTGCGTCGCCGTATGGCTGTCACCACATACTATGGTCAACCCCGGCAAGGTAAAGCCCTGCTCCGGCCCAACGATATGCACGACGCCCTGCCGTCCATCCATCATACCGAAATATTCAATGCCAAACTCACGCACGTTGTGTCCAAGCGTTTCTACGGCAAAGCGGGATTCGTCATTCGCGATGCCCTTCGCGCGGTCGTGCGTCGTGGGCACGTTATGGTCGGCCACCGCCAGCGCACGATCCGGATGCCGCACCTTGCGTCCCGTGACGCGCAGCCCTTCAAAAGCCTGCGGCGAAGTAACCTCGTGCAGCAGGTGCCGGTCTATATAGATAAGACATGTGCCATCGTCCTGCCGCCGCACAACGTGGCTTTCCCATATTTTATCGTAAAGAGTTTGGGGTTGGGTCATATACCAAGGTTATCCCAGCTTATTACGGGGAACAACTGCCGTTAAAGCATAAGAACTGCCCTAAACCGCTTTATTTGATGAGGACGTTTTATTAATATAAGGCACGATCTTGCTCACCTGTGATGCAATTTTACGCTTTGCTTCCATAGTATCATAGGCGTTTTGCAAACGCAGGAAATAACCCTCGGACAAACGGAAAAACTTGCACAGGCGCAAATCCGTGTCCGCCGTAATATCCCGTTCGCCCTTGACAATGGCGTGAATGCGGTTGCGTGGCACGCGCAGGGCATCGGCCAAGGCATTTTGACTTATTCCAATCTCGTCAAGAAATTCTTCTTTCAGAATTTCGCCGGGATGGGGATTGCTCAAAAACGTCATGACCATGCCTTTCTAATGATAATCGATAATCGATAATCTCGACGTTAGTTGCATCACCGTCTTGCCAATGGAAACAGAGTTGCCATTGATTATTGATCCTGATGCTCATCTGTCCTTTTCGGCTACCTTTCAAAACTTCTAAATGATTGCTTGGCGGATTTTTCAAGTCCTCCAATGTCACTGCCGCATCAAGCTGACGCAACTTTCGAATCGCTCGTTTTTGTATATCGCGTGGCAACTTACGGCTTACCTGACCCGTCCAAATCCTTTGGGTTTCTTTGCATGTAAAAGATAATAACATGTTCTTCCATTTCTGGGAGCCATGGCAAGCAAGCATACACTTAACACGATACGTGATACGTATCAAGTATTATTTTAAGTAGTCAATACAATAGCCGATATCAACCGTCCCGTCTCCTGCGCCCCGCGCAAGCAATCACGGCGGTAGCTGTGAAAACGAGTTTCATCCGCACAAGTATCGGCTGGCGACGGCTCAATGTCGCGCACACCCAACGACAACAGCTTGTTCTTCACATACGCCGCCAGATCGAACATATAATGGTCCGGTTTTACCGATGGCCGGAATAACTTTTCGTTTTCCGGATTTTCGGCCAGAAACGGCGCGAGAAACTCCGGCCCTACTTCGTAAGAGTTCTGCCAGATGCATGGCCCGATCGCCGCGCAAATGGCCGCTCGCGATGCGCCCAGACCTTCCATCATCTTCACCGTATTTTCGATCACGCCGCTGATCGCGCCGCGCCATCCCGCATGCGCTGCGCCAATCACGCCCGCCATTGCATCGGCCAGCAAAACAGGGACGCAATCCGCCGTTTTAATACACAAAGCCAAACCCTTCTCCCGCGTTGCCATCGCGTCGGCTTCAGGCAGCGGACCTTTCCACGGCTCGACAACCTTGATGCAATCCGGTGAATGCACTTGGCGGCAAAACACCATATACGATGGCTTCGTCCCCATCTGCATGGCGACAAGACGCACGTATTCCTCAAACGCTTTGGGCCCCGTGCCGTCGCTACGCGTGAAAAAACCGTGACGTATGCCGTACAGCTCTTTTAAATTTCCGGCCTTAAAGGAATCCATCACATGAACCCCGGCACTTCATTCAGCGAAGGCGCCATGATCGCCATAGCCTTGAACGCCACGCCCATGTGCGCCGGATCGACAAGACGATTCAAGTCCGCCTTGATGACATCGACTATGTCGGCCGCCGCGCTTCGCATGAGTTGCGCCGCGCGCACTTCGATGCCCAGATTCCTCAAAAACTCGCCCTGTCCTATCGGCCCCGCGACCTTGGCCCTTGTATGCAGGGCTATCGTTTTCAACGCCGAGAAATCCACATCAGCCGTCACATCCGCTTCGCCCGGATGTTCCAGCGGATCAATGAACTTATGCTTGCGCCACGCGTCTAGCGTATCGGCACCCATGGGAACGCTATAGCCATAGTCGATAATCAATCCTGCGCCGCCATGTCGTACAATATGGGCGGAAACCTGCTTAACGATGGCCAGCGACCAAGGCGACACTTCATAAATCCATCCCATCTTTTTATCGTCATCCATGTTAGCCGCGCCGCCCAAAGGACTCGGCTGCGGCTCGCCCTCGATGAACAAAAGCCTTCCCGCCTGGCAATCCACCATGCGTTCGCGCCAGCCTTGTTCCGTCTTGGTAAATTGGCGCATGGGGATCGTGTCGAAAAACTCGTTTGCCAGCACGATGGTGGGCATCCACGGCAACTTCTCGAGGTTCTCCACATAAGTTGGCGCGTAATCCGCCAGCTTTTCCTGCTGAATCTTTCTTAGCGTCGCATTGGATTCCAAAATATGCAATCGCAACGCCTTTTGAAAACCGGACACTCTAGCCGTCGCGCGCAAGATATCCATTAAAAGCGTTCCGCGCCCCGGCCCCAACTCCAGCAAAGCGAACGACGTCGGCTCACCCATCTGCTTCCACATTTCGATACACCAAACGCCCAGCATCTCGCCGAACATCTGCGTCACTTCTGGGGCGGTGACAAAATCGCCGTGCGCACCGAGAGGATCATTATGCCTATAATAGCCGTAATCTGGATGATGCAGCACAATCTCCATATAGCGCTCAAGCGTTATCGGCCCTTCGTTACTGATAATGTCGTGAATGATCGAAAATAACGGTGTCATGCTTTACGCCTCAACGCCATCACGATAAACGCAGCGCCGATGATGATCATCGGCATGCTCAACAATTGCCCCATCGTCGCCCCGGCGAACAAAAACCCCAATTGTGCGTCCGGCTCGCGGAACATTTCCGCAATGATACGGAATAAGCCGTAGTCCACAAGAAACAGCCCGGACAGGAATCCATAACGTTTACGTATCGCCGGAACATGCGCCAAAGCGTATAGAGTCACAAACAACACGAAGCCTTCCAGCCCCGCCTCGTAAAGCTGGCTCGGGTGGCGCGGCAAATCTCCTCCACGCGGAAACACGATTCCCCATGGCGCATCAGTCACGCGGCCATACAATTCTCCGTTCACGAAATTCGCCAGCCGTCCGAGAAACAACCCAATCGGCGTTACCACTGCCAGAATATCGCTGAACGCGAAAAACGGAATTTTCCTTGCGCGCGTAAATAGCACCGCTGCCAAAATCACGCCGAGCATTCCACCATGGAACGACATGCCGCCGTGCCAGACGTAGAAAATCTCCATCGGTTCGCTGAGGAAATAGTCGAATTGATAAAACAGAACATAGCCGATACGCCCGCCAAGCACCGTGCCAATCACGGCCCACGTCATGTAATCGTCGTAATCCTCCGCTTTTGGACCTTCCGGATTTTGCCCCGCTAAACGCAAACACAAACGCCAGCCAAGAACGAACCCCGCGAGATACGCAAGCGCGTACCACCGTATTGCTACAGGACCAATCGTCACGAGGACGGGATCAATGGGAGGAAAAGGAATTGCGAGCATTTTAGGGATAAGAGGTCTGGGTTCATTATTCGTTAAAAGCTTACCCTTTGAATCAAAACTGCGAAAGAGGTAGTCTATAGATGAAAATATTCCCTATTCCTTGAATGCTGAACCCTGACCCCTGAGATAAAAATGCGCCACGAAGCCTCGCTTATCGAACAACTCCTCCACCTCGGCGAAAAAACGCTGGAAAACGCGCTGAAAGCCCGACCCAAAGTGTACAAGCATCTCCTCGCCGCGCTCGAAGATCTTACCAAAAAACTAGGTCTAGTGACCCGTGAGGAGTTCGACGCACTACATGCTGTGTTGAGCAAGGCGCGCATGACTCAGGAGGCGCTAAAAGAACGCCTTGAATCGGTCGAAAAGCAACTGAAACTTTCAAGAAGTTCGCAAAAAGTTACGACGAAAAAGCGGCGTTTACCTTCCGTTAAACATGCTAAACGCGGCAAGCTGCGGAAAAGCTAGATTCAAACATCTGAAATGATTCAAATATTGAATCTTTTGAATCGGTTAGAACGATGACGGAAAGATTCGAATCCGGAATCTAACTGTGACTCAAACCACACTGTGCGTAAGCGTGTGTTATCAAAGACAACGAGACTCTTGCGGCGCGACTCCAAGCAGAGATACAAATGTTCCCTGTTGTTCCGGGGGAGGCCAACTGAAATGTCGTTTGTTGCCGTTCAAGAATCCAGTCCAGTTCATAATCCGCTGGATATACTTGAAGAGATAGTTACAGCTAATGAGTGGTTATTCGATCGCGCAAATGAAGACGAGTTGATCGTCGAGCTTGCGGGCCGCTGGTGCCATTACCGTTTGTTTTTTGTCTGGCAGCGCGAAATCGGCGCGCTACAGTTTTCCTGTCAGTTCGACATGCGCGTGCCCGACGGCAAGCGCGGCGACGTGAACGATCTTCTGTCGATGCTCAACAACCGCATGTGGCTTGGCCACTTCGATCTCGAACCGACGCAATGCACGCCGTTGTTCCGTTATACCGTATTAACGCGCAATGAGCGCACGCCCTGCGTCGAAACGCTCGAGGACCTTGTCGAGATCGCGCTGACGGAATGCGAACGCTTTTATCCGGCGTTCCAGTTCGTCATGTGGGGCGGCAAGAAGCCGAACGAAGCCATGGCCGCCGCCATGATCGACACGGCGGGGCAAGCTTAGAAACCATAAATGCGTCATACCCGCGAAAGCGGGAATCCAGTGGCCCGCGTCTGCGGGCCGTATGATTCTAAGTACTCCACAGCCATTAATTCAGCAATTAACCTTATATGCTCACTATCGCTCGCGCTGGATCCCCGCTTTTGCAGGGATGAAGCTAAAGGGAAAGCCTTGCTTCACCTGCATACTCCGCTAGATTACCCCCGGTATCACTCTGGAGCGCATAATGGGCGGAGCCACAGCATCATCCCTTTCAGCGGAACAAGCGTCAACCGATGGCTTGGGCATCTTCCCCTGCCAGTCGATCCGGGCAATGGTGCAATCGGGTGAAATCACGGCGACGCCCGCAATCACGGACGATCAAATTCAGCCCGCGAGCCTCGACCTCCGCCTCGGCGATGTCGCTTACCCCGTGACGACAAGTTTCCTGCCGGGGCGCGGCGTGTCGGTGCTCGACAAAATGAAACGCCTCGACCCACACATTGAGGATTACAAAATCCCGCTGAACAACGGCACGGGCGCGCTGCTCGAAAAAGGCCGCGTGTACGTCATCCCACTCATGGAGTCCCTCAAACTCCCGCCCTACGTCGCCGCGTTCGCCAACCCGAAAAGCTCCACGGGCCGCCTTGACATTCTCACGCGCCTCATCGCCGATAAAGCCTCCGTATTCGATCAAGTCGAATGTGGCTACGAAGGCCAGCTTTACATCGAGGTCGCGCCGCGCAGCTTCAGCGTCGTCGTCAAGGCGGGCGAACGCCTCAACCAGATTCGTTTCCGCCAAGGCCAATGCGACATTCCAGCAGCGGTTTCAGCCGCGGTGTGGAAGCAATTCCTCGACGAAGGCCAAATCGTCGACCTCAACAACAAGGAACGCGATCTCCTCATCAACGACCAGACGGGCTCCCTGCCCTTCCACGTCGATTTGATGGGCACGGGCAAGGAAGGCGATCTCATCGGCTGGCGCGCAAAGCAAAACGCGGGCCGCATCGACCTCGCTCGCCGCGATTACGATCCTCTCGATTTCTGGGAACCGCTTTACTACCGCAAGGAACCGTCACTCGTCCTCGATCCCGACAGCTTCTACATCCTCATGACCAAGGAAGCCATCGCCGTCCCGCCGGATTACGCCGCCGAAATGCTGCCCTACGACACGCGTGCGGGCGAGTTCCGTGTGCACTACGCGGGCTTCTTCGATCCCGGCTTTGGCTGGAACCCGCAAACCAACAAGGCCGGAAGCAGCCGCGGCGTGCTTGAAGTCCGCTCGCACGAAGTACCATTCCTCCTCGAACACGGCCAGCTTGTCGGTTGGTTGCGCTACGACCGCATGGCCGCACGACCCGACAAACTCTACGGCCAAGACATGGCCTCGAACTATCAAGGCCAATCCCTCAAACTCGCGAAACAGTTTTTGTCGTTTACAGGTAACTGATCGCTATGCCATGCATCACTCTTTTCTTTAGCCTGTTTTTGCTCACCGCGTGCACGCGCGAGGAAATCACAAACTCCATCAGAGGATCGATGGAAAACTCGTGCCGCAACCATCCGGACAAATGCACCGTCTACGGCGACCCGGGCAAATCCAAGCCTTAAGCCTCCATCCCATTTTACATTACGCCTTAAAAACGACTAATATCGCCCCTAGTCGATCAACTTAGGGTATTCGAATGCACCTTCTTCTCATCGGTTGCGGCAAAATGGGCGGCGCGCTGTTGCGCGGCTGGATTCGCCATGCCAGCGCGTCGAGCATAGTGCTTATCGATCCCAATCAACCCAACGACGAAGACCTCGCGCAATCCGGCGTAACCTGGCACGCATCACCGACATTTCTACCCACCGGTTACAAACCCAGCGCCATCATCTTTGCGGTCAAGCCGCCTTTGATTGAGCGCGTCTTGCCCATCTATTCTCATTACCGCGACAGCGTATTTCTTTCCGTCGCTGCCGGAAAAAAATTGGAAAGCCTTTTGGCATATGTAGGCAACCGTCCTCACGCGATCGTCCGCGCCATGCCTAACCTGCCGTCCAGCGTCGGCGAAGGTATGAGCGTCGCCGTAGCCAATCAGCACGTTACCGAGACGCAACGAAAACTGTGCGACGCGCTGCTCAGCGCTTGCGGACAGGTCGCCTGGGTTGATGATGAAGAATTGATGGACGCCGTCACAGCTCTGTCCGGTTGCGGGCCCGCTTATATATTTGCGCTGATTGAGGCTATGCAAGAGGCAGGCGAGTCGCTTGGCCTTCCGTCGAAACTGGCCGAACAGCTCGCGCGGCAAACTGTTATAGGCGCAGGAGCATTGCTCGCCAAAAATCCTGAACAGGCTGCGAATTTGCGGCAATCGGTAGCCAGCCCCGGCGGATCGACGGAAGCTGCGCTGAAGCATCTATTGTCTGATGACGGACTCGGCGCCTTGATGCTTCGTGCGATGCAAGCGGCGGCCAAACGATCGAAGGAACAGGCCGAATGAAGCGCGACTCCAACAAAAAGTCGGCGGCCGCGAAAAAATATTTCGAAACCAAAACAGCGTTGGCCGCGCTAGGGTCCAGACTCAATTAAGCCACCAGTAGACGGTTGAGATTAAGCAGACTGC
>CAZVCG010000006.1:0-64889 GCA_964626265.1 uncultured Rhodospirillaceae bacterium | reverse complement strand
TGACCCGCTCGACTCCACGTCACGCATTCTCGATCCGATGGTCGTGGGCGAAGAGCATTACAACGTTGCGCGTTCGGTTCAAAAGGTTCTGCAAACTTATAAGTCGCTGCAAGACATCATCGCGATTTTGGGCATGGACGAACTGTCGGAAGACGACAAGCTTATCGTGGCCCGCGCGCGCAAGATTCAACGCTTTCTGTCGCAGCCGTTCCACGTCGCCGAAGTGTTCACGGGCACCAAGGGCGTGTTCGTGAACGTCGAAGACACGATCAAGGGCTTCAAGGGCATCGTGGCCGGCGAATACGATCATCTGCCCGAAGCGGCGTTCTACATGGTCGGCACGATCGAAGAAGCCGTCGCCAAGGCCGAGAAACTCGCGAAACAGGCGGCGTAATCTTAGGGAAGGGCTCCGATGGCCAACCAATTCCAATTCGAACTCGCGTCGCCTGAAAAGATGGTCGTTAATAAAGCCGTGGCGATGGTCACCGTGCCATCGGAAAAAGGTCTTTACGGCGTTCTCGTCGGTCACGCACCGATGATCACAACCGTAACGCCTGGGGTCGTCGAAGTTTTTGAAAACGACGACAGCGCGCCGTCCGACCGCGTATTCGTCGAAGGCGGCTTTGCCGAAGTGACTGGCGACCGTTGCACGGTATTGGCTGAAAAGGCCATTCCGGTGGACAATCTTGACCGCGCTTCCATCAACGAAGAAATGAAAGCCGTCGAAGACGCTATCGCCGCCGCCGAAACGGAAGAAGAGCGCGATGCGCTCGAACTCCGCCGCACGGTTATCCAAGCCAAATTGTTGGCGGTGGAATAGGTCAGTTTTTCCGTTAACCTAACGTGTCATCCCCGTGAAAACGGGGATCCAGCGGCGAGCGTCAGCGAGCCATATGAGTCATAAATCGCGCAGACGCGCGATGCTAGATTCCCGCTTTCGCGGGAATGACACTTAACTTCAAAGAAAATTTCTAAATCACCACATTCACGCCTTTGACCGTGGAGCTGCTGGCGCTTTGCACGGTGTCGTAGGCGCTGAAGGTTTGGCCTTCTTCCTGTGGCGGGGGGGGCGGGGTCTTGTCCTTAGAATATTCAGCCGTTTGTCCGGCAGCTTTTGCCGACGATTCGCTGTGCGAAGTTTGCGCGGACGCAGTGGCGGAGCCGATAGTTTCAATGCTCGACATGATCAAATACCCTTGGAAATATATAGTCTTATAAATCCTTGTTCCCTAATGTTCCAAGTATGCCCGATTAGGCTTAAAACGGCCTTAAGATCGCAGAAAGGCGATGGGGACATAATAAAAAAGCTACAAACAAGCCTTTGAATTTTAACATGTTTTATGAGCTTTTTTTATTGTGTCCCCATTGCTTTCTGATCGTTTTGGCACACCGCTTGCTAATGAGGGGGTGTCAGGAAGTCAGGGCCAGACAAGGGAGTTCGAAAGTGGTCGAGGCGTTGAGCAATATTCACTCTTATCAAGGGTTTGCATGGCAGGATGTGAATCCTGTCCATCGCGTCACGCAATCCCTTCAAAAGGCAAGCGCCACGTCGGGGGTAGAATTTTCCTATTTGCTCAAGAACGCCACGCAAGAAAGCGGTTTGAACCCCACAGCCAAGGCCAAGACAAGCACCGCCACGGGCCTGTTCCAATTCGTCGAGCAAACATGGCTGCGAATGGTCAAGTTATATGGAAACAAGTATGGCCTAGGCGAAGCGGCGGATCGCATTTCTATAGGTTCAGACGGCATTGCCCGCGTGGCCGACAAGCAAATAAAAAAAGAGATTTTGGCCCTGCGCAAAGACCCCGAAGTCTCCGCCCATTTGGCGGCTGAACTCACGAACGAAAACAAGACCGCCTTGAAAAGCGAAGTCGGCGGAAAGATCGGCCACACGGAACTCTATCTCGCGCATTTCCTTGGCATCGGCGGCGCAGCCAACTTCATAAACACGATGCGCCAAAACCCGAACGCCATCGCCGCCGATGTGTTGCCCACGGCGGCTTCGGCCAATGCATCGGTTTTCTACGACAAAAACGGCCAACCGCAGACCGTGGCGCAAGTGTACAAACGCTTCGCCCAAAAGTTTGAACACTCAACGAGCGGCTCATCGGGCGCAACGCAGTTTGCGGGATCAAAAACGCGTTCGTCTTACAATGTGGCGGCATCCGGCGTTGCGGGCATGAACGCGCCATCATCTGCGGCGGCCATGCTGCCGCTGACGAAATCCGGCAAAGCGGCTTCGACGATGTCATCGCCGGTTGCCGCCATGATGATCGCGCAGATGGATGCCGACGCATTGACGGCAACGGCGCGCCAGTCGCTCTATGCGCGCGATGACGAGAACAGACGCCGCTCAAGCGTGTATGCCACGGGCATAGTCGGATAAACGACTAGGGAATGATGAAGTAAACAAGGTGAAGGGTTCGTTAAATACTAACCCCTCCCCGAAATCGCCAAAGCGATTTCGAACCTCCCGCATGGGGAGGGTGATCGGTCCTTAAATCGCCACTCTCTAGAGATGATGATGGCGGCGGTGCTTGAAACGGTGTTCGTCGCCGTACGTTCCCCAAAGATAGCCGTCATGCGGATGAGGACCGATATGGGGATGGTCGTCGCCATGATGCGATGGATGGTGGTAATGATGATGAATACGGGCGCCGCAAACTTCGATTTCTGTCTGTCGGTAGATATGAGTCATGAAAGGCTCGAACGATCAAAAAGGCGAGGGACCGCGAGCGCCTTCTATCAAAAAAACATGCGCGTTTCCACGCTAATTATTGTGCTTTTGCGGGGCGTTTGAGGATAATAAAACGATCGTGCGCGCATTGCCGTTTTGTGTTTCATTGCGCGAAAAGCAAGGTCGTTTCATGGGCGATATGAGACCGTCTCGACTCGTGCGTTCAGGCGCGAATCAGCCCAGCCTTCATTCTGGAAAAAGATGAACGGCAATAGGTAGGAATACCGCATTTAGGCGGTCAGAGATGATGCTTGCGCTGTTTTTTGAAAGCGTGGTCGATCCAATAAGAGCCGAACGATTTGCCGTTGCCTATGTGGGGATGTTCCACCTCGCAAATTTCCTGACCTTCGGTAGGGGGGACGATTATTACGAGTTTGTATGGATAGCAAACTTCAGCAACCAGTGGGCCAGCGTAGCGAGTCATTACGGCATCCTCTGTCGAATGGGGAGTTCAACAACACCCATATATCATATAAGCCTCATTTGGTACACTATTAATCGGAGAAGACGCGAGCCAACAGCGATTAACCTTTAGTTAAACATAGTTTTTTAGCTTAGGCTGTTTCCTTAATGTTGGCGGAGGTTGCTATGCGTTCGTTTCTCTCAAATCTGTTTTTCGCCGTAATCGTTTTATCATCGTCCTTCGCGCTTGCAGGAACGCTATTCCCTCCCGAAGGGAGCAATGGCGTTAACGGATGTCCGGGCAACGACCAAATGCTAAGATGGACATGCAACGGGAGCGATTGCGTTGTCAAATGCGTTGATCCTTCGCCTTACATATCCACGCAAGTCAATGGCCAGCAGGCGAAGTGCGCGGAAGGGCAGTTTTTGGTGGGCATCCAAAACGGCGCCCCGTTATGCGCCGATGGCAGCGGTGACGCAAAGCTTCCTAACATAGATTGTCCGGCAGGCTTGGCTCTTACGGCCATTCAGAATGGCCAGCCGGTATGTAAATCCTTTGCACAGACCGTCACATGTCCCTCCGGCAAAGCCATCAACTCAATAAACAATGGTACACCCGTTTGTGTTCCTATAAGTGGGGGATCAACACCCACAACCCTTAAGGGGTGTGATGGGTATATTGTGGGGGTAGGGGGGAGCTACCAGAGCGGGCAAACCGTGTATAGAAATATTAATAATTGCGAAGAGTATTTGTACCAGTGCTTGGACGGCATATGGAACATGATAACGTATAAAAATCTTTGCCCTCAGGGCGATATGGCGGGGTGAATGGCAGTTCTGTACTCAGGTCATAAACTTCCACGCGGCGCGGCGGCGCGGGTCAGGCGGTCGTTGATAGCCATGCCCAGCCCCGTGTCGGGGATGGGCATGACGGCGATGCGGCGCACTGACTCTTGATCGAGCTGCCGCAGCATCGAAAAGAGATTGGCCGCCGCTTCGCAAAGATCGCCCGAAGGACTTAGGTTAAGCCGCACGGCTCCGCCTTTGACGTCCTTGTCGTTCCCGAAGCACAGCAGGCCCTCGTCAGCTTTGGCTTCGGCGGCGTTCAAGCGCAAAGGATGTTGGGGCGCGTAATGGCTGGACAACAAGCCGGGGCTTTTCAGCTTGCCGCTGCTTGGACCCGTCGCAAGCTCAATCGGGCCGATAACCTCTTCGAGTTGTTCGCAAGTAATGCCGCCGGGCCGCAAAATCGCGGGCGGGGACGACGTAAGATCAAGCACCGTGGATTCGACGCCGACTTTCGTTTGGCCGCCGTCCAAAATCATATCGACGTTGCCGCCGAGAGAATCCGCGACATGTTGCGGCGTGGTCGGGCTAAGTTTCCCGAACGCGTTTGCGCTTGGCGCGGCGATGGGGACTCCGGCGGCTTTGATCAAATCGCGCGCGACGGAATGCGCGGGAATGCGTATAGCCAACGTATCAAACCCTGCGCTCGCCAAAAGCGATACAGGGCAATCCGGCTTGCGCGGCAGGACGAGCGTCAAAGGTCCCGGCCAAAACGTACGCGCCAGTAGTTGCGCCGCTTCGTTCCAGACGACGAGATTTTCGGCGTCGCTTGTTTCCGTCACATGGATGATGAGAGGATTGAACTGCGGCCGTCCCTTGGCGGCATATATCGCCGCGACGGCTTTATCGTTGGTTGCATCGCCGCCAAGTCCGTACACCGTCTCCGTTGGGAAGGCGACAAGCCTTCCGTCGCGAAGACATGCGGCGGCCTTCTCCAGCACGTCAGGCGTGGCGGCGACTATGCGCGGGAAAGAGGTCACTACTTCTTTTTGGCTTTCTTGGCTTTGGGCTTGGCGGTCTTGGCCTTTTTGGCCGCGGGCTTGGCGCAGGACGACGCTTTGCATTTGCACATACAGGGCATGGGAACCTCGTTGAAAAGTAGCCAGTTGGAGGGGAAACTATATCAGTTTTATCAATAAGAAAAGGGGGGCTTGAAACGGTTTCATATTTAGCATGACAGCGCGATAAGCGGCCTCTATTCTCCCGCGCTATGAAGCGTTGGCTCGTCAAATTGTTCAAGTTTGTCGCGGTTTTCATTGCCGTCTACATGCTTATCGTGGGCCTCGCCGTTTGGCGCGTGGCGACGAAGCCTATCGCCTCCACTACGCTGACGCCTTACATTGAAACAGCCGTAGAATCCCTCTTTCCCAAGACGAAGGCCAGCATAGCCCGCACGCGCATCGCATGGGACAATGCGGATTATTCGCTGGCCATCCAGGGGGAACAGGCGGTCTTGCGCGACGAGGCGGGCGGGATCATCGCGGAAATTCCCGTTATCGAGTTCAAATTGAATGTTCTTGGCTATTTCAAAGGCCAATTTTTACCTGCCGAAATGGAGATAGAAAATCCTCAGATATGGCTTGTGCGCAAGGCCGACGGCACGGTCTGGTTCGGCGGCATGGCGACGGGGGGCGGCGAGCGGGATCCGAACGCCGTATCCATCTGGGAAGGCATCAAGCATTTCGTGCGGGGCCTGACGCGCGTCGGGCCTTTGCACGATCTTTCGGTCAGGAACGCCGTTTTGTCCGTACACGACGAAGAAACGGCGCAGGATTGGGCGATCAACATTCCCGAAGTCGCGTTGAAAAAAGGGTGGAAGAGCCTCAAAGGCCGCGCGAAAATCGAAGTCTTTCAAAAAGACCACAGCACGTTGCTTGAGGCGCAATACGCCTTTGACCGTTTAAGCTCGCAACACAAAGTGAGCGTGGAGTTCAAGAACATCAATCCGTCCGTGCTCGGCGCGCTCAGCCCGAAGACGGCTGAACGGCTTTATGTCGATATGCCGCTCACGGGAGGATTTGCGTTCGTGACGGACGAGGACATCAACATCGTTTCGATCAATGGACGCGTCGAAGGCGGGGAAGGGTATGTAAACGCTCCTTTGTTCTGGGACAAAAAGCGTCCCTTCAAATCCGCGCGGCTTGAAGGCTCATATGACCGCGAGACGGGCCGCCTCGCCATTCCCTTGGCCGATCTGGATTTCGACGGCGCTACAAAGCTTACCATGAAAGTGGATGGCCGAAAACCGCCCGTGCCCAAAGTCACTTCGGATCAGCAACCGGCGGATATGGCTTTTACCGCGACCATACGCCTCGCCGACCTGCCGATGGACCGCTACGCCGACGTATGGCCGAAGCCGATCATCACGAACGCTTCGGAATGGATCGTCGCTAACCTGAGCAAAGGCAAGTTTCCGCAAGGCGACGTGACGCTCAAGGGGTCTTTTGCGTGGAACGATCTTGGGAATATGGTGCTGGCATCCGCCGAAGGCCACATCGCAGCTTCGAACGCGACTGTCGCCTACATTGAGGGGATGCCCAAAGTCGAAGGGGTCAACGCCGAGGCGACTTTCGATCTCGATCATATGACCGTGAACGTCTTTTCGGGCGGGATAGGCGCTTTGAAAGTCGTGCCTTTCACGGTCGAGATGACGGATTTCCAAAAGAATGTCCAAAACATCACCCTTCCGGTTAAACTTAAAGGCCCGGTCCGCGACGTAATCAGGTTGATGGACAATCCGCCGTTCGGTTACGCAAAAGCGGTTGGCCTGAGCGCGGACAATACGGACGGCGCGCTTGAAGGCACGCTGGAATTGCGTTTCCCGTTGCTTAAATCTCTTCTTATGAAGGACGTTAACATCAAGGCGCAAGCGCAATTGACGAACTTCAGCGCGCAAAAAATCATTCCCGGCATAGACATAACGCAGTCGAATTTGTCTTTGGACCTCAACAAGGAGAGCTATGCGCTGAAAGGCCCTGCGTCCCTGAACAAGGTTCCTGTGCATCTGATGTGGGCGAGCCGCTTCAGCGCGCCTGACAAGGACTCAACGGAACCTAAAAACAAAGCCAACATTTCCGGACAGATCACGGGCGAGCAATGGACGCAACTCGGCGTCGACCTTACGGGCAAGCTGAAAGGTCCGTCGATCGTCAATCTGGAATATGCCGAATTCGCGTCAGGCCCGGCGAAAATCGCCGCCGACATCGACTTCAGGCAGGCCGAAATCCAGTTCGATGAATTGGGGTGGAAAAAACTGGCTGGCATTGCCGCCGCGCTGAAGTTTGAGGCCGAGATGGAGGAAGGCAAGAACATCCACGTCAAGACGATCATTTTGCAAGGCGCGGGTCTAAACGCCAAAGGTTCGGCGGAACTTGACCGCGCGACGCAACGTCTTCTGCAGCTGGATTTGACTCCTCTTGTTCTGGGCCGCACGAACGCGAACCTGCGTTTCCGGCAGACGGCAGATGACAAGGGAGAGTTGAGCTTTTCTGCGGAGGGCGAATCTTTCGACGTCAGCGGCCTTACGGGCGGCAAGGACCCCGCCCGCAGCGATCCGCGTCCCAAGGCCTATTCCCTGAAACTTGGGAAGCTTCATACAAGCGAAAACGGCTTTATTTCGGACATAACGGCCAAAGCGAAGCGTGACGCGCAGGGCTGGAGCGAAATCGAACTGCACGGGATGGCCGACGGCGGGCACCCGCTCGATATTTCACTCGCGGCTAAAAACGGCAAGCGCGTTTTCAGCATGATTTGCGACGACTTCGGCAAGGCCCTTAAAGGCATGGGCTTCACCGACACCGTCAAGGACGGGCCGATCGAAATCAAAGGCGAAAGCGCGCCCGATAATCCTCGTCTGATCGAAGGCACCGTCAAGATCGGCCGCTTCGTCGTTTCGGGATTGCCGGTTTTGGCGCGGCTCCTGAGCGCCGCGTCGCCTTTCGGCTTGATCGACTTCGTGACGGGCAATGCCAGCTTCGACCATCTGGAAGGCCAGTTCCGCTGGCAAGACGATACGGTGGATTTGATTAAAGTTCGCGCCGCCGGTTCGGTGTTCGGCCTGAACATCGACGGTCGCGTCGATCTCAATTCGGGGCACGCGAACTTGAAGGGCACGATGGTGCCGTTCAGCCTGTTCAATAGGATCATCAACGTGATTCCGCTATTGGGCGACGTGATAACCGGCGGGGAGGGCGGCGGCGTGCTTGCCGTCGCCTACAGCGTCGAGGGCAAGCTGAACGATCCCAGCATCGGCGTGAATCCGGTTTCGCTTCTCACGCCAGGTTTCTTGCGCAACCTGTTTTTCGATACCTCGATTCCGCCGCCAATGACAGAATCGAAACCTGAGACGAAAGACGGAAAGAAACAGGAACCTGAAACAAATACGGCGGAACCCACGGCGCAGCCCTGATAAGCTATTGATCTTTGTCTTTGTCCTTAGCTTTGTCTTTTTCCTTGTCCTCGGGACATTCCACGAACTTTTGAATTCCGGCGCGCCAGTCCTCGGCGGTCTGGAAACGGCTTCCCCAGATGCCGCGTTTTTTCCTGACGGCTTCCTCCTGATCCTTGGCATATTGGCCGCCGGACGTTTCGGCGTCATCCATCGCCCACCCGTGCCTGACCATGAACTGCGCGACATCGATCGACTTGTCGCCTTTCTTGCGGAAGCATTGCGCTTTGAGACGTCCCTCGACGGGCTCGTCCATGATATGGCATTCAAGGTAACCGTTTTCCGCGAAATGCTTGAGAGCTATCGTCGCCTGCTCGCCGCAGTCCCAGGAACTCTTCTCGTTCCAGCATTTTTGGTCACCGGCGAGCGGCATAACGCCCCACAATGAAAAACTCCTGCCGCCGAGCATCATCACGCTAGAATCGCGCACGACAGGCGTTCCGACAAGAGCCGCCGATGGTTTTTCGGCATAAGACTCCAAAGACAGGCTTGTAATGCCTATCGTTACAAACGCCGCTAACATAAAACGGTTGTGCATGGATCGCGCTGTGTTGTGGTTTGCGAAAAAACCTATCCGGTTAACATGGCAAAAAAAGGGTGATGTCCATGCGGCCGGATGTTATAGACGTTTATCCCTGAGGACAAGTTCGTCATGAAAAACAAGGAATTTCATACCGCCGTTGCGCGACGCATGATCAAGCGGTCCGTCAAAATCGCCGGACACAGGACAAGTGTTTCGCTTGAGCCGGCATTTTGGGAGGAACTCAAAAGCGTCGCTTTGCAAAAGGGAATTTCGCTTAATAAACTGATAGAAAAGACCGACCGGTCCCGTTCCGGCAACCTTTCGAGTGCCTTAAGGCTGCTGATTTTAAGCGAATTGAAAGAAAGGATAAAAACCTCTTAAAACAGGGGCTTTATAAATTGCTTGCAAATTCAAAGCTTTTTTCGCTAACCGCAAGAAATGTCTTGCATTTTAGGCAATCGGAAAACTTTTTTAAGCTTTCTATGGTATCTTTTTGGGTAAGCATAATTTCGACATTTTGGATATTTTTTTCATTTTGCAAAACAAGAACAGGAGTTCTTCATGGTCGAGGAACTGCGAAAAATCATCCTTACGAAAGAAGAGATCGTAGGCGCAATGGACGCCTATCGCCGCACTGTTCCTGATTTCCTGCCGCATGGCGACATCGTTTCCTGTCAGGGCGGGCCGGAATCGACGTTAAACGTCTCCGTGAAAATGGCCTATGGCAAGAACGTCCAGAACATGGACTTCTGTTTCAAGCTGGGGGATTTGCTCGGCCCCGTTATTCAGTTTTGCGTCGAGAACAACATCATTCTGCCGCGCAACAGCCGCAAGTGCGTCAAGATGGAGGGCGAAAGGATCGTCCTATATATCGTCATGGAGGCCCCTAATTTGCAGTCTCCGGGACCAACGCCGTTGGCGCAAGGGCCTCAGCCGCCGCCCGCTAAGAAATAACGCCTGCGAATCATTTCTTGAAAAGACTGTCCAACCCGTTCCTGTGGGCTTGCTTGCTGGCGATCATGTCTTGCGCGCGTATGATTTCGCCCTCAAGAGATAAAATATAGTTTTCCAAATCTTCAATCGACATTTGTTGCAAATCGAGCGGTTTAAGAACCGGACGCGGGGGATCGAGGTCGTCGAGGTTGATCATGGCGGGCCGCAAACATTAGAGTGGAGACATGGGCACTATAATCTCCTATAGTGGCCTCGCTTTGGCCATTTGTCGAGGAGGTTAAGAATGCGCGGATTGACGATAGTTGTTATCGCGGCGTTGATGTCGGTAAGTTCGCCGGTATGGGCTACAAAAACGTACCCGAACGATATGAACGATTTCGCCGCGAAATACCCCATTTCCAGAACCAATATCAACCCCCGTTCAGCTCGAACCGGCGCTTCGCAAGACGCCTTTCCGCAAGGCAAGAACGCCTTCAAGCCTATGCAAACCAGAACCATCGCGGGGGCGAATAAGCCCAAAAAGACCGTCTGCGTGGGCAACGACTGCGGTTGCACGAGCGGAAAAAACCGTTAGAAACATTAACTTTAACCATCTTTGTTCCAGCCTTTATAAAAAGATGGAATCCGGCCCCAAGGCTGGTAAGATAGGCGTTGAAGCCGCCCCGGCCCCATGCGCTGCGGTACCGCTTTAATCGATCCAGAAAAACAAGGGCCTTTTGGATCGTCCGCTCATTAGGCGTGAGCGGATGGCCCCCGAAGTATGATTGTTTCAAGGAGATGACTATGCCTTTACCCCTTATGCCCAAGGCGACCGCTGTTTGGCTCGTGGAAAACACGATGCTAACGTTCGAGCAAATCGGCGAGTTTTGCGGACTGCATAAACTGCAGGTGCAGGCTATCGCCGATGGCGAAGTCGCCGCCGGCATCATCGGCATGGATCCTGTCATTTCGGGTCAGCTGACAGCCGAAGAAATCAAACGCTGCGAAGCCGATCCCCGCGCGCGCCTCAAGATGGTGCGCAGCGACTTGCCGCAGCCCGTGGCGCGCACCAAGGGGCCGCGCTACACGCCCGTTTCAAAACGTGCGGATAAACCGGACGGCATTGCTTATCTGGTCAAGACGCATCCCGAATTGCTGGACGCGCAAATCGCGCGTTTGCTCGGCACGACGAAAGACACGATCGCCAAAGTGCGCGACCGCACGCACTGGAACGCGTCGAACATCAAGCCGCGCAACCCTGTGCTCATCGGCCTGTGCAAGCAATCCGATCTGGATGCCGCCTTGAAGCGCGCCCAGCGACGTGTCGCGCGTGAAGCCAAAGCCGCCGCGAAAAACGCGGAACAACAGATGCAAGACCCGTCGCAATTGCCGCAGCCCGATATGCCGCCTATTGAAAACGTTGAGCCGGAAGATACGGCTGAAACAATGGACATCGTCGATCTGGGGTCACAGGAACAACCCGACATCGATCCCGATGACATGACCCGCGGGATGGGTTGATAAAAAAAGGCCCGGCGGAAACCGGGCCTTTGCAGTTGTGCCATGTAAAGGCTGCGATAGTTCTATGCGGCTTCCTGACGTTGGGTTGTCAGTCGCGTAATCTCGTCTTTCAGCAATAATTTCTCCCGCTTAAGTTGTTGAATGAGGGCTGTATCTGGTGCGGGCCGGGCCTCCTCGAATTCGATTTGCGATTGGATAGTGGAGTGACGTTTCTGTAAAGACTCAATACGCTGTTCACGTGCCATTTTAGAGCCTCCTCAAGTTACAATTTGGCTTATTCGACTAAGAGGTCATTATAACCCAAATTGGGCGAAATTTTGTGACGATTAAATTTTTGCGTGTGCGAATTGGGGCGCATTTTATCTATTATCTTCTTGAAAAAGAGAATATTTTTTGGGGACGTGGTTACGTGAATTTTAACGGAATCATGGTAAGGCGTCTTCCGGCGCGGTCCCCGGCTTATCGCCCAGGCAAATCCCCAAACCGCGGGCCGTTTTGACCAAGGCGCTATCCGGTTCAATGGCTTGGTAGTGTTGGATCGCTTCGCTGATCGGCACGTCGATGACCCTGCGGTTCGACCACGCCACCATGCGCCCGTATTTGCCCGCCTTGATCAATTCCACGGCATGAACGCCAAAGGCGGCGGCGAGCAAGCGGTCTTGCGCGCTCGGCTGTCCGCCGCGTTGAACATGGCCGAGAACCGTGACGCGCGTTTCCGCCTCGCACATATCGGCGATCTGTTTGCCGATGTAATGGCCGATGCCCCCGAAACGGTTTTGCCCGCCGAAATAGGATTGCGTGACGCTTTCGCCTTCTTGCGTGCGCACGGCTTCCGAAACGACGATCAGCGCGAAGTTGCGCCCGCCTTCGCGGATGCGCTTGATGTGCGCCGCGATTTCTTCGAGCGAATAGGGGATTTCCGGCACGAGGATGACGTCGGCCCCGCCCGCAATGCCGCAAGCAAGGGCGATATGACCCGCGTCGCGTCCCATGACCTCCAGCACCATAATGCGGTCATGGCTCGCCGCTGTTGGTTGCAGACGGTCAAGCGCTTCCGTCGCTACGGCAACGGCCGTATCGAAGCCGATGGAGGTTTCGGTTATGCCAAGATCGTTATCGATGGTTTTCGGAATGCCGATCAGCGGGAAGCCGCCTTGTTGCGACAAACGATGCAGGATGGCGAGACTGCCGTCGCCGCCGATGCCGATCAACGCTTCGCACCTAAGTTTTTTGAAACCGTTGATGATGTCTTCGGACAAATCCTTCAGCGACCCGTCCGGCATGGGATAGGCAAAAGGGTTGCCTTTGTTCGTTGTGCCAAGAACCGTTCCGCCCTGACGCAGCATAAAGGTATCGACGTCGCTGACGTTCAGGACGCGCGCTGAAGGCGGATCGTCCAAAAGGCCGGTCGTGCCGGATTCGATGCCGACGACCTCCCAATTGTATTTGGCGGCGTGCAAAACGACAGCTCGAAGGCAGGCGTTAAGTCCGGCGCAATCGCCTCCGGACGTGAGCAGGGCAACGCGTTTGGAGTAGGGTGCCATGAAAACCTCGAAAAAACAGTTAAATAGAGCGAATAATAGTGTTTATCGCCATAAGGAACCGTGGAAAATACTCCGATTCTCTGCTATGGAGCTATGGTCTTAATTTTTAATAGAAATGACGGAATGAGCAATCAGGAAAAACTAATCGAGCGGCTGGAAGAACTCAAAGCCGAGCATCGCGATATCGATGATGCCATCCAAGCCCTTTCGCAACGCATGAGACCCGACATGCTGCAGCTGCAAAGGCTCAAGCGCAGAAAACTGCTTTTGCGCGACGAGATCAACAAGCTCGAAAGCCAGGTCCTGCCGGATATTATTGCGTGATATTGAAATTCTCTCCCCTTGCGGGAGAGGATATAGTCCGTTCAACGCTAGCTACTCTTTCCTCGTCACCGTCTCGGCCGCCTGTTTCAATCCCGTGGCGACGTTTTCCTTTTCGCGGAACGTATAGGCGCCATAGTTGATGACAGGGCGCGTTTCGCAGCCCGGAACTTTCTCAAGCTCGCTTAGCAACGATTCCGCAAGGGATTCGCCTTTCTTCCAGGCGGCCTCGTTGTCGCATCGCGCCAGCAGCACGCCAAACTCGTCGGTCGCCAGCCGTCCCACGATATCGGAACTGCGTATGTGATGGGTCAGCGCGTCGCAAACGACGCGCACGACTTTGTCGGCCACGTCCTTGCCGTGGCTTTTGTGAATATCGGAAAGATTTTCGACGTCGAAATACAAAACGCTCGACATGCCGCCATAACGTTCGTCGAACGCCAGCATACGGGCGACTTCGCGGTTGAACTCGGGCCGCGAAAGCACGGTTTGAACGATGCCGGCTTCATGCGCGTTATTTTCCAATGACTTCAGCCGCAGCTCCAGTTCTTCGATGCGTTCGCGCGCGATGAGCAGCTCGGAGCGGGTCATTTCCCATGTCTGGCGTTGTTCGACCGTTAAATCGGCGTCGGCTAGCGGATCATTGATCAAGTCGAGAGAACTGTCCACGAAAGGCCTCAAAATTCGGTGAATCACGGTATTAACCCTGTATAAGACCTGACATTAAAGGGCTGGTCAATCAGCTAAAAAAACACTACTTTTGCGGCTTCCTTTTTCCATGGGGTTGACTATGCCGCGCAAAGCCAAAACATCGTCCAAATCCGAAAAACAGCCACTCGTCGGCATCGTGATGGGCAGCCAGTCGGATTGGGAGGTCATGCAAAACGCCGCCGATATCCTGAAGGATTTCGGCATCCCGTTCGAAGCTCTCGTCGCCTCGGCGCACCGCACGCCGCACCGCGCGCTCGATTATTCCGCCACGGCGGAAAAGCGCGGCCTTAAGGTCATCATTGCCGGGGCAGGGGGCGCGGCCCATCTGCCGGGCGTGATGGCGGCCATGACAACGTTGCCCGTTCTGGGCGTTCCGATGCAATCCAAGGCGCTCAACGGCATGGACAGCTTGCTTTCCATCGTCCAGATGCCTGCAGGCATTCCTGTCGGCACGCTGGCCATCGGCAAGGCCGGCGCGATCAACGCCGGCCTTCTGGCCGTTGCCATCCTTGCGCTTGGCGACAAGGACGTTGCGAACAAACTGCGCTTGTGGCGCGCGGCGCAAACGGCATCGGTGCCGCACAACCCTGACAAAACCGTAAAGAAGAAAAAGTAAGCCATGCAAACAGCGCCCGATACGAAAACGATCAAGGAAGGCGTGGTGTGGGAAGCTCTCCGCAAGGAAGCCGCCGACATCATCGGCAAGGAACCGGAGATGGAAGCCACGCTTAAGACCTTCATTCTCGATCATGCCTCCATGGGCGAAGCCCTCGCGCATTTTCTCGGGCAGCGTCTGGGCGTCGTGGACAACAACGCCGCGATGATCCGCGACGTGTGTCGCAAGGCCATTGAAAGCGATCCCGATATCCTTCAAGGCGCGATCCGCGACATGAACGCGAGCCGCGAGCGCGACCCGGCGAACCGCACGTGGGTGCAACCGTTTCTCTATTTCAAAGGTCCGGCCGCGCTGCACACTCACCGCATTGCGCATTGGCTCTGGAACAACCGCAAACCCGTGTTGGCTTATCATCTGCAAAGCTTGTGTTCGCAGATTTTTCAGGTCGACATTCATCCGGCGGCAAAGCTCGGCATGGGCGTGTTCGTCGATCACGCGACGGGCGTCGTCATCGGCGAGACGAGCGTTGTGGCCGACGACGTGTCGATCCTTCACGGCGTGACGCTCGGCGGCAGCGGCAAGGAGCAGGGCGACCGCCATCCTAAAATCGGCCCCGGCGTATTGCTCAGTGCGGGCGCGACGGTGCTCGGGAATATCAAAGTTGGCGAAGGCGCCCGCGTCGCGGCTTGCTCGGTTGTTCTTGACGACGTGCCGCCGCACGTGACGGTGGCGGGCATCCCGGCCAAGGTCATCCGCGCCCAAACCCCCGCCCGTCCGGCCGAGGACATGGAGCACAGGCTTAAAGTCTAGACGACAACGCGTTGAAATATAACAATAATAACGAAAACATTGATCCTCTTGCCTGATCCGAAGCGGGAAAGTAGCTTTGCATTTCAAGGCATTATCGCGCGTATTTAGAAAAAATATAATTTTGGGAATGATTCATGGATCGACAAGACACATTTGCGCTTAGTCTCGCCAAATTTTGCAACAAAAATAGATCGTTACCTGAGGTCGCGGAAATCCAGCGCCGCGTAATGCGCGACATCGAGCGCGCAACCAGGCTGTCGCTCGACAACGGATTGATCCAGTTGGTTCTGGACTGTGGCCGCGACATTCCTCTCTACGAGTTTCAGGACAAACTTCGGCTCGAAGGGTTGCCGTTTATGAATCCGGCAGATCCGCAAAAACCGTTATTTATCGAAAGCCGGATCAAAACGCACGGTCAACAGACGGCGCGGATCGGCTACCTTATCAAGCCGACGAACGAGTCCGACGGCTTTAAGCTCACGATAGTCGATGAAACGCTTGAACCGAACTTCGTCACAAGGCGCTATCAGCATCCCGTCACGCGCGAGATCACCGAAGAAAAAGTTGTCGATGGCGCGAAGGCCAGCTTTAGCCTCAAAGGTCCTGAAATTACCGTTTCTTCGCAAACGGGAATAAACGCCGATTCCCTTGAACATGAGACATTTATGGGAAAAAGGAACTCGCCGCGTGAACAACTGGAGGCCAACGCGCAGCTTGCCGCATTCGGGCATTACATCACCAAACTTTTCGTCATCCTGAATTATTGCGCCGATAGAAGTCCGCCCGGGCCGCAAAACGGGGCAAACAACAACCACGGCAAGAAAAAGAAAGACAAGAAAAAAGATCGCGCGAACGGCTTAAACAATTATTACAGCGCGCCGATACTTTTCGATCCTGAAAAAGTCAGACAATTGAAAGAAGCTTCGAAGAATCCCAATCATGTCAGGAAAGTACTTGGCCTGGTCTCGGACGAGCAGCTCGCTAAAATGTCGTTGCCCCAGGTTATCCAGTACCATTACGACAACGCCGCGACAAAAGAGGAAAGACAGGAACTTCAGCCGTATGTGGATGCGTTGCGGAAGGTTCCCCACGTCGAATTTGACCGGAAAGCCCATGATCTGGCTGTTGAAAACGAAAAGCATATGGTTATCGAGGAAGTCATCGAAAAGCTGGCTGAAAGAGGGACGCCGTTGCCTTCATGCGTAATCTACGGCCCTACGCCTTTGCCCAATGAAGCCCATTTCCAGCGTTCGGACGATCCTGCGCGGCTGCGTATTGGCGCGTTTGTGGAGGCGGTCGAGGGAGGCTTCAAGTTCACGCACCTGCGCGAAGTCGTCAATCCCGACCTTATTAAAAGAGAAAAGAAAGCGGGGCGAATTTTCCATCATCCCCGCAAAATCGCCTTGTGGTTGTCGTCAGAGGAGACGGTCGTGTCGTCCCTTACCCAAGTCATGACCGACAGCGATAAAATCATGAAAGGTTATCTGGAGCTTCTCCGCGACGTTCCTAACCCTGAAAATTATACGCAGGAATATATAGAATCCTGTGTCGCAAAGCATGAATCCCACACGGGCATGATCGCCGGGCTTATTGCGCGTCTGTTTTACATCGTTGGGTCGCCGAAAACGTTCATAAGAAAACTGGCCGATGCGAAACGCGAAGTCGTGAAACGGCGCGATGCCGATGGGGCGCAGCCTTTCTCACATAAAACGCCTGCTAACAGACCCGTTCGCGTGAACCTGACGCCGGGATCTTCAACGGGACACAGCAAATTGCCGGTCAACGAACTGTGGGAAGAAGAAAAGCATATAGCCCGTTCGAAATTCAGAGGCTCTGATGGCTTAGTCGATGCGGCAAAAGTTCATGAAATGCTCGATCCTGTCGTGCAGGAAATATTCGGGCAAGATTGCCGTTTGCGCATCGGCTATGTCCGTAAATCGCGGCCCGTAACGGAGCGCCAAGGCAGGCCGATCAAGAGCTATGAACGCGAAGCTTACAACAGGTTCGACGTCGTGACGGGACTGACGGAAGAAGAAAAAGCCTTTCCGTCCGTTCGCGTCTACAAATTCACGGCCAGCGACGACAAAGCCATGGTCAGCGAAAACGTTCCTTTATACGTCTATCGCGACGAAGTCATGCGCGAGCAGGTGCAAGGACGCAAAGAAGCCCCCGCCGCAACAACTCCCAAGGCTCAGGCGGGTTAGCCTAAACCCTCCAAAACCCCAGAATATCCTTAATCTCCCGCATGTGCTTTTCAGCGAGCGTGGCGGCTTTTTCCGCGCCTTTGGCCAGAATGCGGTCGATTTCGGCCGGGTCGCCCATCAGCTCGCGCATCCGTGACGTGATCGGCGAAAGCTTGGCCACCGCGACTTCGGTCAGGTCCTTCTTGAAAGCCGAGAACTGCGCGCCCTTGTGCGCCTTCAAAACGTCCGTCCGCTTGCTGTCGGTGAGTGTGGCATAGATCGTCACAAGGTTGTCGGCCTCGGGCCGCTTTTCCAGTTCCGCCAGCGTATCGGGCAAAGGTTCGGGATCGGTCTTGGCCTTGCGGATTTTCAGCGCGATGGCGTCCGCGTCGTCAGTCAAATTGATGCGCGAATAATCGGATTCGTCCGACTTGCTCATCTTCTTCGTCCCATCGCGCAAAGACATCACGCGCGCCGCCTCGCCCAAAATCTGCGGCTCCGGCACAGGGAAGTATTCCTGCCCATACCGCAAATTGAACGCAATCGCCAGATCGCGGCAAAGCTCCAGATGCTGTTTCTGATCCTCGCCCACGGGCACGTGCGTCGCTTTATACAGCAAAATGTCCGCCGCCATGAGAACGGGGTAACTGTAAAGGCCGAGCAGTTGAAGGTCGCGGCTTTTGGCCGACTTTTCCTTAAACTGCGTCATGCGGTTCATCCAACCCATGGGCGTCTGCGTTCCCAAAATCCAGCCGAGTTCCGTGTGCTGCGGCACGGCGCTTTGCACGAACAGCGTGCTTTTCTTGATGTCGATGCCCGCCGCGATGTACGAAGCGCACACTTCGCGCGTCGCCTGTTTCATCTTCGCGGGATCGTGCGGCACGGTGATCGCGTGCAGATCCACCGCGCAGTAAAAGCACTCATAATCGTCTTGTAGTTTCACCCAATTTTTGAGCGCGCCTAGATAATTGCCCAGGTGCAGATTGCCAGTCGGCTGCATTCCCGAAAATATGCGTCGCATTATTTTAGCTCCTTAAGTATTTCATAACAGGCCTGATTAAACCCATTTGCGTCATCCCGACGAAAGTCGGGATCCAGTGAATGTTTCGACAAGGATTTTCCATTGTCAATGTCCACTGGATTCCGGCTTTCGCCGGAATGACGAATAGGTGTGATGCAAATCTCATTACGAATAGTTGTTAAGATTAAAGAGAGCAGGCCTCACGCCTGCGTGGACGCGTCTTCGCGCCTTAACAAAGTCATGGCTTCGCGCCATCGCATGGCCCCCGTGAGTTGCAGGAGCACGGCATAGGAAAGTGCGGATGCGCCGAGTATCATGATTAACGCCGTAATCTCGTAATATATGCTTTTTCCCGTATACCAGCTTGCAAGCGCTTGCACAACCAGCAGCGTTACAAGCGCCATTCCAGCCGCGCTGAACGCTAAACGAGGCAGTCGCAGCCGCAGTTTGTCGTCGGCGATCAACTCCCCGCGTTTGCGCAAACGCCAGTAAAGCTGTCCTGCGTTCGTCCACGTGGCGATGCTGGTCGCCAGAGCGATGCCGACATGTTGTAATATTCCGATAAGTAATAGAGAGACGATCACGTTCGTAATCATGGAATAAATCGCTACCACAACCGGCGTTTTAGTGTCCTGCTGCGCGAAAAACCGCGCGCTGAACACCTTCACCAGCAAAAACGCCGGAACGCAAAGAGCATAAGCCGCCAAAACCTTTGCCGTTTCGGAAGTATCCGTTTGCGTGAACTTGCCGTGCTGGAAAAGCGTTTGGATAATCGGCTGCGCGGCGAGCGCAAGGCCGACGGCCGCAGGCAAACCCAACAGGAAAGAAAACTCGATGGCGCGGCTGGTGTAATGGCGCACCTTGTCCTTGTCGGCATTCGCCTCGTGCCTCGACAATGTGGGCAACAATGTCGTCGCTACGGCTATACCAACGATGCCTAAAGGCAACTGGTTTAGCCTGTCGGCGTAATACAAATAAGACACCGCGCCCGTCGGCAAAAACGACGCCAAAATGGTCGACAGCATAATGTTGATCTGCGCCGCGCCCGAACCGATGGCGCCCGGGCCCACCTGCTTGAACAAACGCATGCTTGTCGCGCCCATGTTGGGCTTGACGACAGAAATGGTCAGCCCCGCGCGGCGGCAGCTCAGATAAAGCCAAAAGCATTGCACGGCTCCAGATACTGTCAGCGCCCACGATAATGTCGCCCCAACGGGCATCTTGAACGCCCAAGCGAGCAGCAAGCCCGCGATCATCACGATGTTGAGCGCAATCGGCGCGGCGGCGGGCGGCCCGAAACGGTTATGCGCGTTCAAAACGCCGCTCTGCAAAGCGGTGATGGATATGAGCAGCAGATAGGGAAAAGTCACGCGGCAAAACGACACGGCGAGATTGTATTTCTCCGGCTCGTCCTGAAACCCCGGCGCAATGACCAAAATCACATATGGCATGAAGATAATCATCAACACTGAAAACGGCGTCAGAACGGAAACCAGCAAGGCAAAAGCATTCGCCGCAAACTGTTGCGCGCGCTCGAAACCTTTCTTTTGATGCTCGGCGGCATAGAGCGGCACAAACGCCGCCGTGAAAGCGCCCTCGGCGAACAGGCTGCGGAACAGGTTGGGCAGTTTTTGCGCCACAAAAAACGCGTCCGCCTCAAACCCCGCGCCCAAAAAGATGGCCGTCAACTGGTCGCGCACAAACCCGCCTATCCGGCTGATAACCGTAAGACCGCTAACCGTGGCAAGTGAACGCGCAAAGGACATGGGGCGGGACTTTACCTCCCCCCTCGAGGGGGAGGAAGCGAAAACTTGCCGTTACATCGTAACGGCTTAGTTTTCGCAGGAGAGGGGGTGAAAATCAGATTGCGATACGATGGGGACACAATAAAAAAGGCCGATGAAATCCTTCGAAATTCTAATGATCGTTTCGGGCCTTTTTATTGTGTCCCCGATGCCCTGAATCCCTAAACCCACCCCATCACATAAAGCTGGTAAAACACGCATCCGGCCAGCGAGACGCACAGCGCGGGGGCAAAGGGGAATTCCTTGCCGCCGCCCGCACGTTTCCACAAAAGGCCGAAGCCCGCGCCGATGATGCCCGCCGCGAACAAAAACCACGGCACGATAAGCACGGGCAGCCATAATCCCGCAGCGGCGAAAAGTTTCACGTCGCCGAGGCCGAGCATCTCACGCCCGCGCCACTTGCTGTAAAAGATCGCGAGGAAGAGGCTGAACGCCAGCAAGCCCGTCGCGGTGACGAGTCCCATAAACACGTCGCCATCGCCCATGATCAACCAGAAAAAACCGAATGAACCGAGCAGGATGTTCAACTCATCCGGGATGAGTCCAAAAAAAAGATCCACCATCGCGATGGCGGGCAACAATCCCAAACCTAGGCACAACGGCACTATGCTCCACGACCATCCGTCGAGCGCGACGGCGGCGAGGCCAAGAATAAATCCGATGATTTCCGCGAGCGGTTGCGCCCAGAGTCCGCGTTGCTTGCCGCACGGGCAGGGGAGGGTGAGCGGCTCGTGTCTGAGAAGCCAGCCGAGCAGCGGGCAATACTCATACCATTTCAGCCCACGCAGACAGAACACGCAATGCGGCATGCGGCTTTCGCCGGGCAAGCGGTCGGCGGAGCGGTAGCCGAAATGCCCGCCCAGTCCGGCGCTGATCAGGCCCAGCATCCCGCCGACGAGATAAAGCGTGATTTGTGGAAGCAGATCCGTAAAGTCCATGCGGGGATGTTTAGAACATTATGAAGGACGTGACCATACCCCTTAATCCCCTCTCCCCGACAAGGATGAGAGGGGTTACATCGAACGCAAAAAACGATGGGGACACAATAAAAAAAAGGCTTCAACACGCATACGTCTTTTAGCAGCTATTATTGCCTTTTTTATTGTGTCCCCCTTGCCCTTCACCCTGCAATCGTTACGCGAGCATTGATATTCGTCCGCACAGGGTCACCCCCTAAATGCTGAACGCTCCCCCTACGCCACATTCCGCTCTTTGGGCTTACAGCAGCCGTTGAGCATAGGCTTGGCGACTTCCACCAGATCGCGCACGGCCTGCACGGACTTGGCGAACAGCGCTTTTTCCTCGTCGTTCAGCGGCAGCTCGATGACCTTTTCCACGCCGCCTGCGCCGAGGATGATCGGCACGCCCGCATAGATGTCCTTTTGGCCATATTCGCCGTTCAGATAAGCGGCGCAGGGCAGAATGCGCTTCTTGTCGTTGACGAAGCTCTCGATCATCTCGGTGATAGAGGCGGCGGGCGCCATGAACGCCGAACCGGTCTTGAGCAGCTTGACGATTTCCGTTCCGCTGTCGCGCGTACGCTCGACGATTTCGCTCAGGCGTTCTTTTGTGATCTTGCCCATCTTGACGAGGTCGTGCAGCGGTATGCCACCGACGCTCGAGAACCTGTCGAGCGGCAGCATCGTGTCGCCGTGCCCGCCCAGAACGCAGGCTTCGACGCTCTGCGCCGAGACGTTGAACTCCATGGCGAGCAGGGCGCGGAAGCGCGTCGTGTCCAGAATGCCCGCCATGCCGACGACTTGATGGGTCGGGAATCCCGTCACCTGCTGCATGACCCACACCATCACGTCGAGCGGGTTGGTCACGACGATCACGAAAGCCTTTGGCGCGTATTTCTTGATGTTCTCGGCCACGGTCTTGATGATGCCGGTGTTGATGCCGATCAAATCGTCGCGTTTCATGCCGGGCTTGCGCGGCACGCCCGCGGTCACGACGACGACATCGGCGTCCTGCATCAGGGCGTAATCAGTGCCGCCGACGAACGTGCAGGCGAAGCCGCCGACGGGCGTGGCGTGGGTGAGGTCGAGGGCTTTGCCCTCGGCCAAGCCTTCCACCACGTCGATGAGGTAGATGTCGCCCAGTTCCTTCTGCGCCGCCATGAATGCCAACGCGCCGCCGATATGCCCGGCGCCGACCAGGGCAATTTTCTTCCGTGCCATAATTTTGTCTCCCTGACTTATTATCGTTATTGTCGAATTCTCTAGGCTAACATGATTCAGGGGTCGCAAATCAACATGCAACGAAGGGAAAACGCTCATTGACCGGCGCATTCGGTTTGTTTAGCTTCATGTGACGCTGATCCCACGTATCCGAAAGGGAGATACCGATGAAATATGTCCTGCGCTCGTTGTTTATCTTGATGGTGGCGGTTGCGTTGCCGTCATTGGCTTCCGCAAAAGAGGAAAAAGCTCCCGCCAATGTGATGCAGGTCATCGAAGAACGCAAGGATCTGGCCAGGTTCGCCGATATGATCAAGGAAGCCGGGCTTGAAAAGGAATTCGAATCCAAAAACCAATACACGGTTTTCGCGCCGTCGAACGACGCGATCGGCAAAATGCCTTCTGAAGTTTCCAAAAAGATCAAATCCGACAAAGCGGCTCTGCAGACCTTCGTCAAATATCACGCGATCAGCGGCAGCGTGGTTTACTTCACGAACATCAAGGGGCGCCGCGCCGGCCCCGCCGCGATGAGCGGCGAAACGCTCGGCTTCGAAGGCACGGGCGAAAAGGTCAAGGTCAACACGGCGGGCTTCACTGTGCCGGATTTGCCCGCGCCAAACGGCGTCGTGCATGTGATGGACGCCGTTTTGACGCCGCCGTCGTTCACGCCGGAAGCCAACAAACGTCCGGAGCCGCAACTGCCCGCGCAAATGAAGCACCGTGCGCCGCCGCCAGCGACGGCAACGCAGGACCACAATACGTCCCCAGCGATTCCGGAGGCGCCCGCTGTTCCTGACATGCCCGCCGCGCCTGCGGTTGAAACGCCCGCCGTGCCGGAAGCGATGCCCGCGCCTGTGCCGTCGACTGTGACTCCGACTCCGCCGGCTCCTGCGCAACAGCCGAAGAAAGAATCCGGCGGCTGGCTGAAGAAGCTGTTGGGTAAATAGCATTCAGGGGTCAGGGATCGGTATTCAGGGTGTTATAGCCGTTTAACTTTTTGTTGATACAAAGCTCTTTGTCATTCCAATTTTCTTTCGCCCATTTCATGGTCGAAAAGAAAATCGTCCGGAATGACGACCCAATAAAATGTTAATCAGCTATAGGTTTGGTTATCCGCATACCATCCCTGAATGCTGACCTCTGATGAGTGCCCCCTATCCTTCCGCCTGCTTCCGCATCACGTAGTTCAATTTCGCCAGCGCGACGCGCTGAAGCTCGCCCGGCGATGACGTTGCCGGGCCTTGAATGACGGCTTCAGTCCCGGTGGCGGCATGAACGGCGGTGACTCGCACGATTGAGCCGATGCGCGTATGCTCGAAAATAACATCGCCTTGGGGCTGGGTTGGCTTGTTCATATCAATGTTTTTCTATGATTGGAGCGCCGCGTCAACGCCTTATTCCCTTTTGATTGCCAAATGCCGCTGTCCGCGTTTTAATCCCTCCCGACTCAGTAGCGTGGACATAATAATAAGGCCTGCAAAACCTGTTGAAAGTTTATACGGTTGCCTTTGGCCTTTTAATTGTGTCCCCGTCGTAATTCCTTGCGAACCTCACATCCCGTCCCTCGGAGCCCCGCAAATGCCCTCCAACGAAGTCCTTTCCGTCCGCAACGGT
This sequence comes from uncultured Rhodospirillaceae bacterium, assembly GCA_964626265.1. Classification (GTDB taxonomy): domain Bacteria; phylum Pseudomonadota; class Alphaproteobacteria; order UBA9219; family UBA9219; genus CAZVCG01. Next base: position 40,675 of record CAZVCG010000006.1, on the reverse strand, counting down.
TCCGCGCTGATCCTGACGTTCAACCGTCCCGGCCGCAAGAACGCCTTGACCATGGATATGGCAAGCCAGGCGTTCCTGATCCTTAAAAACACGACGACCGATCGCGGCGTGCGCGCCGTGATGCTGAACGGCGCGGGGGGCAATTTCATGGCGGGGCTTGAGATGGACGTTTTCAAGGGCGACCTTGGCCGCGCGCTTGAAAACGCGAACGCGCTTGTGGGGCCTTATCACAACATCATTCGCGAGCTTCAGGCGATGGACAAACCCGTTCTGGCGAGCGTCGAGGGCGAGGTTACGGGGCAGGGGCTTAGCCTCATGCTGGCCTGCGATTTGGTCATTGCTGCGCGCAGCGCAAGGTTCACGCCCAGGTTTGTCGAGATGGCCTTGTCGCCCGATGGCGCGTGTTCCTATTTTCTGACGCGCAAGGCGGGCATGGGCCGCGCGGTCGAGCTGTTGATGACGGGCCGCACGTTCGATGCGGTCGAGGCCCAGCAACTAGGAATCGTGAACAAAGTGGTCGATGACGACAAGCTTACGGCGGAATCCATGGAATGGCTTTCGCAACTCGCCGAAGGCCCGACGAAATCCTATGGCGCAGTGAAAAAGCTCGCGCTTCGCGCGTTCGAGCAAGACCTTCACGGCCATCTCAGTATCGAACACTCGTTCCTCGGGGCGAATATGCGCGGTTTCGACTTCCGCGACTACCTCCGCGCCTTTTCTTCAGGCTCCCCGCCAAAATTCAAGGGGACGTAAGACAAATTTTCATTGGGGACACAATAATTATTGTGTCCCCATCGCTCGTGTCCCCATCGCTCCACAACATATTGATAATCCCGCCGATCATCCAACAATCAATTGACGCATATGTTTTTATGATTGACTTAAGGATTTATTAGTACTTTATTAACCGCGTCTCTGAGGCTTTTTCGCAGCGTCCATTTCTATAGCGCCTCTTCCTCTTTTTATGAGGTCCCGCCATGAAAAATTGCTGGATGTTATTGGCTGCGGCGTTGCTGCTGGCGCCGCCTGCCGCGCGCGCGGAACTTCCCCGGCATGTCGAGTTCGGCGATTTTTATGGCGGCGTGGGCGTGGGCGCCGTAATCCCGCAAAGCACGAAAGTCGACATCAGCGGTTCCGTAACGGGCGCGGGCGACATCAATTTTAAAAGCGACGTGGCCGTGATGGGCATGGGCGGCTATCATTTCAACAAATACTTGTCGGGTGAAATCGAGATTGGCTACGCCTCGGTCGATTACGACGACATTTCGGGAACGCTGACGGCGGGCAACCTCGGCACGGGCAGCGGCAGCATCGGCGTCGATGGAAGCGCGAGCGCCATTCTGGGCCTGTTCAACGGCATCGTCACGCCGTGGGGCGCAAAGGGGTTTTCGCCCTATTTCGGCGTCGGCGTCGGCTTCGCCGCGACGGAAACCAAAGTGAACAGGCTGACCTTCCAGGGCAACACGGAAACGGTCAATTCAAAACACAGCGAAACGTTTTTCGCGATGGATGCGCTCGCCGGCGCGAATTATTCCATCACCGACAAACTTTCGCTCGGCGGCCGCTATCAATATCTATGGATCGACAGCGGAAACACGTCCTCCGGCGGCGGCGTAACGGGCAGAGAAGGCGACTTCAACGCCCACGTCATCACGGCGCAGTTGACGTATAGTTTTTGAGCAAAAATTGCTTATAGCATCGGGCAGAAAACGGGTGGCTGACCATTGTCTCCCGGATGTTCTCCTCGGATGTTCAAGCATAATTAGTTTGTTTACAGTGGTTTAATGTTTATGTAATAATCATTATGCCCATTCCTTATGATAAGGAGAGATGCAATGAAGCGTCGGAAACCTGCAAAAAAAACAAGAGGAGCAGCAGTTGATGACAATGATTTTTGCGCTCCCTTGATCGAGAAAGACGATAGGATGATGCACATTAAAGAAATGATGGAAAAAATGAAATCCATGGAGGTGCGAAAAGTAACTTTCATTTCGTACCCAGCATGTAATTCTTCGTTGTAAAATGGTTGCATGGCAAGAACTACTTAACGAAACTAAAGCGGCGGGCAGTACGCACGATGTTATCCGTAGAAAATATCTGAAACTCCTTCAAGCATATACAAAACGAAATACCATAATATATTACTCGGGCTGGTTGCAAAAACCTCACCTTAATCATGAACCTGCTGTGCAGTTAGGCATAACAGATGCTGACAAAAACGGGTTTATGGCTGCTATTCACCGATTAGACAAAAGTAAAGGATTAGACCTCCTTTTACATACGCCGGGCGGCGATATGGCGGCTACGGAGTCTCTCATTGACTATCTGCGCTCGATATTTGGGTCAGACATTCGCGCGATTATTCCTCAGATTGCTATGTCAGGAGGAACAATCATTGCTCTTTCATGTAATAAAATTGTTATGGGAAAGGAATCTTGTATAGGACCAATTGACCCTCAATTTGGCAGTATGGCTGCAAACGGACTTTTGTATGAGTTTGAGAGAATTAGAAAAGAAATAAAGAGTGATCCTTCAAACGCATTGTTGTGGGAACCTATACTTCGGAAAATTCAACCGGGGTTTATTACTGAATGTGAGAATGCTATTGATTGGTCTAAGCAAATGGCAAAAAGGTTTCTAAAAACTGGAATGTTTAAGCGGGATAAAAAAGCTGATATTAAAATTGCAAAAATTATAGATCACTTAACTGAAAAACAGACTACGAAAAACCATGGTCGCCACATCGGATTAGTAGAGGCGACGGAGTTATTTGGCAGCCACATAACTAAACTGGAGGATGACCAGAAACTTCAAGATTTGGTGTTGAGCGTTCATCATGCTTCTATCGTGACATTACAAGCGACACCATGTTATAAAATGATCGAGAACCATCTTGGTCGTGCTTATATGCAAATAGTGCAAATGCAAGTTGTGAATGCGCACTAATCATGAAGTGTAAAACTCCACACTTGACCTGACAGACACATAAGGCGGCCAGGGTTTGGCTGTCCGATGAGTGTTGTTGTGACGCAAGAGAAGAAAGGTTCTTCTCCTGTGCAATGTGTTTGGCATCAAGGAACGTTTGCATCGGCGTCTTACCGTAGCAGTATTTTCCTGAATGCGGACGATCATTGTTGTAGAACTTCAGCCACTGGTCAAGATCGGCCTGAAGCTCCTCCAGCGACGTGTAAAGTTTCTTGCGAAACGCCGTGTCATAGAACTCGTTCTTGAGCGTTTTATGGAAGCGTTCGCAGATGCCGTTGGTCTGTGGCGTGTAGGCTTTCGTGCGGCTGTGGTCGATGTTTTCCACAGCCAGATAGAGCTGATAGGCGTGGTTCTCGATCTTGCCGCAGAACTCGGTGCCTCTGTCCGTCAAGATGCGCAAAAGCGGCACGTCCTGCTCCTCGAAGAACGGTACCACGCGGTCGTTGAGCATGTCGGCAGCGGTGATCGCCGTTTTCTCGGTGTAGAGCTTGGCATCCGCCACACGCGTATACGTATCAACGAAGGTCTGCTGGTAAATGCGTCCCACGCCCTTCATCGTGACGACATAGTACGTGTCCTGAGAGCCGAGATAGCCCGGATGCTCGGTCTCGATCTCGCCTGCGGCCTCGCGCTTTTCCTTGGCTTTTTCAAGAGCCGCGAGTTGCTCCTCGGTCAGCAGGATGCCGTCTTGCGCGGACTTGGCTTCAAGCCCCTTGAGCCGTTTCTTCATCGTCTCCAGATCATGCCTCAGCCAGACCGAGCGTACGCCGGTTGACGAGATCATGATGCCTTTTTTCTGAAGTTCGTTCGCGGCCCGCAGCTGCCCAAGCGCCGGGTTGGCGATGGCCAATTCGACCACGGCCTGTTCGACATGATCCGGCACGCGGTTCTTCATGATCGGCTTTTTCTTGCTGATGTCCATCAGCGCCTCTTCGCCGCCCGTCTCATACAACTCCTTGAAACGGTAAAAACTATCGCGCGAGTATCCCATCACTTTACAGGCTTGCGACACGCTGCCAAGCTGTTTGGCGAGTTCCAACAACCCCAGCTTCGGCTTGATTACTTTCTGTTCCATGCTTGTCATCTGACATTCTCTTTACGGTTAAGGTTGTGATCGCAGCTGAGACCTGAAAGTCTGTGGAAAACGCAAAAAGGCGTTTCCCACAGCTTTCATGCCACAACAACAACCAAAATGTCAGATCAAATTGAGTGTATTACACCTATAATCATCCATCCTCACCCCTGACATCCACGCTCTTTTCAAATTCGCTTTCGTCCATAACCGTATTACCCCAAACATTTGACGTTCCGCCCGATCCCGCCGGTTCTCTAAAGGCGTTGCCAAAGCAATCGGTTCGCCAAACATACTTCACCTTCTTCTCTTCTGAAACGCAATCAGGAGCTTCCGCCTCGTTTTGCCGCTCCATCGGTTCGCCATTCCGCAAAGACCAATTGGCGAACGATTGCCTCACTACTTCTTCCGGCAACGGGTCGCATCTTCCTTCCTCCACCGCCTTCAAATAATGCTCCGTTATCAATTTGGAGTTGGTCATCGCCATGCCTAAGTCATCCAAAAATTCCATTTTCTCTTTGTCGGCGTTCTCTTCGCTTTTATGTGCCGCTTGATTATCGCGAATGTCCCTCAATTTCTTCTTTGCATCTTGAAGTATCTCGTTATAGGCGCGTTGTCTGTCGCGTTCCTGCCGCATGGCGTCGCGCTCGTCGGTTTTGCGCGCTTTTTTTTTCCGCTTCCGCGCTGTCCTCCTCCAATGGGGCCAATTCGTCCACGTCCGCAAGAACGTTCCAAACTTCCTCGGGCGGCAAACCCCGCGCATATTTTTTGGCCATTTCGTTCAACGTGTTCCGGTCGATTTTCTCCGGAGCCATTCTGGCTTCGATCTGTCCCCGAGCCATGAAAAGCTTGCGGCTTTCATACGTTTTTTCCAGTGAGCCTTCCTCAGGCACGAAGAAATAAACCAGTCTGCACTTCATCGCCTCCGCCGCGCGGCGCATGGAACTTAGCGTAATTTCGCCACGCATTTCGGATCCTTCATTCTTGATAATGCAGTTTCTTGTAAGTCGCATCCTTGCGCCCAACTGCGCCGTCGACATGTTCAAGGCAAGGCGCGTTGCGCGTATGCATCCGTTCTTTGGCGCGTCGGCAACGCGGACAGGTTTCTTCAAATTCTCGTCAAGATCGTGTCGCATCTCGCGGGCGATGAACTCTTGTTTCATGGTGTTGGTGTCCTTTTTTTTCGTGTCATTCCCACCCCGCGTCATCCACGCGTTGTGTCATTCCCGCGACCGCCTTCGCTAAAGCTCCGGCGCGTCCGCAGGGAAAAGTTGCGCCGAAGCCCGAAGGGCGTAGGAGGAAAGCGGGAATCCAGCATCGCGTGTCTACGCGATGCATGAGTCACACGGCCCGCAGACGCGGGCCGCTGGATCCCCGTTTGCACGGGGATGACGCAGTTCAGGTTTTTGGGATAAACGGCTCTCGCCGTCCTTGGGCGCAATAGGCCGTGGCATTGTCAATAGCACGGATTGGGGCGGAAGTAAAGAATATATTCCTATTAACCGTAAAATTTTAGGCGGGTGAAGATTTCGGCTTTTTGGGGCGATTTGAGTGAAGATTTCGGCGCTTTCGGCCCTTTTGGTTGAAGCTTTCGGCTTCTTTAGAAAGTGGGCGTTCTCCGCAAGAGTGAAGAAATCGTCACCCGGCCTGTGGCTTTTTGCCCCTGTTCATGTGCCCCTTGATGCCCACGCCAAGGTGGTTTAAGACGCTTTCCACACGCAATAACAAGGCCAACATAATGAGCGAAGTGCAAAAAACGGATGTCATCATCGTCGGCGCGGGGCCAGCGGGGCTGTTCGCGGTGTTCGAGCTGGGGCTCAGCGACATGAAGGCGCATCTGGTTGATATTCTTGATCGCCCGGGCGGGCAGTGCGCTGAGCTTTATCCCGAAAAGCCGATCTATGACATTCCGGCGATCCCCATGTGCACGGGCGCGGAGCTGACCGAAAACCTGATGAAGCAGATCAAGCCGTTCAATCCGGTTTTTCATTTAGGGCAAATGGCTGAAAAGCTCGAAAAAACGCCGGAAGGCAAGTGGCGGGTGACCACGGATGCCGGAACTGTTTTGGAAGCCCCCGTTGTGATGATCGCCGCAGGCGGCGGCAGCTTCGTTCCGAAAAAGCCTCCGATCAAGGGCATCGAAGCTTTCGAAGATCATTCCGTATTCTACGCCGTACGCAAAAAGGATACGTTCGCGGGCAAGAACCTTGTGATCGCGGGCGGCGGCGACAGCGCGCTCGATTGGGCTTTGAATTTGCAGCCTATCGCCAAGAAAATCACGCTGGTGCATAGGCGCGACGAATTCCGCGCAGCCCCGGATTCCGTGAGTAAAATGAGGGCTTTGGTCGCTGCGGGCAAGATGGATTTGGTCATCGCCAACTTCACGGGCGTGGCGGGCGAGGGCGCGCAAATCTCAAGCGTCACGCTGCAAAAAGAAGGGCAGGAACCTTACACATTGGCTTGCGATTGTTTGCTGGCTTTTTATGGGCTTACGATGAAGCTCGGCCCTGTGGCGAACTTCGGCGTGAAGTTCGAGGGCGAGTTTATCCCTGTCGATACCGCGACGTTCGAGACGAATGTGCCGGGCATCTTCGCGATCGGCGACATCTGCACGTATCCGGGCAAAATGAAGTTGATTTTATCGGGCTTTCATGAAGCTGCGCTGGCGGCGAAGAAGGCTTTCGGCTACGTGCATCCCGACCGCAAATACCGCTTTCAATATACGACTTCCTCAAGCAATCTGAAAACCGCCCTGGGCGTGAAGGAGAAGGGATAAACGATCATGAAAATTTTCTGCACCGACATTGAAGGCAAAGTCCACGAACTGGAAGCCACCGAAGAGTGGAGCATCATGGAGATCATCCGTGAAGGCGGCATTCCGATCCTCGGGCAATGCGGCGGCTCCTGTGCCTGCGCCACGTGCCACATCTACGTCGATCCGGCCTGGAAGGACAAAATCCCAGAACCCTCGGAGGAAGAAATCGGCATGATGGACGGCGCTTTCGGCGTCAACGAAAATTCGCGCCTTGCCTGCCAAATCTTTTTTACAAAACAACTCGATGGCCTCAAAATCACCCTCGGGCCGGGGTCGATTTAAAATCGTTATACACCCTCTTTACAACCCATTTTTGGCAATTTATTATTGAAAATAGGTAGTACATTGAGTGCGTATATTTTCGCGAATAATTTCATAGGTGAGGCGCATGTTGAATAAGGCCAATGGTGAAGCGCTTTGTTACTCGGATTTGGTGGAACGTTTTGGCAGTGAAAGCGCGATGGCCATTCTGAAAACCCTTGAACAATTCGAGGGTGTGCGCGAAGAATGGGTTTCGGGCATGTCGAAAGAAGAACGGCTCGATAATGTTTACCGATTGATGGGAGAAAGCGTCCTTTACCAAACAAGGCATTGAAATGGATTTCTAAATGCGCTTTGACGAACTTAGCGAGCGATTTGACGGCTATACCGCCGAACTGGTGCGGCAGGCGTTGACGCTGGAAGAGTTCGACAAGGTCGAGATCGAAGAGCTGGTTCCCTATTTCGAATACCGCGCCGAGCAATATTACGAACAATACAAAAAACGACTCGACGCGCCGGAAACGCAAAACCGCACTCCGCAAGAACGCGAAGAATACCTCAACATCCTGCGCCGCCGATGGCAGGATGCCGAAGAAATCGCCCACCTCGTCCTCAAAGCCGAAACCGACGCCCGCGAAGCCATCGAAGCGAAAGCGGCGCAAGGTTAATGCATGAAGATTTCGGCATTTTATAAAAAATCATGTCATCGAAGCGTGCCGCGCGAAGGGGAATTGCGGGAATGACGGATTAGGCGCGGGGGTGCAACCCCGCGCTACCATATTGGGATAACGCAATGCACTTCCTTATCGTTCATGGCAGCTATGGACATCCGCAGGAAAACTGGTTTCCGTGGCTGAAGGCCGAACTGGAAAAGGAAGGCCACACGGCGGACGTTCCCGCTTTTCCTACGCCGGAAGGGCAGACATGGAACAATTGGTATCCTATGGCCAAGGAAGCGTTAAAAGATCATAAACTTGGCGACACCATTTTAATCGGTCACAGTATTGGCGCGGCGTTTGTGTTGCGCCTGGCTGAGCGCACGGCATTTCCCTTCAGGGCCGTGTTTGCTGTTTGCCCATTTATGCACGAGTTGGGGTTGGAAATGTTCGATGTACTTAACACGACGTTCATCCGTCCAGAGCCGAATTGGAACGACGTTAAAGCTGGAGCCAAACACATCGTTTGCATAGCGGGGGACGACGATCCCTATGTGCCGTTGGCGATGCCGAGGAAAATCGCCGAAAAAGCAGGGGCCGAGATGGTCGAAATCCCGAATGGCGGCCACCTCAACGCTGAGGCGGGTTGTACGAAGTTTCCTTTGTTGTTAAACAGGCTGTTGAGTCTCACTTAGTTAGAACGGAATTAAACGCAAACACACATGCGTCATTCCCGTGCAAACGGGGATCCAGCGGCGAGCGTCCGCGAGCCATATGAGTCATACGCCCTTCGGGCTTCGGCGCGACTTTTCCCTGCGGACGCGCCGGAGCTTTAGCGAAGACGGTCGCGGGAATGACACGGAATTTTTGAGGAACACTATGTCCCGCATAAACGTCGCCATCACCAAGTTGCCTCACGCCGAAGGGCTGGAGCTTCCCGCGTACGCAACCGAACACGCGGCGGGGATGGATTTGTGCGCGGCGGTGAAAGAAGACGTTATTCTCGCGCCGGGCGAACGGAAATTGATCCCGACGGGTTTGGCAATTGCTTTGCCAGAAGGCTATGAAGCGCAGGTGCGCCCGCGTTCCGGCCTTGCGTTGAAAAACGGTTTGTCGGTGTTGAACTCGCCTGGCACCATCGACGCCGATTACCGCGGCGAAGTGCAGGTTATTCTCGCCAATCTTGGTAAAGAGCCGTTTACCATAACGCGCGGGATGCGGATCGCCCAGATGGTCGTCGCGGCTTACGCGAGGATCGCTTGGCAAACCGTTGATAAGCTTCCTGAATCCGAACGCGGTGAAGGCGGCTTTGGCTCAACGGGGCTCGGCAAAAAGGCCTAAAAACAATACCATTAAGAGCTAAAGTAAATAATCGTCACGCTTTTCAAGCGGGGTGTTTCGCTATATCATCAGGCTATATTTAATGTCCTAAAGGGTGCGTACCATGCGTGTTGCTGCCCGTCGTGAAGAAGAAAGATTGCAAAGACTGCCAGGCCGTTACGGTCCACTCAATCGAACACACTCCACCATTGCAGAGTTGTTGAACGTGTCTTCGGGCCGCGTCGTGGCTGCAGATGATTACGGGCGGCGTGTACATGATTGGGCGATGATTGTCGCAATCAGGGAGGCTCCTTCCTTAGAAAGACGCTATGAAAGAAGCACGCCGAAACCTCCGGCGGAAGCTTATCAAAATGTCGTTCAAGACAAGGCGGCAACAAAAAAGAAACCTCCTGTGCAGGATGAAGCCCCCAAAGACCCCGCAAAGAATGGCGGGCCAGGCGCAAAAGGAGCCGTGATGATCGCAGCAGCGATAAGTTCTTTTCTGGCGAGCCCCGCACCCGCGTATCCATCTTTTGCTTTCACCGGAAACAGGATCAAGGTAGAGCCTGAGCCATAATTATGAATGAATTTAATTCACGCTCGACGGGATTTTATGCGCAATTGCAGCCACGAGCGCCCGCGTCTTTGACGGCATATGAGGTTGGCGTGAAGTATGCGGTGGCTCCAGAGGCGCATTACCATATTAAAACCCTCAAGCCGCCGCCGAATGCCTACAGGCACGCGCTGGAGGGGAGACCCATCAAGGATGAAAAGAAGCCGGACGATTTTGCGCCTTCCGTAAAACCATCAAAGGATGCCAGAGGCGGTTCGGCTAAAAGCCTCAAAGGCGGGCCGGTGATGAAAGCCGCCAAAAAAGCCGCGCAAAAAGCGCGTTCGGCGTTTCTATTCGACGACGGCTTTATGATGGTCGCCAAGCCAATTCGGCCCGATGGCGCATGCGGCGGCTACGACTTCGAGAAAAAAGGCGGCGAATTCGAAGATTATCTTTGGGGCTAAACCAATCCTGCCAGCCTGTCGCTTGCGGTTTCGATCTTTTCTTCGATCTCGCGCATGAATTGAGCGCGAGACAGGCCCGCCGGAATGGGCGGCAGAAACTCAATCGTGATCGTCCCCGGCTTTTTGATGAATGCGCCTTTCGGCCAGAAAAGGCCCGAGTTCACCGCCATCGGCACCACGGGCAGATTGAGTTGTTTGTATAGCGCGGCCGTGCCGGATTTATAGGGCGTTTTCACGCCGGGCAAGACGCGCGTGCCTTGCGGGAAAATGAAAATCTTGCGGCCTTTGGCTATGGCCTTGTTGGCGGCTTTCATCATGCGTTGAAGGGCTTTGACGCTGGCGCTCCGGTCGACGGGGATCATGCCGCATCGCCAGCCGTACCAGCCCCATATGGGAACTTTCACCAATTCCTGCTTGAGCACGATGGCGGGCGCGTCAAACAACACGTTGAGCCGCAACGTTTCCCATGCCGATTGGTGCTTTGAGGCGATGATGCACGGGCCTTCGGGGATGTTCTCGCGCCCTATGACTTCATAGCGAAGGCCGAGGATAAGCCGTTCCATTCGTTCAACTTGGCATTGCCACCACCTTACGCACGCGAAAAACTGGCGGTCGGGCAACAGAATGATCCAGAGCATCGCGAACGTCGGCACGAACATCCAGAAGTAAAGAAAGATGTTGAAAATGACAGAGCGGATGACGACTTCAAATTTTCCCATGTTTCATTTCCCACCATTCGCGCAGCATAGCGACGACGTACTTATTGTATTCGGTGATCAGAAGACTTGTCGTGCCATAACGTTTCCACCAGCCGTCGAGCGGCACGCTGTTCGGTGCGACGGCGTGCGGCGTGATGACCGTATCCGGCAGCATTCTGCGGAACAACAAAAGGCTTCGCGGCATGTGGTAGTGCGCGGTGACAAGGCGAAGCGTGTGGATGTTCTCGGCTTTCACCCAGGTTTTCGTTTCTTCCGCGTTGCCCACGGTATCGACGGCATCGTGGCCTAGCATGATGCAACATTCGCGCAGTTCGGGCGATACGTTGTGGTTGGCGAGAACGTGGATTAACGTCAAGTTCTGTGGCACGCCGGAGATCAAAAGCTTGCGGCCTTTGCCCGCGCTCAAGAGATCGAGGCCGGTGGAAATCCGCTCGCTGCCGCCGGTGAGCACGACGATGGCGTCGGTCGCGGGCAGGTGCGCGTCGATAAGTGGTTCGCTGGCCGTGCTGACCTGCGCTATGTAGATGAAAAATCCCGCCAGCCACGCGCCGAAGGCGAGTCCGCAAAGAAAGAAAGTCAATCGACGCAAAAATCTGAACATCACGGCATCCGGCGCAAGAAAGTAAGTACCGACACGCGTGTCGTCACCAGGGCGACTATTATAGCCGCCAACGGCACGAACGCCATGACGATTCCCGGCGCGAACCAGCTGTGACCCGCCGCCAGCGTCAGTCCCCAAAATCCTTGCATAAGATAAAACAGGAGAACAGAAGTCGCCGCCGCGCCTAAAAACCCCAGAAAGGCAGCGGGCAGAGACAACCGCCGCGCGTGATTCACGAATTGTCCGGCGATGTCGGAATCCGTCGCTCCCATGAAATGTAAGAGCTCGATCGTGTCGTGTTGCACCGCCATCGCCGCGCGGCAGATCAAACTTATGGCGATCACCAGCGTCAGGCCCGTGAGCGCGATCATCACGCCAGCCACGATCCGCAGCCCGTCGATCAAACGCATCAGTTGATCCAGCCCTTCGGCGCGACTTGAAATGCGCACATCGCCGTCAATCGGCATCAGTTTTTTCCTGAGTTCCTGCGTCGTCGCGGGCGTAACGTTCTTCAAGTCGATGTCGATCAGGGCGGGCAGGGGCAATGAAGCCAGAACAGGCCCTTCCATAAACCACGGCTTGAGCAAACTCGCAATCTCGGAATCAGACAATGGGGCCACGGACGTCACGTCAGGCATGGCTTTCAAAGCGGCGGTGATTTTCTTGACGTGATCGTTGTGCGCTTGCGCGTTGCCGTCGTCGGGAAACGGAACTTCGACGGTCAGGCGGCCCTGGACGTTGCGGCTCCAACCGCTCGACACGACGGCAAGACCGCCTTGCGCAGCAACGGCCAATGACGCCAGATAGACAAGCGCAGCCACGAGAACCGTGAACATCAATCCCAACCGCTGCTCGCGAAACGCGGACGTAAAAAGATTGGCAGGTACGTTCATTGGAAGGGAGACTAAGCCGCTTCGGCCATCGGGGCAAGAAGGCGCCCCTTGGTTAAGCGTAATGCGGGATAACCCATATGCTCCACCATGCCTTGTTGGTGCGTCGCCAACAGAACCGCCGTTCCCATCTTATTAAGTTCAACGAACAGGCGAAGGAGCTTCATTGCCGATTCGGTATCGACGTTGCCCGTTGGCTCATCGGCCAACAGAAGCTTTGGGTTGTTGACGACAGCCCGCGCGATGGCGACGCGTTGCTGTTCGCCACCGGACATGTCGGATGGATAAGCGTTAACACGTTCGCCAAGCCCGACCCATTCCAGAAGTTCGGTCACGTGCCCGCGCACCTGTTCATCCTTGCCGCCCGCCAGCCGCAAGGGCAGGGCGACGTTTTCCAACGCGGTGAGGTGCGGGATCAAACGGAAATCCTGAAATACGAAACCAAGCCGCCGCCTCAAAGCGGGAACCTTGTCGCGCGGCATATGCGCAGCATCTTTGCCGAAGAGCGTGATGTTGCCCTGCGTCGGGCGGCAGGCCATGTAGATGAGGCGCAAAAGCGATGATTTGCCCGCGCCGCTCGGCCCTGTCAGGAAGTGAAACGAGCCGGGTTCAAGGGTAAAGCTTATGTCCGTCAGGACGGGCTTGTGCGCGCCATAGCGCAAATGAACGTGTTCAAAGTTTACGAGCATGAGAAAAGTTGATGGTTAAAGTGGGTGATTCGCGCCGTTAAAGATTCTAACGGCGCGTCAGTCCCCATGAAAGCGTAAAAGAAGACTCAGGTAGAGGATTCATCAAGGCGCCGAGTCTGATGAAGACACCCTTCCGGTTGCTTGATGCCCTTGAAATTTCCTATAACCTTCAAGGATGATTCTCGTCTGTAACGCCTGCAAGGCCAGCTACCTCGTGCCGGCCTCTGTGTTTGCCAACGGACCGCGGCAGGTCAAATGCGCGCGTTGCGCACACGCTTGGATGGCCGACCTCCCCCCCAAGACGACCGCCATGCCAATGGAAGCGTCGCACACGTCGAGGACGCATCATCCAGAGTCTGAAGCCAAGCCCAATCCTGCTACCGTGTTGCCGCCTAACGTTTCGACAGACCCGGCTTTCGCAACGCCGGAGCCGCCACTCGCAAGGAAAGAAAAAACTGACGTTGCCGAATCGCTCCCGCCGGCGAAAAATCTGCCTGCCGTGCGGTCAACGATGGCATGGGGCAAGATTCGCACTGCACTTGAAATCAGCATGGGAGGAGTAATCGCCGCGGGTTTAATCGTTTTTTTGGTTAACAGCCCATATATGTCCCGTTGCGTCCGCGAGACCGAAAAACTCTTTTACGCGGTCGGATTAACCAATCCTTTGGCAGGGGAGGGATTCAGCCTGCAGGGCGTGCGCTCGGAACGCAGGTACGAAAACGGTGGTATGCAGCTTGTCGTTGAGGGGGTAATTCTTAATGAGGCCGACGAAATGCGGCCCGTTCCCGACATTAATGTTAACGCCTTAGGCCCTGATAAGAAAATAATACAAAGCTGGCGTATCGAGGCTCCAAAGGCTACATTGCCTGCCGGCGCTTCGGCGCCCTTCCATTCGTCGATCGTGACCCCGCCCGGCACGGTGATGGAGGTTAACCTGAGCTTTGCCGAGCCGCGACATGACGACAAACCCTGAGGCTCTTTGGAGCCCCGACGTCAAGATGCTGGTAGCGGAAGGCAACCCGGCCGTACGGGAGTTTATCGTGCGGTCGGTGCAAACCATGGGCTGCTCCGTCGTTGGCGTGACGGACGGCCAGCAAGCGCTGGATGTTCTGGCTCGCGAAAAGTTTGATGTGCTGGTGACGGATATCGTTATGCCGAATGTCGATGGGATAGCTTTGGCGCTGAAGGCCGTGAGGGTGCATCCCGATCTCAAAATCGTCATGATTTCCGGCTACGCGCAGGAACGCATGCGCGCCCATAACATGGACGCTCTGGCTCACCGCATCATAGCGAAGCCTTTTTCGCTTGAAGAAATATGCCAGGCCGTTAGGGACGCGCTCGCAGAACCCGGATTACCCGCTTAAATTCAAAAGGAGATATTGATGAAAAAACTTGTTCGCAAGGCCGTTTTTCCTGTCGCCGGTTTAGGTACGCGTTTTTTGCCCGCGACCAAGGCCATGCCTAAGGAAATGCTGACGCTGGTTGATAAGCCCCTTATTCAGCACGCCGTTGATGAAGCGCGCGCGGCAGGCATCGAGCAGTTTATTTTCGTGACGAGCCGCGGCAAGGGGGCGCTTGAAGATCACTTCGACCGCAACGAGGATTTGAAGCGCACGCTCGAAGCGAGGAATAAGACTCGCGAAATGGAATTGTTGAAAGCGACGGATATCGACTCCGGCCAATTGCTGTTCACGCGCCAGCGCGAGCCGCTTGGCCTCGGCCACGCGGTGTGGTGCGCGCGTCATCTTGTCGGCGACGAGCCGTTCACGATTTTGCTGGCCGACGACGTCGTGTTGTCGGAGAAGCCGTGCCTCAAGCAGATGATCGAAGCCTATAACGAGATCGGCGGCAACATGGTCGCCGTCGTCGACGTGCCGCGCGAGCAAACGAACCGCTACGGCATTCTAGACGTTGAAAAGGACGACGGACGCTTGGCGAGCATCAAAGGCCTGGTCGAAAAGCCCGCGCCGGAAAAAGCGCCATCCACGCTGTCCATTATTGGCCGTTATATCCTTCAACCCGAAGTGTTCGTTGAACTTGAAAATCAGCGCGCAGGTTCGGGCGGCGAAATCCAGTTGACGGACAGCATGGCGCGTCTCATTGGCCGCCAGCCGTTCCACGGCCTGCGCTATGAAGGCGTCCGCTACGATTGTGGCGACAAAATCGGCTTTATCGCGGCCAACGTGGCGTTTGCTTTGGCGCATCCCCAGATGGGCGCGCAAGTGCGTGATGTATTGAAGAAGATCGTTAACTAGGAGCGAAAGTTATGAAGATTGTTGTTGTGGGCGCTGGTTATGTCGGTCTCGTGTCGGCCGCGTGTTTCGCCGAGTTCGGCGTCAAGGTCACGAACGTCGATACGGATGCGACGCGCGTTGAGAATCTGAAGAAAGGCATTATCCCGATCTTCGAACCGGGCCTTGACGAGCTTGTGCTCAAGGGAATGAAGAACGGCAACTTGACGTTCACGATGGAGCTAGGTCCGGCGGTCGCGCAGGCCGATGCTGTGTTCATCGCCGTCGGCACGCCCACGCGCCGCGGCGACGGTTACGCAGATTTGAGTTACGTATATCAAGCTGCGAAAGACATCGCGAAACATTTGTCGCGCTACACCGTCATTGTCACGAAATCGACGGTTCCCGTCGGCACGGGCCGCGAGATCGAACGCATCGTGCGCGAAGCCAACCCCAAGGCCGATTTTGACGTGGCGTCGAATCCAGAATTCTTGCGCGAGGGCGCGGCGCTGGGCGATTTCATGCGTCCCGATCGCGTCGTGATCGGTTGCCAGACGGAGCGAGCCGCTGCGGTTATGCGCGAGCTTTATCGGCCCCTGTACCTGATAGAAACGCCCATGGTCATCACGACTTTGGAAACGTCCGAACTTATAAAATACGCTGCCAACGCGTTTTTGGCGACGAAGATCACCTTCATCAACGAAATCGCCGACCTGTGTGAAAAGGTCGGGGCGGACGTGCAAACGGTCTCGAAAGGCATCGGCCTCGATGGCCGTATCGGGCGCAAGTTTCTGCACGCCGGCCCCGGTTATGGCGGATCGTGCTTCCCCAAGGACACGCTCGCGCTCATCCACACGGCCAAGGATGCCGGCGCGCCGCTTCGTCTTGTCGAGACGACGGTTGAAGTCAACGCCAAACGCAAAAAGGATATGGCCGCCCGCATCATCAACGCATGCGGCGGTTCGGTGAAGGGCAAGACGGTTGCGCTTTTGGGGCTGACGTTTAAGCCTAACACGGACGATATGCGCGACAGCGTGAGTCTGGACATCGTTCCGATGTTGCAAGAAGCGGGGGCGACGATCCGCGCCTTTGATCCCGAAGGCATGAACGAAGCCAAAAAGCTTTTGCAAAACATCGTGTGGTGCGAAGGAGCTTATGACGCTCTGGAAGGCGCCGATGCCTTAGCGATATTGACGGAATGGAACGAATTCCGCGCGCTTGATCTTCAACGAGTCAAATCGCTGTTGCGTCAGCCGGTGTTCGTCGATCTGCGCAACATCTATAAGCCGGAAGACATGAAGGAAGCGGGCTTTAAGTATACGTCGATCGGCCGCGGACGGAAGAGCTAATTTTGCTCTTCGAGCGGGGGCAAAGGCGGTGGCTGATCCATCTTGTATTGCTGCGCGAGCTTACGGATCAGCTTGTCGAACGAGTCCTTCAGCACCTGAAAGTGCGAGTTTTCTATGCTGCTCACCAGGACATTGGCGCGCCAATAAGTCACGATCAGGTTGCGCGGCGTTTCGATGGGAAGAACTTTCACGGTATTGTGCGACTGCGCGGTCAAGGAAACCCAAGACGTACATTCGATGCCTTGGGAATTCGACGATAAGACTTCCGGCACGATTTCGATGCGTGCGGTCCCCATTTTTACAGGCTTTGCTTCAAGCACCGACATCGCGGGCAATCCGAAGTTTTTAAGCGATTTTACGATATGCATATAAAGTTGATCCGGTTTAATGCCGCAAATCGTCTTTTTCTCTTCGCTGCCGAATCGTATGTCTTGCACTACCATTTCCTGAATGCCGGACATGGCCGGCGCCGAGCCTTCGACGGCTAGAACAGGAGCCGCCCCGCACACGGCCAAGGCGGAAGCGATAACGGCGGCAAGAAAACGAAGTTTATTCCCGTTCATCGCGCTGGGTCCGTTCTTTGCGTTCATGACGTTCCTGGGCCTCGATGGAAAGCGTGGCGACGGGCCGCGCTTCGAGGCGTTTGATGCCGATGGGATCGCCCGTCTCTTCGCAATAGCCGTATTCGCCGCTCTTGATGCGATCCAGAGCTTCGTTGATCTTGCTAATCAGCTTGCGCTGGCGGTCGCGGGCGCGAAGCTCAAGCGCGACTTCGGTCTCGACCGAAGCGCGGTCGGCGACATCGGGTTCCTGAAGTCCGCCTTCTTCCTGCAACTCTTGCAGGGTCATATCGGCTTCCTTGATGATCTCTTCTTTCCAAGCCAACAATTTTTGACGGAAATATTCAAGCATAACCGGGTTCATGTACGGTTCTTTTTCCGTGGGCTTGTAATTATTGGGCAAGGTTACTGTGCTCATTGAATCTCCATGACTAAGATGTGCTGCTCATTTGTAAACGTTTGCGGACTGCCGCTATAAACCCCTGAATCATGCACCGGATTGCTGATAACTGAATTTGGCTAATTCTATCTGGGCGCGCAAGTCGATTTCGTCAAGAATTTCAGCCAGACGGGGGTCAGTAACTTCAGGCCGGCGCATATTCACGATATGCGACAACTGACGCAGTTTGTCGGCCGACAGCGTGCCGTTAAGGATTTCAAGTCGAAGGTCTTCCAGGCGGTCGAGTATATCCGTGGCCCTCAACTTGCCTTTGGCGGCGCGGGCGAGCGCGTCATCGACTTCTTGAATCCCATATACGCCTGCAACCGCGCCCAGCGCGTTGGCGCTTGATGCCGCTGTCGTTGCTTCAGTTTCATCGGTGGCCCCAAGGTGGGATGAAAAACTCGTGCTGCCCGTTTTGCTGGTCTTGCTGGCGCGCCGGACGGTGGGCGGGGTTCGGACAGGGCCGGGGCCGTCGATCTTGCTAATCATGGTCTGACCTCATAATCCGTCGTTCCAGCCCTTTGTTATGACTCATAAAAACCCGGCAAATTCTTCCACCGATTCCGCGACAGCATTGCGTCGGACGGCGTTCATTGCCTTGGCAGAATGTAGTCTAAGCCAAATCCTGCGGCAACGTTAGCCATAAAAAGGCAAATTGATCAACAGGTTGTTGAAAAATTTCTCACAAAAAGCGGTCGATGGGCGATTCTGGCATGAGGTCTGCATAAGGGGACGGCAGAGGATTAGGAGTCGTCATGTTTGCCTTTCTAACTCAAGGTCTGTTCTCTCCCTTGGCCCCCCCGCTGGCGGTGAGGTGGAGCCGCGCCCGCCAGTATTCCCTGATTGCGGCCATAGGCCTTGCGCTCCTGATCCTCAACCCATTTCAGGACGCTCGTGCGTCCTCGCGCCTTAAGGATGTCGTCGATTTCGAAGGCGTGCGCGACAATATGCTGGTCGGTTACGGCCTTGTGGTCGGCCTGAACGGCACGGGCGACAGCCTGACGAATTCGCCGTTCACCGAAGCCAGCCTTGTCGGTATGTTGGAACGCCTCGGGATCAATACCCGCGGTTCCAGCATGAAGACCAAGAACGTCGCGGCCGTGATGGTCACGGCGACGCTTCCGGCCTTTGCGGCGCAAGGGTCGCATATCGACGTTACGGTCTCTACGCTTGGCGATGCGAAAAGCCTGATCGGCGGCACACTGCTGGTCACGCCTCTCTTGGGCGCCGATGGCGAAGTCTATTCCGTGGCTCAAGGTTCCGTGGCGGTTGGTGGCTTCAGCGCGCAAGGGCAGGGCACCTCGGTCACCAAAGGCGTGCCAACGGCCGGACGCATAGCGAACGGCGGAATTGTCGAGCGCGAGATAAAATTCCGCTTGTCGGAACTCGGCTCCATGCGGCTGTCTTTAAAGAATCCCGATTTTACCACCGCTCGCCGCATTGCCGCCGCGATCAACCAGCATTTGAAGATGCAGGCCGCCGAGGCAGTCGACTCCGCCACGGTCCGGATGTTGGTACCCGACGCGCGCCGCCATGACGTCGTCGGCCTTATGACTGAAGTCGAGCAATTGCAGGTAGAGCCCGATCAACCCGCGCGAGTCGTGATCGACGAGCAGTCGGGCGTGATCGTGATGGGCGAGAACGTGAGGATCAACACCGTTGCCATCGCGCAGGGCAGCCTGACGATCCGCATCAACGAAACGCCGCAAGTTTCACAACCCACACCATTATCGCAGGGCGGAACAACGCAGGTCGTGCCGCGCACCGAAATTAACGTGAATGAAGGCGAGGGGAACAAGCTCGCTTTGTTCAAGCCTGGCGTGAGCCTGCATGACGTGGTGCAAAGCCTGAATGCGCTCGGCATCGGACCGCGTGACATGATCACAATTTTGCAATCGATCAAGGCGGCTGGTGCGTTGCAGGCCGATCTGGAGGTCATCTGATGAGTGAGGTGTTGCTCGCCATCAATCCCATCGGCATGGAAGACGCGTTGGCATCGAGGACGCTCAGCCGCGTCGGCAAAGCACGTACGGATGCCGATTTCGCCGCATCGGCCAAAAAATTCGAGGAAATGTTCATGGCGCAGATGCTTCAACCTATGTTCGAAGGTCTTGGCGTCAACGAAATGTTCGGCGGCGGCCACGGCGAAGAGCTGATGCGCGGCTTTCTTGTTCAGGAATACGGCAAGGCCGTTTCCGCAGGTTCCGGCGGAAAGCTGGCCGACATCATCAAAAGCGAAATGATCAAGCTGCAAAGCCAGGCGGATAACAAAGCAGTGGGGGGTATCATATGAGGTCAGTTCAACAACCCGCCGCGAAACCCGGATCCGTTCTTGAAGACGCGCTTTCCGTGATGAGCGAGCTGGAAAAAGTGCTTGCCGACGAAATAGCGCTTTTGGCAAAGCACGACATGACGGGGTTAAAAGAGATAACGCCGCGCAAGAACAAACTCGTTATCGACTATCAATCGCGCCTGAAGTCCTTGGTTGCGCATGGCGACATGCTGGCCAAGGCGACTCCCGCCATGCGCGACAAACTCAAGACAAGAGGCATTAAACTCGCCGAAGTGACGGAGCGTAACGCGCTTGCATTGCGCACGGCGGCTCAATGTTCGCAAAGGCTCATCAATCACATCATCAGGCAAGTCAAGGAAGAAGCCTTGCCCAAGCAAGGATACGACGATCCGCGCAAGGCGAACCTCAATCTTGGAGCCTATAGTCCCACCTGCCAACCTTTGGCCGTCAGTCGCACGGCCTGATACATTTGAAAGGTACGCCATGCCCGCATATATCAATCCCGGGGTCCAGACATCCAAATCAGGCGGCGTAGGCGCAAGCATGGCCACGCTGCGTTCTGGTCTGAGTTTGGACGGACTCGAAGCCAAGCTATTTGCGGACATTTTGTCGCAAACGACGGTCGCGCCCGAGCCTGTCATTAGCCGTAAATTGGCTGACATAAAGCCAAGAACGCCTTCCAGCGCGCAAAGTGGCGTTGCAACCGCAAATACATCGCCCGATACGGCCGCCGAAGACCGCGCGGCCTTGCGGTCGCTTTTGCAACGCATTCGCGAAGACGCGAAAGCCCTTTATCAAAATCGCCAGCGCATTCGCCATCTCGACAGGAAAGCGGATCAGGCCGAGGCCCAGGAAAATCCCGTCAAAGACGAAACGGCAAAACAGGCGGTTCCCGGCCAAACGCAAACGACGGCTCCGGAAGAAATCGCGGCCGTAGAGGAAACGGAAGACACGGCAGTTTGCCTCTACGAAGGCGAAGACTGCGATTCCGGCAATGAATTCGATGTCTTGACCGACAGCAAGGTCATCGAAATGGCCAAGCTTCTTCTAACGGACCCTGAAACGAAAAGCGCAGCGGATACGGCAGGTTCCAAAAATCCGGCGAAGGAGATTATGGACGAAACCGAAGTTAAAGCGTTGCTTGACGACCTGATGTCGGCGGAACAGGCCGCGCTCTTGCTCATCAGCAAATTGATGCAGGATAAGGCTGAAAAGCTGAAACAAGGCTTAAATGATAGGGAGACCGTGGCCGATGCCGCGCTGGGAAATGCGGCTGAGGAGACGGGCGCAACGGTAACAGATCCCGTTGAAACGGTTTTTGGAGGTCAGGCAATGTCGTTGGCTTTGCCGAAGCTGGCGAAAGGTTCCGCGCAAGGCGCGTTGCCGCTCACGGCCGATGCCGATTCTGGGGCTGACACAAATGCCGCGAATGCTGTCATGGGCGGCAAGGCTTTTGAAACGCTCATGCCATCGCTCGCGGGCGCAAAGGGGAAGCCGCAGGAAAAAGCGACCGATGGCGCAACCGCGCATAAAGCGGGCGACGATTTTCTCACTTTATTCAACGTCAACGCAGGCGTTGCCTCCAACGCGCCAGCCAAGGGCATTGTTGACGCAACGGTTGTCAAGGCGGGAGTAGCAGCCGAAGTCACAGGGGCTGGTGAGGTTGGGTCGGCCGCTGCGGCTTCTTCGCATGCTCAAGGGTCGCAACATGCGATGCTGACCGAAGGCGCGAAACCCGTAGGTTCATACGATTTCGCCAGCCAGCTTTCTGCGGCGCGCGCGGCGCGCGGAGGGTCTGCCGGATTGCCAACCGCGGTGGAGCAGGTCGCTCTGCAACTGCACAAGGGCATCAAGGAAGGGCAAAACCAGATGACGGTTCACCTGCGCCCTGCGGATTTGGGCCGCATCGACATCAAGCTAACGTTCAGCGCGGATAAAACCGTTCAAGGAACCGTCGTCGCCGACAATCCGGCGACGCTGGACTTACTCCTCAAGGATGTGGGGAGCCTCCAGCGAGCCCTGCAGGACGCAGGTTTGCGCGCTGACCCCGGCAGTTTGCAGTTCAGTCTGCGCGGCGACGGCCAACAGAACTTGTTCAACGCCAACAGCAACGGCCATTCGGGCAATGGTTCTTCGTCTGGCTATGCGCCATCCGTTGCCGATGTGGCGGACATCGAACCGGAATACGGCGCGGAGATTTATTACCTGACGCCTGGCCGCATCAACTTACGCGTATAAGGGGACACACATGGGCACGACAGCAGCCATCGCAGGCACAGACAACGCGGCGCTTCTCAACAGCTACATCGACCAGTTGAAAACTCAGACCGCTGCCGCCAAAGCAAAAGCGGCCAGTACGACGTCGTCGACATCGCTCAGCAAAGTGACGGGCGACTTCAACACGTTCCTGAAAATCCTGACGACGCAATTGCAAAATCAGGATCCCATGAACGCGACCGACACGAACCAGTTTACGCAGGAACTTGTGCAATTCTCGGGCGTCGAACAGCAGATCAACACGAACGCCAAGCTTGACACGCTTATCAAGGCCTTCAACTCCAACGGCATAACGCCTTACTTGAACTATGTCGGCAAGACCGTCGAAGTCCCGGCTGACGGTGAGCTTGTCCTGCAAGGCGGCGCCGCGAACTTCACCTATACGTTGCCCTACGCCGCGCAGAACGTGGCGATCACAGTGACCGACAGCTCCGGCAACACGCTTGCGTCGATGAGCGGGCCGAAAACTTCGGGAGTCAACCGCGTTTCCTGGGATGGCGTGAAATACAACGGCGCGCAATTGCCGGACGGAGTCTATAAATTGAAAATCGTCGCCACCGATGGTAATGGCAAGGCGATGACCACGTCCAACGTCAACGTTATCGCGCAGGTCAGCAGCATCCAGACGGACAGCGACGGCATGACGACGCTTTCGCTTGGTAGAAAGGAAATTCAGCCTACTGACATCAAAGCCGTTTACAGCGGCATTACGACAGCCGCGGCCTAAAGCCGAATTATAATCATAACGTATAATTTTCCAAGCCAAGCTAGGCGATGAAGCTCGCAAACCTCTCCCCTTGCGGGAGAGGAAGCAAAAACTTGGGTTACGCAAGTAACCCCTTAGTTTTTGCAGGTGAGGGGTCGATATTATTTGAGGAGTAACCCCTCACCAAGTTTTTCTAAACTCGCAATGCTATGCATTGCTCGTTAAGAAAAACTATCCTTTCCCGCAAGGGGAGAGGACACTAACGGCAAAGCATATACTTATACGTAAATTATTTGAACTGGCTCTAACGCGACGCCATGATCGCTTCGAGCGCGGCGACGTTGTCGGGCCGGTCCCATTCTATGCGCCGGGATATGCGTCCTATTTCGTTGCCGTCGGGCGCGATCAGGATGGTCGTAGGAATGCCGCGCAGGCGCAGGCGTCGAATCGCGCGCCCGTCGGAATCGACGAAGACTTTAAGGTTTGTGATGCCGTGTCGTCGATAGAAGGCCGGCACGAGAACGGCTCCCTCGCGCTCCTGAGATAACGCCAGAACGGTCAAGTTTCTCGCCCCCATCATGCCTTGTAAGGCGTCGAGCGACGGCATTTCCATCATGCACGGCGTGCACCAGGTTGCCCATACGGCCAAAAGGACGTAATGCCCCTTCAATTCGTTATTGAGCATGTTGTGCAGCGTGTATTCCCGTCCGTTGCCGTCCCGAAACAGAAGGTCGGGGACTTCCCATGGCGTATCCAACATTTGGAAACTGGCGCTCAGATCGCGTGGGGAATCGCCGTTGGCGACGACAGGCCCGCAGAACATGAGGAGAAAAACGAATGTTGCGTAAACTCTCTTAATCATCATAAAGTATTGGCCGCTTCCTGTTGGGTTTCCCCATGATCAATGTCATTCGTCAACAAATCGTCAAGAACGGCCCGCGCCCTCAAATGAGGGCATTCCTCATTGCGCTAGCTCTCCTGATCGCCGGAGGGACGTTGACGGGATGCGGCAAAAAGCCCGGACAGGTTGATCCGCCCGTTGGCTCAACCGCCGTTTTCCCACGCACATATCCTGATCCGTCCACCGATCCGCCGTCTTGAGACGATCATTATGTACATTTTCGATTATCGTAACAATGTCTTATCTGCGGAATCGGTCCCGTTAACGCAAATCGCGGAAGAGGTCGGAACTCCGTTCTATTGCTATTCCACAGAGCGCTTGAAACAGAATTACAAGGCGTTCGACGAACCGTTCGTGGGCATGAACGTCACGCTTCATTACTCGACCAAGGCCAACACAAATCAGGCGGTTATCCGTACGCTGGCCGATTGCGGGGCGGGAGCCGATGTCACATCGGTGGGAGAGTTGGAGCGCGTGCTTCAGGCGGGTGTTCAACCTGAAAAAATCGTCTTCAACGGCGTCGGCAAGACCCGGGACGACATTGCGTCCGCCATCCTTTCGCGGGCGTATCAGATCAACGCTGATTCCATCCCCGAGCTTCAGATGATCAGTCAGGTCAGCCTGTCGCTTGACCGTCCTGCGCCCGTCGTCTTGCGGATCAATCCAGACCTTGACGTTAAGGCCCTCAAAAAATCGACGCCGAACTACAAGGATTCCAAATTCGGGATCGACGTCGCGCAACTGGCAGAGGCGATCATGTTGTCGTCGTCATTGCCGGGGCTTGAGCTTAAAGGGCTTGCCGTGCACGTCGGCGGGCATGGCTACGACTACGAGCCGTTCCGTCAGGCGTACCAAACGCTGGCCGACATGGTGAACATCTGCCGCGCCCAAGGCATCGCCATAGAGCGGCTCGATCTCGGCGGCGGGTTCAGCATCGCTTATGAAGGCCAGAATGTCGCGCCTTTCATCGATTATGTTAACATCGTGAAGGATATTATCGCGCCTTTGAACTGCGCCATATCCGTCGAGCCGGGCCGCAGGCTTGTGGGAGACGCGGGGATATTGGTGGCGCGGGCCATACAATTCAAGAAAACGCCGCTGAAAAACTACCTTATCATTGATGCGGGCATGAACGATCTGATTCGCCCGGCGTTACACGGCGCGCGGCACGGCATATTGCCCGTGAAGGAAAATCAGGGCGTGGCCCTTATGCCGATGACGGTAGCGGGACCGTTGTGCGAACCCGTCGATGTGTTCGGCGAGAGCTACTTCATGCCGCCGATGATGCAGGGCGACTTGATAGCCATATTACAGGCGGGTGCCTACGGCAGTTCGATGGCGTCCACTTATTATGGGCGTCCGCTGATCCCCGAGGTCATGGTCAACGGCACTCAATTCGCGGTTGTCCGGCGTCGGGTGTCGGTGGCTGAGCAAATCGCTTGGGAAACGTTGCCTTCGTGGATAAACGCGACGGCGGCGGCGTGATGACCGCCGTGTGTTAAGGCTTATTATTTGATCGTCACCTTTTGGCCGCAAACTGTGCTAAAAAGGCATGATGATTCGCCCTTGAAGGACGCCAATTAACCCAAACGCGCTATTAACCCTTTGATGTCATTACATCCCAAGTCTTCGAATCGCTTGTTC
Source organism: uncultured Rhodospirillaceae bacterium (assembly GCA_964626265.1). Taxonomy (GTDB): domain Bacteria; phylum Pseudomonadota; class Alphaproteobacteria; order UBA9219; family UBA9219; genus CAZVCG01. The sequence goes on along the minus strand of CAZVCG010000006.1, from coordinate 15,247 downwards.
TCCTTCGAATCTCCGCGCGGGCTTCGGCTTGGGCAAGGGATTCATGCCGCCAAATTACGGAACGCGAGCGGGCGCTTCAGCTTCAAATTACGCTATCTGGCATTGTTTGTCGTCCTCGTCGGCTTGGGTCTGAGCGTTGCTGGCTGGGGCCCGAAGAGCTGGCCGGTCATCTCGTCGCTTATCGCGTCCAAAAAGCCACTTGAGTTGAACGCGTCAATCTTTCCGCCGAAATATACCGACCTGCCGCCGATAGTCCTGGCTGTCGAGTCCGGCGAGGTTCAATCAGGCAGAAATATCGACGTCCCGGCGGGCAGCACGTTACGCGTCGATCTTCCCGATCAGGACGATCCCCCCACGCTCGAGGTGGCAGGGAAGACCATCCCCCTCAAGCTCAACGGCAAGGGCCGTCTTGTGGCGAGCGCGGAGCTTGAAAGCGGCGATTCCATAACGCTGCATCAGGGCTGGACCGAATTGGCTTCGTGGAAAACGCGCGTGATCCGCGATGCAGCGCCGCGCGTGGCGTTTGTCGATCCTCCCATGACATACGAGCATAAGGCAACGCGTTTGTCCTATGAAGCGTCCGATGATTACGGCATACATTCGATTACGTTGCGGGTTCGCCCCGTGAACGGCCTGCAAACCGATTTTGTCCAACAGGGCATGACGGTTTTTCTTTCTTCGCCGAAAACACGCCATGTGAAAGAGGCCGTCATTGAGGATCTCACTTTCTTGCCGTGGGCAGGATCGCCTGTCGATCTTCAGCTTGAGGTCACAGACGCGGCGGGCAACACGGCCACGAGCGGCAAAATGACGGTCACGATTCCGAAGCGCGAGTTCTCGCATCCTTTGGCGCGGGCCTTGGTCGAAGAACGGGCAAAGCTTTTGCGCCAGCCCGATGATGGCCCCACGCGCGACGAAATGGCTAACATAATGGCAGGCATCGCGCGAGAGACGGCGAATTACGGCGGTGATCCCATCATTTTCATGGCTCTGCGCACGGGGGCCGTTCGGCTGGTCCTCGACAAGGGGGGGGAGGCTCTGCCCGCAGTCAGCCGCCTCATATGGCAGGCGGCTGCCCGCATAGAGGATACTATGAAGGACAAAGCCCAGGATTTTTTGCGCCAAGCCCAGCGGGATAAGGGTTAAAGACCTTATTTTGCAATACGTTCATTATCCGATTGACCAAGCTGAACATCCCGTTATTATCCCTCGGTTTTTGGTATTCGCCCCAGTGGTGGAATTGGTAGACGCGGCAGACTCAAAATCTGCTATCCGCAAGGATGTGGGGGTTCAAGTCCCTCCTGGGGCACCATTAAGGAGTTATCGGCACTAAAGTCCCGAAAAAACCTGAAAGGACAAGTAGTTAGAGCGGTTCGAAAACCCTCATTTCTACCGTATTTCAGGTTCTCCTCAAAAGTGAGTTTTAGGACGGTTCTTTGGGCCATAATATCGCCGGAAACCCAGAGTTTCTGCGGATTTTTGAGAAAATCGAAGGCGGTTCGATAAATCTCGTTGAAGCTTTGCTGAGGCCGCCCGCTGGCCTCGATTTTTTCCCTCAAAACGATCTTCCGAAGCCCCAGTTCCTTGATCCGGTTTTCATAGGCAAGGATCAGGTTCGGATTGTCGGCCTCGACAAGTCGATCCAGAAATTGGGCCTCTTTTCGTTCAAGCGCCTGAAGCTCTGCTTTGCAGAGGAGAAGGCCTTCCTTCTTGTTGGCGTTTCGCGCCTCCCAGCTTTCCCGAAACATTTCCTTGGCAAGGGCGACAAACTTCTCCGAAGGGCAAAGGCCTTCCAGCAAGACCTCAAAATCGCTTTCCAGCTTTTCTTTACGAATTGATTTCCGGTAGTCGGGACAGCCCTTCGTGTCGCAGAAGTAATAGGGATAATTTCCGTTGCGGCCCCTCGACCAACAAGATGTCATGGGCTTCCCACAATGGGCGCACAGGACAAATCCGCGCAAAGGAAAATCTTCCCGAAGATCCTTTCGCACCGGAGCCTTCGCCGCGCCATCAAGACGTTCTTGTATTTTCTGCCACGTCTCGAAATTGATAAGCGGCTCGTGCTTGGCCGGAAGGAAATGAATGTCCCATTCTGGTGTGTTGAGGTAGCCCGCATAGGCGACGCGGCGAAGAATGTTTTCAACGCGCTGAAGATGAACCTCGCCTTTACGATCTTTGGGATAGCCCTCTTGCTCTTCCAAAAACCTTTTGACCTCGCTTTTGGTTTCAAAACGTCCGTGCGCGAAGCCTTCCAAGGCTTCTTGAACAATCGAGGCCACAGGTTCTTGCCTTACAAGCATTTTGCCGTGGCCTGGAACGTTCTGATAATGATAGCCGATAATCGGACATGCGACCCAATAGCCATTCATCGCACGCGCCCTCATGCGGTTCACGACTTGCTCGGCATTCTTTTGCCGTTGGTGTTGCGAGACGCTGGCCAGAAGGTTTTCGACAAGGCGGCTGTCGGAATCCTCGCCAAACTCAATCGAAGGGGATTCCAATTTACCGCCAGCTTGCGCGATGGCCGTCCGCAATTCCAAATGGGCTTCAAGCCCACGCGCAAGGCGGCTTATGTCGTCAATGATGACGGCGAGAGGTTCTTTCTTTTGCTTTCTCAAGAAAGTCAGCATGGCTTGCATGCCAGGGCGGTCAATCATGCCGCCCGAAACGCCTTCGTCTTGGAAAACTTGGATCACATCATAATTCTTGAACTTCGCGTATTCCCTGCACCGCGTCTCTTGCGACCCCAGCCCGTGCCCCTCTTTGACTTGTTTAGGGCTGGAAACGCGGCAATAGACAACGGCGGAATGGATCATGCGAAGTTTTAATCACCTTTATAAGCAAAAAGGAGCGTGGCGTCGGCTTCCTCAATTTTTTCTTTTAGGCGGATTAGGACGTCAAAGCTTCGAGCCAGACGATCATGGGAGGAAATGATAACGACCCGTGGCTTGGGTAAGTCGTTCAACAAGGCCAAAAGACGATCAAATCCCTCACGGTTTTCGGAAAGTCCCGAAATGCCTATATCAGTCACAGTTTCTATGACGTTGATGTTTTCTTTTTCTGCGTATAGCCGACAAAAGCGGTCTTGTTTTTTTATGGACTCCGGCAACGGGTCTGTTGGATCGCGCGTCGCGGAACGGCAATAGATATATGCGTTATGGGTCATTTCACCTCCTGAAGTAACTCGCCATTATAGCAAAGGGTGCGGCAAAATTCACGGGTCAAGTGGTTGTTTTTGTGGCCTTTTTGCACAATTGAACGGGATGCTCTCCGAAGGCTTGGTCAATAAAGTGATTGATGATCGTCCATAAAGCCAAAGTCACTTCGTCCCGCTCCTGATCCGTCATATCAAACTCGCCCATGTAGCCTCTGTATTTCTCGAAATCGGGAAGCGTCATACATAACTGCTCCTTATCGTGCGGCGTTGGAGGACGGGTGGCGACTTGGCTTGTGAGGTGGGGGCTTCATCTGTGGGGCTGTTGACTTCATCACTAACGCCCAAAGCCTTTTCGAGCCTCTGCCAGATGGCCTCGGTGAAGCGGTCGATACCGACGCTGGCGGCGGCGGCGCGGGCGTACACGCGGCAATCGAGGGCTTCGTTGCGTTCTCGCTCTTTGTGCCATTCGCGGTGCGGAAAGCCTCGTTTGTCTTTGATCGTCACAAGCCGCTCGGCTGTGAGCTGCTTGAAATACTCCTCGCCGTATTTCGGGAAGTGGCAATAGCCAGGGGGAAAGCCTGTGCCTTCCGCTTTTTGTTCGTCGGTCGGCGCGTCTTTGCGCAGGCATCCATAGATTTCGGATTTACTGAAGGAGGAGCCAACGGGCCAAACGAGAAGACCGCGACGCTTGCGCTTGCCCCGTATCGTCACATCCATCGGGCTGGGCGCACCCAGCGGCGCACCAAGGCGGTCAACGCCCTTGACGGCTATAACCCTATCGCCTTGCTGATGACGTACCCAGTCGTAAACCTCCTGCGTTGCATAGCCCGTGTCGATGGCCAGTTTGAGGATGGCGAGATTGACGCCAGCTTCATGCGTAAAGCTCTCACCCAAGATAGCGTCAAGCGCCTGCCAGACCTCCGGCTTGGCGGGATCGCCTTGCAGAACCCGATAATCCACCGACCAGCATTCGCGGTCACGGCCCCATGCTACGATTTCCAGTTCAAGGCGGTCTTTTTGCACATCCACGCCAGCCGTGAGAAACAAGCCGCCCATCGGAACGGTGCAAATGCGGTAATCTTCGCGGCGTTCGTAGAGGCGATGCCACTCCGGCGCTTCGCCGCTTTCGACATAGGTTTCGCCAAGCTCGGTATTCTTGAACGATTTGATCGAAGCGTCCGAACCTTGCGCGTCAAGCCAAGCGCGGGCAATTTCCGCCCAGCTTCGCCAGCCGAGCGGCGAATACAAACTGGAAACATGGAAACCAGCCGTGCGCCCATCGCCTTCGGCATGGGCCTGCCAATAACCATTGGCCATCATGTCCGTTTTGTGATGCTCATCAAAAAGCTGGCCGCAATGTTCGCACTCATAGGCCGCTTTCTCCGGCTGATTGTGCGGCCATTTAAGCTGTGGGAACTTGAGCCATTGGAACGCGCCGCAACGTGGGCACGGCAGCATAAAGCGACGTTGATCGCTGATTTCATATTCTCGCTCGATACGAGATAGGCCTTTAATCGTCGGCGTCGAGACCAGGTAAATCTTGCGCCGCGCAAAGGTGCGCGTTCGCGCTTCGGCCAAAGCAATGGGGTCGCCTTCACCTTCCACGTCTCCAGGATAGGCGTCCACTTCGTCCAGAAACAAAAACCGCACGGGCATGGAGCGCAGCCCCGCCGCGCTGTTCGCCCCCGCCATGACAAGAATGCCGCCAGGAAACTCTTTGGTCAGAACCGTGTTGCCGGAATCCTTGGATCGCGCTGGCTTGACCAGTTCCCGCAGTACGGGGCTTTCTTCAATCAGCGGGTCGATGCGCTGTTTGGAATTGCGCTTCGAGTTTTCAACCGTCGGGTTGACTTGCATCGTCGGCCCAGGCGTATGATGAATGATATAGCCGATCCAGTTATTCCCGCATTCCGTTCCGCCGACCTGTGCCCCTTTCATAAAAACAACCCGTTCGACGGGAGAGCTTGCCGACAGGCAATCCATGATCTCACGCAAATACGGCGTGCGGTTTGTGCGCCAGGGGCCAGGTTCAGCCGCCGCCTTGCCGGAGAGAAAGCGGTTGTTATCTGCCCATTCCGAAACCAGCAAAACGGGGTCTGGCTTTAGCCCTTCCAGATAGGAAAGGATAAAAGCTGTTTCTTGCGGATCGCGCATATTGTTAAAGATTTTCGGGGTCGGATTTGGAGAACTCTTCCAACACGCGGGAAAGCTCTTCGCTTAAAAGCTGATTGACCTTGAAACGGTCGCTTTCTGCCGCAACGATAGCGTCAATCCGGTTGGGAATGCCCAAAAGCTGGTCGCGCAATTGCCGCGCAAGATTGAACCAGCGGACGGTTACTTTTTCCAAGGGGACGAGCCGTCCGGCCTTTTCCTCGTATTCCATTTTCCGAAGTCGTGCGACGTACAGCTCGCGGATGGCGCGGCTTTGGATGTAGGTCGGCCCTTCGGCAGATGATGCAGCGGGTGCGGTTTCGTCTGTTTTGGTTTTGGGCTTCGCTGGAGGGGCTGGTTGTTGTGCCTCTTTCTGCGCTTCCACTTGTCCAGGATCACTATTTCGTTCCCATTGAAGATCGGCCTTGGCGGGATCAATCTTGCCGTCTTCGTCTCTGGTAATCCGGCCACTTTGAACGGCCTTCATGACCGCGCTTTTTGAACACCCCCTGTGCGCGGCATAAGCTCGGATTGACAGGCCCATCATTCATTTTGTCTTAGCTGCGATGCAGGTTGTTGTAGTCGAGAATCCATCCGGCAAACTCGCCAAAGCGGAAGAACGGAACGGCTTCGTCTCCCAGAATGGCCGGATCAATCGGGCGCTGCACGCCGCTCAAGCTTAGTTCTTTTTCGATAATCTCCTGCGGATGAACGCCAGCCGCAATCTTGTGAGAAAGCGCAATGCGGGAAAGGATGGTCGCGGGATAGCCCTGCACGGCCTCACATTTATCGACCACGAGGATTGCGCCGCCTGGACGCAGATTTTCTTTGAGCCGATCAAGAAACCGTTCTCGTTCGCTCGGCGGAAAGAACATGAGAACCAAAAAGCAAATGGCCAGATCGAACGGCTGATAAGGAAAAGACAAAGCGTTCGTGATCGCCAAAGAGCCAGGGCCGTCATAAAGCGCGGCCATCTCCGTGCTTTCTTCAATCGCAATCAGTTCGGCATTGCGGGAGTCCAGCGTTGTTTGCAAGGCGCGGCCAATGTTGCCCGTGGAAGCCCCGATGTCATAAACAAGGCCGCCTTGCGGGATGTAATGCCGCCCGATATAGGAAACGGCAGAAGTCAGAAGATCGTACCAAGGCAATTGTTCGCGCACATGGTGGTCGAACCCTTCGGCCACAGACCGATTGGCAAAAGTCCACTCTCTCGGAATCCGCATGGCAGAACCTCCATTTTCTTTCAACAATGTTTTAGGGATCAATCTTTGGGACGAAAGGTCTCAAGCACCGTGTCCCGTGTCAGGGCGACGATGCCAAACTTTTCGTACATGGCGCGGGTCGAAGGGTTGCTTTCGATGGCAACATAGCTTTCAGGGTTCGCGCCATATTTGGGGAAGATGTATTTTTCGAGGATTTTCTTTTTGCAGGACGGAGGCGTCAAGAACCACTCGTTGAAATAAGCGTCCTGCGGCAACCATCCCGTCTTGTATCGGATGCTTTGAAGGGTTCGGTCTTTATGAAGTTTGGGCCGCGCCGTTATCAAAATAACGGTTCTGTCTTTGATGCGGCTCAAAAGATCGGACGAATAACGTTCATTGTCGATTTGACGAGCAAAGGGTTTGATCTTTTCTTGGCTGTTGGAAACCAGCGTGTAATTCAGGTCTAAAAGAATAATCATAGCTTCATGCCCAGCCGTTTTTCATAAGCGGCGACGGCCTCATCGACCAACCCCATACGGCTCCCATCAGGATACGGTAAATCAAACTCAAAAGCGATAGCTGCTTTTAATTGCGCCGAACTTATCGGTTTCGGAATCGCACAAATGGCCGTCACGTTGTGCGCCCGATCCTCCACCTGTACCCGCTCGAAGAAAGGCTGGAACAGTTCGTAGAACTCTTTCTGCGAATGGTATTTCTGAACCTTCGGCTTCGACTGAAAGTCGCCCAGCGAAACGCCGTCTTCATAATCCAGCCGGAACAGGCATTCTTTCAGGCGGCGTTCTGATATTTGGTTGCATCCGGCAAGGTTCTTCCAATTGGCATGAGACCGCGCCGAAGCCGCTGCATAAAGCCGCGTCTTGGGGCCGCATAGCGCGGCGCACAAACAGGCAATATGTTCCCGATCCTCTTTGAACGGGACGCTGTTCAAGACCGAGGAAATGAAAACGGAGTCGTACTTTATGCCAGCGGCCACGTCCGCGAGAAAGTCCCGCGCCACGCGCAGGCTTTCGGCCTTGTCGATTTCATCTTTTTCCCCGATCCGAAAAGGCTCAAAGGCTGATACGCGCACGCCGATGGAACGCAGGATTTTGGTCTCGGTCAAATGCCCCGCGCCAAAGTCCACAACAGACGTTCCGTAGAGGCTCTTCCATTGTTTGGCGTTCTCCGGCGTTGTCACGTCATATTCTTTGACGATGCTTTTCCGGTAATGCGCGAAGATAAAACCCCAACCCAGCGTTTCCCGAACGCGCCGCACCCGCCGGAACGAATTATACCGGAGCAAGTCGGCGTAACGGGTGTGAATATCAAAATCCATGCTCAAAAAGTTCAGCATGGCGCTTGCAAGTGCGGCCTGCGCTTCCGTGATCCAAACAACAGGAACTTCTTTTTCGCCGCGCTCTGCTGCAAGTTCGACACGGCCAAGACCATTGACGATCCTATAATCTCTTGTGGCCACAACGGGCATTTGGATGCTGCGCTTGCGGAGCATTTGCGCGAGATTGCGCGTGTAAGGAACCCACCGCCCTTTATTCGCCTCAAGGAACGGCACGAGAGAAACGCTTTCCGCATTTAAGCAGGGGCAAATGTTTTCTTGATCCGGCAGGGCGGCGGCAATGTCGAAAACGTTACATTCCTCAAGCGCCAGCTTCAGCGTGTCGGGCGCGTCCGAGTTTTGCATGTCGTTCGTGCCGCGATTGAACGCAATGTTGATCGCCTTGCGTTCCTCCAGCGTCATGCGCGGCACGTAGGCCACAGGCACTTGCTTCATTCCCATGCGCGTTGCGACAAGATGGCGTTGGTGGCCGGAAAGGATCTCGCCATCTTCATCCGCATAAATGGGGAGAAGCCAGCCCAGCTTGCGAAGCGATAGCTCAATAACCTTCAGGCGCACAGGATCGGCCTTGCGGGGGTTATAGGCGCTTGGCCGCACGGCGTTGATCGGAAGGAGCTTTATCATATTTTCAGGCGTCTCTTGATTTCGTTTTTGATGCAGTCTTTCTCAAAGCCCACCGCCGAGCGGATGGCATCATGCCAACGTAGATAATCGGCGCGGGGGATCGGGATGCGGTAGGAGCCGACGACGCATTGCGTGTCGGATTCGTCCTGTATTTCATCGCTTTTCTCATCATCGTCGAAGCCGTCGCTCAAATCGTCTTGTGCTTCGGCTAAAAGCTGTTCCAATTCATCTTTGGAGAACCCGATCACGCCCATATCAAAATCCTTGGATAAAAGGACTTCGACATGTTCGCCCAAAAGCTCCTTATCCCAGCTCGCATTCTCGGCCAGCTTGTTGTCGGCAATGACGTAGGCGCGTTTTTCTTCGTCGGTGAGATTGTCGAGAACGACAACGGGAATCTTTTCAAGGCCGACAAGCTTGGCCGCTTCCAGCCGTCCATGCCCAGCGATCACGCCCGCATCTTTATCAACGAGGATCGGCATCACCATGCCGAAGCGAATGAAGCTCGCCGCAAGCTGGCTGATTTGTTCGTCGCTATGAAGGCGTGGATTCTTTTCGTAAGGCTTCAGCTTTTCTGTCGGCCAAAACTCAATGCGTTCAGCCATGCGTGGAAGTTTTGCGTCCATGAAATGCTGTCCTCCCGACTGTCCACGCGTGGACAAAAGGACAGGTGTCCACCTGTCCACCTTCGTCAAAAGTGTCCACCCTTTTTTGATTCTGTCGCTAGAGAAGTCCCGCGCTACGCCCGCCCCCTTAGCATTTCGGGCTGGAAGTACCTTGAAGATCAGGACGTTGCAGGAGGGCGAAAGAACGCGGGGGGGGCATGAGAAAGCCAACAAAAAAACCGCTCGAAAAATCTTTCGGCGGCTCCTTACCCACGTCTCGCAACGTTACCTAAGTCGTAGGGCCTCTACGTGGGATCGTCAAGCAGTTTTTTTGTGGTGGATGCAAAAAAGTTTTACAGCCGCCACAACGTCGCCAGTTTTTCGAGGCCGCGATGCAACGTTTCAACGCGATCCGTCGTGCCTGCGTATTTGTTGTGACCGCACACGTCGATGATGATTTTCTTTTGCGCTGCTGACAATTCGCCATAAGCGTCGCGCAATATCTCCTCGCTGATTGGCACAATCAGCATGGCCATCTCTGGATCATAGGCTCCGCTCGATGCGGGATCTTCGACCTTAAGCCCAAGAACGGCGCGTTGATAGGCGCGGCGGAACTTTAGCCCCGCCTCATATTCGCCTTGTGTCAACCGCCCGTCCCAAAAATAATAATCCAACGCGCACTCAATGCGCACACGGTCGCGGATCATATACGGGTTGCCGCGCAAATCCCGATCTATGACTTCCGTTATCACACCGCCGCATTGTGCCCGAAGCTCCATTGTTGCACGCTCCCCCAGGCGCACGGGCATCCATTTCTTCGCCTTGCGCCTCTTAGCCATGAGCCACCGCCCGTGGCCCACGGCACACTTTCCAAGTGTTCTGATTATTATGGCAAAACAACCTTTCCGCTTCGTTGATTAACGAAAGGTTTTTTGCCGAAAAAGGCCGTTTTCCCATCATTTCTTGCTTTCTCCTGTATGTATGTTTGCGGGATGCGTTTTGCCGACGGCGAAAGACAGGGAGCGGCCCAGCGCATGTTCCAGCGCCGCGCCGTAACGGGTTTCCAGATACTCGGCGTGAAAGCTCGACGGCGCGGTGATGCGGCCCGTCTCAAGGTCAATGAGACAAGGCGCAAGCCATCGTTGAAGGAAGGTTTCGTTAAAGGCGTAATGGCCTTGCAGTTTTTGGCGCACAGGTTCCGGCAAGGGCGGATAGTTCGCTGGCAATGCCGGACTTTCCGCTTGCCCGAACGTTGCCGCGTTAGGATCAATCTTCAACGCTCGATCCAGCCAATTCAGCCATGTTTGTCGCCAGCCTTTTTCGCTACGCCGAATATCGCTGCCTTTGCCAAAGCCAAAATACTGCTTGAACTTCATGGCCTGTTTGCTGACCGCCCCGCTTGCCCAATTGCGCTCAAGCGCCGTGTCTCGCCATTCATCGGGCAATGACCAGTCCGATGAAAGCTTGCTGACAACGGCTTTGGGCCTGCCCCGTTTGGCATCGGACGCAGCTTCGCCGTGACCGTCAAAAACCACAGGGGGGCTTTCGGGGGTTTTTAATTTCTGAATTTTTGACTCTTGTTTCTTAGGCTCGGACTCCTGCTCGGAGCCTTGCTCGGACGTTTGCTCGTTCCGCGCAAAAATGCCTTTCTGATTCAAGTAGCTGCTTTGGCCTCCTTTCGCGCCATTCTTGCGCAATCTGGCTCGTAGATGCGTGTCGCGCACCATGCGCCTGCAAAAAATGCGGCCCTTCACATCGCGGGAAAACACACCGTTTTGGGAAAGCTCATCGAGAAGCCTTTCGACCTCCCGTTCGGCAACCCCCGTCAAAAGAGAGAGGTCCGTAGAGGAGCAAGGTCGTCCGGCCACGACTATGAACCCAGTCGGGGTGGATCTTGCCGCAATGCACAGGAGCCGCATCCAGAGGCCCTGGGCAGCGAGTGAGCATACGCGGAGCGCGGGATCATTCTCCCAATCGCTCCAGTAGAACTTGCTCCACGGATAAGAGATTGTCATTTGGGGCGGCTCCTTTCGGAGATTTCAGAGCCGAACCCACCGTAATCGCGATCCCATTCCGCCATCTTCTGGCGGAAGGCGCGAATCTTTTGAAAAGACGCCTCGCTGATGCGGCCCTTTCCTGAAGAGTCGCGGCAGCATAGGTCGCTGGCCTCCCCAAGCGGCACGCTCGCTATGGGGTCTATTTTGGAAGGAACTGTACGATGGCCATCAAGATGGGAACACAAGGAGAGGAGACGCTGATAGTGCATCAGCTCCCACCTCGACTAATCCACCAGCAGCAGGTCGGAAAACTCCAATCCCTGCGGCGCACGGGCAACGAACACGCGATGGCCTCGTTGGGTATGATCCTGCGCGGCCTCCACCAAAATGCGCTCGGCCATGTGCGGATTTCCGTTATTCCCTTCGGGACACAGGATCAGTTCTTTGACGGTCTCCGGCACACGCGCCTTCAGATTGTTCAAGGCCATCGACGCATAGACAGTCAGGTCGGGGCAGGCCCGCGCAATCGTCAAAGCCGATTCAATCGTCTCGGTCATGACGAGCTTTTCGGGATTGCCTTCCTGGATGTGGACGAACGCGCCGAAACATTCGCCAAACATGCGGCGGACGTTGCCTTGCGCGACATGGGCCGCGTCAATGCCGCTCGGCGCAAGATAGGTGCGGTGAACGCCCGCGAACGCGCCGTCTGTGGTTTGCGCCATAGCGACCATTGCCGGAAATTGCATCCGGCTTGGTTCGTGATAGAGGTTCGGGTGAAAGCGGATGCTTTCAGGTAAAGGGCCGTCAAGGACAAGCCCCCTCGTGTAGAGATAGCGTTCGGCAAGGCTGTGGGCTGGCGACTGGCTTTCTCTCCAGATTTTTTCCGCCATCTCGCGCTTGTGCTGCCGGATGGCTTCGTCGGAGGGCGGCGGGTCGGCGTAATTGAGGGCCGCGCCGATGGGCTCTTGCTGGGCGCGGGGATCGATAAGAGGTTTTTTGAGCGATAGAGCGACCACTTGGGCGAAACTCAATCCCTGCGTTTCCATGATCCAGGAAAGAGCGTCCCCCTCCGCGCCACAAACGGAACAGGCGTAACGGTTGGTTTTGGGATTGACGGTAAACGTCGAAAGACGCTGGTCGCCGTGGAAGGGACAAAAGCCGCGCCATTTATCGCCGCTTCGGGCCAGCCGGACTTTTTCGCCCACCAGGGCCACAAGATCGTGCGCCGCGTTTGCTTGTTCTATATCCTGAAGTCGGATTGAGCGATTGGCTTCAACCCGCTTGACCGATGCTTTTCCTTTGAAAGCAGACGCAATCGCGTCCGTAACTATTCTACGTTCGTCCATGGTGATACCCGAAAAAGTGAGAGAAATCAGGGCGACCATTCAAGCGGGCTGGCTATTTTAGACAGAATGTCCGGCTTTGTTTGTCGCTGTCCCCTAAGTGTTGGCATAATGCCAACACTTAGGCAAGAGAGAATCTTCACAAAATTTCAGGAATTAGTGTTGTTTATGGAGAACGAAAGTAAAACAGTCTGCATCCGCCTTGCTAAACCGTTGGCGTTATGGCAACGTGGCCGTTGAAACGAGACCGAGAATTGTCTATAATGTTCTCTCAGGAATCTTCGGGAATGACAGGGTATGATGAAGCACCGACTTAAAGAGCTTGTTACAAAGCGAGACCTCAAAATCCGCCCCTTAGCAAAAGAAATGGGGGAGGATTACACAGAGGTAAGCCGCGTCATAAATGGCCAACGAAAGCTCACCATCGAATGGCTTCTTAAGTTCAGCAAGGTTCTGAACCTCTCCCCAAACGAAATTGTCGATATTGACCTCGGCCTACCTTCGACCTGCGACCAGGCGCTCTTAGGCTCCGTGATAGGCTTCGTCTATGACGCTTGCGAAGATGTGGGCGTGACTCTTGGCCCGAAGGAACTGGCTTCGTGGATTTCGTTTATCTACAACGATACCGTCCGCCACAACTTAAGCGTTGAGCAGACGAAAGAGCTGGCTTTTTCCATCGTGAGGACGACCCAAAAACAAAAAGGGGCCGCTTAATCAAAGCGACCCGATCTAGTCAGCATCCTCATCTTTTCCTATCAACAAAGAAGCCGATTGGTATGATTGGACGGCATCGGCAAGTCGCCGCCCCATCCCCTGAAGAGCAGTCTTCATTTCATCCGTCCGGCCCGCTGTGTAAAGAACGACGATAAGTTCTGCCTCGTCCGAGGCAAGGGTCAGTTGTTCGTGGAGTAATTCGAGGTATCCTTGCGCCGCATAGTGGGCTTTTTGTCCCGTTACGCCCTTCTGGAGCAAGTCGTCCTGAAAACTCATAAACAAAACCAGACCTCTCCAGCGAAGAGGCTCCTCCTCAATGACGCCACAGCCCATCGGGCAACAATGTTGGTAATATGCCAACGTATCGGGGCGAAAGCAATAAAAATCGTACTGGCTTCAGGGAATCTGCCAGAAATAAGCCTTTCTAATCATGAGGGTGCCCCTTGTCGTTGATGGGGGATTGAATGGACAAAGGACACAAGGGGCGAAATAGTCTGCGTCAATAAGGGCCGACAACCATAAACATCACGGCATTTTCATAGCCTTGGGCTTTTGCCCGTCAAAAAACATGATCTCTGAATCAAGGAAGCGTTCGATGGTGAAGAAAAGGTTTTTTCCGGTTTGATACGCCAATAAAGCTGCCGATGGCGTTGAAACGCCTTTTTCTCCTTCAAAATCAATTTGAACAATCCCGCTTCGCTCATTCACAACCTTAGCATTCTTGGGCGGGGTTTTGCGTTTTGAAGCCGTTGAAAGAAACCAACCTGTTTTCCTCTCCGTGACCCAGTAACGCGCAAAAACGCCTTTCGCATCGGAAACAAAGGTATAGCTTTTCCATTTATGGCGCTTGCCATCGAAAGCGTCCATTAAGTAGGAATCTATCCCGATCAATTTTCCAAGGACTTCTTTGTCGCCAACTTTAATCGAATGAATTTCGTTGAGCTTAAGCATAAGATGCCGCCTCCGCATTGAGAGAACTATAGGGTCTGAAAGACAAGCCATTCGTTGTTTTTGTTTTCACTTCTACAGAGTGAAGCTTGAGGCTATAGGCAGGCTGAAACTTTCTCTTGAACTGGTCCAAGCTTTCCGTCTCCGCGCCACCGATATTCAGATATTCGATGCCTTGCGCTCCAAGCTTTCTAGCAAGAGATACCGTGCAAAAATCTGCAAGGCCGCCATACGTTGTATCGCACAGATTGACAAAACGGTTTGCAATAGGGGTGCCCGCGTTAGAGGTATCCCACATAGTCAAGGCCTCTATTTCTCCGTTTATAAAGACGACAAAACCATCAACGCCAAGCTCCGCTTTGTCTCGGAAGGAAATAATCTTTTGATAGAGTGAGAACATCTCATCTTCTTCGGTGTAAAACTCCGTGTTGGAGCCAGCCCATCTACGAATAAATTCTTCCAGAAAAAGAACCGGAACATCCTTCATAGCAGCGATTTTTCCATCGGCCCGTTCTATCTGCTTAACGCGATTCCGAATGTAGCGAAATTCAGGGCCATTCATTGCGGAAACAGTTTTTGTGGAAAGCACACGAACAGGATACTTCCAGTCCAGCACAGGCTCAACGACAGGGGATAGGACAACAGAACCTAAAGAGCCTATCGCTTTGATCGAAGGGACTGCATCAATGCTCTCTTTGACGCGAACCAAAGAGATTCCGGCTGGAGGCATCGGTACTTTGGAAAGAAACTCATCCAGTAAGCCTGGGCAGCTTCTTCCTCGTTGCGGGAATACAAGCACCTGATCGGGAACGTTGGGATGCCAACAAAACGGAATAAAGGACTCTCCGTTTTTATAAATCCACAATCCCTTTCTTCCCGTGAAGAAGTAGTAACTCATGGATGTTAGATAACTGTCAGCATCCGACTCATTTCTTAGAAGATTGGAAAAATATGCGCTTTTTTCCAAGCTGATGCGCTCGACATTCTTAATGGCTTCAACGGACTGTTCCCAAAGAATAAGCTCGTCCTCTATCTCCATTTCATAGAGATCGGAAAGTCGCCTGTTTAGGATTTTTTCTTCTAATCCGATCATGCCTTCTCCACCGGAGTGTGTCTCTCGGTTCTTTCCCAAACGTAATTGAAGTGTTTTTT
>CAZVCG010000005.1:14650-65300 GCA_964626265.1 uncultured Rhodospirillaceae bacterium | reverse complement strand
CCGTGCCGTTCGGCCCAGCGCGTATACATGCGAAGCAGCATCTCGGCCCAATCCTGCGCCTCGGTGCCGCCCGCGCCCGCGTTGATTTCAAGATAGCAATCGTTCGCGTCCGCCTCGCCGGAAAGCAGGCTTTCAAGCTCGCGCTGCGCCGCGCTCTCGCGCAAGGCGAACAGAGCGTCCTCGGCTTCCTTGACCAGCGCGGCGTCGTTCTCGGCCTCCGCCATGGCCAGCAAATCGACGTTGTCTTTCAGGATTTGCTCGACCTCGCGATAGCCGCGTACGGCCTGGTCGAGATGCGTGCGCTCGCGCATGATGCCTTGCGCCTTTTGCGGATCGTTCCAAAGGTCGGGGTTTTCGGCGAGCGCGTTCAGCTCATCCAGACGGATAAGGGCCTTGTCGTAGTCAAAGATGCCTCCTCAGCAGAGCCAGCGACTTTTCCGTCGCCGCGACCGCCGCTTGCACTTCTGCGCGCATGTTTTCACCTCGTAAAAAGCGGCATCTACATGCCTTATCCGTGCCTGAGACGCAAGGGGGCGTTATCGCCGTCTTTCCTGAACATATGAGTTTGCGTCAATGGTCTCTGAACATTCGGATCATGAGCGGGTTGATACGGGGTCTTGGCCAAGACAGGCCTTTGCGGCTTGCTGCGCGCGACATCGAACAAAGTCTGGCCATATGTCATGGGTTCATACCTTACGCCGCCCCGTCGGCTCTTGTTGACAAAGCACAGCTGCACTTTCTGGGGAACGGTTATCAATCTACGCTCGCCTTTAACATCGGTATAAGGCAAAACCTGTTCGCCCACCGCATCAAAAGCCGCTTTAAAAGGCTTGCCCTTGTTGCTTGTTCGCTGAACATGTCCGGCAAACAATACCGTTAAATAGGGCAACACCCACGGATGGCTTCCGAGCAATTCCAGGGTAGCCCATTTCTTCTCGGCTTTATTCAATTCGGATTGAACTTCTTGGAACTCAACCGTTGCTCCCCTCAAGGCGCGAAGAAGCCTTCCCAGCATCGCTTCGTTTTCGGCCCTAACATCGGGGTGGCTCAAAACGCGCTTGTTTCTTTCGCGAATTCTTCCGTCGAAACGATAGCTCCTCGACAAGCCCTGAAACCGCGGGTCGTTGGCGAATGAACTGGGGCAATCGGCTTCCGCCGCATGATCGAAATGGTGAAACCCGGGTTTTGCGCGCGTGATTTCTTTCGCAACCGTTTGAAACCCGAGCGCGCCTTTTACGTCATAAGGATGCATCGCCGCGCCACAGTCGGGGCAAAAGGGCCGAACCGTCCACTTGCGAACATCACTTAGCCCGTCCTGCCGACGTATAAACTCGGCAAGATCGACACAATCTCCTTCTTCGCCATAGCGCGCATATTTCATAGAGCAATCCTTCTAACTGACCATGTCATTTTAACAAAAAATCCCGCAAGTAATAACAAGTATATCCTATTGATTTATCAATACAACCCGCCCGTCCCCTGCGTCGATGGCGTAACGGGCGTCTGGTGCGAAACATAGGGGTCGGGCGGCGCTCCCTCGATAACGACTGGCGCGCCTTCCGTCCCTGTCGCTGGTGGCGCAAATCCCGCCGCCGCCGCGCCTTGCGCTGCTTGTCCTGTCACGCTGCCGTCAAGCACCACACGCTCCACGCCTTCCTGCGGTTCGGTGCCGGGAATGAACGCCTCCCATATCGCGTTCTTGGCGCTAGGCGGAGCCAACTCTTCCGTTTCTGGATCGACGCGCACCATGCGCAGCCCGGGCGGCACGCGGAAAGGCGTGGCAGGCTTGCCTTTCATGGCCTCGGCCATAAACTTCTGGAATATCGGCACGGCGACGCTTGCGCCCGTTTCGTGAGAGCCGAGCGGCTTGGGATCGTCAAAGCCGACGAACACCCCGCACACCAGATCGGGCGTAAAGCCGATAAACCATGCATCTTTTGCCTCGTTCGTCGTACCCGTTTTGCCAGCCAGCGGAAAGCCGATGCCTTTCATCTTCGCGGCCGTGCCGCGCTGAACGACGCCTTCAAGGAACGAAACCATTTGATAGGCCGTGCGCGGGTCCTGTATCTGCTCGCGCGCATCGGGGATTTCCGGCACGGGCGCCAACGCGTCCCACACCGATGTCAGGCACCTTTCGCACGCGCGGCCATCCTGCCGCCAGATTGTGCGGCCGTCGCGGTCCTGTACGCGGTCGATCAAACTCGGCGTGATTTTCTTCCCGCCGTTCACGATCATGCCATACGCCGATGTCAAGCGTAGAACCGTCGTCTCCTTCGCCCCCAGCGAAAACGACAACAAGTTGGGAATGTCGTCGGCGATGCCGAACTTCTTGGCGGTCTCCACAACCGCCTCCATGCCGATGGCGTTCGCAAGCCGCACCGTCATCACGTTGCGCGATTTTTCGATGCCCACACGCAACGGCGTCGGGCCATAGAATTGCTGGGAATAGTTTTCGGGCCGCCACAACGGCAGACCCGGCCCCTGCACATATTCGAACGGCGCGTCAAGAACAAGGCTGGCGGGCGTAAAACCCTTGTCCAGCGCGGCCAAATAAACGAACGGCTTGAACGCCGAACCGGGTTGGCGATTGGCTTGCGTCGCGCGGTTGAACTGGCTGATTTTCGCGCTAAAACCGCCGTTCATGGCGAAGACGCGGCCCGTGTGCGGATCGAGCGCAACGATAGCGCCTTCCACAACAGGCACCTGCCGGAGCGTATATGTGTTTTCGGGATAAGGCTTGCCGTCCTCGCCCGCCTTCACCTTTTCGACCATCACGACATCGCCCGCCGCCAACACATCGCTCGGCTTTTTGATGGGTGGGCCGAATTTATCGTCGGGCAATTCGCGCCGCGCCCAGCTCATTTCGCTCCAGGGAATGCTTCCCCGCGTTCCGTCGATCAACGCGATGGATGCGGCGTTATCCTTGAACCCGATCACGACGGCCAACGGCCACGCTTCGCCGCCGGGCGGCGGCATAATTTTCTTCAGCTGCGCCTGCCATGCCTGCAACGTCGGCAAATGCCCGACGGGCCCGCGCCAGCCGCGTTGCCGCCTGTCGAACTCGATCAATCCTTCGCGCAACACGCGACTGGAAATTTCCTGCAGGCGCGGATCGAGACTCGTTTTCACGGCCAGACCGCCTTCCAACAGGTTTTTCTCGCCCACCAGAGCGGCCAGCTGGCGGCGCACTTCTTCCGTGAAGTAATCGGCCGTGACCGTTTCCGCCTCGTCGCGCGAACGCGTTTGCAAGGGCTCCTGACGCGCCGCATTGGCTTCGTCGCGCGAAATGCGCCTGTCTTCCTCCATGCGCCCGATGACCCAGTTGCGTCGCGCGACGGCGGCGTCATGATCGCGCACCGGGTTGTAATTGTTCGGCGCCTTGGGTAGCGCGGCGAGATAGGCTGCTTCGGCAATCGTCAATTCGTCGAGCGACTTGTTGAAATAATTGAGCGCCGCCGCCGCCACGCCATATGAACGGTTCCCAAGAAAAATTTCGTTGATATAGATTTCGAGAATGCGTTCTTTACTCAACGCTTTTTCAAGCCGCATGGCCAATATGATCTCTTTCGCCTTGCGCGCGATAGACACCTCGTTGCTCAGCAACATGTTTTTCGCGACTTGTTGCGTAATCGTCGACGCGCCCATCGGACGGCGGTCGCGGCCCACGTTTTTCAGGTTCATAAAGGCCGCGCGGACGATACCCATGAAATCTACGCCGCCGTGTTGATAAAAGCTTTGATCCTCGGCGGAAATAAAGGCGTCGGTAACGTGCTTGGGGATCGTCTTAATGGGCACGAAAATGCGTTGTTCCGCCGCAATCGTCGCCATCATACGCCCGTCGTCGGCGTAAATGCGCGTCAGGATCGGCGGCTGATAGTCCTTTAGGAACTCATAATCCGGCAGGTTCTTACCGTAATAGCTGAAACCTAGCACCAGCGCACCGGCGGCAACGCCGACCAATAGTAGCGCCAGAGAAAACAAAGCACCCAATAAACGCATTCCAAAGCACCTTCCCATTTTTCTTTTCGACGGTTTTAACTATAACGAAGCGATTTGTAAAAAGGAGAAGATGTTCAAGGGAAGACAAAGCGTTGAACGTTGACCTAAACGCCCACAGCTTTGAAAAACGCCGCGATGCAGGCGTTATTGGTCTTTTCGATTGAAGGGCTTGGGCACTCCGGACAATCCATCACCAAATTCGAGATGAGGCCGTACATAAGGCTATGTAAAGTCAACGCCGCGATGCGCGGCGACCATGATGGAGACAGCAAATCGAGTTTTTGCGCACGTTCGAACAGACGGATAAGGCGCGTCTGCATGCGCTCCCTGAACTCATGGCGCGTTTTGATGAACTCTTGCATATCCGCCACATATTCGCAGCGTTGCGTCAAGATCGTGAAAACGCGGCGGCGACGCGCGTCATGAATCATCTGGCGCATGGCTTCGCAACACGCACGGCTTAGATCGTCGAGAGGGGTGGGCGAATCGCTGGCCTCGAGCTGTTCCAGAATGTGCTCCTGAGGGAGGACTACACGCTCCACCATCGCTTTCAGAAGTTCGATCTTATTGCGGAAATGCCAGTACACGGCCCCGCGCGTCACCTTGGCCGCGCTGGCGACCTGCTGCAGGGACGTCCGCACCACGCCTTGCTTGAAAAAAACAAGCTCCGCCGCATCCAGAATGGCGCTACGCGTTTGTTCTGCCTCATCTTTTGTGCGACGTGCCATCGGCGGATTATCCTGCTCTATTTATCAACAACAATTTCCTGAGGGTGGAAGCGAAACCTGTTTACATACAAACATGAATGAATGTATAGTCCTTGTTAACGATTCTGTAAAGCTTCTTAACAATGTGTTAAGAGAAATCTCTGCCCGCACAGAGAGTTTCTAATCACATTCTGCACGTGAACAGAGGCCTGTAACAGCCGCTTTTTACTGAGGTTTCGAGTGTCCATCATGCCCCAAAGCCGTTCCAAACTGTCCGGCCCTTCCCGCGCCGCCTTGCTGCTGGCGACTGCGACATTGCTATCGAGCTGCGCTGTCGGTCCTGACTTCAAGAAACCGGCCGCTCCGGATGTTTACGCGTACAACCCCAACGGCCTGCCTGTCCAAACGACCGACGCGGACACCCGCGGCGGCACGGTTCAGACATTCAAGCCCGGCGAAGACATCCCCGGCGCGTGGTGGACTTTGTTTCGCTCCGAGCAATTGAACAAGCTTATCGCCAAGGCCCTGGCCTCGAACCCTGACTTGCAAGCCGCCGAGGCCTCTTTACGCGAAGCCCAGGAAAACCTTGCGGCCAGCGAGGGCGCTTTCTTCCCCAGCATCGACGGCAGCCTCAATACGTCGCGCAAAAAGTCATCCACCGTAGGCACCGCCGCGGCCGGTTCATCCATGCCTTCCTTCTCGCTTTACAATGCTTCGGTCAGCGTATCGTACCCGCTTGACGTTTTCGGCGGCATCCGCCGCCAGGTTGAAAGCGTCGAGGCGCAAAGGGACGTTCAGAAATACGCGCGTGATGCGGCTTATATCGCTCTGACTTCAAACGTCGTGACCGCCGCCATTCAGGAGGCTTCTCTACGCGCGCAGATCAACGCGACGAAAGAAATCATAGAGGACGAGCGCAAACAACTGAATCTTCTCAAGCGCCAATTTGAACTTGGCGCGGTCGCCAAAGCCGCCGTTCTCGCGCAAGAGGCATCGATGGCCCAGACTCTGGCAACGCTTCCTCCGCTTGAAAAACAACTGGCGCAAACGCGCCATCAACTTGCCGCTTTGGCAGGCCAGTTCCCCAGCGAAGAGCTTGGCGCCGCCTTCGACCTCGACCAGCTGAGCCTGCCGGAAAGTCTGCCGCTGTCTTTGCCGTCGCAACTTGTTGAACAACGCCCTGATGTGCAGGCGGCGGCGGCCCAGCTTCACGCCGCCAGCGCCGAAGTCGGCGTGGCCACCGCCAACATGCTGCCTCAGATTACGCTGACGGGAAGCTTCGGCGTCAACGCCGTGCAACTCGCCAACCTGTTCTCGCCCGGCGCCGCCGCATGGAACATAGGCGCGGGCTTGCTCCAGCCCCTGTTCCATGGAGGGGAGCTGCTTCACAAGAAAAAGGCCAGCGAAGCCGCGCTTGATCGCGCCGCGGCCCAATATCGCAGCACTGTTTTGACCGCCTTCCAAAACGTCGCTGACAGTCTTCGAGCGCTCGAGCTCGACGCCGAAGCCTTGAGAGCCCAAGTCGCCGCCGAGCGCGCGGCGGCGGACAGCCTCAAGCTGGCGCGCGAGCAATTCAATGCCGGCGCGATCAGTTATCTATCGCTGCTGACGGCGGAGCAAACGCACGAGCAGACGAAAATCGGCCTTGTGCAGGCCCAGGCCCGCCGCTTTGCCGATACGGCGGCGCTGTTCGTCGCCCTGGGCGGCGGATGGTGGAACAAAGATCAGGGGCCGGGGATCAGGGGTCAGGGATCAGAAGTTAGCTCGCCGCAAACAAAGAATCCCTGAACCCTGAATGCTGACCCCTGAACCCAAATTTTACGGAGTAAAATTCATGTTAAAGCGCATGATCATCATGCTGGCGTTATGCGGCCTCGTGCTGGGCGGCGTGTTCGGCTTTAAGGCCTATGGCTACAAAATGATGATGAAGCACATGAAAGGCGCCGCCAATCCGCCGCAAACCGTATCGACCATCAAGGCTAAAATTATGGACTGGCAGCCGGAATTGAAGGCCGTCGGCACTTTGCGCGCCATGAAAGGCGCCGATCTGGCTCCGGAAGTGGCCGGCACTGTCGATGCGATCAACTTCGAATCCGGCGACGACGTCGAAGAAGGCAAGGTGCTTTTGCACATGCGCGACGGCGACGACGTGGCCAAGCTTCAGGCTTTGGAAGCCTCGGTCCGCCTTGCCGAACTCACGCTTGAGCGCGACCAGAAACAGCTTAAAGCCCAGGCCATCAGCCAAGCCGCCGTCGACGCCGACAAAGCCGCGCTGGACGCCGCCAAGGCCCAGGCCGACGCTCAACGCGTCCTGCTCAGCAAGAAAACCATTGTCGCTCCCTTTTCCGGGCGCATCGGCATTCGGTCGGTCGACGTAGGACAATACCTGAACCCCGGCACGACGGTCGTCACGCTTCAACAGCTTGACCCGATCTACCTTGATTTCTTTCTTCCCGAACAAACGCTACCGCAAATCAAAACGGGGCTGAAAGCTACGGCCAAGGTCGACGCTTATCCCGAAAAGACCTTTGAAGGCGAAATCTCGGCCGTCAACGCAAAAATCGACCAAACGACCCGCAATATCCTTGTCCGCGCAATCTTCAAAAACCCTGAACATCTCCTGTTGCCGGGCATGTTCGCCAACGTCGCCGTGGCCGCGGGCGACACGCAAAGACACGTAACGTTGCCGCAAACGGCGATTACATATAACCCTTACGGCAACACCGTTTACGTCGTCGCGAAAGAGGAAAGCGTGAACGGCGGCGGGCAACCTTCCCTGGTCGCCAAACAGGTTTTCGTGACGACGGGCGACACGCGCGGCGACCAGGTCGCCATCCTCGGCGGCGTCAAGGAAGGCGACGAAATCGTTACCGCGGGACAGCTCAAGCTCCGCAACGGTTCGCCCATAACGATCAACAACGCCATTCAACCGACGAACGATGCGGATCCGAAACCCAAGGATTACTGATGAAATTCACCGATCTGTTCATACGCCGGCCCGTTCTGGCGACCGTGGTCAGCCTCCTCATCCTCGTTCTGGGGCTGCGTGCAGTGTTTTCATTGCCCGTGTTGCAGTTTCCGCGCACCGAAAACGCCGTTGTCACGGTCACCACCGTTTATTACGGCGCAGACGCCGATGTCGTGGCGGGCTTCATCACGACGCCTCTGGAGAACGCCATCGCGCAGGCGAACGGCATCGACTACCTCACCTCGACCAGCCGCAACAGCGTCAGCACGATCACGGCCACGCTCCGCCTCAACTACGACTACAACAAGGCGCTGACGGAAATAAACACCAAGATCAACTCGGTATTGAATCAGCTGCCTCCCGGCTCGCAACAGCCGACGATAAACGTCGAGGTCGGGCAAACGCTGGCCGCGATGTACCTCGGTTTCAACAGCGACTCGTTGCCGCAAAACAGCATCACCGATTACCTCGTCCGCGTCGTGCAGCCTAAATTGCAGGCCATCGAAGGCGTGCAATCCGCGGAAATCCTCGGCGGGCAAAATTTCGCCCTGCGGGCATGGCTCAACCCCGATAAGCTGGCCGCTTACGGGCTCACCGCCGCCGACGTCTCGCTGGCGCTTGCCAAAAACGATTACATCTCAGGCCTCGGCAACACCAAAGGACAAATGGTGCAGGTCAACCTGACCGCGTCGACCGGACTGCGTTCGCTGGAAGAATTCCGCAAGCTCGTGGTCAAACAGCAAAACGGTGCCATCGTACGCCTCGAAGACGTCGCGAACGTCGCGTTAGGGGCCGAAGACTATGAATCCCGCGTCGGATTCGACGGCAAAAAGGCCGTCTACATCGGCATCAAGGTCACGCCGTCCGCCAACCTTCTGACCGTCGTCAAGAACATCCGTTCGGTTTTTCCGAACATACAAAAGGAGCTGCCGGAAAGCCTGAACGGACAAATCGTGTATGATTCTACAAAGTTTGTGAAAAGCTCCATCGACGAGGTCGTCAGAACCCTTATCGAGGCCCTTTTGATCGTCACCGCCGTCGTCTTCGCTTTTTTGGGGTCGCCGCGTTCCGTTTTGATCACCGCCGTCGCCATACCTCTGTCGCTTATCGGCACGTTCTTCATGATGCTGGCGTTCGGGTTTTCCATCAACCTGCTCACGCTGCTGGCCCTCGTTCTCTCGATAGGCCTTGTCGTCGACGACGCCATCGTCGTGGTCGAAAACGTCAACCGCCACCGTGAAGAAGGCTTGTCGCCCACGGAATCCGCCATCCTCGCCGCGCGCGAGCTCGCCGTGCCGATCATCGCAATGACGGTCGTTTTGATTTCGGTATATATCCCTATCGGCTTTCAGACCGGCCTCACTGGCGCCCTTTTCACGGAATTCGCCTTCACTTTGGTCGGCGCGGTTACGATTTCCGCGATCATCGCCTTGACGCTGACGCCGATGATGTGTTCGCGCATTCTCCAGCCAAAGGGAACGCCTCGTCCCCGTTGGCAAAAATTCTACATGGATTTTCTCGATCGCGACTTCGACAAGCTCCAGAAAAAGTATGAAAGCCTTTTACGCGCAAGCTTTAACTACCTGCCCGTCACGGTGGTCTTTTCGCTGATCGTTCTGGGAAGCGTCTATTTCCTTTATACGACTTCGCGCACGGAACTCGCCCCTCAAGAGGATCAAGGCGTCGTGATCGCTTTTTCGTCGGCCGCGCCCAACGCCACCTTGCAGCAAAGATTGATCTATTCGCAAGAAACCCACAGGCTCTTGACGGCCTATCAGGAAACGGAACACGTGTTCCAGATAGACCTTCCCGGCCAGTCTATCGCCGGCATGGTCCTCAAACCCTGGGACAAACGCGAGCGCTCCTCAAACGTCCTTCAACCCCTCGTCCAGAACGACCTGAATTCCCTCCCGGGCGTCCGCGCCGCGGCTTTTCAGCCGCCGCCCCTTCCCGGAAGCCGCGGCATGCCGGTCCAGTTCGTCATAACCTCCACGCAACCTTTCGAGCGCATCGACGATGTCGCCAAAAACCTGCTCGATGAAGCGAACAAAAGCGGCCTGTTCCTTTTTCTCGACTCCGACCTGAAAATCGATTTGCCGCAGGCAACCGTCGACATCGACCGCGACAAGACGGCTCAACTCGGCCTGACCATGAACGATGTCGGGAGCGCGCTCAGCGCCATGCTCGGCGGCGGATATGTCAACTACTTCAGTTTTTACGGAAGGTCCTACAAGGTCATCCCCCAAGTCCAACAAGAATATCGCCTGAACGCCGACCAGATCAAAAACTATTACATACGCACAGGATCGGGCGGCATAGTGCCCCTGTCCACTATCGCCGACATTAAAACCAAAGTGACGCCCCAAACGCTCAATCGGTTTCAACAAATGAACGCCGCGACCATCTCCGGCGTCATGTTCCCCGGGGTCACCCTGGGCGACGCGCTGAATTCTCTCAAGGAAATGGCCGCGCGCACGTTGCCCGAGGGCTTCGGCGTCGACTACGCGGGCCAGTCGCGCCAGTTCGTGCAGGAATCCAGCGGTTTCGTCGTGACGTTCATGTTCGCGTTGATCATCATCTTCTTGACGCTCGCGGCGCAATTCGAAAGTTTCCGCGATCCCATCACGATTTTGATCTCCGTGCCGATGGCCATATCGGGAGCCTTGCTCTTCATCACGCTCGGCATCGGCGGCGCAAGCGTCAACATCTATACGCAAGTCGGGCTTGTCACGCTCATGGGACTCATCAGCAAACACGGCATCTTGATCGCGGAGTTCGCCAATCGGCTCATGGAGCAAGGCATGTCGAAAAAAGAGGCCATCATTCACGCCTCCGGCATACGGCTGCGCCCCATTCTGATGACCACCGCGGCCATGGTGTTGGGCGTCGTGCCGCTTATCACGGCATCGGGCGCGGGCGCATTGTCGCGCTTTAACATGGGTCTCGTGATCGCCTCGGGCCTTACCATCGGTACGCTGTTCACGCTCTTTGTGCACCCCGCCGTCGTTTTGATGATCGCGCAGGAACATCATAAACACGAAGATGAGGGCATCGAAGAAGCGGGGCGCGAAAATCGCCCTGCCGTAGCGATGCCCATCGACCAACAACTCAGCGAAATCGGCCAGATTGTGCGCGGCAACGGCCCCAAAAACCCGTTCGTGGCGTAATTTCATGCCCCTCTAGTTTGATAGAATCTATTGACCTAAAAATATATTTATCGTTTCGTAATAGTCAGAAATACTTTTTCGCAGCACGTACGGAGAACATTATGGAGAAGAAGAATATATCAGTGAATGGTGGCAATGTCTCAACTACCCGCCCTTTGGTCAAAGGTACGCCAATCCCAACCCTTCGTGGAACGGCTTATTGGTATGGAGTGAATAGTGAGGGCGAACCCGTATTCCGCGATGAGCCGATCGTACCTCTCGGCACTATTGCTCATATGTTTAGGCGGCACGACCGGTAACATAAAACGCGCTTAACGTTTCCGCGTTACCCAAATCAAGCCAGCTCAATCTTCGGACAGCGGTTCATCACGACCGTGAGCCCTGCGGCCAGCGCGCGTTCGGCCGCAAGACCGTTAACCACGCCAAGCTGCATCCACACGACCTTGGCGCCTATTTTTATGGCTTCGTCGACGAAAGTCCCCGCTTCCTCGGAATTGCGGAAGATATCGACCATGTCGATGGGATCCTTGATTTCGGCCAAAGAGGCGTAAACCTTCTCGCCCATCAGTTTCTTTCCGGCCAAACGAGGGTTGACAGGGTAAACGGTAAACCCTTCCTCGATCAAAAAGCGCATGACGGCATGACTGGGCTTAAAAGGGTCGTCGCTCGCCCCGATAATGGCGATCGACCCGACCTTTTCCAAAATAGCCTGCGTTTCCGCTTTTGTTGGCTCCCTGTAGGGCAATGTCCCCTCTCAACCTTGACAGCTGTGCGCATTTTCCGGTTTTATCGTTAAGATTACGTATACCGACAGCTTTTTTAAGGTCTAACCCCCATGCCTATCGATAAAAACTATAATCCGGCCGCTACCGAGAGCCGCTTATATCCCCTATGGGAGCAATCCGGGGCTTTTGCATGCGATCCGAAATCCAGCGCTAAACCCTATTGCATCATGATTCCCCCGCCCAACGTCACGGGAAGCCTGCATATGGGCCACGGGCTAACATTCACGCTTCAGGATGTCCTGATCCGTTACCATCGCATGAAGGGAAACGACACCCTCTGGCAGCCGGGCACGGATCACGCAGGCATCGCCACGCAAATGGTAGTGGAACGGCAATTGGCGGAAAGACAAATGAACCGCCGCGACATGGGCCGCGAAGCGTTCCTGAAAAAAGTGTGGGAATGGAAAGAAGAGTCCGGCGGCACGATCACAAAACAGCTCCGCCGTCTTGGCGCATCGCCTGACTGGTCGCGCGAACGCTTTACGATGGACGAAGGCCTCAACAAAGCCGTGACGAAAGTGTTCGTGCAGCTTTACCGCGAAAAATTAATCTACAAAGACAAGCGCCTTGTGAACTGGGATCCCAAGATGCTGACGGCCATTTCCGACCTCGAAGTCGAAATGCACGAGATCAAGGGCAACCTGTGGCATTTCAAATACCCAATTGAAGGCACGGACGAGTACATCATCGTCGCCACCACGCGCCCTGAAACGATGCTGGGCGATACGGCCGTCGCCGTGCATCCTGAAAACGAAAAATTGAAACACCTGATCGGCAAGAAAGTTAACCTTCCGCTCGTTGGCCGCCTCATTCCGATCATACCCGATGAATACGCTGACCCAGAAAAAGGCACGGGCGCGGTGAAGGTCACGCCCGCGCACGACTTCAACGACTTCGAAGTCGGCAAGCGCCACAAGCTGGAGATGATCAACATCTTTGACCAGCATGCACACCTGAACGAAAACGCGCCGGAGAAATACCGAGGCATGGAACGCTTCGCCGCGCGCAAGCAAATCGTGGCCGACATGGAAGCCCTCGGCCTCGTCGACAAGATCGAAAAACATGTCCACACCGTCCCGCACGGCGACCGCTCCGCCGTGCCGATCGAGCCATGGCTGTCCGAGCAATGGTATTGCGACGCCGTGACGCTGGCGAAGCCCGCCATCAAGGCCGTGGAAGAAGGCCGCACGAGGTTTGTGCCCCAGCAATGGGAGAACACCTATTTTGCCTGGATGCGCAACATCGAGCCGTGGTGCATTTCGCGCCAGCTTTGGTGGGGCCACCAGATCCCCGCGTGGTACGGCCCCGACGGCAAATACTTCGTCGCCGAGACCGAAGCCGAAGCGCAAGCCAACGCCGACAAGCATTACGGTAAGAACGTCGAGCTAAAACGCGACGAGGACGTGCTCGACACTTGGTTTTCATCCGCGCTGTGGCCCTTCTCCACGCTTGGCTGGCCTGAGCAAACGCCGGAGCTGAACCGATATTACCCGACCGACGTTCTCGTCACAGGCTTCGACATCATCTTTTTCTGGGTCGCCCGCATGATGATGATGGGCCTGCATTTCATGAAGGATGTGCCGTTCCGCGACGTGTACATCCACGCCCTCGTGCGCGATGAAAAGGGCCAGAAGATGTCGAAGACCAAGGGCAACGTGATCGACCCCTTGGACATGATCGAGAAATACGGCTGCGACGCGTTGCGCTTTACGCTCGCCAACATGTCGACGCCGGGACGCGACATCCGCCTCGCCCCCGCGCGCATCGAAGGCAACCGCAACTTCGCCACCAAGCTTTGGAACGCCGCGCGTTTCTGCCAAATGAACGAATGCGCGTGGATGTCGTCGTTCGATCCGGCGCAGGTCAAGCACACCGTGAACCGCTGGATCGTCAGCGAAACCAAGCACGTGGCCGATAAAATCACGTCGCTGCTCGATCAATACCGTTTCGATTTGTCGTCATCGGCGATCTATGACTTCGTCTGGAACACGTTCTGCGACTGGTATCTGGAATTCACAAAACCTATTCTCGCCGGAAATGATGAAGCCGCGAAAACCGAAACCCGCGCAACGACGGCATGGGTCATGGCGCAGATGCTCAAGCTTTTGCATCCCTTCATGCCCTACATCACCGAAGAATTGTGGAGCCAGTTCGTGCCGCACGGCAAGCTGTTGATGACGGAAAGCTGGCCGCAATTGCCGGATACGCTTACGCATGAAAAAGCGCAAAGCGAGATCAACTGGGTGATCCACCTGATTTCGATTGTCCGCACAATCCGCGCCGAATTGAACGTCCCTGCGGGCGCGAAGATCCCGTTGCAAATGAAAGACGCGAACGATGCCAGCATGTCGCGCCTGGCAATGTACAAACCGATCATCGAACGTCTCGCGCGTCTTTCCAGCGTAACGCAAACCAAAGAAATCCTCCCCGGTTCGGCACAAGCCGTTCTCGACGAAGCGACCGTCGTGCTGCCGCTGGCCGATATTATCGATCTCGACAAGGAACGCGCACGCCTCGCTAAGGAAAGTGAAAAATGGCTGGCCGAGATCAAGAAGCTTGAAGCCAAGCTTGCCAACAAGGGCTTTGTCGACGGCGCGCCGGAAGATGTCGTCACGGAACACCGCGACCGCAAAGCCGAAGCCGAAGGCATGGTGAAAAAACTCGAAGCTGCGCGGAAGAGTTTGGCGAAATGACGTCCTTATGTGTCATCCCCGTGAAAACGGGGATCCAGCGGCGAGCGTATGCGAGCCATATGAGTCATATGCCGCGCCGACGCGCAGCGCTGGATTCCCGCGTTCGCGGGAATGACGTAATGAGATTGTTAGGGCTCATCACTTTATTTCTAACACCGCCCCCCGCCCTCGCCTCTCCCACCCTTGACCCCGCCTTCTGCCAAGCCCTCGTCAAACACGTGCCCGATGCCGATGTCGAGTACCGCCCGGGCGTTGACGTTCACGGCAAGCCCGTGATCCCCGCCGATTTGCCTGGCAGCAACGATTTCCTGATACAGCAACCCATAACCATACCGCTTACGGCAGATTTGCTGTCGTTTCTTAACCTTCCGGCGGCGACTTTCCCCTTTAACACCATGGGCCGGACGGATATACAATTGGGCACGCTCACGGTCGACGGCGACAAGGTTCTCTATAACGGCAAGCCGCTTTCCGACGAACAACAGGACAACTTGGCGGTGCTTTGCATGAAGCCGTCAACACCAAAAAACCCCTAATTTACACATAGACAACGCCCTTTCCCTTTTCTAAAGTCGTGGCTTGTCTAAATTTTTCCTGTTTGTGACCCCATGCGCCTTAGCCACCTTGTCACCCGCACCAGCAAAGAAACCAACAAGGCCGAAGTCAGCCGCAACGCCCAGATGCTGACCCGCGCCGGTTATGTTAGCCGCCTGATGGCGGGCGTGTACCAATACCTGCCGCTGGGCCTGCGTGTGCTGAACAACATCGAAAACATCGTCCGTGACGAGATGAACGCCCTCGGCGCGCAAGAAGTTCTGATGCCCTCGCTGCACCCCCGCGAGATTTGGGAAAAAACGCAACGCTGGAACAAAGTCGACGTTCTCTACAAACTCAACAGTGGGCATTCCGGCAACGAAGAATGCGATCTGTGTCTCGGCCCCACGCACGAGGAAACAGTTACGCCCTTGGTAGGTGCGTTTATCCAGTCTTATCGCGATTTGCCTACCGCCGTGTATCAAGTGCAAACAAAATTCCGCAATGAAGCTCGCCCCAAATCGGGCCTGTTACGCGGACGCGAGTTCCGCATGAAAGACATGTATTCCTTCCATATGGAACAGGCAGACCTCGACGCATTTTATGACAAAACCATCGTCGCTTATAACAACGTCTACGCGCGTTGCGGCATCGGTGACAAAACGCTAATCACGTTTGCCTCAGGGGGTATTTTCTCAAAATACTCGCACGAATTCCAAACCGTCACGCCCTACGGTGAAGATACCGTATACCGTATTCCCGGCACCACCACCGCTATCAACAAGGAAATCATCGACGACAAGGAGGCTTTGAAAGAAATCATCCCGAACTATAAACCTGGCGATGAGAACAAGTTAGAAGAGTTGAAAGCCATTGAGGTCGGCAACATCTTCAAGCTCGGCTCGCGTTTCACCGAGGCCTTTAACGTGCAGTACACCGACAAAGACGGCACGTTGAAAAAGATCGTCATGGGGTGTTACGGCATCGGGCCCAGCCGTATTCTGGGAACCATCGCCGAAGTTTTGAGCGACGACCACGGCCTTGTCTGGCCGGAAAACGTCGCACCCTATAAAGTCGGCATTGTTAACCTGAAGCAAGGCCATGTCGAAACCGACAAAATCTGCGAAGACGCCTACGCCAAACTCAATAAGGCGGGCGTAACGGCGTTGTATGACGATCGCGACGCCAGCGTCGGCGTCAAGTTCGCCGATATGGATTTACTCGGTATGCCTTGGCAGCTTGTCGTTGGCCCGCGTGGCCTTGAAAAAGGCGTAGTCGAGGTCAAAAATCGTCAAACCGGCGAACGTCAGGAACTCAGCCTCGACAGCGCACTGAATAAACTGATTGGTTAACGGCCATGATCTTTTCCCCCTTTGAACGCATGGTCGCGATGCGCTATCTCCGGGCGCGGCGGCAAGAAGGCTTTATCTCCGTCATCAGCTGGTTTTCGCTGCTCGGCATCGGCCTTGGCGTGGCGACGCTGATCGTCGTCATGTCGGTGATGAACGGCTTTCGCGCCGAGTTGTTTTCCCGCGTGCTCGGCCTCAACGGGCACATGAACGTTCTGGCCATGGACGGCATGCTGTTCGACTACGAGCCTCTAATCCAGAAAATCAAAGCCGTGCCGGGCGTGCTCGAAGTCTCGCCCAGCATTGAAGGCCAAACGCTTATAACTAAAGACGGCGGGGCTTCTGGCGCGCTTGTCCGCGGCGTCGATCCGGAAACTTTCAAAAAGCGCGACATCATCGTCAAGCACATCACCGCAGGGTCGCTTAACGACTTTGGCGACGACAGAATCGTCATCGGTGTGCGCATGGCCTCGCGCCTCGGCCTTCATGTCGGCGATGCGCTCACGCTCATCTCGCCGACCAGCAAAACTACGGTGTTCGGTTCGGCCCCGCGCTTGCGCGCCTATCCCATTGCGGCAATTTTCGACGTGGGCATGTATGAATACGACAACGGCTTTATCTTCATGCCGCTACCATCCGCGCAACTGTTTTTCAAAACAGGAACCGGGGTTTCCTCGTTGGAAATCTTCGTTACGACCCCGCACAACTTCAACCGGATCAAGACGGCCATTTACGACGCGCTTAAAGACGACAACGTCCGCTTGCTCGACTGGCAGCAGACCAACTCCAGTTTCTTCACGGCTCTGCAGGTGGAGCGGAACGTCATGTTCCTTATTCTCAGCATGATCATCATGGTGGCGGCCTTTAACATTATTTCGGGCCTCATCATGCTGGTAAAGGACAAAGGCCGCGACATCGCGATCCTGCGCACGATGGGCGCTTCGCGCGGCATGGTCATGCGCATATTTTTCCTGAGCGGCGCCAGCATCGGCGTTCTGGGCACCATCTTCGGCCTTTGCCTTGGCATCGTCATCGCCGACAACATCGAAAACGTACGGCAAATCCTGCAAACCCTGACGCGCACGGAACTTTTTTCTGCGGAAATCTACTTCCTGACCCATTTGCCATCCGTCATCGACTGGCGCGAAGTGGTTCAGGTCGTTTTGATGGCCCTGGGGCTATCGTTCCTCGCCACGCTTTACCCCTCGTGGCGCGCCGCCAGGCTCGATCCGGTTGAGGCTCTCCGATATGAATAATTCCGAGACAAACCAAACCGTCCTTTTGTTACAAGACATCCGCCGCGTTTTCGTACAAGGCGAAAACCGCCTAGAAGTCCTGCGGGGATGTACTTTCAACGTCAACGCAGGCGAAAAAGTCGCGCTTATCGGGCCATCGGGTTCCGGCAAATCGACATTGCTCCACATTGCCGGGCTTCTCGAAAAGCCGGATAGCGGAACCGTTGTCATTGACGGCAACGAAGCCTCATCGCTTGACGATGCGGAACGCACGGCGCTGCGTCGGCAAGCCATCGGCTTCGTGTACCAGTTACATCATTTGCTGCCCGAGTTTTCAGCGCGTGAAAATATCGTGCTTCCACAGATGATCGCTGGCGTTACGCGCAAGGCGGCGGCACAGCGCGCCGAAGAGCTTTTGGCTCTTGTCGGCCTTAACGACCGCGCCGATCACCGCCCTGCTAAACTTTCCGGCGGCGAACAACAACGGGTCGCCATCGCTCGCGCGCTCGCTAACCGTCCCAAAATACTCATCGCCGACGAACCGACGGGCAATCTCGATCCGCATACGGCAGAACATGTGTTTTTAGTACTGCAAGAGCTCGTCCGCTCCCAAAACCTTGCGCTTTTAATGGCCACGCATAATTACGAGTTGGCGGAACGCATGGATTACATTCGCCATTTACATAATGGAATGATATCTTAACCTTAGAATATTGGGGTTATATAGATAAAATATTCATTTCTTATAAAATGACTTTGCCTGTTGTTTACTATAACCTAGTCATTGTTCGGCATAAGCTTGACATTACTGTTATATGTGTCGCATAAGAAAAATAACGAAAGTATCAATCTTTCCCGCTTTTTTAGTGGGGAAACAGCAGGAGTTGTAACCAATGCCCGACAAAACGGTTCATGAAAAAGAGACGAACGATCGTTTGCTGACTCTCGCGGCTCAAATCGTCGCCGCGCACGTTGGCAACAATACGGTAGCTGTCGCCGACATTCCGGCGCTCATCGGCACCGTCTATCAAAGCCTGTCGCGCATTGGTTCGGGCGTGAATTCGACGGAAGCTCGCACGGAACCCGCCGTTCCCGTACGCCGCTCCGTCATGCCTGAATACATCATTTGCCTCGAAGACGGCAAAAAACTGAAGATGCTCAAGCGCCACCTGAAGACATCCTACAACATGACTCCGGATCAATACCGCGAGCGTTGGGGCTTGCCGTCGGATTATCCGATGGTCGCGCCTAACTACGCGAAGCAGCGCAGCAAGCTGGCCAAACAAATCGGGCTCGGCACCTCGCGCAAAGCAAGGCAAAAAGCCGCTTAACGAACAACCCATAAAGCGTTTAACAAGGCGGAAACATCGCGTTTCCGCCTTGTTTTTTTCACGCGCCGTTCCTCGATTCGCGTCGTTTGGCCGCTGGCCAAGAGCATCCGGATTGTGCTAAATCTTCTTTATCTTTCAAACGCCCCTAATGAAGCTCTACGTCAACGCCCATGAGCCCCGACATTAACGCCCCCGCGTCCAACGGCGAAAAATCGTCCCACAACCTCGAAGTGCGTCTTGCTTCTTCGGCGGCAGAGGTCGATGCGGCGCAGGCTCTGCGTTATCGCGTGTTTTACGAAGAAATGGGGGCAAAACCTACGCCAGCCATGACGGCGCGTCTGCGGGATTTCGATTCTCTCGATGATTACTGCGATCATTTGCTGGTCATCGACCACAAGGATTCGAAAGAAGGACGCGTCGTCGGCACCTACCGCCTGATCCGCCGCGCCGCAGCCGAGAAACATGGCGCTTTTTATTCAGCAGGCGAATACGACATCACGCCACTGATAAATTATCCTGGCGAAATTTTGGAGCTTGGCCGATCCTGCATAGACGCTGAGCACCGCACCGGCTATGTCATGCAAACCCTGTGGAAGGGGTTGGCGGGCTACATCATGCAATACGATATCAAGCTGATGTTCGGTTGCGCCAGTCTGCCGGGCACAAACCCGCAGGATCACGCGTTGCCGCTGTCCTACCTCTACTACCATCATCTCGCGCCGCCTGCGCTTTGCGCGACGGCCCTGCCTGAACGTTATGTTGACATGCGTTTGCTGCCGCGCGAAGCGTTTGATCCCGACGCGGCATTCAACGACATGAAAATGGATCCGCGCAGCGGCGGCAACAGCCTTCCTCCTCTTATCAAGGGCTACTTGCGTGTCGGCGGCTACGTTGGCGACGGCGCGGTGATTGACGAGCAATTCAACACCACTGATGTCTGCATCATTGTCAAGACCGATTTAATAACAGGCCGCTACATGAGGCACTACGAACGCGCTGGAGCGAAAGATATCGTCCTGCCATAGCTATTATTTTTTCAGAGCTTAAAGCGCAATCGCACGCCCGTGCATCCATTGGGTGCCAAGCCTGCTATTTCGGAAGGATTTTTCCCCAATACTGAAACAGGCCCAGGCAAAAGAAGATAGCTATTGACTGGTCCTCCACCCGCGCGCTGATCGTCAACCGCCGTCCCGCCGCCGCCGCTTGTCAAAAAATGCGACAAGAAATCGACGCAATTGGGACGATTCTGCGCAGCGGATTTCGTAAACGTGAAGTCAATGTCGAAAACAGCAGTTTGGATTCCATTAATAGGAGGCTTCGAGAAAGCAAGAGCAACAGCGCCGCCCCATGGATTTCTGGGTTGACCCGCGATTGCGCACCCATTGCTTGTGGTTCCCACAAGCATACTGCGCGGGAACAAGCCTGCGCACACATGTTTGTTCATCTGGTCACTGTTGTTGACAGCCAGATCTGAACGCCCCGCATACATGTCACGAACGTTGTTGGCGATTTGCCACACTTGATTGACCGCCACTTGCATCGACTCTTTGTTGCTGACCGTCCCGGAATACAGCCAAATACCGGCAAGAACGATGCCTATGACCCCAAGCACTATCGCGGATTCCATAAGCGTGAACGCGCGCTTAAAGGCGTTACGCGGAGTCTTTTGATTATTGCAGGTTATCATCACACGACCATCCCGATGTCCTTGAGTTGCAGGAACAGCTCGCCGGGCGTTTGCGGCAGCTTGCTGCGCACCAAGGTGTTAACACGAGCTTCCAACGTAGCAAAGCATTTACGGAATTTCCATTCGCGCACATCGGCTCGTTCGGCCCCCAGGGGATCGTCGACTGTCCAGTGTACCTTGACCGGATCACCAGGCCAACTGGGACAATTTAACCGCGCTTCCTCCGATAACGTCACAATGACATCTATTTTTACAATGTGCGATGAAGCCAGAAACTCCCCCCACCCCTTGGTATGTAGGCTCTCAGTCATCAAACCTTCCGCCTTCAGCAAAGCCCGAGTCTCGGAATGAACTTCAGGCAGAGGCTTGAAACCGGCACTGCGGGCCGTAAAGCGTTCGCTGCCCTTGGCGTTGACGAGCGCCTCGGCAATCAGGCTCCGTGCGGCATTGCCGGTGGACAAAAACAGGATCAGGAGCGGCTTCATGTGCATACGTGTCGTCCCTCGAAGCGGGCGAATCATACCGATTCGTTTCGCTTTTTCGTGTTACGCAAGGACGAGTCGAGGGGCAACGCTGTTCATTAACCATATCGTAACCTTTTCATGAGTGTGGCAGGAAAGACTCTCTTGGGTAGGCGGTTAGGAAAGGACTCCTGGCAGTAAGAACGCGCTAACCTCTAATGCTGAATGCTAAATGCTGGATGCACCCCTCTTGCGCAGCACAAAGAACTCGGCTTATGATTCGGTTATGCAACAAACAGCGCAAAAGGCTTCGGCCCCCGTTAACTTCACCCTGCCGGACGGCAGCGTGAAGACTTTTCCCGCCCCCGTCACAGGGGCGGAACTGGCAGCCAGCATCGGAGCTGGTCTCGCCAAATCCGCCCTCGCCGTCAAGGTCAATGGCGAGCTGCGGGATTTGACGCGAACGTTAAATGCGGATGCGAAGGTGGAGATTGTGACATCCAAGTCGCCTGAAGCGCTCGACTTGATCCGCCACAGCTGCGCGCACGTGATGGCCGAAGCGGTTCAGGAACTTTTTCCGGGCACGCAAGTCACTATCGGCCCCAGCATCGAAAACGGGTTCTATTACGACTTTGCGCGTAACGAGCCTTTCTCGACCGAAGATTTCGCCAAGATCGAAGAGAAAATGCGCGAGATCGTCAAACGTAACGAGCCCATCGTGCGCGAGGAGGTTTCACGCGCCGAGGCCATCAAGTTTTTCGAAAACAAGCGCGAACACTACAAAGTCGAACTGATCAGGGATTTGCCGGAAAGCGAAACTATCTCGATGTACGGTCAAGGCGCGTGGCGCGATTTGTGCCGCGGGCCGCACGTGTCGTCGACGGGCAAGATCGGCACGGCGTTCAAGCTGACGAAACTCGCGGGGGCCTACTGGCGCGGCGATTCCAAAAACGCCATGCTCCAGCGCATCTACGGCACGGCGTGGCGCGACGAGAAAGAACTCAATGCTTACCTGACGATGATCGAAGAAGCTGAAAAACGCGATCACCGCAAGCTGGGCAAGGAGCTCGATCTCTTCCACTTTCAGGACGAAGCCCCTGGCTCGGTGTTCTGGCATCACAAAGGCTGGATGATGTACCGGATGCTGGAAAATTACGTCCGCCGCCGGATTTTGAAGAACGGTTATATCGAAGTTCACACGCCCCAGCTTTACGACAGCTCGCTGTTCAAGGCTTCGGGCCACTGGGACATGTACGGCGACAACATGTTCAAGCTGGCGGCGCGCGCCAGCGAGACGGCGGAAGGCGAAGAGCCGAAAATGCTGGGCGTCAAGCCGATGAACTGTCCCGCGCACGTTCAAATCTTCAAGCAGGGCATCAAGAGCTATCGCGACTTGCCGTTGCGCATGTCGGAATTCGGCTGTTGCCACCGCAACGAAGCGCACGGCGCGCTGCACGGCCTGATCCGCGTGCGGCAATTCGTGCAGGACGACGCGCACATCTTCTGCAGCGAAGACCAGATCCAGAGCGAAAGCGTGGCGTTCTGCAAATTGCTTAGTTCGATGTACGCCGACCTTGGCTTTGAAATCGCGCGCGTACGTCTTGCCGACAGGCCGCCGATCCGCAAAGGTTCCGATGCCGTGTGGGACAAGGCCGAAGCCGCGCTGCACAACGCGCTGAAAGCCGCGGGCTTGCAATACGACATGAACCCGGGCGACGGCGCTTTTTACGGGCCGAAGATCGAGTTCTATCTGCGCGACGCGATTGGCCGCGAATGGCAATGCGGCACGTTTCAAGTCGACTTCAACATGCCGGAAACGCTAGATGCCGTGTTTATCGGAGAGGACGGGCAAAAGCACCGCCCCGTCATGCTGCACCGCGCTGTTCTGGGCTCAATGCACCGCTTTATCGGCATTCTGATCGAGCACTACGCGGGCAAACTGCCGTTGTGGCTCGCGCCGGTACAGGTTGTCGTGGCGACGATCACGAACGACGCGGATTCCTACGCCAACGATGCAGCCAAGGCATTGGACGATGCCGGAATACGCGTGGAAACGGATTTGCGGCCGGAAAAGATAAACGCCAAGATCCGCGATCACAGCCTGCAAAAGGTGCCGCTGATCCTTGTCGTTGGGAAAAAGGAAGCCGAAGCCCGTACGGTGGCTATGCGCCGCCTCGGAGGCGAGGCTCAGGAAATCCTGAAGCTCGACGACGCGGTGAAGCAGCTTGTAAGGGAAACGACCCCGCCGGACTTGCGCTAGAACTTTTTCCCCGTATCCCACAGATACTGGAACTGCTTCAGGAAGCTTTCCGCCAACGTCGGGTTGCGGATAAGTACGACGCGCAAAGGATCGGTCAGCTTCACGAGCGCGACCTTATCGGCATAGATATAATGAGGCGTGTGCGTGTTGAGGGCTTCGAGCGGCACAAGGCGGCAAGCTTCGGGTGGCCATGCCGTATTGTCTTCTTTTCTGGAAAACAGGCCGCGCGTCATAATGTTTTTCTTGCGCCGCCTTTCGTAGATGTATTCGACCTTGCCGGGGAAAAAGCCTTCCCATATCGAATGCTGTACAGCGCTAACCGAAAGAGTGCCGCCGTTACTGAGGGTTTCCTCGATATCATTCCATAAATTGTCGATTGCTTCCTTGCCCTGCCATACGGTAACGTCGAACGGCTCTTGCTGAATGCGCACGCCGGGATCGTCGGAAAACTCGATGCCGTACTTTTCGAACGCCTTTTGAATGATCGTCATAGTGACGACGCGCGGGTTTCCGGCGCCGCTTTCGATCTGCGCTATGGCCGCCAAAGATATCCCGCTGACCTTGGCTAGCTCTTTTTGCGTCCATCCCAAAAGGGCGCGCGCGGCTTTAATTTGAGGAACTGTTATCATGCTGAATCATCATAAATGATATAATTCGTTTTGCCAATATTATAGACTATTTCTCTATTATATGGGGGCTTTTATCTATTATGATATTATCTGAATTCTATTTTAACTCTATGATAAATATGGATTTTCGTTCATTTATAGCGTTTTTTGATAAATTCCTACTTGAATTCAGCGCGCACTAGAGCCTTGTAGTCCACCAGCCGCCGCAGCAAGGCTTTGATGTCTAGGCCACACCCATAGGGCTTCTTGTCTGAGGGCGCGTAGCCACAAGCTTTAAGTCTTGTTTCATCCTGCAAAATCCGCCACGATAGAACCCATTACGGGCAAACGGCTGTTTTTCGCCCGGAGGTTTTTTGTACGCAACAGATAGAGGAGATTTTCCATAGTCCGTCCACCCATAACCCGGGACCGCCAAGAGAGCTTCCGGAAAGAAAAAACGGATGGCCCCCGCATTAACGGCGCCATCATTGCCCGACAAATACGAGTCATCGATGAAACTGGGGAAATGCGCGGTGTTATGACCGTGCGCGAAGGCATGGCTCTAGCCGAAGAAGCCGGTCTTGACCTCATCGAAATTTCGCCTAACGCCGAGCCGCCGGTGTGCAAGATTCTGGATTCGGGCAAATACAAATACGAGATGCAGAAAAAGGCCGCCGAAGCCCGCAAAAAGCAAAAGGTGATCGAGCTGAAGGAAATCAAGCTCCGCCCGATGATCGACGACCACGATTTCAACATTAAGATGCGCAACGCCAAGACATTTCTCGAAGAAGGAGACAAGGTGAAAATCACACTGCGTTTCCGTGGCCGCGAAATGTCGCATCAGGAAATCGCGCAAACGCTCCTTAAGCGCGTACGAGAGGAACTTGAGCCCATTGGCAAGGTTGAAAGCGAACCCAGCTTCGAAGGCCGCCAGATCGTGATGATCCTGTCGGCGAAATAGAACCTCTAAAAGCCACTATAAGACCTTGCAGTATTTGCGACATGGATTGTCGAAAATCCATTTCCATACGGCGCGGCCTCGCCGTTTGCAATCACGTATGGCGCGGGCGTGTAAACTCTCATTGTGAGGCGGTCGCCTCGGGGCAGAACAGCAATTTCCCGCGACGGCGCGACCATCCGCGCTCCTTTCTCGCGAACCGTTTCATAACAAACGTGGCTGTCGTAAATACCGTCAGCCGAGGCCTGTTTCAGAGAGATATTTTTCTTTCAAGACAGGCTTTTGAATCAATGAACAAGTTTTTCTCAATGGCTTCGGAATATTCCGCGAGATCATTCCGGATTTTCAACAGGTCATCAAGTTTTTGCGAGATTATGGCCGTGTTTCTCTTTATCTCGGCACTGCTTTTCTGATTTAAAACGAGCGCGTTTTGTAAGGAACCGCGTATCCCGTTGAGCGTCACCTCTATCTTTTCGTCGAGAGTCTGCCGAAACTCTTGAACTGTGGTATTTATCCGGCTCACAAGATCATAGCGAACGCGCCCGCAATGACGATCCAGAAGATCGCTGACTGAGGTTTTCATATTTCTCAGAATGATTCTTTTGGCGATAAAGAGCGGGAGAACCGATGTCACCGCCAGACCAATCATGTCCAGACTGACAGGGTTGTCTTTCAGCAGAAAATAGAAGTCGCTTTTGCGATCGAGTTTTTCCACCGATGTAAAGGGCTCCAGTTTAAGGTCAAAAATATCGCCCGCCAGTTTAACGATGCGGTCAATTGTTTCGTTTGTTTTATCAGCAAAGGCTCGATGGGTATTTTCAAGTTGATCGGAGATTTTCTCCGTTAGTTCATTACGCCAAACAGAAACCGTTTCTCGAATTTTCGCAAAGACGAATCGTTCAAGCTCCTCACGCAGGTTTTCAGGTCCTTGTTGTGTAAGCCGCAAATATTCCGCTTCCAGGGCTTCATGGAGGATTTTGTGTTTGTCTTTATGGAAAATACGGATGTCTTCGTCCAATTGGGCTATAATGCTTTTGAGATAACCTTCAAGCAAATAGCCGCTGTGTTCGCGTTCTTTTTGAATGTCTTTGGCTTCTTTTTCAAAACGCGCTATTTTGGCGCTGAGTTCCTCTAGCGGCAAAGCAATGGCCTTCTGTTCTAGTTGAAACGAAACGGTTTCTTCCGCGACAAGTCGTGATAGTCTGTTGGCGATAGAGGTCAGAAAAACTTTTCCTTTTTCGTGAACGAGAAACGCTTTCAATTGCTTTTCAAAATCCGGCAATAGGCTGCGTTTGAGTTCTGCCTCGTTTTGGTTTTTCTTGGCCTCCAAAGCCGCCCGCGCCGAAAGCGGCAGGATTCTCACATTTTCCGCGCCCAAGTCCTGCTCGAGAATGTTCCTTGTGAATTCGAGAGATTCCTGTCGCTCGCTCTCATTGACCAGATCAATCTTGTTGAGCACGAAAAATAGTTTGCTGACATAAGAACGAACTTCGCTCAGATACCGATGTTCGCTGCCGGAAATTGGCGGATCGGCGGATACGACGAATATGCCTGCATCGACATGAGGCAGAAACGCCAGCGCAACGTCCGTATTG
The DNA here is from genome assembly GCA_964626265.1 of uncultured Rhodospirillaceae bacterium. GTDB lineage: Bacteria > Pseudomonadota > Alphaproteobacteria > UBA9219 > UBA9219 > CAZVCG01. The sequence continues at coordinate 38,963 of CAZVCG010000005.1, read as the reverse complement.
TGACTATAGATTGAACCGACGCCGGGCGTATCAATGATCCTGACGCCGCCTTTCAGATAATCGGAAGGATAGAACACCTCGACTTCCTTGACGCCTTTCCTGTTTTGAGGGTTTTCGCGTTCTGTGATGAAGGCGGGTAAGGCTGCGAGACCGTTTACTTGCTCTCTGCCATCAAGAAAGCGCGCCTTGACTTTCACATCAGTGCCGTAACGCAAAACCGTAACAACTGAGGTGAGCGGAATAATGGCTGTCGGTAGAATATCAGCCCCGAGAAGCGCGTTGATGAACGTCGATTTGCCGCGCTTGAATTGGCCTAAGACGACGAGATTGAAGGTTTCCGCCTCAAGCTTTGCCTTAATTGGGGAAAGGGCTTGTTCGGTTTCCTTCCGTGTCGTCTGTGACAGGCGTTCCATTATGCCACAGAGAGCCTCTTTGATTTGTTCATAGGTCATCGTCATATCGGCAGGGCCTCTTCCTGCGCCTTGAACCACGCAAAAACATCCGACTTGTTCCCACGCAGCAAGCGGCCCCAGTGCGTGCTGCGCACCACGGCCTTTCCGGCTTCGTCCCACCACGTTTCGTTAACATAAAGTATTGCCCACGAACGACGTCCGGAGAATGTCAATGTATAGGCGTCGCATTGAAAGGAATAGGCCTGACCGTAATAACTGTGACGATCGCGACACCACGCGACCCCCGCTACCTGCCAATTGTTGATCTGATGGCCCGGACATGTCGCCATGCTGATACGCATAAACCTGTTGGCAAAAAGGGCGTCGTTGAAACTCTTCATGCGGTATTGCCGCCGTTTCTGCGATTTTTTGAATTGGTAAAAAGCAAACCTATAAAGGCGACAGATGTAAAAACGGCTCCGGCAAGAAACGTCGCGTTTGGCCCGATACGATCCCATAGAAGTCCCGCAAGAGCGCTTGCGGCCAAAAGTAAAACCCCGCTTACAAGATTAAACATGCCGAAAGCCGTGCCTCGCCGTTCTTCCGGCGTTGTGTCGGCTACAAGCGTCGCCAGAAGTCCTTGAGAAAGGCCCATATGCAAGCCCCAAAGAGCAACGCCGATCATGACTCCCGAGACGCTATCCGCAAAAGCCAGCACAAGATCGGCGATGACAAGAATCCCTGTGCCTGCCGTCAGTACAAAATGTCGGTTTATACGATCCGACAAAATACCAGCCGGATACGCGGCCAAGGAGTAAACAACGCTCATGACCACCATAACGGCCGGAACCCAAGCAATCGGCAATCCAACGCTTTGAGCGCGAAGCACAAGAAAAGCCTCGCTGAACCGCGCCAATGTAAGAACGCCGCCCACCAGAACCACCCACCAATACGCTCCGCCGAGTTTAGCAAACTCTCTCCATTTAAGCGGAAAACGCGTTGGCTTGGCATTGTCTTTTCGTTCGGGTTCCTGTACGCCAAAAAGCAACAACAAAACGGCAAGGATGCCCGGAATAACGGCGAACCAATAGACTGCCCGAATATTGCCGGCAAAAATAAGCATCAATAACACGGCCATAATCGGGCCCACGAATGCGCCTACAGTGTCAAGCGACTGCCTCAATCCATATGCAGCGCCCCGCAATTCAGGCGGCGCTAATTCTCCTACCAAAGCATCGCGAGGCGCGCCACGGATGCCTTTTCCAACCCGGTCAATGATACGCGCAGTGAAAACCCATTCGATGGACTGGGCGAGAGGAAACAGGGGCTTTGTCAAGGCGGATAATCCATAACCGATGACAGCCAATATTTTGCGTTTACCCAGCCAGTCGCTCAATGTGCCTGAAAAAAGTTTAGTAATTGATGCCGTTGCTTCGGCCAATCCTTCGAGAATCCCTAGAGAGAGAGTCGATGCGCCGAGCGTCGTCACCATAAATACCGGCAACAGGCTATGCACAAGCTCCGAGGATATATCCATGAAAAGGCTGACGAAGCCGAGAGCCCAAATGGCGCGAGGCATGTTAGCTTTGACTCTTTTTTTATTTATTGTGCCGATTGTGTCTGTCATAACCCCTCGCGCAGTGTTTTGGTAAGACGCGAGAGAACGGCACGAGAAACTCCCGCTAACCTCGCAGGAAAAATCCCCCACTGCGCCTCTCGCGCGGCAGGAGTCATCAGCCTTGCGGCGGTTCAGGAGAACTCCATCTCCATAAGATTCGAATACAAATTAGGGTAAGCCCGGTTTCTTTAGGCGTCAAATGCTTACTGTCATTCTTAAATACTTTAATTGACTTGAAGGATTAAGTTCTGTAAATTTCAGCCAATAGGGATGGAGTTCCCCGATACTGCCCGAAAGGGATGATGACTCCTGCCGCGTGAAAGCGCATGGCGGGATCTTTTATGCCGTTTTCACGCTCGGATTATATCCGGCTAAAGCCGGAAAGAGGCACGGCATGGAAATCGTAAGCGAAAACAAGCTCTTATCCTCGGCCACTCCCATTAAAGGGTCCAAATCGCAAGCCAGCTTTCGTGCCGAAGGCGAACCGCTGGGCGTATTTGATGACATTCTTCCATTTAGGCACGACAAAATCGGCAAGGAAGTCTGGCTCAGCAAAGGCCCGACCATTTGGCTACGCGTTATGTCCGCGGAAAAACCCGATAGAACGTTTGAAATTGAAAAATTAAGAAGGATGGCCAACGGTTACCCGTTGTTGATGCCGCTCGGCTTCGACTTGATCCATGGCGATATATTCCACATTCGAGCGGAAGACGGGTACGGTTCTTACGCAAGCGTAGGCAACATAGCTCCCCAAATAGAAGATGTGTACAACCCACAGGCAAGACCGAAAAATGTGCATATCGATGACAAGATACTAACTGCGGATTTGCTTTCCTTTATTTTCTCTACGGGCGAGTTCTGGGGAATCGATGCGCATTCACTCAGGATTTTGGCCGGATCGGGCATCCCCCCAATCATTGAAAAATACATGCGAAGAGCTTTGGCCGGCTATGTGTTTTTTCTTAAAAGGCTTGGAATAAATCCTCCCTATAGGTGGATGGCGGGGCTGGAAGGCATTGAGGGCGAAGCTTTGCGCGTTCCTTTTATCCCCTACAGTTTTTACGCGCACTCGGAAGGCATAGGAAAATGCGAAGTTAACAGTATAACTGCGGAAGGCGAATTCAAAAATAAATCTCCGGCGAAAGTGTTGGCCCCATTGTTCCGCCAGCTCTACGAATCTTGCAATGTGGGTCGCCCACAATGGCTTGATGATGACTGAGTCTTATCTTGCGCAAGAGCTTGAAAAACAGTCGTCGGCCTGCAAATCGGAAGGGTTTGTTCCGTTTTGCCAAATTTGCCGTACTGTTGATCAAGAACGATTTAAATTTATCTGCAGCTTTCAGCATGATGTTGTCGCCGACCCCCTCAAACGCGAAATGCTTGCCAAAAATGGGGGGCTTTGCGCCCTCCACACGTGGCAATATGCCTCGATGGCGGATACGCGCAGTCTGTGCATATCGTACAGCGCCGTTCTGGAGTATTGGGCCGAATATCTGTTTCAGCTTACGGATCCTCGAGAGGAGAGCATCGCAAAAATTGAGGCGCTGCTTCCTACGGACAGTTCTTGCTCGATCTGCGAGGTTTGCGCGCATGCAGAGGCAGAAGCCATCGCGGTCGCTGTTCAGCAAATAAACGGCGATAGCGCGACGGACAGCATATCGGCTCTGTGCCTCCGTCATCTTTTAGGCCTAATTGGTGCACTCGATAACCCTGTCCTCATCTGCGGCTTATTGGCGCGTCAGGCGCGATATCTAAAACGAGTCGCTGAGGATATGAAAAATTACAGATCAAAGCATGACAAAATGGATAGAGACTCAATCAACGAGAATGAACATCGCGCTGCGATAAGTGGCGTGAAACTTATGGCGGGCTTGGTCAACCTGAGTTTTGTCAGACGGGTTAAATGAAGACGATGGAGACTATGACCGACACAGTTTCCGGCGATCTGGAGCGGCGCATCTACGAAGCGATCGCCAAATTGCGTAACCTGCGCGAAGGCGATCATGCTGTGGTTGAACTTATCTCCTGTGGTCATGCAGCCATAAAGCCGCTCCGCGATTACGTTTTTACACGCGATCCAAGCGGAATGTACCAGCCCAGGTGTCAGGCTATTACCGCGTTGGCGGCTCTGGGGGCCAAGGAAGCGCTTACGGAAATTTTAACCAATCTGCGTACATATGACGATCCGGTCGAGCAGACCGGTGAAGATGCCGTTGCAAGCGCCGCTGCGCGCGCTTTAACGGCGTGGAAAAGCGAAGAGATGTTTTCGCTTCTTTTGAGAACGGCGGAAAACAAACTCCTGCCCGGCGTTATAGAAGCGTTAGGGGACTATCGCCGCGAAGAGGCTATGCCTGTATTCTCTGTAGCATTAGCTGAAGACTTCTGTCGACATGCAGCCGAGAACGCTTTTATCAAGCTCGGGGCGAGAGCTTGTCCCGCCCTTCTGAAATTGGCGACTCGTCAAGATATAGGTGAAAACGAATCCGAAACCAGCCACCGGCAAAGACGGAGCGCCTTAAACCTGTTTGCGGAACTCTATCGCGACGATGAATTGCCTCGAGAGCTTTGGCGGTTAACGGATGATAACGACCCATGGATCGCCTTTACGGCTTGTTCTCTCTGTATGCCCAAATGTTCCGTTGCCGAACGCCGACAGATTGTAGATAGGCTCATCGCACTATTCAGTAATAACGATTGGCGTTTGCGATCTGAAATAAAAAGTTTGTTCGACCGGCTATCGATCTATTGTTCTCTTATGGGAAAAGGAAAAAACGACATGCCCTATCGTCCCTGCGCAGGAATAACGCTTGTTAACGATCATGGGCTAATTTTTCTGGCTCAACGGCAAGGATATGGCAGTGGAGGTTGGCAAATGCCCCAAGGAGGCATTGACATGGACGAAAAACCTCAGGCAGCGGCTTTACGCGAACTATCGGAAGAGATTGGCACCGATAAAGCCGAGATTATAGATGAAAGCGCCGATTGGTACGAATATGATTATCCGCCCGATGCTGTGATTAATGATCGGACGCTTGCTTATCGAGGGCAGCGGCAAAAGTGGTTCTTGATGCGCTTTATAGGCCAAGACAGCGATATCAATATCGGTAAGGATCATCCGGAGTTCCAGGCATGGCGCTGGGCAACGCCGAACGAAGTCATCGCCGAAGCAGTTGCGTTCAAGCGGTCCATTTATGAGGCTGTGCTTGAGGAATTCGGCCGCAAACATGGTAAACTGTTTTATCGAGATGAGCGAAGCGATTGACGAGTCCATCTGGATCGGCTAGCGTTTCTAGGATCAAAAGGGGATGGAGTTCCCCTTCAAACGCCCTTAGGGCTGATGACTCCTGCTACGTGGAATGCGTGTGGTAGGAGTTTTATCGATAAACTGCCATACGGCGGTTTTTTTATGCCCTTTCCACGCGTATAACAACGATGTTAACGTTGGAGGAACTGTGATTAGTCTATCATTCAAAAACGACGAACTGTATATCGGGGAAACCCCTTTTAATTCGGGAGACCCTGAACATGTTTCTGTTTTTCCATTTCATGTGTACGATCTTGTGAAAAACGGGACCGCAGAAAAGACGGTTGCTTGGTTGGGTAAACAGGAAACGGAAAATCGGGCGGCTTTATTGTCCAAACCCCGCGTCGTTGAAATATTGTCTGATGCCGGGTTTGCGGAAAAGTGCATCGCGTTTATCAAGGATTTCTCGCCTTTTCAACAAGCAGCTATCATTGAAGCGATCGGAGCAATGAATGGGCTGTCAAAAAATGGACAGGGAAGCGCGGCTCAAAAGATCCGGGAAAGCTGTGCAAAAGCCCGAAGGACGCAAGGTAAACGACCATTTTTTGAATTGGAAGTTGTATAATTTACTGATAAGAAGAATCTCCTATAACGTCCCCAAGGGGATGGAGTTCCCCTTCAAACGCCCTTAGGGCTGATGACTCCTGTGCTAAAAACAAAACACCACAGGAGCGTCTAATGGACAACGTATGGCTGGCCTCATCTCTTTGGTTGGGCCTCGCGCTGCTGGCTTCAATCATCTCAATTCGGGTCGCCATGTCGGTGGCTCTTGTCGAGATTATGGTAGGGGCCATAGCCGGCAATTTTATCGGGCTTGAGATTACCCAATGGGTCAATTTTCTTGCCGGGTTTGGCGCGATCCTTCTTACCTTCCTCGCCGGAACTGAAATCGACAGCAGAGTCGTTCGAAGGCACTTCTGGTCGAGCATGAGCATAGGTGTCATCGGCTTTCTGTCTCCCTACCTTGGCGTCCTTATTTACGCGCATTACTTCATCGGCTGGGGATGGCCGGAAGCTCAGATTGCCGCGATTTCTCTTTCCACTACTTCGGTTGCAGTCGTTTACGCGGTCATGGTCGATACGGGCTACAACAAGACCGAGATGGGCAAAATCATTCTCGCGGCCTGCTTCATTAACGATCTCGGCACAGTGCTCGCTCTTGGCATTGTTTTCGCACACTTCGATTACCTTATGGCGATATTTGGCGCATTGACGGCCATAGCGCTATTTTTACTGCCGCGTTTCGCGCCGTGGTTTTTCGGCAAAGTCGGCCACAGGGTCAGTGAACCCGAAACCAAATTTGTCGCGCTGATACTGCTCGGCCTGGGCGGCATGGCGACTCTTGCAGGAAGTGAAGCTGTTTTACCTGCCTATCTCGTCGGCATGGCGTTGGCTCCGGCTTTTCTCGCCGATCCTGAACTGCCTCACCGTATGCGGATCATTGCCTTCACGATATTAACGCCTTTCTATTTTCTGAAAGCGGGGTCGCTCGTCGATTTTCACGCGGTCGTTACTTCCTCCCAGTTAATCGCCGTGTTTCTCGTTATCAAGATGGCGACGAAGTTTATTGGCATTTTGCCGCTGACGAATGTTTTCCATTTTAAAAAACGCGAGGGCATGTATACGACGCTGCTGATGTCCACGGGCCTGACTTTTGGCACGATCTCGGCCTTGTTCGGCCTCACCAACAACATCATCGACAAACATCAGTACACAATCTTGGTTACCGCCGTAATCGGCAGCGCCGTAGTTCCTACGCTAATCGCCCAGCGCTGGTTCCAGCCCAGCCCAGGACGCCGCATCGAGGATCAAGCCGCGCCTGCGCCAGCAAATCTCAAAAAGGAGGCTTAGAACATGTTCAAAAAAATCCTGATCGCCAGTGACGGCTCTGAGGGAGCGGCGAAGGCATTCGACGCCGCTCTTGCTCTTGCACGGCAATATAAAGCGGAATTGACGATGATCTGTGTGGAGGAATTGCCCAGCTTTCCCTCCTCCATGGATGAAATGATCGAGGAAAAGAAAGACCTGAACGGGAAGTTCAACCGGATAACGGGTCATGCGCGCGCAAAGGCCAAAGAAGCGCAAGTCAAATTTGATGTGCATCTTACTTCTGGCCATGTCGTGCCGAAAATAGTCAATTTTATCGAACGTAAGGCCATCGATCTTTTGATCATCGGATTTATGGGGCATTCCGCACTCTATAATAGAGTGATCGGAGGCACGACTAACCGGCTGGTCCAGCTTGCGCCGTGTCCTGTTCTGGTCGTCAAGTGACGAACTCCATTGCAATTTGAAAGAAAAGGAAAGACATGTCGGTTAGGAAACACCCACAGTACCGGACACATTTGGATAAAGCCCTGAATTGATTCAAGGCAAGGGTTCTTTCCCGTCAAGGAAGGAGCCCAAAATACAAGAGATACTGTCCAAAACCTTATCCGGTTTCACAGAAAAGCGCCTCCACCTTGCCGCGACAAGACGTAAAACGCTGACATGGCTGGCGGCAACGATGCTCGCGGCGGCAGTCGCATATAAAACGGGATTTTAGGGAACAAAACTCAAAGAGACGGCGGTGAAAAACATGGACGATTGGCGAAATCAATCTTCCAGCGAGTCCTTGAGACAATCAACAAACTCCTCGCTTCGGCCCATATCGACCTCACAAAAAATGTTTTTGCAATCCTTCTCGACCCCAACATGAAGCCTAATCGATCGATATTATTGCCGTTTATCTTTTTATTGGATCAACAAGCAGATGAAAGGAAGCAATGGGGACACAAGAAAAAAGGCAACAGAAGGCCGTTCAAAAGCCAAATGATTGGCGGAGCCATTTTTATTGTGTCCCCCTACAGCAACGGCATCACCAAGGGCTTTCATCGCAAGATGAAGCTCATCCAGCGCCGTGCTTATGGCTTCCGAAACTTCGAGAATTACCGATTACGGGTGATCGTTTTGTGTGGCCACCTCAAGGAGATCGGCCTATGACTAAATCCTCAGTGCCCCAACCTTTGGGGTAGATCCCCAAAAAGTGGTGGGTGCGACAGGGATTGAACCTGTGACCCCTACCATGTCAAGGTAGTGCTCTCCCGCTGAGCTACGCACCCAATCTGTCAGCCAGAACGGACTGAAAACCGGAAGGCAGGATGTAGCATTCCACGCGGCGGCGCGCAACGCTTTGTCTTTCAGTTCGAGCCGGATATACAGCCATTGTCAAAAAAAGGCCGCGGACAAGCCGCGGCCTAAAAGTTCAGGGAGGAAACGCCATAAAAGCGCTGCGGCCAGTATCGCCATGGACCTGTTTCCGCGCTGCAAAAATACCGCTTTTTGGTAGCTCTCGACAAGCAATAAATATTAATTCAATGATATCATGGGTTTGGGTTCAGCCCCTTTTAACCACGCAAGTTGTTCAAATGCCTCAATGTTGCAACGCAGCGCAAACGATAAAGCCTATTCGGAGGTTTCGTCCTCGCTTGTGGGGAGTTTTTTGCGGCGGTGTTCTATTGGATGTCTGGTTTTGTTTTTGGCTTTGCTGACGGCAGGCTTCTGTTCGCCGGGTTCTTCTTCGGCAGCATACGATGGATTTTCTGTTTCGTCTTGCCCGGTTTCCACTTCACGCGCAGCAGCTTCTTCATCCGCCTTCTTTTTGCTGGGCAATAGATCTCGAAAGGCCGCCAATGCCGTTTTGTCGTTCATTATAGCTTGTTCGACCACGCTAACGTAATGATCGCGCTCGGCAGTCTCAGCAAGTTGTTCGGGTTCGTTCTCCCATGCGGCTCGGACCAAGGATGGAATTCTCTCCTTCGTATCCGCGCTGAGTTCGCCATAAAGCATCATGGCCAGATTTAAACGCGGCAAAGATAAGGTTGGCTCATAAGGCGCCGTTTCCAGCGACAAAGCGAGCGCCGCAGCCGCAAGCTGCGAAACGCCCTCGCTTTGGGCCTGCAACGTAGCGAGCCGCATCCAGCCGAAAGCATTGGCCGGAGCCCGGGCCAAAGACAAGGTTTGCCAGACCGTAGCTTCTTTCATGTCGTTTTGAGCGACGGCTGCGTTAACCATGTTGGCATGAGCTCGAAGCATCAAGGCGATGGCCAAATCGTCTTGTGTCACGCCTGTCTCTCGCAAAGCCAATGCCTGCTTACGCGTTGCGATGTATTTCTCAAGCTCCGTATGGCTTACGGATTTGTTGTTGAGAATGCTTTGATGCGTGTCTTCCGCGAATAACTGGATGATGCGCGCGCCGGCCGCAGGCAGAGCAACCCCGAGCAGGAGCGCGCCGAGAGCTGCAAATCCCAGCGAAAGTTTCCAATGCTCGGCAAGCGTTGAAGACTTCACCGCCGGTTTAATTGGTGTAGTAGGCTGCATATTCCTGGTGATAATAGCCTTCGCCATATTTGGCGTGTTCAGTTGTATCCACCTGGGTCAACACTACGCCCGCCATTTTGCAGCCAAACGCGTAAAGCTGCTTCAACGCTTGGGCCGCTGTGTCACGCGGGGTAGTCGCCCAACGCACCAAAAAGATCGACGTGTCAACGACGCGCGCGATCATGGCTGCATCCGCCACTGCCAAAATAGGCGGCGAGTCGATGATCACAAGATCGTATTTTGATGTTAATTCGCTCAGCATCTTGCGCATTTGCTGCGAACTCAGCAGATTCTGGGCATTAGCTGTCTTGCCGACGGCCGGAATAATGTCGAGGTTCTTGACGACCGGATCCTTTTGTAAAACCGCTTCAAGCGTCTTGCGACCTGCAAGCAGGCCCGCCAAACCTCCGTTTTTCTTGTTAAGGTTCAGCACATCGGCGATGCGGGGACGGCGCAAGTCGGCGTCGATCAGCAGAATCTTGTTGCCGCCCTTGGCCAGCGCGCGGCCCATGGACAGGCAGAAGCTGGTCTTGCCTTCTTTGGGCATCGAGCTGGTCACCATTACCGTTTTCGGCGGGTTATCGACGTTGGAGAAGTGGATGGCCGTACGCACCGTACGCAAAGCCTCGGCATAGGCTGAATGGGGTTTATCGACCACGTAGTCCTCGACTGAACGCGCGCTGACCTTGGCCAAACTCGGCACAATGCCGATGACCGGTAAGCCGCTGACTTCTTCCAGCTGGCTTACGCCGCGGAAGCCGCGATCAAAGTATTCCGTCAGGTAAGCCAAGACCACGCCGATGGCCGCTCCGACAATCGCCCCAACCAGCAAAAACAGCCAAATAACCGGAAAAGCCGCTTCAATCGGCGGTTCGGCGCGAGCGATGATCCGCGCATCGGGCGTCTGCAGGTCTTTTTGCTCGCTTGTTTGTTTGAAACGGTTAAGAAAGTTTTCATAAAGCGTTCTGTTCGCCTGAGCTTCGCGCTGCAGTTGGTTGAGCGTTACGCTGTCGCGCATCTCGACGCCCGCCCTTTCTTCAAGCTTGCGAAGATCCGCCTCCATCTGCCTTTCTTTGGCGCGGGCCACATCTACTTCGTTGCCAAGAGAAAGGACGATTTTATGCACTTCCTCGGCGATTTTGCTTTGCAATTCACGCCGTTCCGCCTGGGCGTTGATCATCTTGGGATGCAACGCGCCATATCGCGAAGCCATTTCCGCCTCGCGGCTGCGGATTTGAGCTTCCTGCTGCCTCAGGTTTTGGATCAAAGGCGACCCCAGAACGTCCGCTGCGCCATTCACGCCTTCTTTCGAGTTCAGCATGCTTTGAATGCTGCGCAACCGCGCCTCGGCTTTTGATGTTTCGCCCCGAGCAGCCGTAAGTTGGGAATTGATGGATTCCATTTGACGCGCGGAAATCGTGGAACCTGCAATGTCGATCAGTTTTGTCTTTTGACGGAATTGTTCGACAGCCTTTTCGGATTCCTCGACCTTAACCTTAAGAGACGAAAGACGTTCATCAAGCCATTTATTGGCGCGGGCGGTTGCCTCATATTTTGTTTCAAGCTGGTCGACGAGGTATTCGTCAGCTATGGCATTTGCGATTTTCGCAGCCTTTGCCGGTTCTTTGGATTCGAAGGAAACATTGATGCTGTATGAACGGCCGTCGTTGACTACATGAAGCCGTTTTTGCATGTTTTGCACGACTTCCGTACGCATGCGCGCGGCCTGTTCTTCCGTCGGAACGGAACGGCGAAACAAGTTCAGAGGGTTTAAAGACCGCGACAAGCTGCGTGGAAGAAATTCGGGATCCTGTTCCAACTCAAGCTTTTTAATGACTCGTTCAAGGATAGTGCGCGACGTCAAAATGTCCATTTCACTGCGCACCACGGCGTTTTCCGCCGGCAAGCCCGACACGACGGGGCCGCTGTCGACGACCTTGGTCTGGCGGGGATCAAGCATGATTACCGCTTCGGAGCGGTATTGAGGCGTCAGCAACAATGCGACCAGCAACGCCAGGGCCGCGCCGCCGACAGTAATGCTAATAATGAGATTTAGGCGGCGGCGCAATAATCGCGCGGCCTCGCGTAAATCCATGTTGCGGAAGAAAGGGTCGAGCGAAGCGGCGATCGCCGGGCCCGGCAAAGCCGCGTTGTCCACCAAAGCCGGTGGCGTTTTAGGTGCTAGCATGATGGTCGTCCTTCTTTCTTAAAATATTAGTCGTCTTACAAAATAATCCGGCAAAATTCCGGCGCTTAAAAAAATCTTTCTGGAACGCGAATGACGTCGCCCGGCATAACCGTAGCGTCCTCGCGGACTTTAACTTCTGTTTTGCTGGGGTCGTTGGCATGAACGATGACGACATCGTCCTTATCGGCACGGTAAGTATACCCCCCCGCCATGGCCACGGCGTTCAACACATTCATGCCATTCACGTAGGGATAGCTGCCCGGCTTAGCCACCTCGCCCAAAATGAAAAAAGGGCGGTAGTTGGAAACCTGAACGCTAACGCGAGGGTCACGCAAATAGCCTGAAGCGAGTTTCGTGCGGACGGCTTCCTCAAAATTGCGAATGGTTAACTGGGCGGCCTGCATATTGCCGATCAAGGGTAAGGCCACCATGCCCGTGCTGTTGACCTCGTAATCTCCGGACAAATCGTCTTCGCCATAAACTGTAAGCCTCAAACGATCGCCGACCCCGAGCACATATTCCTTGACCGCCGTCGAGTCCGCCATGCCTTGCGGCATCGCGTGCATAGCGTTGTCTTGTTGAGTTTGCTGAGAACGCTCTGGCATGCGAGGGCGCGAGCTTTGGGCCCTTGTTGGGCCCATAGCGCCTATGAGGCACACGCCGATAACAATTAAGACCAGCAATTTATTGTTCATTACAGACTTTGTCATGTCCATGCCTTGCCGGTCTCGACCCCTTACATCTGCACTCCCAAGCGCACATTTACGATGTGCTTGGAGAAATCAGACGCCGAATCGTCGCTCATGCGCTTGTTCCAGCTGTAAACGAGATCCGTGTACAGGTGCCGGTTGATGAGATAACGCACGCCACCGCCTGCCGCGATGTTATCATCCGACCGCTCGCCAATTCCATGATAGTCGTCGCGCGTAAACGAGAAGTCGCCTTCGAGAAGAATATTACGGCGCAGCTCATGAGTTAAAGTCGCCGATCCGCCTGTGGCCTTAAAGCTATTGAAGCCAGCCAAGGTCGTTTCTTCAATCGTGCGGCTTGTCTCGAGAACAAGGGAGGTCAATCCCGTGACGTTCCACTCCAATCGGCCTCCGAACTTGACGCCGTCATTCACTTCATTGGAACCGAAGTTCTCATAATCCTGCGACATCCATCCGATGTAAGCGTCAACCGAAGTGATGCCACCGAAGTCGGCAGTCGTGCCGACAACGGCTTCATAGCCTTGCGATTGGTGCGTATGGAAATTGTCATAAACGCGCCAGTTATAGCCTGTTTTAACGTAAGGCTTAAAGTTCGCCGTCAGATCATAAACGACCTTGCCGCCCAGCTCGTGATACGTGCGATCACGGAAGCTCTGATCGATGAAGCCAACGGACGATGGCGTGTCATTATAGAAATAACGCGACAAGTCATACGTGCCTTCGAGCTTGACCTTGCCGATGCCCCGATATGCGGTAAGGCCGCCTCGGCTAACGTTGAAGGTCGTTGGCTCGCTGCCGCCCGCATCATCCGCCGATGAACGCGGCTCGGCCAAGTGCTGATAACCGAGACGCCCGGCCAGCCATGTTTCAGACATGATGTCATAACGACCCTGCAGCCCGGTCACAAACAAGGCGGCGTTTTCATCCGGATTGCCCGTAAAGAAGTTCAAGTCGCCGAAAGCGGTGGCCGCAAGAGCATGACGGTTCCAATTCGAAAACACGCTAACGGCGGGGCGAAGCGTAGCCAGATGATCGTCTGTTGTATTGTTCTTTTGGGCAAAGATGTTGGAGTCGTAAGCATAGCCCATTTCAACAGCCGGAAATACCTCGAAAGAACGCACCGTAATCGGAACGGGGTCGTAATCCGGACGCGGGTGTTGCAAAACCGATTGAGCGCGCGCAGGGCGAGCTTCGATCTCGACAGGGCTGCTCAGAACAATCGTGCTGTCGGGATTTAAGCGGCCGCCGAACATGCCTTCGGGGCCATATGCATAAGCGCTCGACAACGCGGTTGAAGCCAACAGAACGCCATACACTGCTCCTCGGACCTGACTTTTCACGCTCTTCATGTATATCTCCTAATCATTTAATCAAACGATCGAAACGCATGACCATCATGTTTTCGAACAAGCCTTGCCCTTCCCCCTTAGTCCGGGCTTGCCGGATTCACAGGAGGGATAATGGGCGGAATGATGTTGGGCCGCTGGTGCCCGGGCCGATTGGATGGGCTTTGCGCCAAGAGAGCTTCATCGCCGGTTTGACATTGGGCGCGCTGCGCGTCGATCTCGGCGAAAAGCTTCGGATCGATTGCAACAATGGCCGGTGTCTTTGCGATGTCTTCGGCTGAATCCAGAATGGAAGCGACGGCCTTCGCATCGGCAACCTTTTTGGGGTCGGGGGCTGTTTGCGTATCGCTAACGTTCGCTTGGGCTTCAGGATTGCAAATCAGCAGCTGCTTGTCTGCGATAAGCTTGACGACTTTACGCAAACCCTCCGCTACAGTCCTGGCATCGGCGGGCGTAATGCCCGGCGCTATAACGGAAGCCGTCGACATAGTCTTGGCGGCGCCTTGCGGTTTGTCGACAACGTTGCCGAGGACTTTCTTTAGCAACGTATCTTCGGCTTTACCGGTCATATTCGGATTGGATTTGACCAGCGTTTGCACGAGAGCATAATCGCTGCTCGCGATCGCGCTGACGATTTGTTCCGCAACGGTCGCGGCTTGTGTTTGCGCGCAAGCAAACAAAGTAAACCCAAGTACAAAAAGCAGTTTTTGAAATTGACGCATGTTTCCCCCGAAAATCATCGATGACGAATTTGAATAACTCTGTATACGAGATGGATTAAGCTTAGTCCATGTATTTTCATTATTTTCAAGTCAGCGCAAGCCTGATTCTCAATAATTATTATTAATTTCGCGAGTGTGTTGCCCGCGAAAAATAAGGTTATTGCCAATAAAAATTCACGCGGCAAAACACGCCGAAAAGAGCAAGCCGATAACTTGCCCTTGACGATTCAGATAGATAATGACGATTGGTTAATGTGAAAGATTAATTTTGCGCCAGCAGCGTGGCGGCGCCACGGTCTGGGCAGCTGGAAACGCGGTTAATCCACGCGATGTTAACAAACGGCGCATGGTCGTTCATTTCCAGCCATCTGTTTTGCAAAGTATAAGCTTGGCCTTCCTTGGCGTTCGAGCAAGGCCAGTTGCCGCGCATGAAATATTGGGCGTGATGGACAAGCTCATGAACCAAAAGGCTCAATTGCGTAGGCTCCTCAGGGTCCCACCTATCGCTGTCTAAATACACGGTTCCAGCCGTATAAACGGCTTGGGGACGGCCAACGACGCGATTGCCCAAGCGGCTCAAAATGCGTTCAAATTGGCTGCGGCTTACTATAACCTGAGGCATTACAGGTACTTTGGTTCCCATCTGGCCCTCAACCCATTGCATTAATTGAGCTACGATAGCCGGGGATACGGGGGTGCCATCCTCGACCTCGGCTTGGGCGGGAAGGGGAAAATCCAAAATCAATAAAAAGAACCAGATTAAGGGAAAATTCTTTTTCACTGAAATCACCACGTTCTTTCGTAATGATTTCAGCGTACATCTTTACGGCTAATGGCCGTTTAATTATTGATATAATTGGATATTTTTCATTTTAAGCTAAATTTTAGGGATCCAGCTTTTTGGCCAAGTTTGCGTTATTATTTTCAATCCTTAATTACTTTCATACAACTTTTTTTCAGCTAAGGCTTTGTTGAGGGGTTAAAAACGTGCCATCCCCTCCAACAAAACAAGAATAAAGAGGCCACTATAGAACCAAAACCTATGCCTTTAAGGCCAAAAAACGGTACAAACAGCATAGTGCAGCCAAAGGCCGGTAGGAGGAAAAGGAGGTCGCCAAGCCACAACGGCTTGTCTTGGTGACGGGCGAAAAGCACCCAGTACATTGTTTCCGCGTTCGCGCGTATCCAGGTGGCCAACAGCATAAGCCAAAGGGCCTCTTTTTCCTCAAACAACTCCGGCCGATCGAGCAAACGGCCAAGCAACGGAACGCCAAAACCCATGCAAACGGCGACGATCGCAGCGAATATGGCCGTATGGACGGCTGCCTGCCGGACTTCTTTGCGAAAGCCGTTCACATCGCCTCGCTGGTGCATTTTGATGAGTCGCGGGTAGGAAAACGACAAGACGCCGCTTTGCACCAACGTTAGGATCGCGATGATGAAAGAAAGATAGAAAGTCGCCACGCCGACCGCGTCGATTCCCAGAAATTTCGCGACAATAAAACGATCGACATACATCCCCGCCGACAAACCCAGCGTGCCCAGCCAGATATAGACGCTTTTACGCACGCCTGTCTTGACCCAATGCCAATGGACGGGGCGGCCCCATGTCTCCCGCCACGGCAGAGTCCGCCAGAACCACAACGCCAGAGCGAGACTCGCCACGACCCCAATGATCCAGCTTTTCAAGATGACTTCCACGTCACGGAACGCCGGCGACACGAAACCCATTATAACGGACGGGAAAACCCATGACGCGGCGCGCACAAAATAAAGGACATTCGCAAGAACGGGACGCCCCAACGACGTCATGTTGACATGTACGGCGGACGCAAGGTTTTCCACTATGGACAAGACAAAAATGTAGGCGAGCGCGCCGTTGTCGATGTCCGTGGCGCGCGAGAAAGAAACCATGGCCATGACGAAGGCGAGCAGCAGGTAATTGAGCAGCATGAACGCGACCTGATCCCGCATTTTGCCGAGCGTGTTGACGGGGTCTTCGCCAACCAGATCGCGCGAGACGATGTAATCAAAACGTATGCCCAGAGCCCCGTTGAGGATCATCACCGCGCCGAACACGAGGCCGTATGTGCCCAGATCCGCCAAGCCCAGATAGCGACCCATGTAAAGCGTCAACCCCAGCTTCGCCGCCAAGGAAACCGAGCGCAGCGCGACGCTTAGCATCTGTCCGAACATACGGGAGGAATTTTTGCTCATAGCGTATATCGTCCGTCACTTAATCCGCGTTTCGACGAATATCTCATAGGGCCTGAAAAAGCGCGACCATAGTCTCTTGCGCGTCTGATTCGGGTCTTTCGTCCCGCCGTATTGCGAACCGTGAGCGTCAAACGCGCTCTTTTTGGCCGCCATGTCCGCCGCGCGCGCCGTCACGCGGCGCAACCGTCCCGATAGAGCCAAGGGAAGCATGTCGAACAGATAGCCGAGCGGCTCGAACCAGACGATGTATTCGTGGACGACGGCGGAGGCGTCGCTCTCTCTGACGAGATCGTTGAGGGCAACGGCCACCGCGCGATGATCGGCGTTGCTGTCGCACGGCGATGGCGACAGTATTTGGCCCGGCCGCATTTCCTGAATCTCTTTTTCAAGATCGTTGCGTATGGAGTCGACATATCCGTCGGCCTCGCCGTCAGGATATCCCAGAAAAACCACGTCTTCAGCCGACACGCCGAGACGCTCGCAAGCGTCCAGCATTTCCTTTTTGCGGCGTTGCGCCAAGCCCTCCGGCGACAAGCCGCACTTTTCCTCGGAGGCGCGGCCATCCGTCACCGCAACGACGCGTACGCGCCGGCCCGCCTTGCACATCTGGACGATCGCCGCTCCGCAGCCAAGCGTTTCGTCATCGGGATGCGGCGCGACGACGAGACAGGAACCTTCGAAGCCGGCGGGATTCATGTCATGCGCCCACAAGGCGAGAAAGCTCCACAGGGAAATGACGACCTTGGTGCGCAGAATGGTTTGCCAGCCCGATCTCATGCGCCCTTACGCCTTGCCGTGTTGGGCGTGCAGATAGGCCACGCGCTGTTTTTCAAGATACGTCAACGGCGGCATGAGATAGAGCAGCACGCTGCCGAAATGGCGGAAATAACTGCCGTAATCGGGCTCGAAAATGATGAGCACCGCGATGTGCGCGAGAAACAGCATCGGCAACAGCCGTATTGGGCCCCTGAGACGGCGCAGGCCGACGACGATCAGCGTCGCGCCTATCAAAACGTTGACGAACAGTATGGCCTCCTTGATCGTGACCGCCTTCAAAAACGGGAAGTTGAGCATGGCGAACGCGTAAAGGTAATTGCCGATGAAGTGCACCATGTTGTCGGATGGAAACGGATTCAAAAAATACGTGCGCACCTCGGATCCGCTGCCGAAGTCCACCAGAAAGTTCACTTCGTTCCGCGCGTTTCCCAAAAGCATATAGCCTTTTTCCGGCATCGCCAGCAGAACGACGAGCGCGGGCAGCACGTAAACCCACCGTAACATAGGCGGCGATTTCAGCATGGCGTAGAATCCCAAAAACGCGCCCAGAATCAAAAGATAATAATCGCGCACCATTAAGCCGTAGAGCGCATAGGCGGCCGTGACGGCCAGAACCGTCTTGCCTTCGCTTTTGGCGCGCATGGCGAAAGTCCAAAGCAAAAACGACATCAACAACACAAGGGTTTCCTTTGTCGGCGCCTGAAGATTCAGGGCGATGAAGGGAACAAGCGCAAGCGGCAACAACACCATGCCGCGGAAAGTGCTCACGCACATGACGACGCGATAAAGTATATAAGCGTCGAAAACGCCGACCGCCGTAAACACGACGGGCTGCGGCAACAGGCTGAACAGACGCACCATCGCGGCGTAGCCTTGCGTCGGCGCGTCTTTGGCCAAGCCTTGAATAACGTCTTGAATGTAAGCGGCGTCGGTCAGCGCCTTTTCCGGCAGGAGTCCTCGAAAAAGGAAATATACGGCTAAATAGCCGATAACCCACAAGATCGCATAAAGACGAACAAGGTTTTGATCGGGCGTCGGCGATGTCATCGGGCTCTATTCGCGTCTAAGTTGTTGCTATGTTGCAATTGTCATGTGTAATAAACTACAGTTCGCCGTCGAAAAAGGTTAATTAAGGGCATGGCTTTACTTTCAAATCCCATCGCTGTTTTCGTCGTTGACCTTTTGCGCGGCTATGGTTCCGAACGCTATACGGTTCAATTGGTTAACGCGTTGGCGGCCAAAGGGGCCTCGGTCGATTTGATCGTTCAGGAAAAGGGCGAGACGCTCGCTAACGACGTCGATTCCCGCGTAAGTATTCTCGAGATCGGCACGCGAAACCCTTTCAAAACCGTTCTGTTTCTTCGCCGTTATCTTGAGAAGGCGAAACCCGCCGCGTTCTTTACGACCATGGAAAAGCCCTCGCTTCTTGGAATCGTGGCGAGCGCATGGGCGCGTTACAGGAACGTCGTGCCTACCATCCATTTCGACATCGACGCCTATGCCTCGCTTGAATATGGCGCGCGTCGGAAATTTCTACGTTTGCTCGTCGCGATTTTTTACCGCTACCCGAAAACCGTGGTCGCCGTCTCGTCCGGCGTCGCCAAATCCCTACGGCGATGGATAGGCCCGCGCCCGCGAATCGTGACGATACTGAATGGGTTTGACCTAAGGCGTCTTCGCGAACGCGCCGCCGAGAAGCCGGACCATCCCTGGCTCGCGGAAAAAACCCTTCCTGTCGTGGTCAGTTGCGGACGTCTGGTTCCGCTCAAAGGGTTCGACACGCTCATCAAGGCTTTTGCACGCGTGCGCGCCATCAAACCGGCGAGGCTGATAATTTTCGGCGAAGACGAACAACGCGCTAAACTTCAGGATTTAATCGGCGCGCTGGGGCTTCAAAACGACGCCCTTTTGGCCGGTTATACGCCTAACCTCCAAGCGAATATGGCCGCCAGCGACGTTTTCGTGTTGTCGTCGCGCTCCGAAGGATTCGGAAACGTCATTGCGGAAGCCCTTGCTTGCGGCGTCGCCGTCGTCAGCACGGATTGTCCGTCGGGACCGCGTGAGATTTTGGACGGCGGGCGATATGGCCAGCTTGTTCCCGTCGACGACGACAAGGCCATGGCCGCCGCAATTCTTCAAGCGCTGGACAATCCGCTTGATGACAAGGCGCGCGCAGAAACGCAATCCTATCTTGACAGGCGTTTTGCGCTAAGCATCATGGCCGATCAATATCTCGCGCTTGTTGAAAGCCTTTAGCAATGAGCCGATTGCTCCTCGTTCTCATTATTCTTTGCTGTTCAAGGGCCGTCGAAGCTTCAACGGAACCAAGCAATGGCAACAAGCCTGTTTTCGGCGAGGGCTTGGCCGTTGACATCAAGTTGGAACGCATATCGAAAGACGAAATCCGGAAGCTGGCGGAAACGGGCTTTCGCAACGTGCGCATCGGCATTAATTGGCCGGAAGTCGAAAAGCAAAAAGGCCGTTACGCATGGGACAGTGAGCAGATCCGTGAAATCGTGGCCGACGGACTGGACGAGACGCGCGGTTTTAATTATGACGACATGATCGAGCTCTTGCATGAGCTTGACGTGCATATGTCCACGACGCTGTTTTTCGGCAATACGCTTTATACGGGACCGCTCGTGACGGTTTCAGGACATGGCTACAATTACAAAATTCCTGCCGCGCCGCGTACGCCGGAGTCTGTCGAAGCTTTCGGGGCGTTCGCGGCCGCGACGGCGCAGCACTACAGCGATCTTTATGGCGCGGAGTCGTTCACGTGGCTTATCTGGAACGAGCCGGAAACCGACGGCGGTTTTCCGCCCAAAACGGATGGCGCAATCGTCGGCCAACTCATCACGGAGACTTGCCGGGCCATTAAAAACGCCGTGCCGGAAGCTCGCGTCATGTCGCCCGCCGTAAGCGTCATGGACGGGGGCGCGTTCCGTTACGATTTCATGCGCGATTTGTTCCGTGAGGCGAATCCGTTGACGTGCCTCGATGCGTTTACGGTTCATCCCTACCGGCCATCGCCACCGGAGACCGCCTTGAAAGATTACGCCAAGCTGAAGGCGTTTCTGGCGCGCTGGCAGCCGGAAAGGCCTGTGCCCATCGCTGTCGACGAATGGGGATACCCTTTGCCCGATCTCGACGCGAGCGAACGGCTCGGCTGGCGAAACTATACGCAGGAGGAACACGCCGCGATTCAGCTAAGGATGTATCTTGTGAATCTTTCGGCGGGCGTTCCTCTCACCGCCATCTATGAATGGCGCGACAGCGGGCCGGATGCCAATAACGACGAGCACGTGTACGGCATGAATACGTATGATGGAAAGGAAAAGCCTGCCATTGCTATGTGGAAGCATGTGTTGCCGTATTTGAAGGAACGCAAGCTGGAGAGCGTCTTGCGTCCAGTTAGCTGTGGGAATGACGTGCATGTTCTGCATTTCGGCAAGCGTTTCAACACGGAAAGCGAAGCGGTGGTCGCCTGGACGGAAACGGCGAAATCCGATGTGCGCCTGACAGGCACATTCGGTGTGGCGACGGATGTATTCGGTAAGAAGGTAGGGTCAGAACAGGGCTTGGCCCTCGGCGGCATTCCACTTTTGATCGATATAAAGAAAAAGAACCTGAAAAGCCTTGCGTGCCGGCGTAACGTTCAAGCCAGCAGCGATTGATAGAGGTCGCGCGTAGCTTTGCCTGTGCGTTCCAGTGTAAAATTCTTAGCGTGATTTTGCGTATGTTCGCGCATGGCGCGGCGTTGTTCAGGCGTCGTTGCGGCGAAGGCCTTTATGGCTTGCGCAAGATGTTCCGCTTCCGGCCCTTGCGCCAAAAATCCGGTCTGGCCTTCGACGATGGCCTCTTCGACGCCGCCGACATAACGCGTAATGACAGGCACGCCCGCCGACAAAGCCTCAAGGAACGAGATAGGCAAAGTTTCGTAATCGCTGCTGCACACAAGCGCGTCGAAAGCGGGCATCAGCCGCCTGACGTGCCTGTAACCCAGCAACCGCGCGTTGTCTTGAAGCCCTTTTCGCGCAACGGCCGCGCGGACTTCGGACATTAGAGAGCCTTCCCCGATCATGTTCAGTTTCAGTTCCGGGTGTTCGCGAACCGCAACGGCGAAAGCTTCGATGAGCAGCAAGGGGTTTTTTTGGCTTTCCATGCGGCCTACAAAGCCCAGCGCCACGTCCTCCTGCGCGATTTCCAGTTCCCGCCGCGCCTCTTCGCGGGGCGTTTGAGGGCCTACCGTCGTACCATTTGGAATCACCTTGACCTTATGCGCCGGAATTCCCAACGACAGCGCGTGACGCCCCTCGCCTTCGGACACGGCGACGACCGCATCGCAGAAACAACTCAGAAAACGCTCGATCCATCCGTAGGCGCGCGAAGACGACGGCGCCATCGTGATGAAGCCATGGGCCGTATAGGCTTTGACCGCTTTCGGAAAGAAGATTCCCGCTAGCCGCGCCAAAGCGCCTCCTTTTGAACTGTGGCCGTGGATAACGTCGAACGGCCCATGCCGGCGAAGCTCTTTGTAAAGCAGCCAGGCGTCCCGCGCGTCGTGCAGGCCTATTTCGCGGCGCATGGACGAAAAGACCAGCTTAACGCCGGGCATGGCGGATAGCGTATCCACAAAATGCGCTTCCGCTCGCCGCGCGCCCGCGATGACCGTCACTTCGTCTCCTTGCGAAGCGCAATAATGCGAAAGGTCGATGACGACCTGTCCGGCTCCCGTGCCCGCAGACTCTATGACGTGACAAATGCGCATTTGGCCTTACACCTTACCAAGCGTTTCGCAAACCTGACCGTCAAGATGCAGCAATCGCGCGACGCGCTCAATTAAATCCTCCACAGGAACGTGAACGCCGAAAAACGCGATCCCCGCCACAACGACGGTCACGACCAACAGGCCAAGGCGGGAAATTTCTACTTCTTCGCGCTTAAGCGCCAGATGGCCCGCGATCGCGGCAAGGCCGCCAAGGACAAGACCGATGACGACTTCCTTGACCGAGTGCATGCCCAACAAAATGCGCGATGAGGCCACGCCCGCGATCAACGGCAATCCGGCCAGAAAAGGGATCAATTTCCGAAGGCCCGATTGCGCCTTCGCCACGATGACGGCCAACGTGCCCAAGACCACGGCAGCCATGGCCGCATGGCCGCTGGGCGAATAGACCGCCAACGTCTGTTGACGGTTGCACCCCATGAAAAGCAGCTTGAGGCCGACGATGACCACGGCCACGGCCGCGGGACCGGCGAACATGAGCAACGCGGCCTTGCGGGCTCGCGCCAACGCGAGATAAAGGGAAGAGGCCATCACGATGGCCGCGAGAAACCCGTTGTCGCCAAAATGCGTGATGATATGCAAGCTGTTATGAAAGGGTTCCATGGCGCTTAATAAAAATGATTCCGGCCCCGTCTTTTAGATCGAGGGCCCTGCTAAAAAGTTAAATAACGGCATTTGTATGAAAAACCGCCTATCTCACGCGCGCGTCATAAGCATGACATCATGATTGAAAAAATAATGCGGCGTCTTGCTGAAAAGGGAAGGAAGGCGCGCGGGAGACGATAGTGAATAAGGCACGTTTTCCCTGGCCAACTGCGCCAACGGCAACTCGGCTTTGGCCAACTCGGCTCCCTCAAGCGCAACGACGATATAGTCCGCGCCGTAAAGGGCGCACATCTTTTCCCATGATTCGCCGGCCTGCTCGAAAGCCTCGGCCACGTTTTCGACCTGAACTTTGACGTCAAGACCAAGCGATTTTTCAACGCGCAGAACTTCGCGGACCTGGTCGGCTGCAACGCCGCCGCCGACAAGCATCGCGCGCACTTTCCACGAGCCCTGCCAACGTCGTAAAGTCCGGTAGAGCGTGCGCAGGGCCAATACGCCAATGGCAGCGAAGACCCAGCCGGCCATCAGCCATAAACGGGAGAAGTCTTGCTTGGAAGCAAACAACAGAAAACCATCGACGAGCATGGCAAATCCTATTGTCGTCATGATGCGCTTGGCTTCCATCCAGAGCGGCATGCGCAAATGGTAGTGTCCCGTATTCTCGAACCACAAAATAACGCCTGCGGTGAGCATCAGGAATTGAACGACGTGGAGGCCGTCGGTCGCGCCGATCTGCAAACCGTCGAGGCGTCCCATGACATGCAAGTTGACGGCTTGCGCCAAAACCCATGCTGTAATGAACGCGATCATAAGGGCCAGAATGTCCGTGGCCATGAACCAGCGCAGCGGCTTGGTCACATCCTTGCGTTGGTAGAGCGTCTGCTGGACATAAGGGCGGGCTTCGGCAACGCTCCTCGTTTCGGCAAAAAGCGCGTTTATTCTGTCGGCGCCATATTCCGGCTCTGCCAGAGCGGCTTCAGGCGCTTTATGAGGCGTTGTTTGGCTAATTGCCATACGTTGAAAGTCCCGTTAGTCTGCAATAGAACAGAAATTAACCATGCTTTTTCATGTATTAACTGATTATTAGCAAACTTGCCGCTGAGAATCTAGAAAATGATTACTTTCGGCAAAAAAGAATTGATGGCTCCGAACAGACGTTAACGATACAAAACGTTCTGATGAAAGAATATTTGACGGCGATATGCGCCATATGAGGCTCATCGTCGCTCCGCGCCTTGGCCGTTTCGGAAAAGGGTTAATCGGTTTAAGAAATTTTAGAATAGAT
>CAZVCG010000005.1:0-14636 GCA_964626265.1 uncultured Rhodospirillaceae bacterium | reverse complement strand
ATTAAGTGTCGCCGCACCGACTTGTCGCAACGAGAATTCGCGCTCGACAACAGCTCGAGCGTTATGTCCACAAAGCATCCGCAGGTCATTTCGGCTAAGCGTTTTTTCCAAAACATCGGCCAACGCGCTTGCGTCGCGCGCAGGAACGAGCCATCCCGTCTCTCCCTCCCGCACAATCTCGCGGCAACCCGGCACGTCCGTCACCACCATTGCGCGCCCACATGCCGCAGCTTCAAGCAACGCTTTCGGCAAACCTTCCCGGTAAGACGGCAGACAAACTATATTCGCTTCAGCAAAGACAGCAGTCATGTCATCGCGCCAACCCCAGTATTCGATAGCGCCTTCAGCTTGCCATGCCTTGATGTCATCATCGTTGAGTGAGGCCGGATTTAACGGGTCGGGCTCGCCCACAAGCGCAAAACGGGCCTTTACGCCCTTTCGACGCAACATGCGCGCCGCTTCGACAAACTCGACCACGCCTTTGTCGCGCAACAGACGCGCCGGAAGCACAACGAGTGGTTTGTCTGTCTTTGGTTCCGGGATGACCGGATAAGCCGCCGGATCGACGCCAGAGCCACGTATCAGATGGATGGCCGAGGGATCGATCAGTCCCTGCTCCATAAACATTTTTACATCATCGCCGTTTTGCAAAATCAATTGCGCCCTTGGACGCGATAAAACAAACTTTAATACGGCATGCACAACAGGTTTAAGCAAACGGGCTTTTATCGTGGTCGACGTGAATACATACCCAAGCCCCGCCAGCGCGTTCACCACGCCCTTGATGCCCACCAGCCGCGCTGTCAACGAGCCGTACACCACGGGCTTCATCGCCACGTGGTGCGCGATGTCGGGCCGTTCCTTGGCATAAATGCGGACAAGCGACACAAACGTCATCAGTTCACGGAATATATTCGTTCCTGAACGGTGGATATTCAAAGGATAAAGCCTGATCCCCGCGTTTTCGATCGTTTTGTCGTGCTGATTGACGCGCGTAACGAGGCTAACATCATAGCCAGCCTTGAGCGCCATTTGCGCGAGTGGCAGGCGATGCGAGACGAAATACCAGTCTTCCGTCACGAAAAACATCAGTTTCGGTTTTCGTCCGGTCATGCGAATGCGCCCGATTTGTAATGCTCAAGCCATGCCTGGAACATCAAGACATCCCACAAATGATATTGCCAGTTGCGCGAACCGGACAGATGCTCGTCCCATGCCTTGCGGATGGGCGCGGGGCTGAAATAACTTTCCTGCTTCAGGCGCGTTTCGTCGAGCAGAGCTTCCACCCAGTCTTTCAGTGGGCCACGTAGCCAGACATCGAGTGGAATGCCAAACCCGACCTTGGGCCGTTCCACCAGTTCACGCGGCACATGACGGTACAGGATTTGCCGGAGCGGCCATTTCGATTGCCCGCCGCGCCGCAAGATCGACAAAGGCAACGTCCACGCAAACTCGACAAGGCGGTGATCGAGCAGCGGCACGCGCGATTCAAGGCTCACGCCCATCGACGCGCGATCGACCTTGACCAAAATGTCGTCCGGCAGATAGCCGATCTGGTCGAGGCACATCATGCTTTTGATCGGGTCGTTCAGGCCCAACGCCGCAAACGGTTCGGCCAAAGGCGTAGGGTACTCTTCCCCACCGATGACGATCTCCGCCGGATCTTTCCAATGCGAGATAAGCGAACGGTAAAGCTCGTCCACCGCAGGCAAAGCCAATACGCCCGCCAATTTATGCGCCCTGTCGCCCACGTTTTTCGGGCGCACGCGTTCCGACAGCAAGCTCAGAAACAGGCCAGCTACTTTGTTGATGCTATCGGGCGGCACCGCCATAATCGCTTTCGCCACGGCTTGACGCATGGGCCGCGGCATCATCGAGACGTTCGACCATATCCTGTCGGCCAGCGCATAGCGCGAATAACCGGAAAACAGTTCATCCCCCCCGTCGCCCGACAGCGACACCGTGACATGCCGACGCGCCAGCCCCGACACGATGTACGTCGGGATTTGCGAGGAATCCGAAAACGGCTCGCAATACAGCTTTGGCAAAAGCGGGATAACGTCCATCGCCGCCTTGGGCGTGACGTACATTTCCGTGTGTTGCGTGCCGAGATGTTGGGCCACGGCCTTGGCGTACACGGCTTCGTTGTAATCCTTTTCGCCAAAACCTATGGAAAACGTGCGCACGGGCTGATTGCTCATGGATTGCATGAGCGCGACGATGGTCGAGGAATCGATCCCGCCCGACAAAAACGCGCCGAGCGGCACGTCGGCCATCATCTGGCCTTCCAGAGCTTGGCGCAGCAATGCTTCCGTGCGTTCGACGGCTTCTTCGGGCGTTCCCGTGAACGGGTTGGCTTGCCCCTTCAGCGCCACTTCGCGCACATCCCAGTATTTCACGAGGCGCGGCGTTTTGTCGTTGCCGCCGAGATAAAGGATCGTCGCGGGCGGCAGCTTGGCGACGTTCGTGAAAATCGAATACGGCGCGGGGATATAGTTGTGCCGCAGCATGAGCGCGAGCGAACGGCGGTCGATCTCGCCATGCCATTGCGGGTGGCGGTAAAACGCCTTCAGTTCCGACGCGAAAACGAAGCTCGACCCGATTTGTCCGTAATACAGCGGTTTTTCGCCCATGCGGTCGCGCGCCATGACGAACGTGCGTTCCTGCTTGTCCCACAACGCGAACGCGTACATGCCTACGCAACGCTTGAGCGTTTCTTCCGCCCCGAAGGCGATAAGCGACGCAAGCAAGACCTCGGTGTCCGAATGGCCGCGCCATGCGGGCGCATGGCCTTTGGCTTCCAGCTCTTTACGGATGACGGCGTGGTTATAGATTTCGCCGTTAAACACGATGACGTAACGACCGCAGGCCGAGATCATCGGCTGGTGTCCGGCAGGCGACAGATCAACGATGGACAATCGGCGTTGCGCTAGGCCTATGCCCTGCTCTACGTCACACCAAACGCCGTGGTCGTCAGGGCCGCGATGTTTGATCCCATCAGCCATGGCACGAAGCAGCGGTTCGGAAACCGCGCCAGCCGCGCCGACAACACCCACAATGCCGCACATGAAGAACCGACCCCACGAATCTTAGATTACCGCCAGAAAACGCCATCCATCAGCTAACGGCAAGAGGGTATTTGAGTTAACCTACCGTTGACGCTCCCTTTGCCAAAAGGGTAAGCTACGAATCCCGCCTTGGAGCCCCCATGAAAATCGTCGTCATAGGCATCAATCACGCCGGAACGTCGGCTTTGCGCACATTGCTGGCCCAAAGCAGCAAGCATGAAATCACCGCCTATGACCGCAACGACAACATCTCGTTCCTGGGGTGCGGCATCGCGCTGGCCGTCGGCGGCATCGTCAAGGACGTTCAGGACCTGTTCTATTGCACGCCCGAAAAGCTGGAATCCAAGGGGGCCAAAGTCTTCATGAACCATGAGGTCGTGGCGGTGAACTCTCCGCGGCGCACGGTCACGGTCAAAGATTTGGCCACGGGCAACGTTTTCGACGACACCTATGACAAGCTGATCTATGCCGCGGGATCGTGGCCCATCGACATTCCGGGCATTCCCGAAGCCCACAGAAACCTTGAAAACGTCGAAATCTGCAAGCTTTTCCAGCACGCGCAAGAATTGATCCGCAAGGCCGACGATCCGGCGATCAAATCCGTGGCCGTGGTCGGCTCCGGCTATATCGGGATCGAACTGGCCGAGGCTTTTCACAAGAAAGGCAAGCACGTCACGTTGATCGACGTCGAGCCGCGCATTCTGCCGCGCTATTTCGACCGCGAGTTTTCCACTGTGCTTGAAGAGGATATCCGCAAAACGGGCGTCGTCCTCGCTTCGGGCGAAAAGGTCGTGGACTTTGAAAGCGACGGCAACAAGGTAGTGCGCGTCATCACCGACAAAAACGCCTATCCCGCCGATCTCGTCATCAAGTGCGTGGGCTTCAAGCCGAACACTGAGCTTCTTCCCCATGCGCAAAAAAGCAAGAACGGCGCGTTGATCGTCGACAAATACATGCGCACAAGTTTGCCGGACATTTACGCCATCGGCGACGCGGTGGCCATCAAGCACGCGGCGCTTGGGGAACCCGCCAACGTGGCGCTGGCCACCAACGCTGTCAAAAGCGGCATCACGGCGGCGAGCCACTTGGGCGGCAACTGGGCCGTGAAGATCGACAGCGTCGTGGGCACCAACGCCATCTGCGTATTCGGGAACATGCTGGCGAGCACGGGCGTTAGCGAGGAATACGCCCTTCGTCTCGGGATGGACGCGGCGTCGAGTTACATCGAAGACGACGACCGTCCCACGTTCATGGGATCCACGACGAAGACCCGCATCAAGCTCGTTTTCGAAAAGAGAACGCTGCGGCTCTTGGGCGCGCAGATCGGCAGCCGAGGTGAAGTTAGCCACACCGAGGTTATCTATTATTTGGCCCTCGCCATTCAGCAAAGGCTAACGCTGCCGGATCTGGCTTTTGCGGACGTTTACTTCCTGCCGCACTTCAACAAGCCGTTTAACTTCGTCCTCGCGGCGATCATGCAGGCGATGGGGCTAGAGTATTTTAGGGAGTAGGGATTTGGGAGCGGAGCACGATTAACTATATCCGTCTCTTGCCTGTTCGTTGCCTGTTCTTTTCGTTTCCCGCCTGTATTTTCCTGTATTTTGCCTGTATTTCCCGTTTTTTAAATTTTTTTCATCGACCCTTTACTGCCTTCCGTCTCATTCGCATCCATTAAGCCGAACGCCGCCATGCAAAGACGTCGCGCAAAACTATGCGGACAGCATATGTCAAAAGCTGCGGTTTGTCAAGGAATATTTTCCTATGATCGAAATTATATCGCAATTGTAAAAACACACTTGTTGCGTGTTTTTTTATCCGTCAGGAGACGTCTCTGCCTCAAAGTCTTTTTTTGAAAAAGCTCTGCCGGACGGTGACTTGGGATACCTCTCAAAAGCGATAGCTTGGCTTTCGTCTGAAAACGCCACGTAAGTTTTCAATTTCCACGGTTTGAATTTCGAAGTATGGGGAACTTTTCCTGTATTATGCATTTTAAGGCGCGCACGCAGATCGTCCGAGACACCTACATAGAAATGTTCGCCGGTTATGCTTTGCAGGATATAAACGTATTTCATAAAAAGAGACTACGGCGCTTGCAAATACAAGGCAATGCGTTCAACAGTCACAGCCCGCCTACGCCTTTCAGGCTACGGCGCGGCAGCCTTCGCTCACTGCGCCGGATAGAGATGGCTTGCCGAGCCGTAGCTCACGCAGTGAGCGAAGGCTGGTGCCCCCGGTCGGATTTGAACCAACGACCTACTGATTACAAATCAGTTGCTCTACCAGCTGAGCTACAGGGGCGGCGGAAACTTCATAGCGCAGAGCAAACGGCTTGTCATCAGGGCGCGTACCCGTTAAGCCTTTATTATGTCTATGCGCCTGCCTATCGTTATCTCCTTACTTTTGTGTCTGTTTTTGTCCGCCTGCGGCAAGTCCGTGCCCACGGCCCCACGTTATGAGCTGCCGGCCACGCCCGGTGGCCGCATGTGCGTTCACCAATGCAACGAAGCCCGCGACCGTTGCCGCGAGAAATGCGGCCTCGATCAACGCGGCTGCACCGCCGCCATGCAAACTCAGGCCATGAAGGATTACGAAGCCTATGCGCAGGAACAGATTAAAATGCGCATGCCGCTCGATTTGCGGCCCAGCGATTTCGAGCGCCCCGAAAAATGCAAGCCCACGGTTTGCAACGAAGAATGCGAAAAGCCTTATCAATCGTGTTATGAAAAATGCGGCGGCAAGATCGTCGCCACGCAAAGCTGCAAATATTTCTGTTTTTGAGGTCTTATGAACGGCTCCCCGCGCCCCTTTAGAGAACGCCAGACCAAAATCGTCGCCACGCTCGGCCCGGCGACTTCGACGAAAGACAGCGTTCGCGCTCTTTTCGAAGCGGGGGTCGACGTGTTCCGCCTGAACTTCAGCCACGGCACGCTCGACGATCACCGTCAGCGTCTCGCCTGGATCCGCGAAGTCGAGCAGGAAGCGGGAAGGCCCATCGCCGTGTTGGGCGATTTGCAAGGCCCCAAGCTGCGCCTCGGCACGTTCGCGAACGGCTCCATCGCGCTCAAGGAAGGGCAGGAGTTCCGGCTCGATCTCGATCCCAAGCCAGGCGACGCCACGCGCGTTTCGATGCCTCACCCCGAGATTTTCGCCGCGCTTGTGCCGGGAAGCCAGCTTTTGCTCGACGACGGCAAGGTGCGCCTGCGCGTCGTTCATTGCGGCGCGGATTACGCCAGCGCCGTCGTCATCTCCGGACAAGCTCTTTCCGACCGCAAGGGCGTGAACGTCGTTGATGTCATGCTGCCGCTTTCGCCGCTCACGCCGAAAGACCGGAAAGACCTTGAAGGCGCGATCGACATGGGCGTTGACTGGATAGCCCTCTCGTTCGTCCAGCGGCCTCAGGACATCGCCGAACTGAGGAAAATCACCGGTTCGCGCGTCGCCATACTGGCCAAGCTCGAAAAGCCGACGGCCATTCGCTATCTGACGCAAATTCTGGAATCCGCCGACGGCGTCATGGTCGCGCGCGGCGATCTGGGCGTCGAAATGCCGCCGGAAGACGTGCCGCGCCTG
Organism: uncultured Rhodospirillaceae bacterium; assembly: GCA_964626265.1. Lineage (GTDB taxonomy): Bacteria > Pseudomonadota > Alphaproteobacteria > UBA9219 > UBA9219 > CAZVCG01. The sequence continues at coordinate 7,998 of CAZVCG010000005.1, read as the reverse complement.
CAAAAGCTCATCGTGCGCGAAGCCAGACGCGCCGGAAAGCCCGTGATCGTCGCCACGCAGATGCTGGAATCGATGATCGGCGCGCCGACCCCGACGCGCGCCGAAGCCTCGGACGTCGCCACGGCCGTTTACGAAGGCGCGGACGCCGTCATGCTCTCCGCCGAAACGGCGAGCGGGCAATATCCGCTCGACGCCGTGCAGATCATGGACCGCATCATCCGCCGCACGCAAACCGACCCGAACTATTACACCGGCCTCGCCCAGCAAGACCCCGACCTGCAAAGCACCGCCGCCGACGCCATCACCTCGGCCGCCAAGCAGGTCGTCGCCACGATCGGCGCCGCCGCAATCATCACGTATACGACATCCGGCTCCACGACCTTGCGCGCCGCAAGGGAAAGGCCGCACGTGCCCGTTATCGGCTTGACTTCGAAGCTTGAAACCGCGCGGCGGTTGTCGCTCTCGTTCGGCGTTCACGCCGTCAATACAGAAGACGTTAAAAACCTTGGCGAGATGGTGCAAAAGGCCGTCAAAATCGCCTTGCGCGACGGCATCGCCAGCGTTGGCCAACGCGTCGTCATCACAGCAGGCGTTCCTTTCGGCACGCCCGGCAACACGAACGTCTTGCGTATCGCCTGGATCGAGGAAGGAACGGCGGCGTAAATTTACGCCGTTAGAACCGATCGCGGCCTCCACGCCTGAAACTCGGCTAAATCTCTCCAATGCAAACATGGATACAGACTCTTCGCCCACGATCTGGACGAATGTGGTACAATAAGCGCGTACCCGGAAAACCAAGAGCAAGAAAGACCTTTCCACAAGGAGGTGTGCGATGGACCAGATGGTGAAAAAATCCCCTGAAAAAGAAAAAGCCTGCGACATGGCGTGCATGATGGAGGAATATAAAAAAGTAGGCGCGCCGGGCGAACAGCATAAAATGCTGGAAAGCCGCACGGGCAAATGGCGCGTTAAATCCAGACATTACATGGATCCCGCGCAACCGCCCATGGAATCCTCGGGGGAATGCGATCGGAAAATGATCCTTGGCGGCCGCTATATGCAAGAGGAGTTTTCAGGCGATATGATGGGCGAGCCGTTCAACGGCATCGGCGTCTTCGGCTATAACAACCACACGAAAAAGTATTTTTCGACATGGATGGATTCCATGAGCACCGGATTATACTTTTTCGAAGGCACGGGAAGCCCGGACGGAAAGACCATGTCGCTGGAAGGCCATTTTAACGACCCGGTGAAAGGCGACGTGACGTGGCGGTTAACGTCGACGATCAAAGACGCCGATCATGAAACGTTTGAAATGAAAACGATCACCAAGGACGGCAAGGAAGAGAAGTGCGAAATGACGTATGAGCGGGCCTGATGTGATGCTCCGGGGCAGCCTCGCGCTGCCCCTTTTTCTCATAATACTACGCTTGAGTCCTTTTTTCCTGGCCTGCGCCCCGTTCGTCGATCAACGCGTCTAGACGGTCCCAAAGGGGCGTTTGCGCGGCAAACTCTTCGCAATTGAATCTGGCAACGGACTCCAGGCTTTGCGTGGCGTTCCAAAGGCGTTGTTGTCTTGCCGCGCTGTTCCCGCGATTCATGATCGCCTCCAGCATGTTCATATAAGGCCCGTAATTGAGTTTTTCGATGAAGGGTTGAACGCGGCCGACCCAGGTTCTTATGTCATCGCAAATTGGCGTGGTGTCGCCCTGGTTGTTCATGACCAGATTGGCGTCGAGTCCGTAACGCATGGTGCGCCATTTGTTTTCGCGCGAACGCCATACGTTCGGCCGCGGCATTTCGTCGATCCAGCTCTGGTGCTCGTCGAACCAATGCGCGAGCAGATGGATAAAAGCGACGATGGCCATGCTCTCGGCCATCGTCGCGGGTTGATCGCAAACCCTGATTTCCAGCGTGCCGTAATTCGGCGAAGGACGCTGGTCCCACCATAAATCCTTGAGTTTGTGAATCGACCCTGCGCGAAACAGAGCGCGGCACAACTGAACGTATCCTTGCCAATCCTGAAAATAATAAGGCGTTCCGGAAATGGGCATGGATTCCGCGACCGTGGGCCGCATGGACGCGAGACCCGTGTTGACTCGCTCTTCAAAAGGCGAACTGGCGCTCAGCGCGATCAAATGAGGAAGAAAGTGCATGAAGAAGTTGTTGTAACGGACGCACTCTTCGGCGTCCTTCATGCCTAGATGCACGTGCATGCCCAAAGCTCCGAAGCGGGTGCGCAAAATTTGCCGCTCTTCCGTCAGGCGGTCGCGACGGTCGCCGCCCGTGCTGACGGTGTCGGCGACTCGAATGGTCGGCGGGCGGCCTGTGCCCGTCAATAAGAGGCCGCGTTTCTCACACGCCTGAATGAGCTTCGCAATTTCCCCGGAGAGCTGGGCTTCCGTTTCGTGAACCGTGTCGCCTATGGCGGAAGTAACCTCCACCATATGCTGAAGTCCCTCTTCCTTGACGCGCGGGGACGCCATTTCGGCGACAATGCCCGGGCCCTCCTGCGCGGGCAGCAAACTTTGCGGATCGAGCAACCCCAACTCGAACTCAACGCCGAGCGAGAGGTGCTTGCTCTTCGCGAAAACAAGCTGTTCGTCGATCTCCTTATATGTCCGGCGTTCAGCGGCGTTTCGTTTTTTGCCTTCGAACAGTTTTGTCAGCCAGTTGACAACGGCCAAAGCTCACCTCACAGCGTTGTTATGAACGGGATATAGGGGAAGAAGATTGAGCTGTAACAGGATTATGCAAATAAGGGAATACAATTCAACCTTTATAGGACCGATTGCTGTTTGAGCGCGTAACGAAAAATTTCCGGATCCAGGCGATAAAACGGCTATGGTTGCGTCAAACAATTTCGCACGGCATACGCGCATTGCTCGTCGCCGGCGAGAAAGCCGCCCGAAGGGCCGCTGTAGTTCACCTTGATGACGCGGTTTTCCCGCATGACGACTTGCACGACGCAATAGCGTTTTTCGCTGATATCGTCGCTGAACGTCACGGCTTCGCCGAGCGAGTCGAAGAAATCGCCGGAGGAACGTCCGCGGCGGCTGAGCGTAGTTGCGGAGCGCGAGCGGTCGACGCGTCCGTTGCCCGAGTCGTACGCCCAGATTTCAAGATTGCCTTCCATGCCTTTGCGTTTGGCGAGTCCCATGCACGCGAAAACCTGTTCTTTCGTCATGCCGACCATGCGTTGCCTGGCCGCGTCGGCGTCCTGCGCGCGCTGCATCGCGCACGCTGACAGCAAGGCGAAAGCAAGGAACATAACGATCGGACGGCTGTGGATATTAACCATAAACATGACCTGCGCATTGATAACGATTTCATTTATACAATCATCACGGCAAAACGCCACTCGCTTACATGCGATTCGCCGCCTTCCCTTGGCTTGCCGCCTTATGTGAATTTAGCGATAATGAAGATCTATAGCCGTTTATCTTTTTATTGAATCAACAAGCAGGTGAAGGGAAGCAATGGGGACACAATAAAAAAGGCAACAGAAGGCCGTTCAAAAGCCAAATGATTGGCGGAGCCTTTTTTATTGTGTCCCCCTCGCTGCGGCAGTTTGGCCCCATGAAAGGTTAAATGGCTATACCTGGGAGGAGGAAGAAATCGCGTGGCGGAGCCTGAAGAACAATTTTTGGCGCGAATCCATAACGCCTGGCTGCACGATCTTGAATTCGTGGATCTGTATGTTTCTCTCCATGCCGATTTACCCAGTTATTACCAGATTGCCGAGCCTGGACAGTTCACCGTAAAACCCTACAACCTGCCGCCGCAATACCGCGCGGACGTTCAACAATTGCGGCACGAACTTGAACGCGCTCTGGAAAAAGCCGAAGAAGCGAGTTTGACGTATGACGGCATCCGCCTTCGCGCCAGTAAAATAATCACGACGCGCGGCGAGGCATGGGCCGCGCTTCGCCGCGTGGATGACAAGCCGCCCGTGCTCGACAAGCTCGGCTTTACCTCGCCAGTGGTGCAGATTTTACGCGATCTGGGGCGGCGGGATGGGTTGATCCTGATTTGCGGCGGAACGGGCCAAGGCAAGACGACGACGGCCAATGCGCTGTTATATGATTATTTGAACCGTTTGGGCGGCGTCGCGTTCACGATCGAAGACCCCGTGGAATATCTGCTCGACGGCTGCCACGGCGAATCCGGCCTTTGCTATCAGGTCGAAGCGACGGAAGACGACGATTGGGCCAAATACCTGAAACGCGGTCTGCGTTGGCATCCGCGCTATATCATGGTGGGCGAGTTGCGCACGCCGCAAGCGGCGAACCAGTTGCTGCGCGCCGCGAACTCGGGCCATTTGGTGATTGCCACGATGCATTCCGGATCGATCGAAGAAGCGCTGGATGGATTATTGCAACTTGCGACACAGGCGATTGGCGAGATGGCGGCGACGCTTCTCGCCTCGGGCCTTACGGCCATCATGCACCAAAGCTTTCTCTCGCATTCGGTCGGCGTGCGGCTTTATGTGACGGAAAGCCCCAACCTCGGCGAGCCCGTTCGCGCTTTGATCCGCGAACGCCGCATCGGCCAGATCACGACGTTCGTCGATCAGCAGGAAGCACGACGGGCGGTGAAGGCGGGGAGATAAGAACTCTCGTTAGCTCCCCGGCATGTCATTCCCGCGAAAGCGGAGCGGGCACCAGCACTTGGGGTTCGTTTAGTATAGTATGTCATTCCCGCGAAAGCGGGGATGACGAACTCACGAACTCCCGATCAGAACGCCCGTGAGCAGCACAAGCGCGCCGCCGAGGACGACTTGCACGAGCGCCGAGGTGAACGGCGTTTCCATATATTTCCAGCGAATCCAGCAAATCGCCCACAGTTCGACCAGCACGAGCACCACCGCGATGGATGTGGCTGTCCAGAAATCGGAAATCAGATAAGGCAAGGTGTGGCCAAGGCCGCCTGCCGTCGTCATCACGCCGCACGCCGCGCCGCGCACCCATGGGTGGCCGCGTCCGGTCAGCGCGCCGTCGTCCGACATGGCTTCGGTCAATCCCATGCTGATGCCTGAACCGATGGAGGCCGCCATGCCGACCACGAACGCGTCCCATGTTCGATGCGTGGCGAACGCGGCGGCGAAAATCGGCGCCATCGTGGAGACCGAGCCGTCGATCAGGCCCGCCAATCCCGGCTGTACGATTTGAAGCAAGAACATGCGTCGCGCTACATTGTTTTCGGCTTCTTTGGTATCCTTGGGGACAATTGCTTTTTCGGCGGCGTCGGCTTTCGCGGCGTGGCCGACTTCGTCCGCCGCCAGGTCGCCCAGCAGCTTGCGCACGTCCACATCGGTAGAGCGGCGCGCCGCGCGGTTGTAAAAATTGGCCGCCTCGACCTCCATCATGGCGGCTTGCCGCCGCACCGCGTCGACGCGCAGCTTGTCCATCAGCCATATTGGGCGGCGTTTCATAAACCCGCGCACGTCCTGGCGCGTGATGTAGGGCATGCGCTCGCCGAACTTCTTGCGAAACAATTCGAGCAGGCGGTTTTTATGAATCTGTTCTTCGGCGGCCATCGCCTCGAACATTTTGGCCGTGGCGGGGAATTCGTCGCGCAGCTTGTTCGCGAAGGTGAGGTAAATCTGCATGTCCTCCTCCTCGCTGGAAATGGCAAGGGCGAGGATCTCGCTTTCGTTCAGTTCGCAAAAACGCTTCATGGGGTGGCCTTCGTTCAACAGGGTCTTATGGAGATACTAGCGCGTGGGCCTAAAGATCAACGCAAACGTAATGCCTCTCCCCTTGCGGGAGTGGAAGCAAAAACTTGGGCTTTTGTCAGTAAGCTTTAAGTTTTTGCAGGTGAGGGGGTTCTTATGACCCCTCCCCGAAATCGCTATACGATTTCGGTACGTCCTCTAGGAATGGGCGACATTTCCGGTTTGTTAAGCGTTAAATCACGCCCGTGTGTTCCAGCAAGATGATCGTGCCGATGGCGACCAGCACCGCGCCGCCTATCGCTTCGGCGATTTTCCCGACGCGCTTGCCGATGGCGTGGCCGACCATCACGCCGATGGTGGACATCGTGAACGAGGCCAAGCCGATGGCCGCCGCAGCAATCCAGATGTTGGCCTCGATGAACGCCAGCGACACGCCAACGCCCATGGAATCGACGCTTGTGCCCAGCGCGGCGACGATCAACATGCGGAATTTATGTTGCTTGGGTTTCGGTTTGGGTTCGTGTTCAGGCATCACGCTTTCCGCGATCATTTTCGCGCCCAGCGCGGCGAGTATCAAAAACGCGATCCAGTGATCGAGCGTCGTGATCAACGAACTGGCCACAAGTCCGAAAAGCCAGCCCACGACGGGCATGCACCCTTCCACCGCGCCGAATATCGCGCCCATGCGCAAGGCTTCGGTTGGCCTGGGGCGGCGCAGCTCAGCGCCTTTCGCTGCCGATACGGCGAAGGCGTCCATCGACATGCTAAGCGCGATGATGAGAATTGCAAGTGGCGACATGAATGCGCTTGTTTTTTATGGCCGGGAATGTGACGCGGAACCATAAACAAGGTCTTTTGGACAAGCAACGTTATTCCGGTTTATTCAAACCTTCTTTTCGTCGAATTCTTTCATCTTCGGCACGCGGGAAAAGGCGATTTTACTCGTCATGGAGGGCGCATACGCCCCAAACGCCAGCGTGCCTTTGCCATAGCGCGCGTTGATCTTGTCGACGGCGAGTGAAAGCGCTTCGGGCGTTTGCTTGTCGAACAAATCGGGTTGGTGCGCTTCGCAGGGCTTGAGGTCGGCCAACGTGACGCCGACGCGCAAGGGCTTCAGCGGCGGCGCGGCATGCCAGAGCGGCAGCATGACTTTCAGCAAAAACGCCGTGTCTTGCGTTTCCTGAAAACGGCGTTCCTGCACGTAATAGCCTAGATCCTGCACCCATTTCACGTCGAGGATCAGGCGGCGGCAGTAAAAACCTTCGTCGCGCAAACGCTGGGCCGCGCGCACCAGCAATTGACGGATGATGGGCGTTGCGCGGTCGATCCGTCGCTCATCCGGCGGCAAGACGTGCTGATGCCCAAGGCTGCGGCGCGGATGGCTGGGGCTTGGCAAATCCGCGCCGTGCAACAGCGCGTGAAAACGCGCGCCCGTCACGCCGCGCCAGATGGAGCGCAGCCGTCCGGCATCCGCCGCCCACAACGCCGCGATGTCGGAAATCCCTGCGGCGCGCAGCCGTGCGGCCATGTTCGCGCCGATGCCGGGAATATCCTCAAGATCAAGATGTACGATAGATTGCGGCAAGGCATTGAGCGGCAAAAACGTCAGGCCGTCGGGCTTTTGCATGTCCGAAGCCAACTTGGCGAGCAATTTGTTCGGCGCAATGCCGATGGAGCTTGTCAAACACTTGCCCACGCGCTCGCGGATGGCGGCTTTCAGCGCGAACGCCAATTTGCGCGCTTCGTCAGGTTCGCGCTGTACGCGGTCGAGACGGCACGCGACTTCGTCAATCGATAACACATCGTCGATGGGAATGAACGTCTCGATCGCCTCGAGAATTTTGTGATGATACTCGACATATAATTTCGGTCGCGCCTGAACGAGCTTCAGGTTCGGGCACATCTGTTTGGCTTCGCGCACCATCGTGCCGGTCTTGACGCCGAACGCCTTGGCCTCGTAACTTGCGGCAATCGCGCAGGTAGTCTCCGCCATCATGGGAAGGACGGCAATGGGCTGGCCGCGTAGGGCGGGGACAGCCTGCTGCTCGCACGAGGCGAAAAAGCTGTTCAAATCAAGAAAAAGCCAACGCAAACAAGGGCTTGTTTTGGTTTCGCCCTGCGCGAGACCGCTCATATTGTTCATGTTTCGTTCTATACATGAAAGAGGGCTTCAAAGCAATTGCGTTAAAAGGAGGCGAACGTCTTTCTTGGGGATAAACGCCGAAAGCTTTGGCGGGACAAGACGATTACGTGCGGTCTATTATTTCCGTTTATCTTTTTATTGAATCAACAAGCAGGTGAAGGGAAGCAATGGGGACACA
>CAZVCG010000004.1:0-71113 GCA_964626265.1 uncultured Rhodospirillaceae bacterium | reverse complement strand
CATCTTGAATCACACCATTCCTTAAGCCATTCTTAAATTTGCGTAAGTCCTATTTAATCAATTCGGCCAGCGCGACTCCCAAAGCGCGTTCTATCGTGTAGTTCTGTTTGCCCATAACAATGGGAACAAGCTTGAAGTTGCCGAGAGCCTTTTGGAGAAAAGGCAACTGGACTTCGAGCGCATGTTCGCACCTTCCCATGACACAGCCGTGGCCTGTGGAAGAGAGTTTTATATGTGCGTTTTTCTTGACCAGCCTTCCTGCAAAGGACTTGTCCACGGGAATATCGCCGAGCGGCGTTGTGAAGGCATCGCCGTTATAAACCGAAGCATAGGGAAAAGAGTCGAAATGCGAAGGAGCGATGACCACAACACGACTGAACTTGCGCCCCTTCAGTTGCGCGTAGGATTTAGCGGCAATGGCGGAGGAATAGGGGTATCCTGCATGCGGAACTATTAGAGCAAAAAGCTTGCCGTCCTTCGTTGAATTGGATTCCTTGGCTATAGCCTTATCGACGACAAGCGCGAGCGCCGTGGGATTATCGGGATAAAACTGCCCCGACACATGCGCCGGACGGGATTCATAAGGCTTGTCCCAAAGTTTCCCATGCGTAATGGGCATCGCTATCGCCAGCGTGGCGACGATGACGAGAAAGATCGTTAAGTCTCGCTTCATGCGGCTTAATCCTTCTTGCGGCACCAGAACTGATACATCGAGGCGAAAGTAAAGGGACTCGTTTCCTCGAACTCATGCCAACAGGACAAATTTTTCATGTCTTCCGCATTAGGATATGACTTTTTAAATTCCATCAAGGTTATGTCATCCTTAAACCCGAAGCCAAGGAATTGCAGACCGAGTTCTTCAAGACATCTTTCGATTTGCGGCAGTGTGAAGCGATGTTCCTGAACGTGGAAGAGGAGGTCTCTGCAATTGCTTAGGCTATAGAAATCCGTAGAGCCCAAGATGGTTTTGAAGTCCTCCTCGCGGGAATTCGACATTATATATTCGCGGCAGAGGCGTATGTCCGACGGGGAGGCTCTATAACCTTTTTCGGCGATTAAGCCGCGCATTTTGACGATCGCACGACGGGCAATCTCGCTATAAAGGCCAATCTTCATAAAGGCGCGCGGGCGCATGAGGTCGACAAGTACACGCCAGCCCGCCATCGGATCGCGCAAGTGGTGAAGTACGCCGCCGCATTCGACGTAGTCGAATTTCCTGTCGATAGATCCCAATTCCAGGATGTCACCCTGAGCATACTCGATAGACGTCACGCCAAGCTCCCTGGTTTTACGAATGGCGTAGGCGAGGCTGCTCAAGCTCAAATCCACGGAAAGAATTCGAGCGCCGGAGTAGGTAAGGGCCGCATCAAGCGATTGCCGCCCTGTGCCGCATCCAGCAATCAATATGTCCGTATTTTCCTGAAACGCATAATCATCAAAGTCTTCATCAGGGAATAGGTCGTACAGAAAATCGCGAAACGCCCAAGTCTTGGACAAAAGTTCTTTGCGTATCCAACGCGGATAAGGGTTCTCTTCGTATTGGTTGCGAACGGCCTGGGATATAGCATCGGTCGTACCGGTTAGGCATGGGATGGAGCCGCGTATGCGTTTTTCTTCTAATGGTTCTAATATTTGCTGGGCTATTAAAGGAGCGAGTTCGTCAGGCCATGTTTTTGAGGCTAGTTTTTCAGCCCATTCAAACCGGTAGAGCGGACAATACGATGCAAGGCAGGCCAACCACGTGGCGGGTATATCATGATCATTATTCAGGCGGATTTTGATATTGTCTTCAAGCCGCTCAACAGCTTCATTTTCCTCTGCCGTTTCTGAATATACATATTCATTGATGAAACACTGCGTGGCCAATGCGACAAAAAAGGGAAGATTTTTTGATGTTTCAAGTCCTTTATCAATCGCCATGATCAGTTCACGGCGAACGAATGTAAGCAATCTTTCGATTTCAGCATCGCTGATAGGAACGAGTTGTAAGAGTTTTGTAAATAGAGGATAGCTAGTGAGCTTTTCTGAAGCGATTTCAAAAGATAACTGTGATTTAAGGGGTTGATCCAATATAGAAGATAAATCAGGAACACAACGCAGGGCGCTGAGAACAGGCAGCACAATATTGTCAATGCGAATGGATCTTTGGTCCAGCATGTTCTCCAGATCGGCAATAAGCATCGGATCAACCGTGCTAAAGCGCAATTTCTGGATTGACGTGGACATATGCGTCCACGCCATACTATTGCCTGGATCCAGACGTACGGCTGCGCGGAGGGAATTGAAAGCCTCAAGGGGTTTGCCCACAAGGTAATAGGTAAGGCCCAAATTGAATCTTGGTTCGGCGTAATTTGGGTTCAGCTCGCTTGCGCGTTGAAGATTATGGATTGCCTCGTCAAACCTCTCTTTTTTCATCAAGGCGTTCCCATAATTATTGAAGGCCATGGCAAAGTGTGGAGCAAGGCTACACGCGCGTTGATAACAAACTAACGCTTCGTCCATTTTTCTCTGTTTGAGGAATACGTTTCCGAGATTGTTGTGCGCTTCGGCGAAATTTGGGTTGATGGAGATGACCTTTTCAAAGCGGGACTTGGCGTCGTCGAGCATACCTATGTCGAGAGAAATGTTCCCCAAATTCAATATGACTTCGGCATAGTCGGGTTTAAGGGCTAGCGCTTGTTCAAAGGAGGTTTTCGCGTCGTCCAAATGATTTAGGGATTTATGGATGCAACCAAGATTGTAATAATAGGTAGGAACGGTGTTTCTGTACTGAATGGCCTGGTTGATCAATTCAATTCCAATGTCGTTTTTCCCGACTTGATGGGCAATCAATCCTAATAAATGGAAACTGTCAGCGTGATGTGGATCAATGGACAAGATTTTACGGTATAACTTTTCGGCGTCGTTCAACCTGCCGGATTGATGGTGATTGAGCGCTTCGACAAGGATCTCAGCAGTGGCGTTTTGTGACATGGCTGCTTCGTGGGGCGATTCACTTCGGATGAAAGCAGACTACAACGAAGAATTAACATTTATTAGCTTTTTTTCCATATATAAATGGCAGGTATTACCAATACCGTTAGCAACGTCGATGACGCGAGGCCGAACAACAGAGATATGGCCAGTCCTTGAAAAATGGGATCGGCCAGAATAAAGACCGCGCCGATCATGGCGGCGAGCGCGGTGAGCATAATCGGCTTGAAACGCACGGCTCCCGCTTCCAGCAACACGCTTTTCAAATCGCGGCCTTCGCCTTGGCGGCTACGGATAAAGTCGATGAGCAAAATCGAGTTGCGAACGATAATGCCGGCCAGCGCGATAAACCCGATCATGGATGTGGCCGTAAACGGCGCGCCGAAAAGAGCGTGACCGATGACAATGCCTATGAGCGTGAGAGGCACAGGCACAAGCACGATGAGCGGCACAAGGAATGAACCGAATTGGGCCAGAACCAATAGGTAGATACCTAAAATAGCGATTGCAAAAGCAATGCCCATATCACGGAAGGTCACATAAGTAACCTCCCATTCGCCATCCCAAAGAAGGGATGGCTTGGCTTCGTCAAGCGGTTGTCCGTGGTAATGAACTACGGGGCGTTCCAGATTGCCCCAATCCATATTCTTGAGCGCTTTTTCGACGGCCATCATGCCGTAGATGGGGGCTTCGTAACGCCCTGCAAGCTCGGCTGTGACCATTTCCACATAACGCCCGTCGCGGCGGAAGAGGGGGTACGAGGCCAATTCTTTCTTCACTGTCACAACATCACCAAGCTCAACATTGTCGCCGGATCGCTTGGTTCCTCCTGCGGGAACAGGCGTGGAAAGGATTTTTTCGCCTAAAGTTAAATCGCTCTTAGACAGCTTGATCGTTATATCGACAGGCTTGATGCCTTCGGAGCGTTGGGAATAGCCGATCTTGATGCCGCCCGTGATGGCGGCCAGCGTGTCATAAACGGCCTGTTCATCCACGCCGAAATATTCCAGATTTTCCTGATTGATAGAAAAACGCAGACGTTCGCCGGGCCGCGTGAAACTGTCGTCGATGTCTGTGATGAAATCCTGCTGTGAAAAGGCTTCTCGGACTTTCGTAGCGACATCACGCCGCGTTGCGGCATCCGGCCCGTAAATTTCCGCCAGCAAAGTCGAAAGAACGGGCGGCCCGGGCGGAACTTCGACGACTTTCAATGCAGAGCCATGGGGCAATTGAATGTCCTTAAGAAGCTTGCGAATTTCGAGGGCAATTTCGTGACTGCTGCGGCTCCTCTCTTCTTTCGGTTTAAGATTAATTTGCAGGTCGCCTTGTTCCGGAAAGGATCTCAGATAGTAATGGCGCACGAGACCGTTGAAGTTAAACGGCATCGACGTGCCGACATAGGATTGAATGGAAGTCAGTTCGGGCAAGTCTTTGAGCTTTTCGGCCAGCGCATAAAGAGCTTTGTCCGTTGACTCCATGGTCGATCCCTTGGGTAAATCGACAACTACTTGCAGTTCTGATTTGTTGTCAAACGGCAGTAGCTTAACCGTCACCAGCTTTAACGGAAAAAATAGAACGGAAAGCATCGTCGCCAGCGCAACGTATAAAACAAAGCGCTTCGCCTTATTGCTGTTCTCAAGCATCGGCGCCGCGATGCGTTTATATAGCGCGCCCAGCTTGCCGCCGTCTTCATGCTCATCTTCGTCTGTGCTTTGCGTATAGGTGTGGCCTGATACTTTCAGAAGGAGCCAAGGCGTGATGATCTCAGCCACAAAAAAGGAAAACAGCATGGCCATAGAGGCGTTGGCCGGAATGGGACTCATATAGGGGCCCATCATGCCGCTGACGAACATCATGGGAAGGAGGGCGGCAACGATCGTAAGCGTAGCGACGATCGTCGGATTGCCGACTTCGGACACGGCATCGACGGCGGTATCTATTATATTGGCGTTTTTATCTAACCTCCAGCGGCGCACAATATTTTCGACGATAACGATGGCATCGTCCACAAGAATGCCGATGGAGAAGATCAGCGCAAATAGGCTGACGCGATTGATCGTGTAACCCATCTGCCATGCGGCAAAGAGCGTGAGCAAGATTGTCGTGGGAATGACGACAAGAACGACGACGCCCTCCCGCCATCCTATGGCCCACGTTATCAAAAGAACGATAGAAATAGTGGCGAACAACAGATGGAACATCAGCTCGTCGGATTTCTCGAGCGCGGTTTGTCCGTAATTGCGCGTGACGCTTATATCAATATCCGGCGGGATGAGTCTGGATTTGACGGCTTCAAGTCTATTCAAAATATCGTCGGCGACTGTGACGGCGTTGGCGCCCTTGCGTTTTGCGAAAGCAATCGTGACGGCGGGCTGTCTATCCAGTTTACCGGAATCCAGGCGCGTAAAGTTCCAAACTCGCGCATCCGCCTGCGCGCCACCGACAACTACTTTCGCGACGTCTTTCACATATACAGGACGACCGTCACGTGAAGTTATTAGAAGCAGGTCAATATCCGGCACTCCCTGCAACGTTTGTCCCGCGACGACAGGGTAGGCCTTATCGAGTTGTTGCAGTGAACCAACCTGAAAAGAACGGTTGGCGTTCGTCAATTTATCGACAAGTTGGTTGAGCGTTATGCCATATTGCGCCAGACGTTCAGTGTCTGGCTCCACACGGATCTGGTTAGGGCTGCCGCCGACGATGTAATTGAGACCGATGTTATCGGCTTTCGCGAGTTCATGTTGAAGTTCAAGCGCCAGTTGATAAAGGGCATTATCGTTCCAATTGCCTTTACTGTCAGGCGAAGGGGATAACGTGACGTTCAGGATAGCGACATCGTTGATGCCCCGCCCGATAATGACGGGTTCCGGAATTCCTTTGGGAAGATCGCGGATATTGGCCCGGATTTTCTCATGCACCCTCAAAATGGCGGCGTCTTGATCCGTTCCTGTATAAAAGCGCGCAGTCGTGACGACATGATCGTCTTCCGTGCGGGAATAAACATGCTCGACGCCGTCGATGCCCTTCACAATATCCTCAAGCGGACGCGTAATCAATTCGACTGCTTCGTTTGCGTTATATCCATTGGCCGATACGAGGATGTCGACCATAGGCACGCTGATCTGCGGTTCTTCCTCGCGCGGCAAGGCAGACAAAGCCAGAAAGCCGATGAAAAGCGAAGCCAGTAGCAAGAGAGGCGTAATCTTCGACGTAATGAATATCCGCGTGAGCTTGCCGGAAATCGTCAGCTTCATGGCTTCACCAGGATGTCGCCTGCGCGTAGACCTGAAAGTATCTCAATGCCTTCCTTATGTTCTTGGCCCGTCTGCACAGGAAGTTCCTGACCGTTGTTAAGACGGACGAAAGTCAAGCCAAAGCGTCTGAAAAGATAGTCATTGGGAACGATATACGTGGAGCGGGTTCCCGTCCCGACATAGACTCGGGCCCGCTCGCCGACGAAATAGCCGCCCAAACCGTCGGCCTCTATGTCGGCTATAACGCGACCCTGCTGGAGTTCAGGATACACGAGGCTGACTCGGCCTTCGTATTTGGGCGGCGTATTCTCTTCAGTATCGCCTCGTGTGGCGATCATGACCTTATCGCCCGTTTTGATAAACCGCGCATGGCGTTCGGGAAGCATTAAACGCAACACGCTGTTGTTCGTCGCTATTTCAGCGACGCTTTCGCCCGGACGGACGATTGCGCCATTGACGACATTCACCTTCAGAATTCGGCCGGAGGTGGGAGCAAGAACGTCGGCTTCGTTTTGCTGTTCCGCCGTGACCCCGCGTTCCGCTATTGCGCCGTTCAATGCGCTTGTCACGGATTCATATCGCGCTTTGGCTTTATCAAGTATAGCTTGGGACTCTGCGCCGCTGCGGATCAGGGCTTGTGTGCGGTTTAATTCCGTTTGCGCCAGATCCTGTTCGGTTTTCAGTGATTTTATTTTTGAATCAAGGGCATCAAGCTTCAATTTGAGTTTGGCGTCGTAAACCTTGGCCAAAATTTGGCCTGATTGGACTTCGTCGCCTTCTTTTATTTCCAAACTTTCGATTGTCCCTTCAACGCGGGCGCGAGCAGGTACGGTTTTGACGCTCTCCACTGTCCCGTATACGGCCTTTTGATCCGTAACCGTCACGGGCTGCACTTTAAGTTCTTGCGCGGATAAAGGCTTTACAAATAAAAGGGTTAAGGGGAGTGCTAGGTAAATAAAAATTCTCATGACTCACCTCGGCAACCGAATGGATGCTTGACTATATATATCAGATAACGCTAATATACAAGCATGAATATGAAAGAAGCATCCTTTGAAGGCAAATCGGTTGCGTCCCGCAAAGCTGCAAGTCTTTTGCGCGCGCTTTCCCATCCTTGCAGGTTGCAAGTATTATGTGCTTTAGCCGAAAAAGAATATTGCGTCAGCGAATTGATAAAGAGGACGCGCATGTCGCAATCCGCTTTATCGCAACATTTGGCGCGGCTGAGGTCTTCGGATATAGTTTCGACCCGTCGCGACGCGCAAACGATATATTATCGCATTAAACGTCCAGAAGTGATGGAAGTCGTTAACGTGCTAAGCCGCATCTACTGCGCAACGGGCGATAACAAGAGGAGTCCATAAATGACAATCGACAAAATCGTATTTGCGTTCGCAGGCTCGGTCATTCTGATTAGTTTAGCGTTTTCCCAAATCCATTCGCCTATGTGGCTATGGCTCACGGCTTTTGTCGGCGCCAACATGCTTCAGGCGGCATTTACGGGTTTCTGCCCTCTTGCCATATTCCTCAAGAAGTTAGGTTGCAGGGCTGGCGAAGCGTTCCGCTGAAATATGGAACGGTAATATCAAAATAAACTAATAAAGAACCGCAACCCACCATAATAACCAAATATATATAAGGTTAATCATTAGTTAACGTGTTTATATTTATGCCTCTGGCAATCAGTTCAACCAAAGCCAAGAGGATTCCAATGTTAAAACGATCCGCGGTAATCGTCTTCTCCCTGATGACGCTCATCATTCCCACACATGCGAAAGCCGACATCAGTTTAGGCGTGCTCGCAAATCGGGGCGATGTCAAAGTGCGCGAAGAATATTCCGAGCTTGCCGACCAGCTCGAAAAAGATGTCGGCCAGCCCGTCAAGCTCATACCGCTCGCCATGGAAAAAATCGACGGCGCAGTCGCCAATAAGGAAGTTGATCTGATCCTGACAAATCCCGCGATGTCCGCGATGATCGTCGAGAAACACAAAGGCAAGCCGTTGGCCACAGTCAATACGGACAAGGGGTCTGAATTCGGCGGCGTTATATTCGCCTCGAAAGCCAGCGGCATCTCGAAGTCCTCCGATCTTAAGGGCAAAAAAGTCATGTCCTATGGGACGGACTCAGCCGGCGGCTATCTCTTCCAGGTTTATCACCTGAAACAAAAAGGCATCGACGCCAAATCGGACTTTGCTTCGTTTTCGCAGGCCAAAAAACAGGATGACATCCCTATGGCCGTCAAAACGGGTTTGTATGATGCAGGTTTCGTTCGTACTGGCGTGCTTGAAGGGATGCAAAAGAAAGGCCTTTTGAAACTGGACGACTTCATCATCGTCGACAAAGTCAACGACAACTTCCCTGAGGTCCATTCAACGGCTCTATATCCCGAATGGTTTGTCATTGCGCGCGATGGCCTTGACGCTGCCGTTGAGGACAAGGTCAAGGCTTCGTTGCTAAACACGAAAGCCGATAGCCCTGCCGCCCAAAAAGCCTCGATAAAAGGCTTTGTGCCGGCCATAGACTTGGCGCCTCTCTCCAAGGTTTTGAAAGAGCTGAAGGTCGCGCCGTTCGATAAATAATCTTCGGCATAATTATGCATGAAAGGGCTGGGGCGACAACCCCGGCCCTTTTAATGCGTGGCCTTGGGAAGCGTTTTTCTGAAATCGGCGAGTTCATCGCTTGTTAAAGCGTCATCGCCGATAGTTTGATCGTGAAAAATGAAAAAGTCATAGAGATTGTCGAGCCGCTGGACTTCCGCCTGATCCACGAATTTATCGCCGCTCGCCGATATTGATTTAAAAAGATTGCTGCCGCACTCCGGACCTTTTGGGGTCATGTGGACTCGCCATTTAGAGGTGGTCTTGTCCTGATCCTTCGATATCTCGAAATATTTCCCCAGATTGTTGAAGTCGCCCGATAGCGCGTAAATCATCATGCCCGGCAAGCGGTTGAAGAACTGCTCGTTTATTATGGTCTGCGAAGCGAGCGTCATACCGCCGATGGACTGAACCATGTTCGTCGGCGTAACTATAAGCGTGAGTGGAATCGGCTTCTCATAGGCGAATATCAATCCCAATTTTGGAGCAACGACGAAACGGCCCTCCGAACGGACAGGTTTATTTGGCAACCGCCGCTGATGCGTCTGGATAAATCTGCCGCGCAATATGTGTTGCGCGTCGAGTTTTTGCGTTGGCCCAAAATCCGCTGCGAAAGCCGAAGCCGGTAAGGAAACGATGTGTAATAACCAAAGTAATTTTTTCAGCATGATAATCCGCATAGCGTGTTGAGATGTCGGAAATATGGCGCAAGAATTTGCCATGCGTTAGCCATAGTACGGTCAATCCGAAAACAAAAACACAGAATATTACTCATATTGTCCGGAAACGCTTTGAGGTTTTCTAGCGGATAAGCTTGGGGCCGTTTCCGGGCGCTTATATGCGATAGTCTCCTTATTCTTGTAAGGCCCAAACTTGCCCGGCTATAAGCCGGGCTTTTTTTCATTATTTCAATGGCTTGTGTATAAATAATGGTTTAAGCGAAACATTTGAACAAACGCCTTCGTTCCGCTAGGTTTCATGATCCTAAAGACATGGCGGGGCGTAGCGCAGTCTGGTAGCGCGCTAGTTTTGGGTACTAGAGGTCCCGAGTTCGAATCTCGGCGCCCCGACCAGCCTTTGCGGCAATAGCCGCTTCGGCTGGCAAGCCAACCAATATTCTATGCGTCTAAATAAGTTACACTGGCATAGGGCCGGCGTTCGCGAGGGCCAGAGTCGCATTGTTGGCTATCGGCATCAGCAGCGAGACCTTGATATTCTCGTCATTGGCTCGCATGGCGTTAGCGACGCTTTGTCCTGCGTGCCGCCAGTTCACCGCGGTGACCCCTTTGGGGGATTCTATTTCATAATAAGGTTCTGCGGCGTGCATGACGCGCGATTCAAGCACAACTTTCGTCGCCTCGCCGTCCGCATTGAATACAACCTTTTGCACGCAGGGCACGCTTGGATCGCTGCAAGGACCTTTCACGTCGATTTTGACAGTGTCGCACGAAGGCGCGCAATGACCCACGTCGCAAGGATCGACAGGCGGCGGGGGCGGCATAATTACTTTGACGGGTGGCGGCGGCTGAACGGCTTGCGGCGGCGGGGTCAGGTATTTTGGCTTGTCCAGAACGATGTATCTGTCGTCCATTTTTATGGCGGGCCTGAGCTTTTTTAGATGCCGGACTTTCGTGATTTTTTTCGCATGAGACTCTACGTGATGCGGGTGCTTATGCGCGTGCGTGTGCCGGTGCGTATGTTCATGCGTGTGAGTTTTTGTATGAGTCTTCAAATGCTTGTGCGCATGTGGTCGCGATGGCTGATGTTTTGGCTGAGGAGCCTGTTTTTCGACCAGCTTGTGCCCGGCATCCTGCGGCTCGACAGGAGCGACGTGAACTGTTTGTACTGGTGCCGCTATGGGCTGTTGCGGCGGAGGCGGAGGATGGCCGCAGTCGCGGCAGAAATCAGATACAGGCTGTGTCGGGGACGCAGGAGGGACGTAAATAACAGATCCAGCTTCTCCCACCGGAACCGAAGCCGCCACGGAAGCGTTCGTGCCCAAAAGCTCGCCAAACGTAACGCCTAACGCTCCTCCGAAAACGCCGAACAACGCGCTTTGAAAAACAAATTTGCTCCAGCGCATCTTGCTGCGCTGTGATGGCGCCGCTCCATATATCTTTACGCCTGCATGGATTACGCCAGCCGCAACACCGGCAGTAGCGCCAATGGCTAGCCCGCTGGACTGTGAAATAACGGCACTCGCATTGACGGCATATCCGCCGATCATCCCGCCAAATAAACCTATAAGAGCGCTTTCGAACAGCCCTTTACACCAATAAGGCTCCAGCTCGATGCCCTTGGCGCGCGCATTACGGTAACGCGTTCGAACGAGATAGGTCACCATGCCCGCCAATACGCCCGCGACGGCGCAGGCCAGAAACCCGACTGCGGCGCCAAGACCGGGGGAGTCCTGAAAAGCGGCGAATATGAGCATTCTTGTGCTTATGCGCGTCGCTGCGCCGAAAACAACGCCCAGCCAGAACTCCGCAGAGGTCAAATGGTGCTGGAGACGCGAAGCGATAACACGAATTGCGCTATGCTTTGGCTGTACCGTAGGTGAAGTTTTATTGTCACTTTTAGCCTGGGGTAAGATGCGGTCTTTCGATGTGGCATGTATGGCATTTGAAGCCGCAAAGATTCGATTTTCGCGTATAGCGGAATATTTAACCGGGCGATGCCGTAATCTGCGCAAAAAGCGCGCTTCGCCGCGAACGATGGTCTTGTTCCACGTCGCGCCAACTGCCGCTATGGATTCCTGAACATAGGCGTCGATAGCTGCCGTTAACGCCGTGAATGTTTCCTGAATATCAGGCTCAAATTCGCCGTTTCGAGGCTTCGGCTCCCCAAAGCGCTGCATGTCTTCCCAAAAGGGATCGTATATTACTTCCTCGTCCTGTCCCCAGACAGAGGCCATAACCTTGTCGATCCATGATTGAAGACGAAACATTGATAATTTCCCCCTGATTTAGGAAAGTCCGGATACTCCTTCTATGCTTGATATAGCGTTAATCAGTAATAGTGAGTCTAAGGCAACATTATGTCCGTGCCTTAAGGGCTCTCTTTTTGAAATCAATCGTCCGCGATAGCTAAAGCGGATGACTTGGAAGAAGATTTCGACGAAGCCCCTGAGGTTGATGTTGAATTTTGAGTTATATTATCCTTGAGTTTGCCGTCTGCCGCGGCGTGACCATATTCCATGACTCCGATCCCCGTCATGACCGCGCCGGATCCAATAGCTGCGGTACCGACGACTCCCGTAATTTGCCGGACGTTGCTTGGCTCGGAAACGACGGCGCCTATCCTTGCGCACGTCGCGCACGATGGAGCTTTGGCCTGTTCGTAAAGAGCCGTTGCGTTTGCGTGCATCGGCGAACCGTACGTTTGAAAGCCCGCCATGAGAGGCTCGCCGGTTGTCGTCGTCACGGATGCTCCGTTGGGATATTGCAGAGGAAGCATAACCGCCCGTGGCTCGCCGCAACTTGCGAGCGCGCCTAGAACGATAACAGCCATAAGAGGATTCGAGAAAAAACGAACGATAGGCATACGAAATCCCTTTCTGTCTGTTGAACGATGATAAGGGACGCAAGCCGTAATATTACACCTTATGTAAAATGCAGACAAGGAATAACTGTAATTTTTTGGGTTCATTCGGCGGTAACAATATTTAAAACGGTTATTTATAGGTCTATGTTTTTATTGAACTCTCGTTGTGTGTTAGAAAGCCCGATAAGAACACCCTGCAAGACGAAGCATGAGCATGAGTGAGAACACAACAAAGTCTAAAAAAAATAAACGCGGCGGATTCGACGTCGGCGCGGAGGTTATACGCGGCCAATTAAAAACCATGCCGGAGCAGCCGGGCGTGTATCGGATGCTGAGCGACAAAGGCGCGGTGCTTTACGTCGGCAAGGCTAAAAACCTTAAAAAGCGCGTAACTTCGTATACGCAACGCGCGCGCTTGCCGAACCGTATTCAGCGCATGGTGGCGCAGACGGGCGGAATGGAAATCGTCGTCACGCGCACCGAAGCCGAAGCCCTGTTGCTGGAAGCCAGCCTGATCCAGCGTTTCATGCCGCCGTTCAATATTCTGTTCCGCGACGACAAGAGCTATCCGTATATAGTCATCACCCGCGATCATGATTTTCCGCAGCTTTTGAAGCATCGCGGGGCTCAAACGCGCAAAGGTTGGTATTTCGGGCCATTCGCTTCCGGAGGATCGGTGGATGAGACGATTGCGCTGATGCAACGCGCTTTCATGCTGCGTAACTGCTCCAATTCCTTCTTCGAGGCGCGGACGCGGCCTTGTCTGCAATTTCACATCAAGCGTTGCACTGCCCCGTGCGTCTCAAAGGTCACGAAAGAGGCCTACGCTCTTCAGGTCGATGAAGCGCGAGATTTCCTGCGTGGGAAAAGCCAACAGGTGCAAAAGAAGCTCGCCGCCGAAATGCAACGGGCCAGCGATGCGCAGGCTTACGAACGAGCCGCCGTTTTGCGCGACCGTATCAAGGTGCTGACAAGTATGCAGGCACGTCAGGATATTCACCGTACGGGTTTGGGTGATGCAGACGTCATAGCTGCGCATCAGGAAGGCGGGCGGACGGCGATTCAGCTTTTCTTTTTTCGTGCGGACCGGAATTACGGCACGCGCTCTTATTTTATGACGCATGACAGGCAAAGACCCGTTTCCGAAGTGTTGAACGCCTTCATTGGCCAGTTTTACGCCGATAAACCCGTGCCGCCGAAATTGCTGCTAAGCCATCTGCCGTCAGAGTCGCGCTTGTTATCGGCGGCTCTTGAGGAAAAAGCGGGACATAAGGTTGCGTTGTTCGTGCCAAAGCTTGGAGAGAAGAAAAGGCTGATTAATCACGCTCGCCAAAACGCCAAATCGGCGTTAAGCCGCAAGATGGCTGAAAGCGACGAGCAGAAAAACCTCCTCAAACGCGTAGCCGAAACGTTCGGTATGGCTGAGCCGCCCCGACGCATCGAAGTATACGACAACTCGCATATTCAAGGCGGATTTCCGGTCGGCGCGATGATCGCGGCCGGGCCGGAAGGTTTTTTGAAAAAGACCTACCGCAAGTTCAACATTCGCGAGGCTAAAGGCGGCGACGACGTCGCGATGATGAAAGAGGTTCTGACGCGTCGTTTCCGCCGTTTGATCGACGACGATCCCGAACGTCAATCCGGCATGTGGCCGGATCTTATACTTATCGACGGCGGACAAGGGCAACTCAACAAGGCAGTGAACGTTTTGCATGAACTGGGCATAACTGATGTCGCCGTAGTCGCTATCGCCAAAGGGCCCGATCGCGACGCGGGCCGCGAGAGGTTTTTTATGGCAGGAAAGGCTCCCTTAAGCCTGCCTCACGAAGACTCCGCTCTCTATTTCCTCCAAAGGCTCAGGGACGAGGCTCACCGTTTTGCCATAGGGACGCACCGGGCACGAAGGGTTAAAGCTATAGGCCGGTCGGCGCTGGAGGATGTGCCGGGCATAGGCGCAAGCCGGAAAAGGTCGCTTTTGCACCATTTTGGCTCGGCCAAAGCCGTGGCCGGGGCGGGTCTGGACGAGCTTAGGCGCGCGCCGGGCATCAACGCGGCTATGGCGAAAAAAATATATGATTATTTTCACGCAGGGGAGTAGGGTAGCCTAACATATTTGGCATTTAGCTATCGGCTTGTAACGATGTTCAGTTCCCTCGCTAACAAACTTACCGTTTCCCGCATTCTTGCCATTCCGGCCATCCTTATACTATTGGTTATACCTTATGCTTGGGCGGCATGGACGGCATTGTTCCTGTATTCGCTTGCCGGCATAACGGATTTTTTTGATGGTTATCTGGCGCGGCGCGACAATCAGGTGTCACGTATCGGACAATTTCTCGATCCCATTGCCGACAAGCTTTTGGTCGCTTCTGTAATATTGCTTCTTGTCTTCAATGAGCAGATCAGCGGCCTGTCCATTTTGCCTGCCGTGATCATCCTGTTGCGCGAGGTAGCCGTTTCCGGGTTGCGCGAATACCTTGCAGGGCTACGGATTAGCGTGCCCGTGAGCAAATTGGCCAAGTGGAAAACCGTAGTCCAAATTTTTGCCTTGGGTTTTTTGATCGTTGGGAGATATGCGCCGGAGTCTATCCCCTCGACAATGATCGGCGATATTATGCTGTGGATAGCCGGTGGGTTTACCGTAATCACCGGCTATGACTATTGGCGGGCCAGCCAAAGGCATTTCGAGGATTGACAAATTTAGAAATTAACGGATTGTTAGGCAGTTTGGTATGAAATTTGAGTTATAGAAGGCTAAATTCTTTAACCCTGAGGTCCGACATGCGCTCCACAAGCATACTCTTCGCCTTTTTATTTGTAATCTGTTTTACGTCGATGCCTGCCATGGCCGCTCCGCAACAGGTTCCGGTATCGTGCCAAAGCGGCAGTAATGAATTGGGCACACGCTGGGACAACAACGTATCCTGCTCGCTGACTTCCACAGGCATAATGTTGTCATGCGCAAAAGGCCTTGTGATCAGACAATTTACTGTGAGTGATGGCGCTAGAACATTCAAATACGTAAAATGCATCGATCCCCAAAAGACGACGACGGTCACGTGCCCCTGCAAGGAACACGATGCCTGCATGTGCATTAATAACCCTTAGAAAGAACTAAGGATTTACATTATTTAACAACCCTCATGTAATGGGCGGGCAGTCGTGTTGCGACCGCGCCGTGCGATTCCACGCTATTCCAAAGCGGCCCAAGAACCTCGCGCGTTTGCTGTAAAATGCCAAGGCCTTTGCCCAACAGGGCGGCTTCCACACCAAGGTTACGCAGAATCTTTATCAACAGCGTGGCGGGCGTTTCCGGCGGAGGAAAAAGCTTAAGCTGGATAAGGTCGGTAGGTTCCAGTTTAAGCCGCTTTTTAATGGCGGCTATGGCCGTATGCATTCCGCCAAGCTCATCGACCAGCCCAACGTTGATAGCCTGGTGTCCCGTCCATACGCGGCCTTTGGCGATGTCAGGCATCTTTTTCATGGGAATTTTACGCGCCTCCGCGACGTTTTTCACGAACGTCGTATATGTATCGTCAAGAAGCGCGTTCATGCGTTCACGTTCGCGTTCGGTAAAGGGATGCAACGGCGACCACATAAGAGCGTTGGCGTTCGTCGAAAGACTGTCCCACTTGACCCCGACTTTTTGTGACAGGCCGTCGATGACAAACTTGCCGGCTACAACGCCGATTGAGCCGGTGATCGTGCCGGGCTGAGCGACGATGTGATCGGCGTTCATGACGATCCAGTAACCGCCGGAAGCCGCGACGTCTCCCATGGAAACGAAAACGGGCTTGTTCGCTTTCTTGGCTTTAACGATGGCATGGCGGATGGTTTCCGAAGCGTCGGGCGAGCCGCCGGGGCTGTTTACGCGAAAGAGGATTGCATCGATATCGTCATCACTCGCGGCTTGGCTGAACGCTTGCACGATTTTATCCGTGTCGATGACTTGGTCTTCGGAGAAACTTGATGGCCCGGAAGGAGCGTCAGTGATAAGGCCCGTCCCGTTGATCAAGGCGACTTTAGCTTTGGGTTCAGGCGTTTTATAGGCAAAGGCGAGGTATTGAGAAGGATCTACGCGCACAGGCGACACGAGAGGTTTGTTTTTGGCAGGAGCGGTACCCATCACTTTCGCGACTTCAAGCATTTCGTTGGCATAACCGATATTCGTCACTATTCCTTCGCGCAAGGCCTCGCTGGCTGTGAAAGGACCGCGCATCATCCATTCGCGGACTTTAGCAGGAGCAAGCTTGCGGCTCTCGGCGATGCCCGCCACGAGTTGCTCGCTAAGGTTCTTGAGCAAGTTTTCCATATTGTCGCGCACGAACGGCGAGAAATCGTCGCGCGTCACGTTTTCCATAACTGACTTATATTCCTCGCGGCGCATAAAATCCGCGGTCACGCCGATGTTGTTGAGCGCGGTTTTGGCGAAGGGCGTTTCGACGCCCAATCCTGTGAGGCCGACCGTGCCGACGGGCTGAAGCCAAATATTCTCGAATGCGCTGGCGAGATAATAGGCCCGATTGCCTTGCCCGAAACTTCCATAACTCACTGCGAAAATGTAGGAGAACTTGCCGCTTTGGCGGAATCTCTCCATGGCAGAGCGGATTTCCTGAACGTGAACGAGGCTGGGGACTTCAGATCCCATTCTTGCGACGACGCCTTTAACGTGCGGATCGTCTTTCCCGCGGTCGAGCGCGCGCACGATGTCCATAAGCGGCGTTTCTTCCTTTGCCTGTAACAACGAACCAAGAGCCAACGAAAAGCCTTTTGTTTGCTCAACGACTGGTTTCGTGAAATCCAGTTCCAGAACCATGTTGGCCGGGGCATCGGGAACCGTAACGGGCGCATTCAGCCAGCGGTAAAATGCATAGCTTCCCAACAAAGAGACGAGGATGGCCAAAGCGCCGATACCGGCCAGTACACGGAGGAGAATTTGCCGCAGATTCACGATGTTAACCTTTATGCATGTTGATCTTTTCCGATTAACCCATTCGGGGCTTAATGTCTATTATAGCCGGATTGGGAAGAAAACTTGACAAAAAGGCGCTCTTCCGTGACATTGCCGCGCTTGCAGCCCATTTCGGCCTCGGGACGGTGCCCATTCAGGGGGACTTATCCATTGGGCCATAACATTCAGGTGGTTACGATCATGGCAAAGGCCAAAAACGATATTAAGCTCGTCAGCTCGGCTGGCACCGGCGTATTTTACGTCACGAAAAAGAATCCCAAGAACACGACCAAGCTCGAATTGAAAAAGTACGATCCGCGCGTGCGCAAGCACGTTACCTTCAAGGAAGGCAAGATCAAGGAAAGCAAGAAGTCGTAATCTAGGGGCGTAGTTGATCCATGACGGCTCCTCCGCCCGATTACGCCGCGACGATCGGCGCTTCTTCAGCCAAGCCTGCTTACGAAGGGGAATTGCTCCCCATTCCCGACTATCTGGAAAAGTATTACTGGTGGGCGTATGTCCGGCCGTGGTCCATGCGCATTTTTGAGCGTGAGTGGCTCATCAATCTCATTCTCATCGGCTGGTACAAGCAACTCCGCGATGCAGGATTGGCGGCGTTGGGGCATGACCTGCCGGGCAGAACGCTTCAAGTCTCCTGCTGCTATGGCAGCTTTACGCCCACGTTGATGCAACGCGTGAACGCTTCGGGCGGTACGCTGGACGTTATCGACGTCTCGCCGGAACAGCTCAAGAACCTGCGCCGTAAGCTTGGGACGGATTCACCCGCGCGCATCATGCTGCGCAACTCGGAAGACCTGAAACTCCCCGATACAAGCTATGACCGCGTAATCCTGTTTTTCCTGCCGCATGAGCAACCAAAAGACGTTCGCGCCAACTCATTCGCCGAAGCGTGGCGCGTGCTCAAGCCCGGCGGCCAGTTGTTGATCGTCGAGTTCGGCAAGCCCAAGTGGTGGCATCCGCTTAAATACTTCTATCTGCCGTTCCTGAAGTTTCTGGAACCCTTCGCGCCTGACATCTGGGGGCACGACATGACGGCGTGGCTGCCCAAGGAGTGGCTGGGTCTGCCCATCGACCGCGAAAGCTTCTTCGGCGGGTACTATCAGCGTTTGGTAATCAGGAAGCCTAACTAAGCGCTGCTTTCAGCAACGTCTGCGTATACTCTTCCTTGGGCGAGGTGAACACATCGTTCGCAGGCCCCTGTTCGACGACCTTGCCCGCTTTCATCACGATGATGTGGTTCGACAATGCCTTCACCACGCGCAAATCGTGGCTGATGAAGAGATAGGCGAGGCCGTGCCGTTGTTGCAGGTCGCGCAGCAAGTCCACGATTTGCGCTTGCACCGACATATCGAGCGCGGAAGTCGGTTCGTCCAGCACTACAAACTTGGGATTCAAAATCATCGCGCGCGCGATGGCGATGCGTTGGCGCTGGCCGCCGGAAAACTCGTGCGGATATCTGTCGCGCATGGAGGAATCGAGCCCCACTTCCTGCAACGCATTTTCTATGCGTTGAGCTCGATCCGTAGCTGACTGATAAAGTTTATGTATATCCAGGCCTTCGGCTACAATGTCGCCGATGGTCATGCGTGGACTAAGGCTGCCATAGGGGTCTTGAAACACCATTTGCATGGATTTGCGCAGCGGTCTTACGTCCGCGTTATTCAATGCGGAGATATTCTGCCCCGAAAAAACCAGTGCGCCTTGCGAAGACGTCAACCGCAACAACGCCAGCCCTAACGTCGTTTTGCCGGAGCCTGACTCGCCCACCACGCCGACAGTTTCTCCGGCCCGGACCTTAAGCGTAACGCCGTCCACGGCGCGGACAAAATCGACCGTCTTACGCAACACGCCCTTCTTGATCGGAAAGTGGACTTTGACATTCGTGCCGCTGAAAACTTCCGGAGCATCGGCGTCAACAGGCAACGCTTGGCCCTTTGGTTCCGCCGCCAATAGCATTTGCGTGTAGGGATGACGCGGTCGTGTGAATACTTCATTTGCATCGCCTTGCTCGACAATTTCGCCATGTTGCATAACGCAAACCTTGTCGGCCATATGACGCACAATGCCGAGGTCATGCGTAATGAGCAGTAACGCCATCCCAAGCTTCTTTTGAAGGTCTTTCAGCAAAGCGAGAATTTGGGCCTGTATCGTCACGTCGAGCGCCGTCGTCGGCTCGTCGGCGATGAGCAAGTCCGGATCGTTCGCCAAGGCCATCGCGATCATCACGCGTTGGCGTTGGCCGCCAGAAAGTTCATGAGGATAGGCTGTCAGGCGTTTTTCGGCGTCTGGCAAAGCCACAAGCTTAAGCAGCTCCAGCGTCCGCGCTCGCGCCTGTTCCTTATTCATGTTCTTGTGCAGGAACAAGACTTCGTTGATCTGTTTTTCGATCGTGTGAAGCGGGTTAAGCGACGTCATCGGCTCCTGAAAGATCATCGCAATCCTGTTCCCGCGGATGGTTTCTATATTTACTATGTCATTCCCGCGAAAGCGGGAATCCAGTGGCCCGCGTCGGCGGGCCATATGAGTCAATTCTTGTGGACTCACATGCTCGCTATCGCTCGCCCTTGATTCCCGCTTTCGCGGGAATGACACGTTAGGCATGTCAGCGTTGAAGAGAAGCTTTTCATCAAACGTTATTGCCCCCGAGGGATGCCACGCGTGCGGGTAGGGCAGGAGTTGCAGGATCGACAACGCCGTCACCGATTTACCGGAGCCGGACTCGCCAACCAAAGCCATCGTTTCCCCGCGCTGCATCGAAAAGCTGATGTTGCGCACGGCCTGAACGGCTTGGCTTCCTTGTCCGAACGTCACGCTCAGGTTGTCGACGGTGAGTAGGGTCATTGCCGCTTCCCGAACACTTTCCGTGCGTCGAACGCGTCGCGTACGGCTTCGCCCATAAAGATCAAAAGGGTTAACATCACCGCAAGTACGGCGAACGCACTTATGCCCAGCCAAGGCGCATGAAGGTTGTTTTTACCTTGATTGAGCAACTCGCCAAGCGAAGGCGACCCCGGGGGCAATCCGAATCCTAGAAAATCCAGAGCTGTCAGCGTCGTGATGGAAGCCTTAGTGACAAACGGTAAAAACGTAATCGTCGCCACCATTGCGTTGGGCAGGACATGCTTAAAGATGATAAGGCCGTCTTTCGCGCCCAACGCTTTCGCTGCACGGACGAAATCCAGATTGCGCGCGCGCAGAAACTCTGCGCGGACGACGTTCACAAGCTCCATCCATGAAAACAAAAGCATCAGGCACAGCAGCCACCAAAAGTTCGGCTGAACGAGAGACGCCATGATGATGAGCAGATAAAGCACCGGCATTCCATGCCAGATTTCGATGAAACGCTGCAAAAACAGGTCGGTCTTTCCGCCGAAATAGCCTTGCGCCGCGCCAGCGGAAATGCCGATAAGCGACGAAAATAGCGTAAGCGTAAGGCCGAAGAGGATGGAAATACGATAGCCGTAGATCATCCGCGCCAGAACGTCGCGGCCCTGATCGTCCGTGCCGAACCAGTTTTCGGATGAAGGCGGCGAAGGCGCTGGTTGCTGTAATTCGTAATTGATCGTGTTGTAGGAATAGGGGATAAGCGGCCAAACCATCCACCCGCCTTTATCCTCGATCAGCTTTTTAACGAACGGATCGCGGTAACGCGTTTCGGTTTCAAAATCGCCGCCGAAAGCCGTTTCGGGATAGGATTTGAAAATTGGAAAGTAATATCTTTGATCGACGTGAATGATAAGCGGCTTGTCGTTCGCGACGAACTCCGCCCCCAACGTAAGAAAGAAAAGGAAAAGGAAAATCCAAAACGACCAAAACCCGCGTTTATTCGCCCGGAAATTGTTCCAGCGGCGCTGAGCGATAGGAGACCATGTTGACGGGGATAGTTTCATGTGCTGCGCGTCTCGAAATCTATGCGCGGATCGACGGCGACATACATTAAATCACCGATAAGGTTCAAAATTAACCCTAACAACGTAAAGAAATACAGCGTGCCGAACATGACGGGGTAGTCGCGGTTTATCGCGGCCTCAAAACCCAAAAGACCCATCCCGTCGAGCGAAAAAATAACCTCTATCAATAACGATCCAGTAAAGAGAATGGCAATAAATGCGCTGGGGAATCCGGCAATCACCAAAAGCATAGCGTTGCGGAACACATGCCCGTAAAGCACGCGGTTTTCGGAAAGCCCCTTTGCCCGCGCCGTCAAAACGTATTGCTTGTTGATTTCGTCAAGGAACGAGTTCTTCGTGAGCATCGTCAGGCTGGCGAACCCGCCTATGACCATGGCCGTGATAGGCAATGTGATATGCCAGAAGTAATCCGCTATTCGCGCAGGCCAGCTAAGCGCGTCCCAATTGTCCGATGTCAGTCCACGCAACGGAAACCATTCGAGGTACCTTCCGCCCGCGAATAAGACGATCAATAAAACGGCAAACAGAAAACTGGGGATGGCATAGCCCGCGATAATCGCCGCGCTTGTCCAGATGTCGAACTTGCTGCCGTCCTTGACGGCCTTGCGGATGCCGAGCGGTATGGAAACAAGATAGATGATCAACGTGGTCCATATTCCCAGCGACATCGACACTGGCATCTTGCTGATGACAAGGTCCAAGACCTTTTGATCTCGGAAATAGGATTTGCCGAAGTCGAAGCGCAGATAATTGCCGATCATCTTGAAAAAGCGCACGTGCAACGGCTGGTCGAACCCGAATTGCTTTTCCAGTTCCTTGATCAGTTCAGGATCGACGCCTTGCGCGCCGCGATAGCGAGAAGAGGCCGTAGCGCTGGCATTGTTTTCGCGCATATGCTGTCCGGGCGCGGCGGCTTCGCCGCCTGCGCTGCCTGAAACGCGGGCTGTGGCTTCAACCGCCGTGCCTTGCAGACGCGCCACGATCTGCTCGATCGGACCGCCGGGGGCGGCCTGAACGATTAAAAAGTTCAACACCATAATCCCGAACAACGTCGGGATCATGAGGAGTAAGCGTCGGATGATATAGGCAGCCATGAATCGGGATGATAGCCGTGGTAGCGGGTAAAGAGAAGGTGTCGTATAAACCTTCATTATGCCCATGCACACCGACATTCCCGCCGACGACTGGGTCGAACGCCAGCTTTCCCCGTGGCTCCGGCCTTATGCGCGGCTCATGCGGCTCGACAGGCCCATCGGCACATGGCTGCTTCTTTTGCCCTGCTGGTGGGGCGTTGTGCTTGCGCGTGGTTCCTTAGCGGACATTTGGTATCTGATGCTCTTCGCTCTGGGCGCGGTCGTCATGCGCGGGGCAGGGAGCGTAATCAACGACATTTACGACCGCGACATCGACCGTAAGGTCGAGCGTACACGGTCGCGTCCACTGGCTAGCGGCGATATTAAACTTTGGCAAGCGCTCATACTATTGGCCCTATTATTATTGATCGGCCTGGGCGTTCTATTGCTCTTTAACCGCTTTACCATAGGTCTTGGCATAGCGTCGCTGTTGCTGGTTTTTACGTACCCGTTGGCCAAGCGCGTGACGTGGTGGCCTCAACTCGTCCTGGGACTGGCGTTCAACTTGGGCGCACTAATGGGTTGGACCGCCATCCATGGCGGCATCGGAATTCCTGCTTTCCTGCTTTATGTCGGCGGCGTGTTCTGGACTCTTGCGTATGATACAATCTACGCACATCAGGATAAACGCGATGACGCCCTGATCGGCGTTAAATCGCTAGCTTTGAAACTAGGCGAGAGGTCGCGCCCATGGATCGCCCTATTTTATGCCGCCGCTCTCGTTCTAATTGCCTTGGCGGGCCTAACGGCAGGACTTGGCAAGAGTTTCCTTGTTTTGCTAGGTATCGCGGCGGCCCATGCGGTGTGGATGCTGACGGTATGGAACCCGGACGATCCGGCCAATTGCCTGAAACGCTTTCGCGCCAACCGCGACTTCGGATTGATTGTTTTATTGGCGATTATGATTGGAAAATTCCTTTGACGCTTTCGGCTATCCAGCAAATCAGGGCCTATACGACGTTAGCCCCCATTCCCTTCGTGCCGGAAATTCTGCTCCATCAGGCCACTGATGAAGTCGCGCAGGCATGGGTGGACTGTTCCATCGACCCTACTCCCTACTGGGCTTTCCCTTGGCCCGGGGGTCAGGCCATGGCGCGTTTTATCCTCGACAATCCTACATGGGTGAGGGGCAAGCGCGTTCTGGATTTCGCCTCGGGAAGCGGCCTGATCGGCATAGCGGCTATGAAAGCCGGAGCTGCCAAAGTCTATGCCTACGACATCGATCCCGTGGCCAAGGCCGCTACGCAAGTCAACGCCTCGCGCAACAACGTCATCATCGAAAACCTGCACAGGCTATCGCTGGAAAAGGCGTTTACGGGGGCCGACATCATTCTGACGGGCGACATCTGTTACAACCAAGCCATGACCACGAAAATCATGCGCTGGCTATATTACTGCATCTACGCGGGCGTTCCCGCGCTGCTGGGCGATCCGGCGCGCGCCTACGCGCCTAAAACAGGCATAAAACAGCTAGCCGAATACGTCATTCCCGTAAGGCGCGAACTGGAAGAGGCCGATACGCGCCCTGCGTGGGTATGGGAACTGTCGCTGCCGGAAACCGATTAACCTTATACGCAAAAAAAGGGGCTCGCCGAAGCAAGCCCCTTGTCAGATGGCAATTGGGGTATCGTAAATTTAACCTTAAGATGCGGCTCCGTTGCTCTCTTCAGGAACGCGATATTCCTGAACCCGCGTAGCGCGCAAGCCGCGCATCCCATGTTCGTCGAACAAGCGCGCCCACGAGCGAAACTCTTCCGTCGAGAGGTGATAACGCTCACAGGCTTCCGAAAGGCTCAGGAGGCCCGTTCTGACGGCCGTCACGACCTGCGCCTTGCGGCTGGTGACCCAACGGCGCGTAGTCACGGGCGGCAGCTTGTCCAGTTCTCTTTGACGGTCAGACAAGCGAACGATCTTCACTTGTTCGCCTGACGTGGAAAATGAACCTGTAGTATGCGTCATGGTAAAAACTCCAAATATGATTAAAAATGACTGGTTCTGAAATGCACCCCAACAATACACCAATTCCGTTTAAAAATCGGCTAATATTAAGGTTAATTTACTTTCATGGGATAAACGTGTCCGTAATGCTGCAAAATTCAGGGCGTTTGTTAAGAAGTTAGTTAACAGAAAACCCCTTCCGTCCTTGTTTTGAGGGACGGAAGGGGCTGTACGACCGCTTTATTACGCTTACTGACTTACGCGCAAGTTCGACAGAGAGTCGCCGATGGCGCTGAATATCGCCATCAAATCGGTCGACGAAGGCGAGTTGAAGTAATAGTTCTCGCCCGACGCGCATTGTTTCAGCTTGTTTTGAATGTTCGTGCCCGGGTTGCCCAGCGCGATCGTGTAAACGTACACGTTCTGCGCTTTCAGCGACGAACACATCGTCATCATGCGGGCGTCGAGCTGGGCTACGGCTGTCGAAGCGTTTGTCGTTCCAAGACGTCCATCGCTGAGGTAGCCATAGGCGGTGAAGTTTGTTGTATCCATCGTGTTTTCACCGTCGGTGAGCAGGATGATCGCCTTGTTCATGCGCGGCGTGTTGTAATCGAGCGGGAGGGCGTTCGTATCCATTTCTCCGCCCCACAAGCCGCGCCAACGCGGCGAGATCATGCGCCACGCCCAAGCCAGACCGAGGCCTATGTGGGTATTGCCTCGCGCCTGCATGTTATTGACCGCGCTGACAAGCTTCGTGCGGCTTGCCGTCATCGGCGTAACAATCTGCGGACAGTATTTGTTTGGCCCAAGCGTCACGCCAATGCCCGACGCGTAGGTTTTTGGCGTGCCGTCAGCGTAACGCGATGTCACCCACTTGTTGGCGTTAAGTTGCGAGGTGGTGTTATTCGGCGCTGGTCTGTTGTCCGTACTGGGCGAATAATAGGCGCGGAAAGGCAGCACCGAAGGAGGATCGTCCGTCACGTCGCGATTGTTCAATTCGTGAGCGTCGACGCAGCCCATCCAGCTTGTCGGACCCCAGTTCAACGTATTGTTGAAAGCGGTGTCCATCCATCCCGTATGCGTCGTGCCGATGTTAACGGTCTGGGAAAACGGCACGATGCCAACCCATAGATCTTTCACCGTTTCGCGTCCGCCGAAGAGAATATTGATCAGCGTATTCGCGGCGGTTTTAAGAGCCTGCAGCTTGTTGTTGGAGGTCATAGACCCCGTGTTGTCAAGCGCGAGTATAAGTTCAAGACCGGAAGCCGTTCGCGTGATTTCCGAGCTGGAGGTTATGGTAACGTCGCTGATCCCGAAAGCGTTCATAAAAGTCGTGGGAACGGACGTCACGGCGACAAGGTTCATAATCATGTTGTCGCCGCTCATAACGACGGTCGCGCTCGGCTGCGTCGAACCAAGATACCCTTGAGGGAAGTTGGCGCGTAGATATTTGTTAACTTCCGTCAAATAGTTCGACGAGTTCATCGTTGAACCGGCAGCAAGGCCGGCCGCGTCGAGCGAGAAGGAAAGGCGCGATTGCACAAGCTGTACGCGCGCGATATCGACGGCGACGCCCACAAAACCCGCGATCGTGAAGAACGACAAGGCCAGCATAGGCAAGGTCATGCCGGATTCATCGCTACGGAAGGACCGGAGCAAATTCTTGAATGTTTTGAATTGGCGCGTAAACATAGCACTCTCCTTTACGTAGGCACTGCAATTAACGAGTTCAAACGGGGTTTGTATATGGCGACACGATAGATGTCGTCAGCCGTGAATATTCCCGCGTTAATAAACATCGGCCTGTAAGCGTAATAAACTTCGGAAACGATGATGTTTTCGTTGTCATTGAGCGTCAGCCCGCCCGGCATTTGCGGCGTGGCTCCCACCGTCCCGATTTTACTGACGCGGGCCAGCGACCCGCCGCCAATATGCTGCCAGCAAATTTTTGTCGGCTGTCCTGCGGGCTTATAAATCGACGTCACGATAACAATGCCGTCAGCCCCGAAATCGAACGGCTGCATAAGCTGTCCAGCGGCCAACATGATGGTATTGAGATCCGCGATCGTGACGGCTTCCTGCTGCGTCACGATGTCGGTGACAGTATAAGATATGCGGTCGACGCGCTGAGCCAGCAGCATCATATAGGCCCCGTCAGTGGTGCCTATGAGCAGGGCGATCCAGATAGGCAACGTCAGGGCGAATTCCACCGCCGATATCGC
This sequence comes from uncultured Rhodospirillaceae bacterium, assembly GCA_964626265.1. Taxonomy (GTDB): domain Bacteria; phylum Pseudomonadota; class Alphaproteobacteria; order UBA9219; family UBA9219; genus CAZVCG01. The sequence goes on along the minus strand of CAZVCG010000004.1, from coordinate 44,565 downwards.
CCGCCGTTTGCAGCGGCGCAAATAGGACGAAGGGCAAGCGCTCAGGCGCGATAAGTTAGTTATAAGGCTCATTTTTCACCACAATGCGCGATGTCAGACGGATGATCCCGTTTTCATCGCCGATGATGTCGTTCATAAGCGGCGTGAATACCTGCCATGGATAAGTAACGGTATAAACCACAACCTCGTTAGCCGCGCCGAGGTTGTTAGCGCCTTGCCCAGGCTGTCCGATATCGCTGAGCTTTCCGTAAGACGTGGAGGTAAAGGAGAGCTTTGATATATTGATGAGCGGAGCGAGACTGCCGAGTTCGTTGTTCAGGACGTCCATCACGGTTTCGAGTTGAGTTTTTCCTTCGGCGACAAAGCCCGTTTTGGCCAAACGCGAGGCGTTGTAGGTCGCGTTCTCCAGCAAGTGCTGCGCCAAGAGCATCAACGACATTTCCATAAGCCCAATGAACAGCATAAAGAAGACGGGAGCGATCAAGGCAAACTCGATGGCCGCCAAACCCTTGCGGTATCGTTTGTGAATCGAAGCCGTGCCGCTCGTGGCACGTATGCGCGAAATTAGCCTGAACATAGCCGTCAGCCTGAACATCCTTTCAGATATACCTATTTTGACACGGCAATGTTTATGCAAGCTTAAGAAATCCTTGGATTTTTGAGACATTCTGTTGTTTCGAAAATCAAACGAAACTGGAGCAATCCCAAAATGATTTGTTTACTTAAGGATTTATGGACGAAAAATGAGAAGATAGTTTGAAAATGAAACTAAAATTCGCCATAAAGCCACATATAACAGGCAAAATATTTTCAACCTCAACCCGATCACGGGTAAGCAAGAAAGGCTTTAGCATGTCCGGCGCCCACCGTTTTGATCCCGTCATTATCCGCGAATATGACATCCGGGGCGTGGTCGGGAAAAATCTCAACGTTCCCGATGCATCCGCTATCGGAAGAGCCTTTGGAACAATGGTTGTGCGAGCCGGAGGGCAGAGAGTCGTCGTAGGCTATGATGGCCGCACGCATTCGCCTGGATTTGAAGCCGCTCTGGTCGATGGGCTTATGTCCACGGGACTACATGTCGAAAGGATAGGCTTGGGACCGACGCCAATGCTCTATTTCTCCGTGTTTCACCGCCATGCGGACGCAGGCGTCATGGTGACGGGTTCGCACAACCCCGCCGACCAGAACGGCTTTAAGATGTTGATGGCCAATCACCTCAAAGATGGCGGGCCATTTTACGGTGAAAAAATAAAGGAACTTTCCAAACTGGCGTTGGCCGGCGATTTTGTCGTTGGACAAGGACGTTCCGAAAAACTGGATATCCGCGATGCCTACGTGACGCGTCTCTTGCAGGATTACAAGGGAGATAAAAAACTAAAGGTTGTTTGGGATATCGGCAACGGCGCGGCAGGCGAAATCGTTACAAGACTGACCCAACAACTGCCGGGCGAACATATTCTGCTTTATCCCGAAATCGACGGACGTTTTCCCAACCATCATCCCGATCCTTCCGTTCCCGAAAATTTGCTCGATTTACAGGCTGCTTTGCAAAAACATAAAGCCGATGTCGGCGTGGCGTTCGACGGCGACGCCGATCGCATCGGCGCCGTGGACGATATGGGACATCTTCTCGCGGGCGATCAGGTTCTGGCGATCTATGCGGGCGAGGTGCTGAAAAAAAATCCGGGAGCTACGATAATCGCCGATGTGAAGGCCTCTCAGGTTCTTTTCGACTTCGTGGCCGCCAATGGCGGCAAGCCCCTGATGTGGAAAACGGGAAATCCGCTTATTAAAGTGAAGATGCTGGAGACGAAAGCCCTCCTTGCCGGCGAAATGTCGGGCCATATTTTCTTCAACGACATCTATTACGGAATTGACGACGGCATTTACGCCGCAATTCGTTTGCTTTCGCTCCTGAGCCAGTCAGGCCGCGCCTTGTCGTCGTACAGGGAAGCGTTGCCCGTCATGGTAACGTCGCCGGAAATGCGCTTTGAAATCGAAGAGTCTCGCAAGTTCAAAGTTGTCGAAGAAGTCAAGCAACGGCTTCTTCAGGAAAAGGCTGAGTTGAACGACATCGACGGCGTTCGCGTTACGACGAAAGACGGATGGTGGGTTTTACGAGCCTCGAACACGCAAGCCGTATTGGCGGCGCGCGCGGAAGCGCGGGACGAGGCCGGCTTATCACGCCTGATGGCTCAACTAAAATCTCAACTGGAAGCCTGCGGCGTTAAACCGCCTAAGGCTTAAAAGCCTTACGGATAGACAAGTCACGGTTTTCCACGTATTTTTCACGCAGGACGGAGAACGCCGATTCTTCCGCCTTATCTATATGGGCAACACATTTGGCCGTGAGGTACTGCCGTGAGTCATTCCTATTACGAAGCCATCCTGTTGGTAGAAAGGCTTCACCGTCATTTTCTCGAGGTCGTCAAGGTCGAACTGGACCTAAAAGGCGTACAGGACATCAATAACGTGCAGGCCTTGATCCTTTACAACCTGGCCCAGGAAGAGATGACGGTGGGCGAATTGACGGCGCGCGGTTATTACCTTGGCTCAAACGTGTCCTATAACGTCAAAAAAATGTTCGAGAACGGCTATCTTTCGCAAGAGCGTTCGCCTCATGACCGCCGCTCGGTGCGCGTGAAATTGTCCGAAAAGGGTTTGGCGCTGCACAAGCAACTGCACGAATATTTCGAAAAGCAGGTGGGGATGCTTGAGGCTTCGAACCTGACTGCTGACGAGATTTCGAAGTGCAACGATACGCTCAAGAAACTTGAGCGTTTCTGGACGTCGATGATCAACTATAATCGCGTCGGTTAAAGCTACGAAGCCAGTTTTTGTAGATCTTCTTCGGAAATGTCGTAATTGCCTACGACATTTTGCACATCGTCGTTATCCTCTAGCACATCGAGCAGTTTCATAAGGCTTTGGGCCGTTTCGCCTCTGACAGGCGTGAGCGTGTTCGGCAGCCAGCTAAGCTTTGCGCTGGACGGCTCGCCAAAGCGTTTTTCCAACGCGTCGCGCACAGCCCCAAAGTCTTCGACGCTGCATGTGACGACATGCTGCGATTCGTCGGATTCTACGTTGTCTCCACCGGCTTCGATGACGGCTTCCAGCATGGCATCTGCTGTAGCCTTGGCGACAGGATAGATGATTTCTCCAACGCGATTGAACATAAAGCTTACTGAGTTCATTTCGCCGAGCGCGCCGCCGTTTTTGCTAAGCGCGGCGCGCAATTCGGCGGCGGTGCGGTTACGGTTGTCGGTCAAGGCTTCGATGATGAGCGCAACGCCGCCGGGTCCATAACCTTCATAGCGAATGGCGTCATATTGCGTTTTATCGCCGGAGTCGGGCAGGGCGGCTTTGATGGCGCGTTCGATCCTGTCGCGCGTCATGTTCGCGCTGCGCGCCTCGGCTATCGCCGAGCGCAAGCGAGGGTTATGCGCAGGGTCGGGCGAGCCGAGCTTCACCGAGACCATGATTTCTCGGGCGATTTTATTAAAGATTTTCGCTTTTTTCGCGTCAGAAGCGTTTTTCTGATGCATGACGTTTTTGGCGTGGGAATGACCGGCCATTGCAAACCAACACTAAACAAGGTTAACGGGTAAAGGCTGTACGTGAAGCCGCTTTTTGGATAACTTATTTTAGGGTTTTGAACAATTGTATTCTTTATAGCTGGCTTGGTGAAAGGCTGATCGCGATGATGATAATGAAAGTCGCCAGAGAGATTCTTCAGGAAAATATTAGGCTGGCGGCTCAAGCCGTCGGCCCGGACGAACCGGAACGCGTCAAGGAAGAAGATAAAAATCATGATACCATAGATCCATTGCCGCTTTTCGCGGGGGTTAAGAAAGCCGTTTCCAATCTGTTCAAGCGCGCCGCAACCGCTTTGTCTTTCCGCGGAAAAGAAAAGAAAGAACAGGACGAATCCGAATTTACGCAGACAAGCGTCCTGTCCCTTATGGATGAGGTTGAAGTCGCTTTTTCGCCCGTCATAAACGCCTTGAATCAGGAATATTCAGATCAGGAGAAAGGCCGCCGTTTCAGGCTTGTGACCTTTCTCGAAGAGGGCTTTTCGGAAAGCGGATTGGAAATCAAAGCTTATGTAGGGCACTTCACGGACAAGGAGGAGGAGGCCTTTCGCTGGCTGAAAAACGAAGGGCAAGGGTACTCTCCCGAACATGAATTGAAATGGGCCGATGTTGAGAGTCGCACTTATAAGGTGATCATACCGTTAGAAAAATGCGTGGAAGGCCTTTTTTTTGAAAGCCGGATCGGCCACAGAATAAAAGACAAACCCGAAAACAGATTGGCGTTGGAGCCTTTGCCAGAAAATTATACGCTTGGGGATTACTTTAAAACGTACGATATGGGCATGGTCTTAAGGGGAATATTCGAGAAATTCAAGCTTGAGGAACATACGCTACTCAATCACTGGTCGGATTTCGAAGACGCTGTGCGCGAACAGACGTTGAACCGCAACGACATTAATAACGCTACAATTCATAAATTGAGAAAAGGCCAAGAACACTCTCTTTAGCTGGCGGTCACACATTAAATCTGAAGTGGAATATATCGCCGTCCTGCACAATGTAATCTTTGCCCTCCTGACGCAGCTTTCCAGCCTCGCGCGCGCCCGCTTCGCCCTTGTAGGCGACATAGCTTGCGTAATCTATGGTTTCGGCCTTGATGAATCCGCGCTCGAAATCCGTATGGATAACGCCCGCCGCTTCCGGAGCCGACGCGCCGCGCCGCACCGTCCATGCTCGCGCTTCCTTGGGGCCGACGGTGAAGAACGTCACCAAATCAAGTAGCTTGTATCCCGCGCGGATGACGCGGTTGAGGCCAGGTTCGCTCAATCCCAACGACTCCAGAAACTCTTTCTTGTCCTCTTCGCTCGGCAAGACGGCGACTTCGGATTCGATCGCGGCGGCGATGACGACGCTCTGCGTGCCTTCGGCCTTGGCCTTGGCGGCGACAGCTTCGGAGTATGAATTGCCGGTCGCAGCCTCGGCCTCGGAAACGTTCGCCACATATAATACAGGCTTCGAGGTGATCAATTGTAACTGCTTGAAAATCTTTTTTTGTTCGGCTGACAGAGAAGGCAAGATAGTACGCGCGGGCTTGCCTGCCTGCAAAGCGGCGAGGGCGGGTTCCATCACCGTAATCTGTTCCCTGGACTCCTGATCGCCGCCTTTGGCTTTCTTCTGCGCGTTCGACAGGCGTTTCTCGAGGCTCTCCATGTCGGCGATCATCAATTCTGTCTCGACGACCTCGGCATCGCGGATGGGATCGATGTTGCCTTCCACATGCGTGATGTCGGAATTCTCGAAACAGCGGAGCAGATGGATAATCGCGTCCACTTCGCGGATGTTGGCAAGGAACTGGTTGCCCAGCCCTTCGCCCTTGGAAGCTCCGCGCACCAACCCAGCGATGTCCACGAACTCAAGCTGCGTCGGGATGATCTTGGCCGAATTGGCAATTGCCGCGAGTTTGTCCAAACGTTCGTCCGGCACACTGACGCGGCCTACGTTCGGCTCGATCGTGCAAAACGGATAATTCGCTGCTTGCGCCGCCGCTGTCGCCGTCAACGCGTTGAACAACGTCGATTTGCCGACGTTCGGCAGTCCCACAATCCCGCAATTAAAACCCATTGTTAATTCCTATGATTTAATTATATCGGCAATCCGGCTCATGAACTCGTCGGGTTTGTTGCCTAACAGCTTTGCAACGTTGCCCGTAATGGCGGCCATCAAAGGCTCCAGCCAGGCCTTGTCCGCCTTGGCAAAGCCGTTCAGCACATAATCGTGCACCATATCCTTGTTCTCGGGCCGCCCGATGCCGAGCCTCACGCGCCAGTAATCGTTGCCGATGTGCGCATCCAGAGATTTCAGTCCGTTATGGCCGGCGTTACCGCCGCCTTGCTTCACTTTCACTTTGCCGGAGGCGAGATCGATGTCGTCGTGAAAGACGATCACGTCTTTGGCTTCAAGTTTGTAAAAGCGCATGGCCTCGCCAACGCTCTCGCCTGAGAGGTTCATGAACGTCATCGGCTTGATCAACAAAACGTCATGGCCGTCGATCTCGGCGGCGGCAATCTGGGCCTTGTATTTACGCTGCCACGGCGCGGCGCGGACGCTGGACGCAAGCGCATCCAGCGCCATAAAGCCGATGTTGTGGCGTGTCTGGGCGTATTCCGGCCCGGGATTGCCAAGTCCGACGATAAGGCGTTCGGGTTGAGCCACGACCGCCTCTCACGTCTTACTTCTTGCCCGCAGCTGGCTTCGCGCCAGCAGCAGGGGCCGCAGCCTTTGCGCCGGCAGCAGGAGTCGCAGCGCCGGCAGCAGGCGCAGCGCCGGCAGCAGGAGCCGCAGCATCCGCAACAGGTGCGGCAGCGGCGGCAGCAGAAGCGGCAGCAGCTTCCTTGGCTTCCGAACGAATGGCCGAGGGCACCGCGATCGAGGCGATGGTGTACGCTTTGTCCTTCGATGTCGGGTGAACGCCTTCGGGGAACGTGATCGCGGATAGATGCACGGCGTCGCCGATGGCCAGGCCTTCGAGGCTGACTTCGAACTTGCCGGGGATCTTGTCGGGCGCGCACGTGACTTCGATTTCGTGATGCACGACGTTAAGCGTGCCGCCGCGCTTGATGCCGGGCGATTTATCGGCATTGATGAACGACACGGGCACATAGACGCGCACTTTCGTCTTGGGAGAAACGCGCATAAAATCGATGTGAAGCGGACGGTCCGATACCGGATCGAATTGAACGTCGCGGGGCAACACGCGGTGCTTTTTGCCGCCGACGTCGATGTCGAAAAGATTGGTAAAGAAATTGGCTTTGTTCACGTAGCGAATGGCCAGTTTCATTTCCATGGTAATTAAAAGGGGCGGTTGCTTGTCGCCATAGATTACGGCAGGCAGTTTCTCAGTACGGCGGATGGCGTGCGAGGCTCCCTTGCCAGCGCGTTCGCGAATTTCCGCCGCAAGCGTTTCAACTTGCGTCATTTTGTTTCTCCATTAGGTGGTAAATCCGGCCTCCAGGGGTGCCGGGGTGGGGATTACTTACTACGCGATGGCAGGGATAACAAATATTTTTCTTCGTGTTAAGACACTACGGCTATTTTGCCTTAAGTTTCATCATATTAATTATGTGGCTAATTATGCCTTTCCGTTCAACCCGAAAGTATTAACCATTGCCTAACATGCTTGAGGGACACAGGCAAAAAAGGCAGAATAAGGGAGGCGTAAATGAGAAGGTATTCCAATGACTAATATCGAATATGGCTTCGCGGCTGCTGGACTCGTAATTGTCGGAGCTGGCATGGCAAAGCTCTATAAGTTGGCCACGGCATGGTGGGATAAAAATTTTTTGCCTAGAGGGTTTAGTAAAGACGATCAGAAGTTTTTTGAGGAAATGGAAAAAAATCGCGACGCAAGGGCGAAAGCTCTTGGCATTGGCAAGTACAAAAAAATGCCAGAAAAAGACAACCTCACACTTTGAGTTTCCACGTATTCAGTGCTTTTTGCGCAACGCGGCGCTTTTCCTTGATCGTTTCCCGCACATAAATGAACGAGTTGCTGTCCCAGATTTGCTGCGGCGCTTCATAAACAGCTTTGCTTGCGGCCCGGAATTCGGCTCTGATTTGTTTTGGAGTTGAGCAAATAGCTTTGCCCGCCGCTCTGAATCCAGCATCAATCTTGCTTAAAAAAATGACCCCAAGGCCCAGAAGACCACCAGCCCCTGCCGCATAATCGGGAGTGATTGTGCCATTCCCAAAACCTTTTTGCACAGCGACCCAAGGTCCGAAAATCATGCTAGTCAGAAAACTTACTTTTGTAGGAAGATCATACTTATGACGCGCCAGATCGAGATAAAGGGCATTATTCATATCCCGTGTATACTGTTTCAAATCTCTGGCCCTTAGGCATAAAGCAGGGGCCTCGGCTTTAAATTCTTCAGACGTATTCTTGAGTTTTAATAGCTCATCCATGGCGTCGTTTATCCATGTTTCTTGATCGCAAACCTTTTGCAGATGTTTTCTAACTGCTTTTGCACCGTGACCTGTCTGAATGACAAATCTCGATACTATTTTCTGTTGTTTGATAAGGTCTCTTTCTGCATCATCAAACTGTGCTTCAAAATCAGAAGGCGATTTTTTGTTGTCCGTCATAATGACCGTCCGTAAAATTGCTTAAATACGAAGCCATTTTACAGGGAGGCCACGAAAGTAATTAGGAAAATCAATGGTTTATGAGGTGTTAACTTGTGTTTATGGGTAATTATCTACCCATTTTTTGCAGTGCTGCAGCCAAAAGAAATTTTGTACGTGAAATGTAAATAGAGCCATAACCTTACGAGTGAAGCAAGTATTTCATTATTACATTACTTCAATCACGTAAACAAGCTCGACACCGAGCGTTCCTGGCTGATGCGCGCTACGGCTTCGGCGAGGAGCGGGGCGACGCTCAGATAGCGGATTTTCTTGCAGGCAGCCACTTCCGGCGACGCGGCGATGCTGTCGGTCACGGTAATGCTCTGGATTCCTGAAGCCGTGATCTTTTCGACGGCCTTGCCGGAAAAAACGCCGTGTGTGCAATAGGCAATAACGGTTTTTGCGCCCTTGTTCAGAATTGCGTCGGCGGCGTTGCACAAGGTTCCCGCGCTGTCCACGATATCGTCGAAGAGAATGCAGGTGCGGTCTTTGACTTCGCCAATAATGTTCATCACTTCGGATTCACCGGCTCTTTCGCGGCGCTTGTCGATGATGGCGAGGTCGGCGTCAACCCGTTTGGCCAGCGCGCGCGCGCGCACCACGCCGCCGGTATCTGGCGATACGATAGTGAGGCACTTCGGCATTTTGCCGTTCGAGAGCATGGAGTCGCGAATGTCACGCGCAAAAACGGGCGCGGCATAAAGGTTGTCGAGAGGAATATCGAAAAAGCCCTGTATCTGTCCGGCATGCAGATCGAGCGTCAACACACGGTCGGCGCCGGCGCGGGTGATCAGGTTTGCGACCAGCTTGGCGGTGATGGGCGAACGCGGACTGGTCTTTCGGTCCTGCCTCGCGTACCCGTAATAGGGCATCACGGCGGTGATGCGGCGGGCCGAACTGCGGCGCAACGTGTCGATGGAAACAAGAAGCTCCATCAGGCTATCATTGGCGGGGCAGCTTGTCGGTTGAACGACGAACGTGTCTTCGCCGCGCACGTTTTCGAGGATCTCGACGAAAATTTCTTTATCGGAAAAACATTTGATGTTGGCTTGGGTGAGATTGACGCCCAAATATTGGGCCATGGCTTCGGCAAGCGGACGGTTGTTGTTTCCTGCGATAAGCTTAATGCTGTTTGGCATAATAATAATCCCTTGCCGCATGAGCCTCACAATTGAGGCGGAATTACGGCGTGGGTATATCAGCCTCCAATGGGGCTGTAAATGAGGTTAAATGCTTTCATAGTTCCGCTTGTGAAACGGATGCGTGGAACTAAAAAAAAGGAAAATTTATACAAAGTCCAATGATAGTGCGCATGATCGACAGGGTACGGTAAAATTCCCTCCCACTCCCGCAGAGGGGCGGGGAATTTGACAGCGCTTATCTGAGAGTTTGTGCATTGGGCAGCCGGCTTTACGCAGCAAAAGGCACAGGAAACCTTGCGGCGTGTGCGGCCAAAAGGAGGAGTTCTAAATCTACCGTCTTACGGCCTTGTGACGCGTCAGGCGCCTGTTCGCTCAGGATGGCGTTTTCCAATTTCAGACTGTTATTGTCCCTGAGGCGGCGTTTGGTGGGCGTAAATAAAGGAGCCATCGGCTGAACGGCGGCGGCGTAATCGGCCACCTTATTAACTTGCTCGCCCTTAAGAACGCCTTCTGTTTCGACCTGATCGTACCCATCGGCGGCGATCTGCGTCGTGCGAACGGCATTATAGTTGCGCGAAGGCCTTAACTGCCTGAAACCGAGCAACTGTTCCAGCCTCGGATTGGTCTTTTTAATTTGCCGGTAAAGCGACAGGCTGGATATCGAGTGTGTTTTTGGATCGAATATAAATCCGCGCTTTGCCGTATGTGGAGCTAGACGCTTCGTTTTCTTTCCCTCAAAGGCCCATGCTTGAAGTTCACCCAAAAGCATTCTTCTTCGGGGGCCCTGTATTAAGTGCGGGGATTTGATGGCTCTATAAAGTAAAAGTTCGATTTCTTTCCCGCCAAGTTCATGCGCGAACGCTCTGTTTTCTGTAGGGGTGGGCCTATATGAATCTACCGCCTCATCATTTTGCTTCACGGCGCGGTATTTAATCCTGCCGTTTTCTTCGGACAACACCTGATCGTCCGGACGCAAACCCTCGCCGGCGATGTCGCGCACGGCGTTGCCTAACATATGGACGTTCGCCTCTTTGGCGGATTGGGTTGGTAGAGATTTTTTGGCCATGTTGCGCCATCGCTCCTGATCAGCGCTCGAATTTAATCACTCGCGTATGAAAAATTCAAGTTAAACCGTTTTCGGGTTATATATTAACCATTAAAGCCGAAGTCCTGTCATTTTCGGTTAAGAAACTCCCATAAATTGGTATCCTTGACGCTTGTCGCTCGGCTAAACACTTGACCCGCAAGATAGCCCCGCGTATTAATCGCGCCTTCCGACATGAAAACGTAACGAGACGAGGAAATTAAGAATATGGCTACGCATAAATCCGCCGCGAAACGCGCCCGCCAAACAATCAAACGCAACGCTCTTAACCGTTCGCGCCGCGCTAAAGTCCATACACTAACGAAAGCCGTAGAAAAAGCCGTCGCGTCAAAAGATCAAATCGCCGCCAAGACGGCCTTGCGCGCGGCGGAATCCAATCTGGCCCGCGCGGCTAATCGCGGCACCGTGCATTGGAAAACCGCGGCGCGCAAGACATCGCGTTTGGCAAAGCGCGTTAAGGCGATGGAAGTTGGAAAGAAGGCCAAGGCCTAAGAGCCACAATCTATTGTGTGTCAGTGTAATCGAACGCACATATTATGCTGGAATAACCCTATAGTTTTATCCCAATAGATGATTAAAAAATTATACGCGCATTGATCTTTAATCGGTGCGCGTTTTTTTATGCGCGAGAGTCAAGAGAGAAATATTTTTTAGTTAAAATCGTTGCATAGGTTTCACGCACGATTTTTGCTTTTTTGGTTGTTCTCGCTTTATGCCCATTGTCAAAACCGAATCATTCGTATTATTGTGCGCACCTCTTGAACAAACAGTGTGAGATGGTGTTGAGGACATGGATTTTTCATCGAAAACAAACAAGATGAGCCTCATTCCTTCACAAGGTTTCCCGCCTTTTTTTTTAAAGTCGTCAAGTTAGTCAGGTTGATAACTGCGGCGTAACATTTTGCGCCGCTATGCAGTAGTTGTGTCCCGAGTAAGCCCTGATCAAGTCATGTATGGAGACTATGGTGTCAAATTTAGCTCTCGCGCATCAAGCTAAGGAAAGTGGTTTTGACGGAGATGAAAAGGGCGCAGCAATGTCGGCATCGGCAACGGAGTCAGAAGCGGCTTGGCGGCAACTGCGCGAACGTCTGAGAGCGCAATTAGGCGAAACGGCTTTTCGCCGATGGCTAGAGCCTGTTGCCGGAGAAATATCAGAGCAAGGCGGAGTGACCTTGCTGCAGCTGTCGCTTCCGACACGCTTCATGCGCGACTGGGTCGAAGCGCATTACGGCGACACGATCCGCACGATGTGGATGCAATTCGTCAAGAACGGACAGGTTGAGCTTAAGGTCGTCTCGCCCATCGCAAAACCCGCCGTGAGCGTGGTTGCGGATGCCCGGGTAGAGCAACCCACGGTTACCGAATTTAGGGAGCCGCAGCCTGTCGTTTCGGCGCCCAAGCCATCATTTATTAGCGCCGGTTCTTCAGATCCCGCTAATTCTTCGCCGTCCATGGAAGCGCCGCTTGATCCGCGCTTTACGTTCGAGAATTTCGTCGTCGGCAAACCTAACGAACTGGCCTATGCCGCCGCACGCCGCGTCGCGGACACGGAAACGCCGTCCTTTAACCCTCTGTTTCTCTATGGCGGGGTAGGGCTGGGCAAGACGCACTTGATGCACGCCATCGCGTGGCACATCCGCAATACCTATCCGCACCGCCGCGTCATTTATATGTCGGCGGAAAAGTTCATGTACCAGTTTGTGCGCGCTTTGCGTTTCAAGGACACCGTTTCCTTCAAGGAGCAATTCCGCTCGGTCGACGTTCTGATGATCGACGACGTTCAGTTCATCGGCGGCAAGGACACGACGCAGGAAGAGTTCTTCCATACTTTTAACTCGCTCGTCGACCGCAACCGTCAGGTCATCGTCTCGGCGGATAAATCGCCTCAGGATCTCGACCGCATGGAAGAACGCTTGCGTTCGCGCCTCGGCTGGGGCCTCGTGGCCGACCTGCATCCTGCGAATTACGAATTGCGTCTCGGCATTCTAGCGGCAAAAGCAGAGAAACTTGGCTGTCCGGTGCCGGACAAAGTCATCGAATTCCTCGCGCACAAGATCACGTCGAACATCCGCGAGCTTGAAGGCGCGCTCAACCGCATCGTGGCGCACGCCCAACTCGTCGGACGCACAATATCCATTGAGATGACGCATGAAGTTCTGGCGGATTTATTGCGCTCGACAGAACGCCGCATCACGATCGACGAAATCCAGAAAAAGGTCGCCGAACACTACAACGTCCGCCTGACGGATATGCATTCCGCGCGACGCGCTCGGGCCGTGGCGCGCCCGCGTCAGGTTGCCATGTATTTGGCCAAGCAGCTTACGCCGCGCAGCTTGCCGGAAATCGGCCGCAAATTCGGCGGCCGCGACCACACAACGGTGATCCACGCCGTCAAGAAGATCGAGGAATTGTCGGCTTACGACGCTACGTTCCGCGAAGACGTGGAATTGTTGCGCAGGTTGCTGCAGAGTTAAGCGTTACGAAACCTTCACTTTCGGCTCGAACTCGCGCGGCGCGTAGTTCAGAAGCTTCATGCCTTCGTCGTTATCGAAGACCAGATCGTCGTTCATGCGCTTGAAGACTTCGAAGCCAAAGCCGGATTCATTTAACAGGCCAAGTTTTGTGGCCATCTGAAACAGCCGTTGCAGGACGGGCGTAGGCAAAGCCACGATACGCGGTTTTTTGCCCATCGACTGAAATACTGTTTCAACCATCGTCCGGTAGGGCAGAACCTGTCCGCCGGCGATATTCAGGCATTTGTTATAAACGCTTGCGTTGCCGAGCGCATTCATGATGGCCTTGGCCACGTCGTCGGCATGAATAGGCTGGCGCAGTCCTTTGGCGGGCGCAGCCACGGGGAAAAATCCCGACTTCATGATTATACGCGCGATGCGGGCGATGTTTTGGTCGTTCATGCCGTCATAAATCAGCGTTGGGCGCAAGAGCGTGTAAACGATCTTGTTCTTCACGCACCAAGGTTTGAGAATGTTTTCGGCCATTTCCAGATTTTCGGCGATGGCGCGTTCAAAGGGATCGCCGCTAGCGCATTTGCTGAAACGGCTTGTGGAGCCGAGCGCGACGATTGCCTGGGCCTTGGAAAACCTCGCGAGATTGGTCGTCAGAACGCCGAGGGGAAGCAAGCTAATTACAATCGCTTTTTCCGGCGCGTGCCAGTCTACGGTCTGGCCCAATTCGAGAGAGATGGATCGGAAACCTTCCGGCAAATCCACTTTACCGCGTGAAATGACATCGGCGCGCAAATTTTCATTAGCAAGCCGTTTGATAAGATAAGGCGCGACGAGGCTACGTCCGCCGAGGATAATGATAGGAGGCTTATCGTTCATAATTTCGATTCCACAATGAACTTGCTAGCATACAACGATAATATGCAAAGACTTTTCTAAAGATTTCATGAACGGGTATGGTTAACTGCATTAGCAAACCGCAAAAATATCAGTATTTTATGGAAGATGACATCAAGGGCGGCAAGCAAAGGTCGCTATAACCATTGATTTGATCTCGACAAGACTGGGCTGTCCGCTTATTCACGGTGCACTGCCATGAAGAAAGAACGCTGGACCATCGACGACCTGCCATGGGACTCTTTTGATCCCAAAAGACTCAATTCCGACCATTTGATGATCGTCAAAGCCGCCGCCATGGTCGAATACGGCGCGGACGACTATGAGCAATACCTTAATCACGTTTTCGCCGACGACCCCATCTTTCAGCGCGCCGTCAGCTACTGGGCGGCGGAAGAACGCCAGCACGGCGAAACGCTGGGCCGCTACGCGCAGATCGCCGATCCGTCGTTCAAATTCGGCAAGGCTTTCGCGCGATACAAGGACGGGCACAAAATCGACGTTGCGGCCAGCCAATCCTCGCGCGGTTCACGCGCAGGCGAGTTAGTTTCCCGCTGCGTTGTCGAGGTCGGAACAAGTTCCTATTACACTGCGCTTGGCCGCGCGACGGACGAGCCGCTCCTGAAAGCGATCTGCCATAACATCGCGGGCGACGAGTTCAAGCACTATGCTATGTTCTACAGCCACCTCACGGGCTACGTAAAACATGAGAAAATGAGCCGCCTGAAACGTTTCCGGGTCGCTATCGAACGCATTAAGGAGTCCGGCGACGATGAGCTGGCGTTCGCCTATCACGCCTCCAATGCGCCGGACGGCTATCCCTATAAACGCCAGGCCTGCGCCGACGCTTATCTCACGCGCGCGTTCACGCCTTACACGCGGCAGGACATGGACCGCATCGTCGCCATGATCCTGAAAGCCTGCGGCTTCATCGGCCATTATTTCTGGCACGGCATCGTGAGCAGCATCGCGTGGCGCGCCCTGCAAAAGCAAATCAAGGAAGCCGACGCCCGCCTTGCTTGATTTTAAGGCTTTTTCAACGCTAAAACCCCCATTGGCTTGGGCCCAAAGTCTTGATAAGCTGGGCGTTTCTAACACGCACTTATGTAAAGGACATCATATGGCCGCCCCCGAAACGCCTCTCATGAACCGCATTGTCTCCTTGTGCAAACGCCGCGGGTTTATTTATCCCGCCTCGGAGATTTACGGCGGTTTGAACGGTTTCTGGGATTTCGGCCCGCTCGGCACGCAGCTCAAGAACCACCTGCGCGACAAGTGGTGGCGCGAAACGGTGGAATGTCCGCCGCTTGGCCCTGACGGCAAGCCGATGTCGATCCTCGGCCTCGACAGCACGATCATCCAGCACCCGACCACGTGGCACGCCTCGGGCCACGTCGGCGGTTTTGCCGATCCGATGCAAACATGCCGCAAGTGCAAAAAGCTTTTCCGCGCCGATCATGTCGAGGACATGCTTCATGAAGCCGAGTGGGTCAAATCGTTTGCGGATGCCATGAAGGTTGCTGCCGTGGACTCTCTGGAGCTTGGCGCCTTATTGAGAAGCATAGTCGTTTTTGACTCCGGAGCCGCCCTGCAATGGGCGCAGAAGAAAGGCAAAAAACTGGCTCCCGGTCTTGCGCTAGTCAGAAATCCCCAGGTCACGCTGTCATGGCTGGTTGAGGATAAGAAGGATACGCCGTCGCCGCTGCCTTTAATTGAGTTGCTACGTTATCTGGCCACGGAACAAAAAGCGCAAACGGGCCTTATCATGCCTTGTCCCGAATGCGGCGGCGATTTGACAGAGCCGCGCATGTTCAACCTGATGTTTGAATCGCACGTGGGCGTTCTTCAGGACGAGGCCAGCAAAGTCTATCTCCGGCCCGAAACGGCGCAGGGCATCTTTCTGCAATACAAGAATATCGTCGATACCTGCCGCGTGAAGATCCCGTTCGGCGTCGCGCAAATCGGCAAGGCGTTCCGCAACGAAGTCACGCCGCGCAACTTCATCTTCCGCGTGCGCGAGTTCGAGCAGATGGAGATCGAGTTCTTCTGCGCGCCCGAAGACGGCCTGTCATGGTACGAGTTCTGGGTGGCCTTGCGCATGAAATGGTGGGAAAGCTGCGGCGTCAAGGCGGAAAACCTGTTCCGCCATATTATTGCGCCGCAAGACCTCGCGCATTATTCCAAAGGCACATCCGACATCGAATACAAATACCCGTTCACGTCGCCGGGCTTCGGCGAACTGGAAGGCGTGGCGTATCGCACCGATTACGACCTTACGCAGCACCAGACGTTCAGCAAGCAAAAGCTGGACTACTTCGATCAGGAAGCGAACCGCCGCTATGTGCCGCATGTCGTCGAGCCGTCGAGCGGCCTGACGCGCGGCGTGCTGGTCTTGCTGTGCGAAGCTTATCAATACGACGAAAGCCGTCCGTCGCCGGAATGGCTCAAGATCAAGCCGTCCCTCGCGCCGGTCAAGATGGGCATCTTCCCGCTCGTCAACAAGGACGGGATGCCCGAAGTCGCCGAAAAGCTTTATATGGACTTGCGCAAGGATTACATGTGCCAGTACGACGCCAAGCAATCCATCGGCAAGCGCTACGCCCGTATGGACGAATGCGGCACGCCGTATTGCGTCACCATCGACGGCGACACGCTCAAGGATCAGGCCGTCACGATCCGCGACCGCGACACGGCGCAGCAGGAACGCGTCACGCTTGACAAAGTCCGCGCCTACGTCGCGAAGAAACTGGCCGAGTAAGTCTAGGGAGGCGCTGCCATTGGCGTCATCCCGACGAAAGTCGGGGTCCAGAGGGAGCATCCATTAATTACTGGCCCTTGTCTGGGCGGTTCAACGTGTCAATTACAGTGAAATATATTGTCCATATCTACTGGATCCCGACTTTAGTCGGGATGACATATTGAAGGCATTTTTGAAAATCCCCCATTAACCAAACAAAACGCGTGACTTTTCCGCAAGATAGAATTATATTCCTAATATTGTAAGCGCAACGTAACCGGCAATGCATAAGGGGAAATGTGTTTCACATCGATTACGATCCAAAAATAAATGCCAAAAACATTGCCGAAACGGGATTGAATTTCAATATGGCGTGGGAGTTCGACTGGACGAATGCCTCACTGTGCACAAAGGCGTATATGCATGGAGGCAGCCAATATTATAGGGCCGTAGGCAAAATTCGTGGGCGTTTGTACCAGCTTGTCTTTCAACTCGAAGGCGAGACCGTCATCGTATTTGGCCTTAGACGGCTAATGAAGGGAGAAGATTATTTATATGATCTTACGCAACATATCTTACAAGAAATACAGCAAACAAAGCATGTTTAACCATGGCGGTTACAACCCGCCATTGTACCTGATCGGACTCTGCCGGTTGAGGCCACTCGTTAATTACATGCCGGAATTGGTAGAGGCCTATAAACGTTACCGCGCGTTTTTCGACCCGAACGACTTAACGTTTCCATATAAGTCAAGTAAGCTCGATTAATTGTGTTTTTACGAACACACCCATTGTTACTTTCAGGTATACCCGTTCAAAAAATGCTTTTTGGGAAAGACTGAAATTAATCTTATGATTTAATTAATAGATTCATGAAAAAACCATAGATGGAACCATTTTTTTGCCGCTTTTGTGATTTAGGGTATGTCCTGAATGCAAGAGTTAGTTCTTTTTTTTAGTAACTTATTGAAATTGAAGGGAAGGGCCATGGAGAAGCAGCGGAAGAACACACCGCTTATAGTTAAAATTTTCAAGCACGCAGCCTACACAGCCCTCGGTTGCGGTTGCATTTATGCCGCAGCAAGGGGGGAGAATCCCCTCGCGGGTTTAGTAGCTATGCATTTTTTTATGAAGGGTCTGGAAGATCCGGCATTTGCGGCAGTGGAATTTACCCAAAATCTGCCGCTTCATGTCCACAATCTTAAAAAAAGCGTTCATGAGAAAATCGGCCGTCTTCCGCACAATATAGAAGAGATCGGCGGCATGGTTCATGGTTTCTCCGATGCCCTGACTAATCGGCGCATAAAAACGATCCGGTCGTTCATTCAGGCTGGCCGCAATCTTACCGCAAGCGCCAAAGCGGCATATAGTTCTGCAAGCATCTCTTTTCGGGAAAACTATGCCGTCCTCAAGGAAATTATCCATGATTTTCGTCATCCTGAAACCTTGAATAAGCCTGATGACTCGCTAAAGTCCGGACATGGCGCAAACGTAATACCTTTTCCTCAAAAGCATGAAGACAATTATCCCGATAGCCGTTCCGGCGCCTTTTTCCGCCGCAGGGGCGCGCAAACGAAATGCAAAAAAGGACCGTCGAGAGAGGACGTAAAATCTCCCGCCGTCAGCTCGAAACTGCTTGAGAACTCGGTTTGATGCCTTGCAAGGCTATCCGGCGTTTCGAATCTCACTTCACCCGTGTCTGCATCACCTTCGCCGCGCTGCGTTTGAGGCTCACGGCTCGGGTATGCGCTCTTTCTTTGTGTTTTGCGAGGGGCTTTGATGCGTGGGCGGGAACTTTCATGTGCAGCGATGCGCGTTTGTGCGAAGGAATCGGCACGGGCGGCTGCAATATTTTCCTTTGTAAAAGTTTGCGCTGCTGAACGCGGCGTTCGTGCTTGTCCATCGCATGATCGTGTGCATGTCCTTGCAACGCGAACTTGCGCTCGAACGTCAACGTAACGCTTTTCAATCCCTGCATCCATGCCGACAGGAACAGGTTTTCGCGATCGTCCATGGAGGCCGTCGCAGGCAGCGCAATCGTCAAGCCAACGTCGCCCATAATCATGCTTTGCACGGCCGCCGCCATGCGGATCATGGCGTCTGGCGTAAGGAGAGAAAGATCCAACGCTTTTGCTAGTCTTTCGGGTAACTCAAGCGCGCCTGCCACAGTTCCTTTGCCGCAGCAGAAAGCGTTGGCCACGGCGATGTCTTTTTCGCTGAAACCTATGTGCTTCAAAAGGTCGAAGCGCGGGTCGAGCAAATCGGGGGAGTCGATATTCAGGCTCTCGCGACAGAATGCGTCACCCAAAATCCATACCGTAAAGGCCTGACGGATATGGCTGACATGCGGCAGATAGGATTCCAAACGTTCAAGTGATGGGCCATCGAAACCTTTGGCGCGCAAAGCGTCATGGCTGATAGCTGGCGCTCCTACAAGCGTGTGATAGCCGACGGCATAATCGGTAATGGCCTTGATATCGGCGACATCGAGTTTGGCGATACGCAAAGCTTTGGCCACAGCCGGGTTCAACACGCGCCGGAACGTTTCGGGTCCCAAGGATTGCTGACGAACGAGGTGGCGTTCCGGCTCGATGCCCTGCGATGAACAATCCAGCAAGGGTATGAAAACCTGCGCATTAAAGAGCGCGGTCAGCTGCAAATGGCGCAGTCCGTGGTTCTGGACTTCGGCGATGGCTTCGTCCCAAGAACGTCGCGCTGCCGCAAGAAGAACAAGGTCGGCGCCGTCGTCAACGTCGAGGGGGGAGGGGAGGATGGAGAGGTGTTCATAGTCGTTGCGCTCACCATAGACGGCGCGGTGGCGGTTGCGCAGGGCGCGCAGCGCGGCTTCGCGGTTGTCGGCAAAGGCGTGACAAGGACCGAACGTCGCGGCGATTTCCGATGACGTAATGACTGCTTCTGCGGTGATGATAGCGCTTAAGGCGGCGGCCGTAGAGCGGGCGATGGCGCTGTCGTAGGGATGGCCCATGGCCATAAGGAGCGGGGAGAGGTTGACATAACCGATGGCTAGCTTGCGCTCGGGATCGTTCGAGATCGAAAGAGCTTCATAATGCAATTCAAGAAGTAGAACGGAGAGCCGTACGGCATGTTGAAGCACCGTGAGGGCCAGAGAGCCGTCCTCGCGCAGGAATTTGAACAGATCGATGGCAAGCCGGGGAGCATTATCACCGGAGGCCTGCGTCGCCGAAGCGCCCGCTGTTCCCCATTCCTGTGCCGTATCCGCGAATTTCAATGTTAGCGGCTTGGCCTCTTTGGAGCCGCGCAGAAACCTCTGCCAATTGGTCCTCTGCTCAGGTTCCGTGCCGCTGATGATGGCGTCTATTGCGGTGTTGGTGATGGTGTGGGTTGCAGAGAAATGCGAAGTTTTTGTTTGTGATGGTGAATGGGTTGTCGTTCCATACGCCCAGTCAACGCCCAACAATTTCATATCCTTTGGCTCAAGCGCGATCATGCGGTGCGTGAGCATATAGCTGACGTCGTCGTAAAAGGCGCGGGCTTCGGATTCGTCCTGCCAGAGGCCTTTTTTCCAGCCGAGATAAGCGGCCGAGGCGGCGACGCGTTCGATAACTTGGTAAATACTTGATTCGTTAACAACGCGATTATCAGCAGGTCGCTTTAACCATAGCCAAGATGGAAGCGTGTTTTCTTCAACAGGCTGTAATTTCAATGGCTTGGCATCATAAAAAGCGTCGGAAAACGCGTCAACGGCTTCGTTGGACCAGGACTCGGGGGCGGCGATGGGCATAAGTTATCCACAAGATCATGCGGTTACGTCTGAATATGCCACAAAATATGGTATGCATAAAGAATTACTTATTCACAATCCACACCTTTCTCTCCCCAAATTCTCTCCCATTGTTCCCTCTCCGTAACAATAATCAGGTTTATTCTTGGCAGTTATTAAAGTCGCTCATGAACGTTTTTGAGGCGTTTCATGCACGGTACTGATGGGCTATCCCTATAATTTTCGTATATTTGGGCAATTATGGGCTTCCGAGAATTCGCGTAAGAACATCGAATAATTCCTGTGATTATTTCAGTTCCGATTGTTTCAGAATCTTGCCGAATGAAAAATATCAAGGCAAACTTGTGTCACCGAATCCTCATCGAATCCGCACCACGAAAAAAGAATGCGCGACGAAAGAGCCCATGGGGCTCCAAAGGATTTGCCGTTAACCATGTTTGGTGGCAAATAGGAGATGACGATTCATTCTTGTTAAAGCCAAAGCCATTCGAGGAGCTGATCTATGGGACGCAATGCAATTGAAACCGTGCTCGGCGCAGTCGTGCTTATTGTCGCCGGCGTGTTTCTTGTTTTTGCTTATTCGAGCGCCGATTTGCAGAAAGTGCAGGGCTATACGGTCAGCGCTTATTTTCCCAAGGTCGATGGTCTAAAAGAAGGAACGGACGTAAAGATGAACGGCGTCAAAGTCGGTTCCATATCGAATCTGGAACTTGTCACTAAACCAGGCCCAAATCAATATAAAGTCGACGTACACATGACTTTGTTGCCCAATATCATATTGCCGCTCGATACGATTGCCATGGTCGCGTCCGAGAGTCTTTTGGGCGGCAAGTACATGTCGCTTGAAGTAGGCGTGGACGAAGAGAACATCAAAACGGACGGAACGGGAAGAATAACGCATACGCAATCGCCGATGCGACTCGACGATTTGATCGGCCAGCTGATTTACGGATCAAAAAAATCCGAGAACGGGAATGGCGCGCAATCGAAAAGCGGCTCTTCAATAGGGGCGGCGTCTCCGCCTGCCGTTACGGCTTCTCCAGCGCCCGCCGAATCCTTCGTTCCGACGCCTCAACCTGCCCCTGCGATCGCGCCTGCGCCAAGGCCGGCACCTCCTGTTCCGTCTGCGCCAGCTAAGGCCGCGCCTGCGCCAGCCAAGATAGCGCCCGCCACATCAACGGGATCTTTAGACGGAATCATATCCACTTTGCAGCCTTCCAAACCCGTGGAAGAAAAACAGATTCTTGTGCCGCCAAAACCTGAACAAGAACCCGTCCGCGAATCCCAGAAAACGGATTCCGAAAACGCTGCAGCGCCTTCTGATATTAACAACTTACCGCCGCCGAATATCTCCGTTTTGCCCCCTGTAACCTTGCCTGCGCCACACGATCCGACGGCAACCCCACCGGAACCGGCAAAGCCATAATGCGGCGTATCCTCATCGTATTTTTGCTGGCTATCGCTGCGGGAGACGTTCGCGCCTCTGCGCCGACCGAAGATAGGCCTTTGGCTGTATTGAGAGTGTTGGACAAAATCACGGCACGCGTCGAAGAGATCAACGTTCCCATCGAGCAACCTTTTAAGTTCGGCACGCTTATCATCACGGTTCGCGCCTGTCGCGTCGCGCCGCCCGAGGAAACACCGGAAGCAGCGGCGTTTCTGGAAGTAAGCGAAATAAAGCCCGGATCGGTGGAATCCGGCGTTTTCAAGGGATGGATGTTCGCGTCCAGTCCGGCCCTGTCCGCGATGGAACATCCGATTTACGATTTGTGGGTTACGGGCTGCAAAAGCGAAGCCACCAAGTGATCCCAGTCGGAATTTTCGGGCAAAGCAAGCTTGTTTTGCGTTTTGATCGCCTTGGACAGTTGATGCTGATAATTGGCGCGCGTGATCTCCAATGTCCCGAATTGCGCCAGATGATCCGTCTGGAATTGCGTATCCAGTAATTTGAAGGAACAGTCACGCAGCAGCGCAACCAAATATACAAGAGCAATTTTGCTTGCGTCCGGTCGGCGGCTGAACATGCTCTCGCCGAAAAAGGCGCTGCCGAGACTGACGCCGTAAAGACCGCCGACGAGTTCGTGCCTATCCCAGACTTCGACGCTGTGCGCGAATCCGCGGTGATGTAGCGTCGTATAAAGCCCTATAATCTCGCGGTTGATCCATGTCACGGAACGTTCCTGTGTAGGCGCGGCGCAGCAGCGGATGACTTCGCCAAAGGCCGTGTTCAAGCGGATATTATAGGGCTGTTGGCGGATCGTGCGGCGGAGCCTGCGAGGGACGTGAAATCGGTGATCCAGCGGAATGACGGCGCGTAGAGGCGGGTCGAACCAACGCAACTCCTGCGACATGGCATGCTCAGCCATCGGGAATATTCCCGCTGCGTAGGCCTGCAAAAGGATGTCGGGAGTAAGAAGAATTCTACGTTGGGACATGGATTACAGCTATTTAGATAACGAACCGGAACGAAATTAACTTATTGATAAAAATGGTTAATGTCGAGTTAAAAAATTGTTTAATGCTTATGAACATGCAAGTGTAGACGCAATTAAATTTGTCAACTGAAGATGAGATATTATTTTAGGAGAGATAAACAATGTCACTTCTTCTTCCATATAGCCTTAAAGACCCAAGGGCACAGCCCATTCCTTTTTTAGATCCGCCGCAATACAGCATTCCAATACAGGAAAATGGCGAAAGGCTTGTCGCTGTAGGTCCCTTCACAAAATACGATAAGCTCTATTGTGACCCTATTTATAAAGGCATCCGTTGGAATAGCTCACCTTACGCGCTAGGCGAAATCAAAGGCTCTCTTTGGGGAGCTTACATGCGCGAGGGTATTGCCGAAAGCTTTTCCTTGGCTACTAACGAACTACCTGAGGGTTATGGGGTACTTGTCTGGGAAGGATACCGAACCCTTCAGGAACAGGCGTGGCTTTTCAAAGATTATGTTGGGAAGCTCATGAGATCGGGTGGATTAAGTCGCAAAGAAGCATTAGAAGCAGCACAGGTTTACGTTTCTATGCCTTCTGCCCGTAAGCATAGGCCGTCGCCCCATAATACTGGCGGATGTGTCGATTTTACGATCATCAGGTTTTCCGAGGTTGCTCAGGAAATATTACTGCGCATCAAGCCGATGCTTGAGTCGGACGATTGGCATGATGTATATTCTGCCGAACTTGAGCGCATGCAACTCGTCCGTGAGCATAGCGCGCCTCTTAATATGGGTACACCCTTCGACTGGGCGATGAAAGAATCCTCCACACGATTTTATGAAGAGAAGCTTGAACGTGGCGATAAGCTTTCCGATAAAGAAACCGAGGCACTTTATAATCGGCGGCTCCACTATTACATCACCCGCAAGGCAGGTTTGCGTAATTACGAAGGTGAATGGTGGCATGCAGGCAAAACCCGCTTAGAGGAAGGACCAAGCGGTATTTCTCCTTACGGAGCGGCTCATTTTTCTGAAGAATGCCATAACCATGAACGGATCATGCGTGATTTCTTTACTGGTAACGAAATCATGCGAACGATAAATTACGGCGCCGTTGTCAGCAAGTTCGGGTGTGGAGAAATGTCGGATATACAGCGTTTCGTATGGCGGGAAGCTCAGTTTAACGGCAGCCAGCGGCATACGACGCATCCTAAAGCGAGCCGTCTGGATATTTTGGCGGCAAACTGATTAAGAATTAATCCCCAAGAACGACTCCAGCCAGTGGATGTCGTAATCGCCGTTGATAAAGTCGTTCTGGCTGATGATGCGCTGGTGAAGGGGGAGCGTCGTGTGGACGCCACCGATCACGAACTCTTCAAGGCTGCGGCGCAGACGCAAGAGACATTCGTTGCGCGTTTTGCCGTGGACAATCAGCTTGGCGATCATGCTGTCATAATGCGGCGGCACTTTGTAGCCGTCATAAAGCGCGCTATCGACGCGTACGCCAAGCCCGCCGGGGGCATGGAAACCGTTGATAGTGCCGGGCGAGGGCATGAACGTTTCGGGATTTTCGGCGTTGATGCGGCATTCGATGGCATGGCCACTAAACGATATATCTTCCTGTTTGAAACCCAATGGCAGACCTGACGCTACGCGTATCTGCTCGCGCACAAGATCGATGCCGGTGATCATTTCAGACACCGTGTGTTCGATCTGAAGGCGAGTATTCATTTCGATGAAATAGAACTTGCCGTTCTCATAGAGGAACTCCATCGTGCCGACACCGCGATAGCCGAGTTTTTGCACCACGCTGGCCGCGAGTTCGCCGATATATTTGCGTTCGTTGTCGTTGAGGCCAGGCGAGGGAGCTTCCTCGATGACTTTCTGGTGGCGTCGTTGCAACGAGCAATCGCGTTCGCCGAAATAGACAGCGTTGCCGTGCGTGTCGCCAAGCAACTGGACTTCGATATGGCGCGGGGTCGCCAGATATTTTTCCATATAAACGTCGTCGTTGCCGAACGCCGCACGCGCTTCGTTTCGTGCCAATCGATAAGCTTCGCCGAGCGATGCTGCGTCATGCGCGACTTTCATGCCTTTGCCGCCCCCGCCTGCCGATGCCTTGATAAGGACGGGATAGCCGATAGATTTAGCGACCTTGGCGGCTTCGACTTCGCTTGCTATGATGCCTTCGGAGCCCGGAACTGTCGGGAGGCCTAGATTCATAACCGTAGTGCGCGCCGTCATTTTGTCGCCCATCATGCGGATATGCTCGGGCGTGGGGCCGATGAAGACGAAGCCGTGTTCTTCCACCATTTCGGCGAAAGCGGCGTTTTCCGACATGAAGCCTATGCCCGGATGTATCGCGTCGGCTCCCGTGATGGCAGCGGCTGTGAGTATAGCCGGAATATTCAGATAGCTATCTTTTGCAGGTGGAGGGCCTATGCACACGCTTTCATCTGCAAGCCGGACGTGCATAGCATCTGCATCCGCCGTCGAGTGAACGGCGACCGTATGGATGCCCATTTCGCGGCAGGCGCGATGAATGCGGAGGGCGATTTCGCCGCGGTTGGCAATGAGAATTTTTTCGAACAAGGCCTTACCCTATGCAATCAACAATAAAGTTTCGCCGAATTCGACGGGCTTGGCGTCGTTGACGAAAATTTCGGTAATTGTCCCGGCTACCGGAGCCTTGATGGGATTCATGACTTTCATGGCTTCGATGATTAGAAGCGTGTCGCCGGGCTTGACCTTGTCGCCGACATTCACGAAGTGGGGCGCGCCGGGTTCGGGAGCCATATAAACCGTGCCGACCATGGGGGCGTCCACAGGCGTACCGTTGAGAACGGGTTTTTGCGTTCCCTGAACTTCAGTGTGCGCAACAGTGGGGGCGGCCATTGGGATGACATGGGGGGGATGCGAGACAGGGGCATGTGCCGCGACGCAACGAAGACGCTTATCGCCTTCGGCGTATTCGATTTCATGCAGGCCGGTTTCTTTCAGAAGATCGGCCATCTTATGTACGGCATCGGCGTCAATATCGAATTTACTCATGATTTTTTCCTGGTTTTGGTGTCCAAATGACCTGCTAAATATTCTATGGCGTACGAATAACCTGAAATGCCGAGTCCGCTGATAACGCCCAGAACCGCTTGAGACACGAATGAGTGCTGGCGGAAGGATTCGCGGGCAAAAATGTTCGTAATGTGGACCTCCACCGCAGGAAGACCAGCCAGACGTAAAGCGTCGAGAATAGCGACCGATGTGTGGCTGTACGCTGCGGCGTTGATGACTATGCCAGCATACTTAGACGGGCTTTCCTGAATCCACGTGACGATGTCGCCTTCGATATTGCTTTGGCGGCAGTCAACGGTCATGTCGAATTGCTCGGCCGTGTCCTTGCAAAGCTTTTCGATGTCCTTAAGCGTGGCCGTGCCGTAGATAGCGGGCTCGCGCTTGCCCAGCATATTCAGGTTGGGGCCGTTGATGACCAGAATGCGTTGCTGTTTCATTTTTTCTCTCTATTAATAAAGCCTGTCCCCGCAAAGCGGGGACAGGCTGTTCCTTCGCAACTACTTCTTCAGGTCTTTTCTAACGTCTTCGATGGCTTTTTTCATCTGATCTAGAGGCAAGGCTCCGGGGTAAAGCTGGTCGCCGATCACATAACTAGGCGTCCCAACGGCTCCAATCTCGCTGCCTAATGTCGCGTTTTCTTGTATTATTTTATCGAGGGCCGGATCGGCCATGTCTTTTTTCAGTTTTTCTACGTCAAGTCCTGTATCTTTCGCGACCTTGAAAATAGTCTCGTCGCTCAGATGTTCTTTGAGCGAGAGAAGACCATCATGAAACTTGATGAACTTACCTTGCTTGACGCTGGCAAGCGAAGCTTTGGCGGCTTGAACTGAATTTGGTCCGAGCACTGGAAATTCTTTAAAGACAAACCTGACATTTTTGTCGGTCTCAAGAATTTTGGAGACCGTTTCCTTGGCCATTTTGCAGTAGCCACACTGGTAATCATAGAACTGAACGACGGTTACGTCGCCCTTGGGATTACCGCCGACAAATGAATTTGGATCATTAAATAGTTTTCCTTTGTTGGCTTTGATGGCTTTCTGGTTCTTTTCGGCCGACTCAGACTCATGTCGGGCTTGCATTTCCTGGGCGGCCTTGATGATCAGGTCAGGTTCCTTTTTGGTCAAAAGGTTACGTACGACTTCTTCGACTTGGGCTTTTTGGGCATCCGTAAGGGAAGGACTGGTAGGGGCCGGGTCGGCGGCTATGGCCAATGAAGCCGCTAGGCCCAAAACAAGGATGCTCAGTAAACTCGCAATTACGCGCATGGAATACTCCCGATAATGGTTAATTCGCTTGGAGCGCAACAAAACCAAGTTTTCAAGGGTAAGTCAACGTTAACGGTTTTACGTGGTAAAGCGGGGCATATTCAAACGCTATTTATCCTTAATATTTTCCATATCTTGCTTGATGTCCTGTGCGCGTAGCCAATAAGGCGAGCCTTTGGTTAAGATTTTAAGGGCGCGTTCGGCGTATTGCTTGGCCTCGCGGTGCGCGCCTCTAGCTGCGGCTTCCTCTGCAAGGGCATAAGCCGCGTAGCCGGTATAGCAGGGGTCTTTCGTGGCCTCGCCCTTCCGGCCCCACGCCGCTGACAAAAGTCGCCATGATCCCGGCGAATGCGGTTCCAGCCGATTCGCCTCCGTAAGCTGGCGGATGGCTTCGTCGGTCGCTGTGGGGTCTTTGCTTTCGAGCAAGGCGTGGCCATAAGCCTGCTTGAGTATGGCGGAATCCGGGACAGCGTCGACGACTTTCTTGTAGAGGCCAGCGGCTTCGTCAACGTGTCCGTTTTCGAATAACATTTGCGCTTTGAGTTCAACGAAAAACGGGTTTGCGGGTTCTTCCTTAATGAGACCGTCAATAAGGGACAAGGCGCGTGACAGCTGGTTTGTGCGATAAAGTGCGATGGCTCGCGCGTATCGCGCAGTGACGCGAGGATCTTTGTCGGTATAGCGCAGCAAGGCCGTTTCGGGTTGTAAATAACCCATGAGCTTGGCTTTCATGCGTTCGTGCATGACGGCAAATTTCTGATCGAGATTGCCAGTCGCGAGATTATTGGTATCCAGATGGTGCGCGACGGTGTCCACGCGATCTTGATTGAGCGGGTGCGTTCGGACATATTCGACTTGACGATCAATCGGGAGAATGTCCTGAGCGCCGAGCTTTTCCATGAACTCCTTCATGCCCTTTGCGGTAATCCCGGCGCGGTCAAGATAGGACAAGGCGGCTGCGTCCGCCGAAGACTCCTGTGATCGACTGAAGCTGAGAAGATTGCGTTGGGCGATTTGCTGCGATCCGCTTATGGCTCCCATAGCCACGTCGCCTTTACCCGTCGCGACACCGGCAGCGACGCCCAGCAACATGCCAAGGATGGCTTCGGCCGAGGCGTTGGCCATAGCTTCGCGGCCACGGATCAAGTGGCCGCCTGCGATGTGGCCCGTTTCGTGCGCGATGACGCCTGCCAATTGTTCCGGCGTATCGGCGAGCTGCAAAAGTCCGGTGAAAAAAAACTGGTTCATGCCTTCAGCGACGAAAGCGTTCACGATAGGACTATTGATTATATAGATTCTGACAGATTGGGGGTCGATGTCGGCTGCGCGGTATATCGGCGTTGCAAGAGTGCGCAGATAGTGTTCGATCTCGGCGTCGCGGATGAATGAAAAACGCGTCCCACTTTGCGCAGCCAGTGGTATAGGCGGCGACAATGCGCCAAACGACAGAATGGCAAAAAAGGCCGCAATTAGCGTAAGCCGCTTTTTCATATCAAGATGTAAGCCTAATCTTGCGGCGAAAACATGACAAGCCGAACGGTAATTACTGTCCTGTCAGCTTGCGCCACCAGCCGCCTTTAGGTTTATCCGTGGGAGGATTGATGACTTCATACTCCGCCGGATCGCGCGCTGGCTGATGGTTCTCATGCCTTGACTCATGCTGGGGTTCGGCTTGGCGCGCCTGTTCACGTATGAGTGACGGCGCAGGGTGATAGGGATCGCGCGGAGTCGTGTCGATTTCGTGGATACTGGCAGGGATATCGTGAACAGGCACAACGAGCGATTGTTCTTGTCTGTATGATCCTTGATGCTCGCTGCGTTGCTGCTGCTCGCGTCCCCAGCGGTTGCCTCCATGCTCATGGATGCGGCCCTCGTTGCCGTTTCCACGACCACGACCACCGCGCCGACCACGGCGGCGGCGGCGGTTGGCGCCGCCCTGGCCATGGAAATCGCCTTCTTGATGTTGAAAATCCTGAGCGTTGCCGATGGATTCCAATGCGCCTTCGTCAGACATTGAGCTTTCGGGAACGTTGCCGGGCTGATCGTCAAATTCCGGCTGAAATTTCTGCTGCGAATTATCTTGTTTGCCGCTAAAGCTTCCGCCGCCTCTGCGTTGGTCGCGGCGTCCTGCTTGCCGGAAACGGCGACGATGCGAACCGCGATCAATTCGATCGCTGGAACCTTCATCCAACAAGACTTGAGACTGCGTTTCTTCATAGAATTCTTCAGGCGTTCCCTCGGCAGTCAAGTGGGGTGCGGTCATATCGCGTTCGGTCTCTGCCAAAACCTGATCGGCATTGACAGCGGGGCCAACACGTCGTCCGCCCGAGCGGCCGCGAGACTTGTCGAGCTTATAATCGGGCGGAATGAGCGAATCGTCGGCTTTCAGCATGACATGCAGGTCGTAACGTCGCTCAATTGCGTGCAAAGCATCGCGCTTGTGATTAAAAATATAGAGCGCAACCGGAGTAGCGATGTTGAAAACAAGATCGGAGCTGCGCTGGCGAATGCCTTCCTCCTCGATAGCCCGGAGGATCGAGAACGCTGCGGAATCAACCGAACGGACGAAACCTGAACCGGCGCAATGCGCGCATTTCTCGAAGTTGATTTCGTGCAAACTGGGCCGCAAACGTTGACGCGACAATTCCAGCAAGCCGAACGGCGAGATCCGGCCTATTTGAAGACGCGCCCGGTCATTCTTCATCGCCTCTTTCAGACGGCGTTCGACGGCTGCGTTGTTTCGGCCATCTTCCATGTCGATAAAATCGATGACGATAAGGCCCGCCAGGTCGCGCAGACGCAATTGCCGCGCAATTTCGTCGGCTGCTTCGAGGTTGGTTTTTAGCGCGGTTTCCTCGATGTGCCTTTCACGCGTGGCGCGGCCCGAGTTAACGTCGATAGCGACGAGAGCTTCTGTCGGGTTGATGACGATATAACCGCCGGAACGCAGCTGGACGACAGGGTTATGGATTTTGTCGATCTGGCTTTCAACATGATAGCGGAAGAAGAGGGGGATCGCGCCTTCGTAAAGCTTAATCTTCTCGACTTGATCCGGCATGAGCGCGGACATGAACTCACGCGCGCGGTTGTAGCCCTCCTGTCCGGCCACCAATATCTCGGCGATGTCCTTAGTGAACAGGTCGCGGACTGAGCGTTTAATCAGGTTGGCTTCTTCATAGATGAGCGCGGGTGCCGTCGATTGAAGCGTTTGTTCGCGGATGCTGTCCCACAGGCGCAGTAGGTACTCCAGATCGCGCTGGATTTCCGGCGGGTCTTGTTCCAAGCCAGCAGTACGCAAAATGACCGCCATGCCTTCGGGAAGGTCGAGCTGATCGAGGATTTCCTTCATTCGGCGCCGGTCTTGGTGATTGGTGATTTTGCGCGAGACGCCGCCACCGTGATCGGTGTTGGGCATAAGGACGCAATAACGCCCTGCCAGCGAAAGGAAAGTGGTCAAGGCAGCGCCTTTGTTGCCACGCTCTTCCTTGACGACCTGAATCAGCATGATCTGGCCGCGTTTCAGGACTTCCTGGATTTTATAGCGCGGACGGTGGCGACGAACGAAACGTTCGGCCATGTCGCCGCCGATGCTTTCGGGCGGCGTGGATTCCATCGGCACTTCGCTGATATTCGCGGGAGTAACGAGGGCGTTACCGAAATCGGTAATCAGGCTGTCATGGGTTTCAATGTCGGCAAAAACGCTAGAAGTCTCAAGAGCCGGCATTGCCTGTTCATTGGCTTCAGACACCGGGGTTTCCAGAGAGGAAGTAACCTCATCAGGAAAATCCTTTTGAGGCTCATTGCCAATATCGCCGTTTAAGTCATTATCGGCATCCACTTCATTGATAGGTGCTTCAATGTCGTGATCTTGTTCAATGTCCTCCGCCTCGGCCTCCGCAAGTTCTTCCTCTTGCTCTTCCTGCGAGCGGTCGGCCATGGGAATGCGGAAGTAGTCTGGGTGGATTTCCGAAAATGGCAAGAAACCGTGACGGTTGCCGCCGTATTCCACGAACGCCGCTTGAAGCGATGGCTCAATGCGCATCACTTTGGCTAAGTATATGTTGCCGCGGAGTATAGGTTTGCTGGCCAGACCGAAATCCAGATCGTCTAGCCGGTTTGTATCACGGTAGCTATCAACAATGGCTACGCGTGTCTCTTCTGGATGCGTGGCATCCACAAGCATGCGCTTCGTCATATTTTTCTCTCCTACCTGCCCGTCGCGCCGGGAGTGAACGGATCCCTTAGCGCGCCTCAGAGCCGGCAAATTCATTGCCTCTAACTAATGGCTGGCCCCTTGCCAGCCTTGTTGTCCCGCTGCCTGTCTGGCCCGTAAGGTTAATGTGTACGGGCCGCCGACGGCGCTATCGATGCTCAACATCTACCACAGTTCAGGAAATACTAACAGTTTGATTTTCCTGACAAACCATGGTGGCGTGAGGGATATGGGATATATCACGCCCGCAGAACTGAGACGGATAATAAGCGAAAGAGAGGGAATAAAACAACCCGTTATTAACGGGCTCATTAAGTACGTTACGATTGCTGCTTGAAACCCATGAAAGAATTATGTGTAAAGCGCATACGCAACCTAGCGTTAATTATGAGTCCAGACCTAAGTGAGTCTATTCTGTCCATCGTGACTACGCGAAGCTAATGCATTACGATATAAATAACATATATAATAATAATTGTAGTATTATTGAAATATTAAAGTAATTATATGTAAAATGAACTAATAATTAGCCTTCTAAGCCGCGAGCAATGTAATATGACGTTACTCTAACAATATAGACGTGATTAGATATTTTTTATAAATTCATTAACGAACACTCTATATTTAATCTATTGTCACTTTAATTGCGAGTTAATTTGTTTTTAACTTAATTGTAGTGCTCTCCCGGCGGTAAAGCCAGCTGTCGGATATCCCCGAAACCAGCTTCAATAAAAACAATGGGAGCCTGAGCATGTTACATCAGTTGAAAATCGAAAAGCGTTTAATGCTTGTGGTTGTGGCTATGGTTATTGGCATGGCTGCCGTATGCGTTATCGGCCTTCACAACCTTCACGATAATTTGATCCTTGACCGCCAAGACAAGACAAAAAATATCGTCGAAGTGGCGCACGGCATCGTCAAAGATTATTACGCCCACGTAAAGGAAGGCCTGTTAACGGAGAAAGAGGCTCAGGAGAGGGCTCTGGATGCCATCAACCAGATGGACTATGGCAATGGAGACTATATTTGGGTCAACGACCAGCAGGGAGTTCTTCTCGCGCATGCCGTTTCTGCCAACATCGGAAAATCGCTTTATGACGTAAAAGATCCAGACGGCAAGTATTTTATGCGGGAAATCATCGAGGTTGCCCAACAGGGCGGTGGTTATGTGAACTATCGTTGGGCGAAAACAAAGGATGCAAAACCATCGCCGAAAATCAGCTATGTCGAGCCTTTTAAGGCTTGGGGATGGGTGATTGGAACCGGCATCTATATCGATGATGTCGAGGAAGTTTTTATGGAAAATCTTTACCTCGTGGGTAGCATTTCGTTGTTATTGCTGGTTTTAATTGGGGGAGGAGCCCTTTTTGTCAGCCGTGGCATCACTGTGCCTTTGAACAGGATAACGAACGCAATGGGACGCTTGGCAACGGGCGATAAGACCATCGAGGTCGAGTACACGGATCATCGTGACGAAATCGGCGATTTGGCCCGAGCCTTGGGGACCTTCAAAACCAATGCGATAGAGATGGAGCGGCTGGAAAAAGAAAACGAAGCCCAAAAGATTCGGGCGGAGCAAGAGCAACGTGCGCTAATGCTAAAAACTGCCGACGAATTCGAGCAGAGCGTGAAGGGCGTTGTTTCAACCGTATCGGCTGCCGCGACGGAAATGCAATCCAACGCGCAATCCATGGCCGCCATATCCGAGGAAACCAGCCGGCAGGCAACCGCTGTCGCGGCCGCTACCGAACAGGCTTCGTCAAATGTCCACACTGTTGCCTCAGCCGCTGAGGAATTAAACGCCTCCATAGCCGAAATCAATCGCCAGATCGGGGATTCCGTCAGAGTAGCATCGGAATGCGTGCGACAGGCCGAAGGCACGAGCGAGGTCATGCATAATCTAGACAAGGCTGCCGAAAACATCGGCAATGTAGTGAAATTGATCGAAGATATAGCGGGACAGGTCAATCTATTGGCCCTTAACGCAACGATCGAAGCCGCGAGAGCCGGTGAAGCAGGGCGCGGGTTCGCCGTGGTGGCGACGGAAGTCAAAAACCTCGCCAATCAAGCGGCCAACGCCGCTCAGGACATCACGAACCAGATCGGCGATGTGCAAACGCAGACCAAGAACGCCGTCGAAGCGATTGTCGGCATCACGGAAACGATTAAAAAAGTGAATGAGATTTCGACAACCATAGCTTCGGCTGTCGAGGAGCAGGGGGCGGCGACACGGGAAATTACGCGGAATGTCCAGCAAGCCTCGCAAGGCACGGACGAGGTTTCGCGGAATATCAGCGGGGTGACGAAAGCCGCCCATGAAGCTGGCGCGTCTTCAAGTCAGGTGCTTAGCGCTGCCAACCAGTTGTCGCGCGAGTCCGAAACATTACGCTCCATCGTCGATGGATTTATCGCGAAGATAAGGGCGGCCTAAAATAATTTCGAAAGAAGATTGCCCAACCGTTTTCCGAAGCCGGCAGGATCGGCGATGGTTTCGCCTTCCAGCAGCCGAGCCTGATCCAGCAAGAGCACGATCAGGTCTTCAAGTTCGGTTTTTGCGCCGTCTTTTGACGCGCGTTCCGCCATCTTGCGGATAAGCGCATGGCGCGGGTTGATTTCCAGAATGCGTTGGGTTGGCACGTTCAACTGATTGTGCTGTTTCAAAAAGCGCTCAAGGTGAATGTCGATGTCACCTTCGTCGGCAGCAAGGCAAACGGGGCTGTCGGTCAGACGCTTGGACTCGCGCACATCCTTGACATGTTCGCCGAGGGTCAGCTTCATCAGCGCGATGAGCGAGGCGAGGTCGGCCGCAGGCGTTTCTTCTGTGTCTTTCTTTTTGCTCTTTTCGTCCTCGAGCGGCCATTTGCTGAGGTCTTGCCCTGCGCGAGTGACGGATTTAAACTTCTTACCCTGATATTCGCTAACTGAAGTGGGCCAGAAATCGTCGACTTGATCGGTTAGTAGCAAGACTTCGATGCCACGCGCGCGGAAGCCTTCAAGATGCGGGCTGCAGGCGAGCGCCTGCAGATTGTCGCCGTTGATATAGTAGATAGCGTCCTGGCCATCCTTCATGCGGGAGACGTAATCGGCGAGCGATGTTAGCGAACCGTCATGAGTCGAAGGGGCATGGACGACTTTTAAAAGCAGGTCTCGGTGGTCCTGGTCTTCGTAAAGGCCTTCCTTAATAACTGCGCCAAAGTTTATCCAGAATGTTTTGAACTTTTCCTTGTCGTCGGCCAGTTTGGCGAAGTCGCCCAGAACCTTTCTCACTACGCCTTGGCGAATTTTGGCGAGCATCGGGCTATATTGCAGCATTTCGCGGCTGACGTTAAGCGGCAGATCTTCGCTGTCCACAAGACCGCGCAGAAAGCGCAAGTAGGGGGGGATAAGGCCATCGGCGTGGTCGGTGATGAATACCCGTTTGACGTAGAGCTTGACACTGTGACGACGGCGCGGATCGAAAAGGTCGTAAGGCTTCGTGCCCGGAACATAGAGCAGGCCCGTATATTCGATCTTGCCTTCGGCCTTCCAGTGCATCGTCAGGGCAGGTTCCTCGAAGGCATGCGCGACATGATGATAAAACTCATTATATTGTTCGGATGTGATCTCGCTTTTCGGCCGCATCCATAGGGCGCTAGCGCGGTTGACGGGCTTCGGGTCGTCGTTGAGATAGATCGGTAGCGCGAGATGATCCGAATAGCGGGTTATAACAGCGCGAAGCCTGTCTTCCTTCAGGAATTCGTCTTCGCCTTGCTTGAGATAAAGCGTAACGTCTGTGCCGCGCGTTTTTTTGCTATCAACTTCGACCGAGAATTCGCCCCGGCCATCGGATTCCCAAGCCCATGACTCTTCGCTCCCCGCCTTGCGCGAACGGACTTCGACCATTTGAGCGACCATGAACGACGCATAGAAGCCGACGCCGAATTGCCCGATGACGCTCATATCCGGCTTTTGTTTGGACTCCTCAAGTTTCTTCAGAAAATCGAGCGTGCCGGAACGCGCGATCGTGCCTAGGTTCTCCACCAACTCGTCCTTTGTCATGCCGATGCCGTTGTCGGAAACCGTAATGGTACGGGCTTTGCGGTCGGTCGTTATGGTTATTTTATAGTCGGGATCATCGTCCGTAAGCTCGGGGCGGGTGAGGGCCTCATATCGCAACTTGTCGCAGGCGTCAGAGGCGTTGGAGATCAACTCGCGCAGAAAAATCTCTTTTTCGCTGTAAAGCGAATGGACGACGATGTCGAGCAGGCGGCTGACTTCGGCCTTAAAGGCCATGCGTTCTTCGGTCATGGGTTAAGACTCTGAAAAATATGGTGAACCTGATCACTATATGGGATAGGTTCACTTATATTTCAAGGCTTACCGCAATACAGGCTTTTGAGGGTTGAAAGGACGGATTTAGCCTCTTGAGAGGTCAGACGGTAAAAAATCGTCTGTTTATCGCGGCGTGTCGTGACAAAGCCCATAGCGCGTAATTGGGCAAGGTATTGCGATACCTGCGACTGGCTTGCGTACTTTTTTTCTCTTTCGACCAAGTCGCCAACGCTGATCTCCGGGGCCTGATTAAGGTAACAAAGGATCGAAAGCCTGACGGGATGGGCCAAAAATTTGAGCAGTTTTGTGGCCTTTTTAAGCTTTTTCAGATCGTGTTCGCGGAAAGTTTTTCTTGCCATCTGGAATAACCTAGCATATTAAAAAAAACTAATATCTACTGTGTCATCGCACTATAGCACATAATATGTCGGAGGCAAGTCATGACAGAAATTATGAATGCTGACGTTTTTTTGAAAATACCAGGTCAAGACGGCGAGAAGTATATTCTTGACGTTCGCACATCGGAGGAATTCCAGAAAGCCCGTCTGAAAACGGAAAACGTTCATATTCCACTGGACCAAATGAACTGTTGCTCGCTGAAGCGATTGATGCCGGACAAGGATCGTCCAGTTTATATCATGTGCCGTTCCGGCGCTCGATCGCGAACCGCCGCGTCTATATTGGAACAGTGCGGTTACACTAAAGTCATTGTTGTTGAGGGTGGGTTGATCTTATGTGCAAAACTAGGTGCGGAAACCGAAGGGGATGGCGGCTTCGAACGAACTTATTGCATGTTTTCGTTTGCGTTTGCGCCGCTTGTTCTGTCTTTGGGAGTATATTTGGGATCGCATTATGACAATACGTCTTATTACGCGCTTGGCGGCATAATGGGTCTTGGGCTTACTATTCGTGGCTTTATGGGACAATGCCCAATGATGATACTCCTGAAACGTGTTTTTGCGGAAAAAGCGCCGCCTTGCTCGTGCGATTGAGCGTCAGTTTAGCAATAGTCTTTTGTTTATGTTGAGCAACCCTTCCACATGGCGTCCCTGAAACATCACGATGCCGAGGCTTTGCCCGATCTTGATGGCTTGCTCGCTGTCGCAACGGCATAAAATCGTGCGGGATTGTCCGGCTTCCATGACGATGTTGCGGACGGTTGGCATCATTTCTTGCTTCATTTCGTCGATGCTGCCGGGCGTCCAGTAGATTTTGATAAGGTCAAAGCCGAGGCGCTCGCGGTCGTAATAGGGCAAAGTGTGATGCGTCAGGCCGTCAAGGCATATGCGGAAGCCTTTATCGTGCAGATAATCGCGCGCGAAAAGAAATGCGCCCATGTCCGCAAACACGTCGATTTTGTTCATTTCGATGACGAGGCGTCCACGTAACTGCGGCGTGATGACTGATTCGAAACGTCCAAAGTCCGGCGACAGAACGGTATCCACGTTAAGATTGAGGCTGAAGGGTCTCTCGGTCTGGATTCCGTCCCTGATCAGCATCGCCATCACTCGCTTGTCGAGAGCGGAGGTCAGATATTGGAACAACCACTTATTTGAACATAAATTGAAACCGGGCGTCGTTATAGTTTGCAAATCCTCTATGGAAACGAACATTTCATCGAATAGGGGCTCGGGCGATAGACCGTCAATGACGCTGCACACCGTTTGACGGCGCACGATGTTAGTGATGTCGATCCTTTCGAGCGCTTGCTCTAGTCTAAACAGCATCTCTAGCCGTATCGGCGCGACAAGCAAATCTGAATCGATCGGCGTATCCAGTTCTTGCTTGCGGACGTATTCTTCCGCCAGATTCAGCAGACTGTAGGCCTTTTCAAGAAGAGGCTCGTAATCGTGCTCAAAATCGTACCAGGTGCAAAATCTCTTTGCGCCTTCGGCTGAGGATTCATACTGGGTCAAGGGATCTTCGATGAACAAGACGCGGATGCGATTGACGGCGTTGTCTAGGCGTTCGAAGGATATACCCTTTGCCAGAAAGACGAGATCGTCGTTATGCAGGCGAAAAAACTGTCCTTCGAAAGCGCTGACACTGTGAATGAATATTTCAGTGGCGATGCGAATGTAATGTTCGCGTTTGTTGTTGGGGGTCAGATTAGATAGATGAATGCAGACGCCGATTCGATTTGCACGGCTTTTGCCCAGCCGCCGGACAGTGTCCAGCAAGGCGATTTCCTGCGACGGGGCTTTGGGGCGGTAGGGATCAAGCATACAGCTATGAGTTGTTATCAAAATCTTAACGAGATTCACCACGTTATGGTTAATTAATGGTAACCGTTTAAAAGAGTTATATTTTTTCTTTTTTTACTGTAACGGTTTTTTGACATTGATCCGCCTTCTGAATCATGACCCCTATGAGGCCAGAGCGGAACGTTCCGTTAACTAGTGATTGAGAATTCGACTATAAAGTACTTCCTTCGAGTACAAAAACCTCCTCCTTTAATTAGTATCCGATGAAATTAGCCACTCTCCGTAAACTCGAAGATGAAGCAAATCATAGTCTCGAAAAGAGCAACCAGCTCTCGACGGGTTTAAGTCCGTTCTGGGTGAAAATCACGATTATTGCGATAGCTGTGGCTTTATTTGTGATTGCTATTTTTGGCCTTAATCAGCTTGTTTTGACGTTCGGCAAAGACTCGCCCGATGCGGCCACGCATTTCTTTCTTGCCGTCGACCTGCTTGTAATTCCCTTGCTGCTTTTGGGCGTGCTGATAGGCGCAGGCGCGCGCTATTTTGATCGCGTGAGGCTCGTGATGAGCTATATGGAGAGGCTGAACAAGCTTCAGACTCGCCTTAATTACAGGGAAGATTTGTTGCGATTGGTCGCCGATCATCGTACGGGGGCCATTTCTATCTTTGATCAACAAAATCGTTACTGGTTCGTCAATCAGCCTGCCGCCGAGAATTTAGGCATGACGGTCATGGAGATTGTCGGCAAGACTTTGTCGCGCGTCCTTGGAAACGAGAAGGCGCGCCAGATGGAGGTCCGGCTGGCCGAGGCGCGCGCTTCCGCTGAGCCAATATTGTTGATCGATCGAATTATAGATCCAATCGGACAAACGAGATTCATCCAGTCTCGCTATGAAGCTATACGTCCTTTCGGCGAGCTTAAAGGCGGGGTGATCGTTAGCGAAGAAGACTTGACAAGTCTAATCATTGAACGCGAGCGGCGTGAACGCATGTTTCGCCAGGTCATTGATACGTTGGTCGCCGTCGTTGATCGTCGCGATCCGTATGCTGCGGGCCACTCGGCGCGCGTCGGACAGTTGGCCCATGCCATAGCCGAAGAAATGGGATTGGAGCCGCGTTTGGTGGAAACCGCAGAAATTGCCGGATCGCTAATGAATTTTGGCAAGGTATTGGTATCTAGACATATTCTCACCAAAACCACGCCCCTAACGCCTGAAGAGTTGCAGCGCGTGCGCGATAGCATCCTTATATCGGCTGATATCTTGTCGATTATCGGGTTTGAAGGGCCGGTTGTCCCGACTTTG
Source organism: uncultured Rhodospirillaceae bacterium (assembly GCA_964626265.1). Classification (GTDB taxonomy): domain Bacteria; phylum Pseudomonadota; class Alphaproteobacteria; order UBA9219; family UBA9219; genus CAZVCG01. The sequence continues at coordinate 5,434 of CAZVCG010000004.1, read as the reverse complement.
CGTCAGGTCTTGGAGCGTTTTGATGGGACAGGCGAGCCGGAAGGCTTGAAAGGCGACGATATCTTTGTCACGGCGCGCATCGTGTCCGTGGCTAACGCTTTTGTAGCGTTCGTAAGCCCCCGAGCGCATCGTGACGGGCTATCTTTCAAGGATGCTTTGCAGTGCATGATGGCAGAGGCCGATCATGCTTACGACCGCCGCGTGCTTATTGCGCTGTCGAATTACATTGAAAACCGCCCCAATAAGCTTGACTGGCTTATGGCGACCAAGCAATCATAAACACTTAGTTGGCCTGCGTGGCATTAGCTGCGCATTATTGGCGCATTGGAACGTAACGCCAAATATTACGTATGTGACATGACAGAAAAATCATCGGAAAAGTCTTTCCCCGTCCTCATGCCGGTTTATGAACGTGCAGATATTTATTTTGAGCGAGGCGAGGGGCCATGGCTCTTCGACGATAAGGGTGAACGCTATCTGGACTTCGTGGGCGGCATCGCCGTTACTTCCTTGGGACACGCTAACCCACGCCTGGCTTGGATCATAGAAGAACAAGCTCGTAAGCTGTGGACGGTTTCCAACCTTTATCACACGCATACGGCAGAGGCTTTGGCCAAACGTCTCGTAGAGCTAAGCTTCGCCGATACCGTATTCTTCCAGAACTCCGGCGTTGAGGCTTGGGATTGCGGCAACAAAGTCATTCGCAAGTATTTCAGCGCCATCGGCAAGCCCGAACGTTATCGAGTCATAACGTTTGAAGGCTGTTTTCATGGGCGGTCGCTATCTGCAATAGCCGCATCCAAGGCCGAAAAAATGATCAAGGGCTTCGGCCCGATGCTCGAGGGTTTTGATCTCGTACCTTGGGGCGATTTCGATGCCGTGAAGGCCGCAATAACGGAAGAAACGGCTGCGATTTGCATAGAGCCGATCATGGGCGAGGGAGGCATCAAAGTAGCTTCGGCGGAGTTTTTGAGGAATTTACGCGCGTTATGCGACGAAAAGGGCTTGTTGCTTTATTATGATGAAATTCAATGCGGAGTAGGCCGCACAGGAAAGATGTTCGCTTATGAATGGTCGGGCGTGAATCCAGATGTGATGTGCATCGCAAAGGCTTTGGGCAACGGCTTTCCTATAGGTGCCTGCCTAGCTACGTCGAATGCAGCGCAGGGCATGACGGCAGGCACACATGGTTCTACGTTTGGCGGTAATCCCCTAGCGTCTTCTGTAGGGCTTGCGGTTCTGGAAATTATGACGGAAAGAGGGTTTCTGGAAGACGTTCAAAGCAAGGGCGAATACTTGACGCGTAAACTTGACGATCTCGTCGCGCGTTTCCCCAAGGTTTTTACGGAACGCCGTGGGATGGGGTTAATGCAAGGGCTAAAATGTGTTCCGCCTAATAAGGATATTTCGGCCGCTTTGCGGCACGAAAAACTATTGACGGTTGTGGCTGGCGATAATGTACTGCGCTTCTTGCCGCCGCTGATTATTAATCAAGAACATATAGATTCTGCCGCCACTATTCTTGAACGCGTAGCCTTACAAATGCAGGGAGCCTAAGCATGAATAAAAGTCTGATCCTGACGTTAATGGGGGTTGTGGCGGTGACGGCATGTTCCTCTGATTCCAAGAAGCCCCAACATTTATGTCCGCAGACAGCCATCATTCGCGATCTTGAGCTGGCAAGGGATTACGGCAACGACACTATAGACGATAAAACGCTTGTAGCCACGGCCATGATGAAAAACGTAAAAGGCCGTTGCGATTATACGGATGAAGGGGTTGAAGTTGAGTTCGACCTTCTAATTCTCGGTGGCAAAGGCCCGCGCCTTGGCGGCGACCGAGCAAGTTTTCCGTTCTTTATTTCCGTGCTTGACCCGGAAAAAACTATAATGTCGAAGGAGATGATGACTGCCGAGATCGCTTTTGGCGGCGCCGGCGTAGTTGAGAAAACGGAGCAACTACGAGTCTTCATTCCGCTTGAGAAAGATGCCGATGGCTCGCTCTATCAGGTACTTATGGGGTTTCAATTGACGGAAGATCAACTCAGGGAATTCCGCAAGGCGAGAGAGAAGACCGCGCCATAAAAAGTAACTTCAGTGGACCGTGCGGTCGCCAGAAGCCGATGGCATTGTTGATGATTCCTCAATATCAGAAGCGTCCGTTTGGCTCGTAATGTCGTCAAAATCCTTCTGGAGGCGCGCATAGGCCTTCGCCAGATTTTGCAAATGAAGTTCTAGCGCGCGTTGCTGTTTCTGAATTTGGGCCAGATTGTCATTAAGGCGTTGCACGCTACGAATATGTTGATGCGCAGTTTCGCCTAGTGCCATGGTAACGGCTATTCTTAGTTTTTTTAACCATAGAACCGCCATTACGACAAAGCTAGTCGCGGCCAATGCTGCAAACGAGGCTATGAATAATATCCAAGCGTCCATAAGATGCGCCTAAAAGAACATTTTAGCATAAATCCGTAATGGGCGGCAATAAATGAATGTCAACGACGTAAATCGTTCATGATTTGCAGAGGGGCCTGTCCGCCGTTGAGCCGCGCACGGTAAAACTGAAGATTCTCTATGATACGGTGGATATAATTTCGGGTTTCATATATCGGGATCATTTCAATCCAGTCGATCGGATCGACTTGCGGGGAACGCGGATCGCCAAATTTTTCTATCCATTCATGGCACCGACGCGGACCAGCGTTATATCCGGCTAGCGCGAGAATGTAAGACCCATCGAATTGTCCAAGCTTTTCCGTGATAAAAGCCGTACCAAGACGTAGATTATAATCAGGTTCAGACAATCGCGTTTCCTTGAAACGTACGTCAAGCTTTTTGGCGACGTCCTTTGCCGTCCGCGGCATGAGCTGCATTAGACCGCGCGCCCCTGCAGGGCTGGTCGCGTCCGAATTAAACAGGCTCTCCTGGCGAATGAGCGCGTGCGTAAAAGCCAAGTCGGGCGGCGTCGGTATCTTGGTCGACAACACAGGAAAAGCTCCCGCACCGATCAGCATGTTTTTTTGCGCCGCTGCTTTTGCCGCATTGATAGCCCAGTCAGGACGTTGCAATTGGTAGGCAAGCTCCATAAGCAACGCGAACTCGACGCGCTTATCAGCATTGTTTGTAATCGCCTTAAAGAAAACGCGCGCTCGGTCAGTTTGACCGATTTGATAAAGCCGTTCGACAGCGCGTACGGAATCGCGCGCGAAGAACCGCGAACGTATGGTGGGAGGAATAGAGGGTTCAGGCTGCGCCTTGATGGTGGGATCTTCATAAAGGCGCGTAATGGCCAATTGGCCGTAAAAAGTCGTATATAGTGAAGCTGCGGTTTCATAGGCTTGTTGGGCCGAAAGGCTATCGCCCAACGCTTCATAAGCCCTTCCAAGCCAATAGGCTCCTCGCGCACGGGAGATTGGCGTGGCCGCTATCTGGAGCATATTGCTAAAGTGTTCTTGCGCGATTTCAGGTCGGTTTAGGAAACGTAAGGCGAGCCAACCGGCCATAAATTCCGCTTGAATAAAACCAAAACCCGATTTCATACCATGCGACGCCGCAAGCTTATAGGCTAAGGCAAAGTTACGGCTGTCCATAATGCGGCGGATCATAATGTGGCGTTCATTCCACCATGCCTCGGCGTTTCCTAGATCGGTGGGCGCTTGCTTAAGAATTTCAAGAGCGCTGTCGTCCATGTCGTTCTTACGCCGCCAGCGCAAACGTTCGTACAGCAGTCCGGGATCGCTAAGAAGATGCGAAGGAACGCGATCGACAAGCGTATCTGCCTGGCTGCTCTGATTGGCGAGCGCAATGCGCGCTTCGGCTACGGCTTGTATGCCGGAATCCAAGAGTGGATACAAAGCGCGCGCCGCAGAAATGTTGTTGTCCCACAGCAGACGGTCAAGCCTGTCTTTATGGTCTTTCGGCGTTAGAACCCGCGCATATCTGGCGTGAAAAGCGATGACATCGTCAGACGATAAGTCTTTGTTAATCCATCTGTCACGGATGAGGCTTACGGCTTTTTGGTCTTGGCCAAGGGCGGATAGCGAGTCGATATAGCGGTAAAATCCCGCCGTTGTCAGTGGCGGGTGAGCCGTGAACCAGTTGACAACTTGTTGATCGGCTGCGCCTTGGGGTATTTTTTGCTCGGCAATCATGATAATGCCGCTCAAACCCGGCCAATCGGGATGATCGGAGATAAATTCGGAGAGATCGTCGAAACTGTAGCTATTACCAGGAAGCGCCATAAGATAGCCCTTCAGGACTTTATTCAACACAGGGTCGGCGCCGTGATTAACAAGGCTTTGCGCGACCTGATATTGGCCGTTATTTATGGCATTGAACGCCTCACGGTAGTTGGAACGGACGTTCGGCACGATCGGTTGGCGTCCGTATGCCCCCGAAGCCTGAAAAAAGGCTAAGGTGGCCGCCAAAACTATCGTTATGGGCCTTATGCGCAACGTCAAAGTCAAACTCTAAGGGTGATTTGGACGAAATCTGATTCGAAATAAACAATTTTCGTGTAGGAAAATCAAGTATCTAATAGCATCCCTGCTTGTTCTCTCCCCAAAAAATATGCTGTACTCGCCAAATGAACGCTAAAGCCCCATCAGAACGCCAAAAAGCGCAGCGTTACGTCGCGATGAACAGGCGCGCGCGCTTCGATTATTTCATCACGGATTCCGTGGAAGCCGGAATTGTACTCACTGGAACCGAAGTTAAATCGCTGCGTCTGGGACAAGCCAGCATTCAGGAGTCGTATGCGGGCGGCAAGGACGGAAATCTTTATTTGATAAACGCTTATATCCCTGAATACAAAATGGCTGGCGTTCACCTGCAACATGAGACACATCGTCCACGTCAATTGCTGCTTCACAAACGCGAGATGAACAGGTTGTTGGGTTCGATCAAACGCGAGGGCGTGACGCTTGTTCCGCTTGGCATATTTTTCAACAAACGGGGAATCGCAAAAGTCGAAATCGGGATCGCTAAAGGAAAACATAAGGTCGACAAGCGCGAAGCGATCAAGCAACGTGACTGGCAACGCGACAAGGCTCGCATTATGCGGGAAAGAGCATAAACGGGATGCCATATCGCAGTAGTTACAATGCGCTCTTGTTTGACTTGGCGTTGGCCGCTTTTATTGTTGTGTCGCTTGATCACATCCGATTGGAACGTGCCACACAAAAACGGTCTTGAATTGTTGCATGAGTTCAGAAAGGTCAATTCCAAAAACGCCGTTTCTTTTGATTACCGATCGAGCCGTAAAGATTCGATCGTTGCGGCAATGAAATATAATGTTACGGCATGTACTCGAAATCCGTTCACGATCAACGACTTGAGAAATAAGATAAATTCTTTGCTTGGCACGGCAGTTTTATGGGACGATCTAGGGTCCAGACTCAATTAAGCCACCAGTAGACGGTTGAGATTAAGCAGACTGC
>CAZVCG010000003.1:38970-84023 GCA_964626265.1 uncultured Rhodospirillaceae bacterium | reverse complement strand
CAGTCTGCTTAATCTCAACCGTCTACTGGTGGCTTAATTGAGTCTGGACCCTAGTGCTTGGGCGCATCGGCCTTTTCCGGCATCGCTGACGAGTGATGATGCGTGATCAGCCACTTGCCACCCCGCAGTTCATAGATATAGGTGTAGCGCGCAGGGACTTCCGACGTCTTGCCATCGGGGCCTGTCACCGTAAACGTATAGGTGCCAACGTCAAACGCTTCGTTGCAGCCGATATGAATGGTGCGCGTGTTGATAACGCCTTTGGGCTTCTTTTGCAGAAAGTGTTCAAAGTAATCGACAATGCCTTCGCGGTCGGTGCGGGGCTTGTTCGATACGGTCGGCAATAATACCGCGTCGGCGGCATAGTTTTTGACGACCTCTTCCGGCTTGCCTGTCTGGAGCGAAGCGTTCCAGCGGTCGAATAGTGCGGCTATTTCGGCCTTTGTTACTGGCTCGCAGGTGCGGGTTTCGGCCTTTGCGGCGGAGACCGTGAATAATGCGGCGGTAAATACGGCTGCATAAATGAATGAACGCATCGGGATTCTCCATTTGATGGGTTAATATCGATGCGGGGCCTTTAGCACAGGATATGGTTAATGGGGAGGGGAATTCAGTCTGATATTGCTACGAATTTCGAAGCTTGTCTTTATAGCTAACCCTTTGCTATAGAAGCGTTCGCTTGGCCAAGGTGGTCAGGCGGAAAACATTAAAACGCACGCGCGTTTGGCTTTGGCGGTAAATCCCGCCATTAGCCTTCCGGTGCCGCTTAAAAAAGTGGCTCTTTAACGCGCGGAGGCTTAACCGGAGAAAGGAAAATACCATGGCTATGCCAGTCGTGTCGTTGCGGCAATTGTTTGAGGCCGGCGTTCATTTCGGTCACAATACCCGCCGCTGGAACCCCAAAATGCAATCGTATCTCTTTGGTGTGCGCAATGGCGTGCACATCATTGACCTTGAGCAAACCGTGCCGTTGATGCAGCGCGCGCTTCAAAAGTTGCGCGACGTCGCCTCGGAAGGCGGGCGCGTGCTTTTCGTGGGCACCAAGCGGCAGGCGCAAGAAAAAATCGCCGAATCCGCCAAGCGTTGCGGCCAATATTATGTCAATCATCGCTGGCTGGGCGGAATGCTCACCAACTGGAAGACGGTGTCGCTGTCGATCAAGCGTTTGCGCGATCTTGACGATAAGCTCGAGAAGGAAGCCCATAAGTTCACCAAAAAAGAAACGCTTCAAATGACGCGCGCCCGCGACAAGCTGGAACGCGCCTTGGGCGGCATCAAAGATATGGGCGGCTTGCCGGACATCCTGTTCGTCATCGACACGCTTAAGGACGACTTGGCAGTTGCCGAAGCCAGCAAGCTTGGAATTCCCGTTGTAGCTATTTTGGATAGCAACGCCGATCCATCGCCGATCACGTTCCCTGTTCCCGGCAACGACGATGCCTCGCGCGCGATTGATCTTTACTGCGAACTGGCGGTTCAAGCCGTTCTTGATGGACTGGAGGCCGAGGCGGCAGGACGCGGTGTCGATATTGGCGCCAAGGCCGAAGTGCCGAAGAGCGAAACGACAGTGAAGGCCGAAGAAGACGTCCACGTCACGGAAAGCAACGCGTAAACTGGTTGGTTGTCATCCCCGCGAAAGCGGGGATCCAGCGCCGCATGTCTATGCGGCATATGATTCATACGGCTCGCTGACGCTCGCCACTGGATTCCCGCTTTCGCGGGAATGACGCAAAAGTAGACAATTAGCTCAACTCGAAATTGAAGGAGCAAGCAAAATGGCCGAGATCACAGCAACACTCGTGAAAAATCTGCGCGAAAAAACCGGCGCGGGCATGATGGATTGTAAAAAGGCGCTGATGGAATCAAACGGCGATATGGAGGCCGCCATCGATTGGTTGCGTAAGAAAGGCTTGTCAGCTGCCGCCAAGAAATCAGGCCGCGTAGCGGCGGAAGGCGTCGTGGCTGTGGCATCGACCGGAGGAAACAAAGCGACGGTGCTGGAAGTCAATGCGGAAACCGATTTTGTAGCGCGCAACCAAGCTTTTCAGTCTTTTGCGCTTCAGGCCGCCAAGCTGGCTATGGAATCCGGTGCCGATCTTGAAAAGCTCAAGACGCTGGCTTATCCCGATACTGGCCGCAACGTGGCTGACGAATTGACCAACCTCATCGCCACCATCGGCGAAAACATGAACTTGCGCCGCGTTCAGCATCTGAGCGTGAACAACGGCATCGTCGCGACATACGTTCACAACGCTCTATCGCCGAATGTCGGCAAGATCGGCGTGTTGGTCGCTCTGGAATCGACGGCCGATATGGCCAAGCTGAACGAGCTTGGCAAGCAGCTTGCGATGCACGTCGCCGCCGCGCGCCCCGAAGCGCTCGAGATCAAAGACGTGGACAGCAAGGCGCTTGATCGTGAACGCAATGTGCTGGCCGATCAGGCTCGCGCCTCTGGCAAGCCCGAAGAGATCATCGCCAAGATGGTCGAAGGCCGTTTGCGCAAGTACTACGAAGAAGTGGTGCTGATGGAGCAAATCTACGTTGTCGACGGCGAAAGTCGCATCAAAGCCGTGATTGAAAAGGCCTCCAAGGACTTGGGTGCGCCCATAAAACTGGCCGGATTCGCTCGCTATCAGCTCGGCGAAGGCATAGAAAAGGCTCAAGGCGATGATTTCGCCACTGAAGTCGCCAAGATGGCAGGTTAGTCTCACAATCCTTAAGTTTGGACAAGACAAGGGTTTGCGTAGGCAAGCCCTTTCTTTTTGCGGGTCTTGCTGTGTTAACAGAAGGGAGGTAAGGTGCGCCCGCAAGCAGGAGAATAAACCATGGCCATCAGACCTAAAGCCAAGAAATCTTCCAAGACGAAACCTAAATACAATCGCATTTTACTGAAATTATCAGGCGAGGCCCTTATGGGCGCCCGTGATTACGGGCTTGATCCCGTGACTGTCGATCGCGTGGCGGCAGAAATTCGCGATGTGGCGGCTAAAGGCGTTCAGGTGTGTATCGTCATTGGCGGCGGGAATATCTTTCGTGGCGTGTCGGGCGCTGCGAACGGCATGGATCGCGCCACGGCGGACTACATGGGCATGTTAGCGACGGTTATCAATGCGCTGGCCATGCAGAACGCGCTGGAGCGTCTCAACGTTCAAACGCGCGTCATGACGGCCATTCCGATGGCTTCAATTTGCGAACCTTACATACGCCGTCGAGCGATTCGTCACATGGAAAAGGGCCGCGTTGTGATCTTCACAGCGGGCACGGGCAATCCGTTCTTCACTACTGACTCTGCCGCCGCGTTGCGCGCTTCTGAAATGCAGGTTAACGCTTTGCTGAAAGGCACAAAGGTCGATGGGGTATACAGCGCGGACCCGACCAAGGTCAAAAACGCCAAACGTTTCGAGCGCCTGACGTATCTGGATGTGTTGGCCAAGGATTTACAGGTGATGGACACGTCCGCCATCTCGCTGGCGCGTCAGAGCGGCATTCCGATTATCGTGTTCTCGATCTTTCATCACGGTGCGTTTGCGCACGTGCTGGAAGGCAAGGGCAAGTTCACGATTATCAAGGATGAGAACTAACGGGTGTCGTTCTAAATGGAATTTTCGTATATGGTGTCGTGTGTTGTGATTGTATGACTGTTTCGCAGACCGTGCCCAAGAGAGCGTAATCGGCTAATACTTTTTTGTGTATGGCTTTTTTATCTTCGGTCAGACCCGGTTTCTGAATGGCTTTCTTGGCTTCCTCGATCAGAAGGAAAGTTTTGACACAGGCGTTCTGCGTGATGCCCGTGACATCAACATATTTGCCTTCAATAAATACGAATGTAGTTTTGGCCAGACTCTTGTCTTCATTTGGGTCTTGTGCCATCGCGGTAAACGGGTTTGCAAGATTAGTGAAAATCAGGGCTATAGAGCCGATTTTTTTCATTTTACGTATATGGCGACGGGTCAAAGTTGAACCGCCTTTTTTAAAGAAATTCATGAATATCCCCATGCCTCTAACCGAGAAAATATTGGCAATATTAGCTTTTTTGAGGGTCAAAGGCAAAGCCGTCCATTACTTTCATGAACTAACTGGTTGAAGATTTTGGTAAATATGTTAATGCAGACGGCGGTTTATCAAGGGGTCTGGCCATGAATCTCGATCAAGTCAAGCAACGTATGGATGGCGCGGTAGAGTCGCTGCGCAAGGAATTTGCTGGTCTGCGCACGGGCCGCGCGTCAACGGCTATGCTCGATCCTGTTCAGGTCGATGCCTATGGAAGCCTCATGCCGCTCAATCAGTTGGCTTCCGTCAGCGTGCCGGAACCGCGCTTGCTGTCGGTCCAGGTGTGGGACAAAGGCATGGTCAAGGCGGTGGAAAAAGCCATTCGCGAGTCCGGCCTTGGACTTAACCCGCAACCCGATGGCGCGATTATCCGTGTGCCTGTGCCTGAGTTGAGCCAGGAACGCCGCCAAGAACTTGTAAAGATCGCAGGCAAATACACCGAACAGGCCAGGGTCGCCGTGCGTAACGTGCGACGCGATGCGATGGATGAGTTGAAAAAGCAGGAAAAAGAGAAGAAAATCTCTGAAGACGAATTCAAGACTCAAAGCGATAAGGTCCAACAACTGACTGATCAGGCCATCAAGAAAATCGACGAGACTCTATCCCACAAGGAAAAAGAGATCACGACGGTTTGATCGTCAGCCCCGCGCAGGAGGGGAAGACCAATGCTCGTTAAAAAGCTGAAATGCAAAATCCATCGCGCCAAGTTGACGAAAGTCGATTTGGAATACGAAGGTAGCTTGTCGGTTGATAAAGACCTGATCGACGCGGCGGGGCTAGAGCCTTACGAAGCCATCCATGTCTGGAACGTCAATAATGGCATCCGTCTTGAAACCTATGTGATCGAAGCTCCGGCGGGGTCAGGCGAAATCGGCCTTAACGGCGCAGCTGCGCGCGGCGCGGCCTTGGGCGACGTGCTGATCATTGCCGCATGGGGTTGGGTTAACGCGGGCGAAAAAGTCGAGCCAAATGTCATCATTGTGGGCGACGACAACCGGATCAAGAAGGCCGTTACGAAGTGAGCCCGTTGTTTCTCGAATCCTTAGCTTGTGCTAAGCAGTTGCGCGTCAGAAAGTTCCCGCAGGTTTAACGTGACGACGAAGTTACCCATCCCCAACAAACTCCACATCGCCATCATCATGGACGGCAACGGGCGTTGGGCCGCCGCGCGCGGGTTGCCGCGCACCATGGGGCACAAGGCGGGCATCGAAGCCGTGCGCATCACGCTTAAAGCCGCGCGCGATCTGCCAATCAGCCACCTCACGCTCTACAGTTTTTCGTCGGAAAACTGGCGCCGACCGATGACGGAGATACAGGAGTTGATGAGGCTCCTTCGTTTTTACTTAAGCAGCGAGATGAACACGCTGCATAAAGAAGGCGTGCGCATCTGCGTGATCGGCGACCGCGATACTTTGCCGTCCGATATCGTCGAGATGATCGGCAAGGCAGAAACGCTGACTCGCAACAACACGGCCCTTACGCTCACGCTTGCTCTCAGTTATGGCGGGAGGCAGGAAATCGTCGCGGCGGCGCGTTCTCTTGCGGCGAAAGTCGGGTTGGGCCAGATGAAAGCAAGCGAAATCGACGAAAAAGCTTTTCAAGAATCCTTATTCACCCAAGGCTTGCCCGATCCCGATCTTGTCATCCGCACGAGCGGCGAGCAACGTCTGTCGAATTTTCTCTTGTGGCAATCGGCTTATGCCGAGTTCGTTTTTCTTGATGTCCTATGGCCGGATTTCACGGGCGAGCACCTATCTCAAGCCATCGACGAATTCAGACATCGCGAACGGCGTTTCGGCGATACGGTGAGCCATGGCTGAGACCCTTCCGAAGAAACGCTGCGACAAGTTTGCAGACGCGCAGATGCGCCAACGCATTAAATCGTCTCTTGTATTGGGGCCGTTGGCGGCGCTCGGCGTTTATATAGGCGGCGCGCTCTTTTATGCCATTGTCGGCATGGTCGTATTGTTGGGTTTCATCGAATGGATCAAAATGGTGAGGCCGGGCGCAGCGTGGTCAAAAACCTCGTCTGCGCTAATGTTATTGATCGGGGTGCCTTATTTGGCCGGAAGTGGCCTCGCTATGGCCTATGTGCGCACCACCCCGGAAAGCGGCATGGCCTTAACGTTTTACCTTCTTTTTACGGTCTGGGGCACTGATATTGGGGCCTTTTTGGCTGGTCGCCTGATCGGCGGGCCAAAGTTGCTGCCGTCCATCAGCCCTAAAAAAACGTGGGCGGGCCTTGCTGGCGGCATGGCTTTCGCTGCGCTGGTTGGTTATGGTGTTGCGCTGGGATTCGGGGCGTCCAAGCCTTGCTGGGCGGCGGGCCTCTCAGTCGTCCTCGCTGCTGTGGCGCAAGCGGGCGATTTTTTTGAATCGTGGGTCAAACGTCGTTCGGGGGTGAAGGACAGCGGCGATTTAATACCGGGCCACGGGGGTATATTGGACCGCATCGACGGACTGCTCTTTGCGGCAGCTTTCATTGCGTTATATCTGGTCTTTAATGCGGGCAAAGCAGCTTGGTGGTAACGGCCTAATAAAATAATAAATGAGGAACAGGGATGAACATCATTCAAGCGAAGGCAAGGAAACTCTCGCCTGTCAAAGCCGCCGATTCCAGAAAACGCGTAACGATCTTGGGTTCCACAGGCTCCGTCGGCACTCAAACGATAGATTTGATTCAGCGCGATCCTTCCAAATATAAAGTCGTCGCCCTGACGGCGCGCCGCAACTTGGCCAAGCTTGTCGAGCAGGCCAGGCAATTTCAGCCTGAGATGGTCGTCGTCGCCGATGAAAGCAAATACGAAGAAGTAAAAACCGCTTTGAACGGCACGCGTATCAACGTGGCTGCAGGCGCGGCCGCTATCGTGGAAGCCGCCGAAATGGACAGCGATTGGGTCATGTCCGCCATCGTCGGCGCGGCGGGATTGCCCGGAACGTTGGCGGCGGTTAAGCGCGGCGCGGTCGTCGCTTTTGCGAACAAGGAAACGCTGGTTTGCGCCGGACCCTTGATGATGACTCTGGGGCGAAGCTCCTGCCGGTGGACAGCGAGCATAACGCCATTTGGCAGGTGTTTGAGTTTGATCGCAAGGATTCCATCACACGCCTAATCATTACGGCATCCGGCGGGCCGTTCCGCACCATGACGCGTCAGGAAATGGCTAAGATGACAGCGGAGCAGGCCGTCAAGCATCCCGTGTGGAGCATGGGGGCGAAAATCTCCATCGATAGCGCGACTTTGATGAATAAGACCCTCGAAGTCATAGAAGCGGCGCATTTGTTCGATATGCCTAGCGAGAAAATCAATGTCATCGTCCATCCTCAATCGGTGATTCACAGCATGGTTGAATACGCTGACGGCTCCATTCTCGCGCAGTTGGGCTCGCCCGACATGCGTACGCCCATCGGTTATACGCTCGCGTGGCCGGAACGCATGGCGACGCCTGCAGCCAAGCTTGATCTGGCCAAGCTCGGGCAGTTGACCTTCGAAGCGCCCGATCCTGAAAAGTTTCCGGCTTTGCGTTTGGGCCGCGAGGCCATGCGTATGGGCGGCACCGCGCCCGCGCTCTTGAACGCGGCGAACGAAGTCGCGGTTCAGGCCTATATCGACAAGCGCATCGGCTTTCTCGACATTGAACGGGTGAACGAAAACACGCTCAACCACGGTCCCGTCGCGCCGCTTACTGACCTCGAAGTTTTATGCGAGGCGGACAACGCTGCGCGGTGCTATGCCGAAGAGCAGGTGAAAAGGATTGTCGTATAGAGTATAAGGTATGATGAAAGCCGCCTAATCGAATTAAGGAATAACCATGGATCAAGCATTACAGTTCGCTTCCGAAGCTTTGCGTTATGTTATCCCTTTTCTAATCGTCCTCAGCATCGTCGTTTTTGTGCACGAGTTCGGTCATTTCTGGATTGCACGCCTGTGCGGCGTGCGCGTCGAAAACTTTTCCATAGGCTTCGGGCCGGAAATCGTCGGCAAGAACGATAAACATGGCACGCGGTGGAAACTGGCATGGTTCCCCCTCGGCGGTTATGTGAAGATGTTCGGCGACGCTGATCCGGCCAGCATGGAAGTCGACGAAAAAGTCGCAGACTTTACCGAAGAGGAAAAGAAGGTCGCGTTCTATGCGCAAAGCGTGCCTAAAAGGTTCGCAATCGTAGCCGCCGGGCCGGTTTTCAATTACATTTTCGCGATCATCGTCTTGGCGGTCATGTTCATGGCGTATGGCCAGCCGTACACACCGCCCATCGCGGAAACCGTGCAGGAGGATACGGCAGCTCTTCGTGCGGGCATTAAGCCGGGCGATCGCATCCTGTCGATAGACGGAAAAACGACGGAGAGTTTCGAAACGATTAAGCGCATTATCAGTCTGAACGTCGGCGCTACGGTTGACGTCGTTGTCGAAAGGGAGGGGCGGAAACTAACCCTGTCCGTGACTCCTGACGTGATTCGTTCAAAAGACCGTCTGGGGGGCGAGCATGTCATGGGACGGCTAGGTGTTGCATCAAGCGCACAGGACTATCGTGAGCTTGCGCCACCACAGGCATTGGTTCAGGCGGTAATTGAAGCTTGGGACTTAAGCGTCAGTACTCTCAAGGGTGTTGGCCAGATGATTATCGGGGTAAGGGGGGCGGAAGAGCTTGGAGGACCGCTGCGAATCGCCGAGATGTCCGGCAATGTCGCCAAGGAAGGATTCGCGGCTTTTGTCTGGTTTGTGGCCGTTATTTCCGTTAACCTTGGCCTTATCAATCTGTTCCCTATTCCCTTGCTTGATGGGGGGCATTTGGTATTTTACATCGCTGAAGGGTTGCGAGGCCGTCCGATGAGTGAGCGGGCGCAAGAGTTTGGGGCCAGAATCGGTTTGTTATTGGTGGCTTCTCTCATGCTTTTCGCGACCTGGAACGATCTTGTGCATCTGAAAGTCATCTCTTATCTGCGTGGTTTGGTTTCCTGAATGACCCGAAAAAACACTCCCTCCTTCTCATTGCCACTCAGTTTCGTAGGCACATATCGTTCGGTAAGGCGCTCGTCTCGCACGACAAGCGCGGTTGTCGGAGCCGTTGGCCTTTCCCTCTTGCTTGCCACGCGTTGTTTTCCGGTTTTGGCCGAGACGTCATTGTCGGTGATGGCTGCTCCCGTGACGCCAGTTATGGCGGAAGAGCAGGGTACGGGTCCTGTCATTCAGGACATCCGCGTCGATGGAGCGCAACGTCTGGAACCCGAAACGGTTCTTTCCTATCTTACGCTGGCCAAGGGCGACCAAGCGTCCGAAGAAAAAATAGATGCGTCGCTTAAGGCGCTTTACGCCACGGGCCTGTTTTCCGACGTCGGTTTGGCGATGGATGACGGGACGCTCGTCGTCTCCATTGCCGAAAACCCGATTATCAATCGCATCACTTACGAAGGCAACGACGCGATTTCGACCGAAGATTTGGAAAAAGAAGTCCAAATCAAGCCGCGTCTGGTATACACGCTGCCGCGCATACAAAAAGACGTGCAGCGCATTCTCGAGCTCTATCGCCGTTCTGGCCGTTTTGGGGCCGTTGTTGAACCGAAGATCGTTCAATTGGAACAAAACCGCGTCGATGTCATCTTTGAAATCACCGAAGGCAAGCATACGGGTGTGCGCCGTATTCGGTTCATTGGCAACGATCACTATGATGAAAGCGATTTGCGCTCGGTCATCAACACGCGAGAAAGCGCGTGGTGGCGCATATTCTCGACGTCGGATTTCTATGACCCGGATCGCACCAATTATGACCGTGAGTTGTTGCGCCGTTTCTACCTGAACGAAGGCTATGTCGATTTCCGCGTCGTTTCCGCCGTGGCTGAGTTGACGCCGGAACGCGATTCCTTTTTCCTGACTTTCACGGTGGACGAGGGGCCGCGCTACAAGTTCGGCAAGATCGACATTAAGAGCGATGTCAAAGGCCTTGACGGCGAAACGCTGCGTCAATACCTGACGACGAAGGAAGGCGACTGGTACAACGCGGACGCCGCCGAAAAGAGCATCGCTAAAATGACGGAAGCTCTAGGCGACATGCAATACGCTTTCGTAGACATTACGCCGGAAGTTGAAAGAAACAAGGAAAACCTTACCGTCGGCCTGACCTACCGCATCAAGCCGGGTCAACGCGTCTACATAGGCCGTATCGACATTACGGGCAACAACAGGACGCTCGACAAAGTAATCCGCCGCGAAATGCAATTGGCCGAAGGCGAT
Source organism: uncultured Rhodospirillaceae bacterium (assembly GCA_964626265.1). Taxonomy (GTDB): domain Bacteria; phylum Pseudomonadota; class Alphaproteobacteria; order UBA9219; family UBA9219; genus CAZVCG01. Next base: position 73,746 of record CAZVCG010000003.1, on the reverse strand, counting down.
CCGTTCAGCACGAGCAAGGTTAATCGTTCCGAACAGCGTATCAAAGACCTTGGTTTCTTCGAAACCGTAAAAGTGACTCCTTCGGAAGGCGCGCAACCGGACCGCTCGAATCTCATGGTTGAGGTCAAGGAAAAATCGACCGGAGAGATTTCTTTGGGAGCGGGCTTCTCGACCGCCGACGGTCCTTTGGGCGACTTCAGCATCCGTGAGCGCAACTTCCTTGGCCGCGGGCAAGACATGCGGTTGGGGGCGACGGTGTCGGGCGTTAGCCGCCAATTTAACCTCAGCTTTACGGAACCCTATTTCCTCGACCGCAACCTCAGCGCGGGCGGCGACGTCTTCCATACGACCCGCGACAACCAGAGCCAAAGCTCCTATAACGTCACTAACACGGGCTTCGCGGCGCGTCTGGGCTACCCGCTGACGGAAGACCTTCGCCAGCTGGTAAGTTACACGTTGCGCAAAGACGACATAAGCGATGTTCCCGCTAACGCTTCCCGCTTCATCCGTGAGCAAGAGGGGCCATCCATCATGTCCATGGTCGGTCAGGAACTCACCTACGATACGCGCGACAGCCGTCTCGAGCCCACCAAGGGTTTCGTTTCTCGTCTCGGTACCGATTTCGCGGGCATAGGGGGCGACCACAAATTTGTGCGCGTTCGCCTCGGCGGTACGCAATACTATGAGATCGTCGAGAAATACGTTCTTTCCGTCGGCGGCGAAGTCGGATCCATGTGGGGTATCGGCCAAAATGTCAGAATTAGCGACCGTTTCTTTCTTGGCGGCGAAACGCTGCGTGGCTTCGAATACGGCGGCGTCGGACCACGCGATTTGACGGGCGGCGTCAACGATGCGTTGGGCGGCAACCGCTTCACGCGCGGCACGATAGAGTTGACGATGCCGACGTTCTTGCCTGACGATCTCGGTTTCAAGGGCCATATTTTCACGGATGCCGGAACGCTCGGCAACAATGACGAAAGCCCGTTGCCCGGAGAAAACTTCAAGAATGAAGAAAGCATCCGCGCCAGCGTCGGCATTGGCGCGACATGGCAATCGCCTTTCGGGCCTGTTCGTCTCGATTTTGCGAAAGCCCTGTTGAAAAAGGATTACGACAAGACCGAGATCATCCACTTCAGCTTCGGCACGAGGTTCTGATGCGCGTCTTGGCGGCGATTCTTGTCGCGGGCCTTGTTTTCACGACGGGCGCCGTTTTCGCGGAGACACAACCAGAGAAGCCTGCGGAATCCGGCAAGTCCCCTAGCGCTATACCGACTCCCGTTATTGCCATCATTGACGTTCAACGCATTTTGGAAGAGTCGTCGGCAGCCAAAAGCGTACAACAACAACTTGAGGCTCAAAGAGCCAAATTTCAGACTGAAATTGCGGGCGAGGAAGTCGAATTGCGTCAAGCCGAAAAGGATTTAGCCAAAGTGCGCGATACGGTATCTCCTGATGTTTATGCCGACAAGGAACAGCAGCTTCGCCAAAGGTTCTTAGGCGTTGAGCGCCATGTCCAATCGAGGCGGAAAGCCCTGGATCAAGCTTTCACCGACTCCATGAACGTCGTGAGGAAAAACCTGTTGGACACAGTAGGCGCGCTGGCTCAGGAGAGGGGGGCCAACATCGTCATCGTTAAGCAGCAGGCTTTGTGGAGCGACAAGAAAATGGACATCACGGACGAGGTTTTATCCCGTCTTAACAAAGCTCTACCTCAGGTTCCGGTGAAGGTCGTAGCCGACGAAGAGGGAAAACAAAACCCCGCCAAGCCCGAACCTAGCCTATTGAAAAAGAAGGCCCGTTAGGGCAAAAAACAGTCCCGCCCATGAAGCGGGAGCTATGAATGCAGGGGAGGCGCGTTTGCGCCGTAAAAGGCTATGAAAGAAGAAAAAGCGAAAACGAATTCAGGCAAAGATATAGATATCATAGGCATCATGAAGCGGATTCCGCATAGGTATCCGATGCTCCTCATTGATCGCGTCGTGGATGTTGTTCCGGGAGAAAGTTGTACGGGCATCAAGAACGTCACTGTGAACGAACCTTTCTTTCAGGGACATTTCCCGGGCCATCCGATTATGCCCGGCGTTTTGATCATTGAGGCGATGGCGCAAACGGCGGCGACGCTTGTCGTCGATTCGCTAGAAGGCGTTGGAGCCGACTCCCACATCGTTTACTTCATGACGATCGAAAACGCGCGTTTTCGCAAGCCTGTTCTCCCTGGCGACCAGTTGCACATCAAGGTCAAGAAAGACCGTCAACGAGGCCACGTCTGGAAGTTCCAAGGCGAAGCCTATGTCGGCGAAACGCTGTGCGCCGAAGCGTCCTATACGGCCATGCTTGTGCCTGACTCCGGCAAAATGCCCGAGGGTTAATGTCAAACATTCACGCCACGGCGATCATCGATTCCAAAGCTCAGCTCGGTAAAGACGTTACTGTCGGTCCTTTTTGCGTTATAGGCCCGGATGTCCAGTTGGGTGATGGCGCACACCTTATTTCCCATGTGGTGGTGGATGGCCGCACGCGCATCGGGCCGAAAACGGTTATCTATCCATTCGCGTCCATCGGCCACCGTCCACAGGATTTGAAATACCACGGCGAGCCGTCGACGCTGGAAATCGGCGCGAACAATCAAATCCGTGAGCACGTCACGATGAACCCGGGCACCGAAGGCGGCGGGATGGTGACGCGCGTCGGCGACAATTGCCTGTTTATGATGGGTTCGCACGTCGCGCACGATTGCATCGTCGGCAACAATGTCATTATGGCCAATAACGCCACGCTGGCCGGGCATGTGATCGTTGAAGATTTTGCCATCATCGGCGGGTTGTCTGCCGTGCAGCAATTCGTGCGAATAGGCGCTCATGCAATGATCGGCGGGATGTCGGGCGTTGAAAATGACGTTATTCCTTACGGCCTTGTCAAAGGCGAGCGCGCTCATCTGGCCGGTCTAAATCTGGTTGGGCTTGAGCGTCGCGGCTTCGGGCGCGATGAAATCCACGCGCTTCGCAGCGCTTATCGCATGCTGTTCGCTTCCGAAGGCACGATGGCCGAGCGTCTTGACGACGTTGAGACGCATTACGCGAGTCAAAAACTTGTTGCCAGCGTCATCGACTTCATCCGCAACCGCAACAACCGTCCCTTGTGCCAGCCGCAGGACGGAGAGTAGGTAAAGTCCATGAGCTCCGCGTCTAAACTCGGCATCATCGCAGGCGGTGGAGCCGTTCCACGGCAACTCATCGGCGCATGCCAAAGTTTGGGCCGCCCTTTTTACGTCTTTTGCCTCGAAGGGCATGCCGATCCCGATTTGGCGAAAGATGTTCCTCACTCGTGGTTGCGTTTAGGTGAAGGCGGCAAGCTCAAGGAACTTTTCGCTGAACAGGGCATAACCGAGGTCGTGATGATCGGGCGCGTGCGGCGTCCTTCGCTGTTTGAAATTAAACCCGACTGGTTCACCGTTAAAGTACTCGCCAAAATCGGCATGAACAGCCTTGGCGACGACGGCTTGCTCTGCGCCATCGGTAAAGTGTTCGAAGAAGAAGGCGGCGTACGCGTTCTTGGCGCTCATGAGGTTTTCGCCGAACTGCTGACCCCCGAAGGCGTGCTGACGAAAACCCAACCGGACGAAGATGCCCAAAAAGACATTCAACGCGGCATTGATGTCGCCAAAGCTCTTGGCGCAGTCGATGTCGGCCAATCGGTCGTTGTTCAGCAAGGCATTGTGCTTGGCGTTGAAGCCGTCGAAGGCACCGACGCTTTGTTGGCGCGTTGCGCAAGCCTGCGCCGCGAAGGGCCGGGCGGCGTTCTCGTCAAAATCGCCAAGCCGCAGCAGGACAATCGCTTTGATCTTCCCACCATGGGGCCGGAAACCGTTGCCGCCGCCGCTCAAGCGGGCTTGCGCGGCATCGCCGTTCAGGCGGGACGAAGCCTTTTAGTCGAGCGGGAGAAGACTTTTGCTGGCGCTGATAAGATGGGGTTATTTGTCGTCGGCTGGACGATAGAGAATTAATATGAGCGCTTGAGTAATAGGTTAAGAGAACGTATGCCGCGAAACGTCGAAATCAAAGCTCATGTGCCTGATATGGAGGCGTTAACATCGCGGGTTAGCGCGATTGCGGACAGTGGGCCTAATATCGTGCAGCAAGACGATACGTTTTTTGTTTGCTCAAACGGGCGTCTAAAACTACGTGAGTTGGTAAACAATAACGGCGAATTAATATTTTATCGTCGTCCTGATGAAACTGGCCCAAAAGAATCCGACTATACAATCGCTTTAACAACTGAGCCTGCCCAACTGCGAAAAACGTTATTTCAAGCTTACGGGGTCTGTGGCCGCGTGCGTAAGAAACGCACGGTTTATATGATCGGTCAAACAAGAATACATCTGGACTCTGTTGACGGTTTGGGGAACTTTCTTGAATTTGAAGTTGTGCTTTCTGAATCGGAAACAACTGAACATGGTGTTGCTATAGCCAACGATCTGCTAGATCGGCTTGGTGTATCCCGCGATGATTTGGTTGAAGGCGCGTATGTCGATTTGATTGAACGACACAAGAGGAAAATTTAACATGTCAACCGACGCACCCCTCTTTTTCCTCATCGCCGGTGAGGCGTCGGGCGATGTGCTGGGCGCGCGGTTGATGGCTGCCCTCAAGAAGCAAACGAGTGGCAATGTGCGTTTTGCGGGCATTGGCGGCGAGCGCATGGTGGCAGAGGGGCTGGAGCTTTATTTTCCCCAAGCCGAATTGTCCCACATGGGGATCGTCGAAGTTCTTAAACACCTGCCATCATTGTTGAGCCGCATCGGCCAAACCGTTGCGGAAATTGATAAACGCCAGCCGGCCGCGCTCATCACCATCGACTCGCCGGATTTCTGTTTTCGCGTCGCCAAGAAAATCAAACGCGAATGCCCGGATATTCCCCTTATTCACTACGTTGCGCCGTCGGTGTGGGCGTGGCGGCCCGGCCGAGCAAAGAAAATCGCCCGTTTCCTGACGCATCTGCTCGCTCTTTTACCATTTGAGCCACCATATTTCACGAAAGAGGGCCTTGCATGCACGTTTGTGGGCCATTCGATCGTTGAAAGCGGGGCTGGGGAGGGGGATGGGGGGCGTTTTCGCGCTAAACATCAAATTCCCGAGCAAGCCGAAGTGCTTGTTGCGCTGCCGGGCAGCAGGATGAGCGAAATCAATCGCTTGTTGCCTGTCTTTTTTGCGACGGTTCAGAAGCTAAAAGAGCGTCATTCGAGCCTGTTTGTCGTCATTCCGACGGTGTCACAGGTCGAGGCCGCCGTCAGGCAGGCGATCGCCAACTGGTCGGTTCCCGTTAGGGTTACATTGGGCGACGAGGACAAATACGACGCTTTCGCCGCCGCCACGGCCGCTTTGGCATGTTCGGGCACGGTTTCGGTCGAGCTGGCCATGGCCAAGCTGCCCTCGGTCATCGCCTATAAAGCCAACGCGCTCACGGCCGCCATATTCCGGCGCGTTGCAAAAATCAAGTACGCGACGCTTGTCAACCTTATGCACGACAGCATGATTATGCCCGAATACCTGCAGGAGAATTGCACGCCGGAAAAGCTGTCCTCGGCGGTGCATGAACTGCTCAGCAACCCTTCCTCGCGGCAAGACCAGATCGACGCGCTGGAGTCCATAGCCGAATGGCTTGGGCGCGGACAGTTTGTGCCGTCCGAACGCTCGGCGGAAGTCGTGCTCGACGTATGCCGGAAGCGGAACCGGCTATGAAACCGGCAGTGCTGCAAATCATTCCCAATCTCGGCGCGGGCGGTGCGGAACAATCGTGCGTCGATATGGTGGAAGGCCTAACATCAAATGGTTATCCAGCGTTCGTCGTTTCGGCAGGCGGAAGGCGCGTGGAGGAGGTGGAACGTCATAACGGACTCCACTTTCAAAAAAACGTCAAAAGCAAGAATCCGTTCGTCATTATCAAGAACGCATTTTGGCTGGCGCAATTCATCCGTCGCAAACACATCGGCATCGTCCACGCGCGCAGCCGCGCTCCTGCATGGAGTGCATGGATAGCATGCCGCATTACGGGAACGCTGTACGTCACGACGTTTCATGCGGCTTATAAGTTTTCGAACCCGCTCAAGAAGTTTTACAACCGCGTGATGGCACGGGGCGACAAGATCATCGCCATATCGCAATTCATCAAGGATCATATCGTCATGGCATATGGCGTCGATCCGGCAAAAATCCACGTTGTTTATCGCGGCCTCGACACCTCGAAATTTTCGCCGGAAGACGTGACCGAGACACGCAAAGCCGTCTTGCGTCAGGCGTGGGGGATCAAGGAAGGCCAGCGCATCGTTCTCATGCCCGCGCGGTTGTCGCCCATCAAGGGACATAAGCTTTTCATCGAGGCGATGGCGTTGCTGTTTACCTCCCCCTTGGAGAGAGAGGAAATAATCGGCATCATCATGGGCGACGATCAGGGGCGCGAGGCCTACCGTCTTGAGCTCACGGAACACATTCTTTCCAAGGGGTTGATCGACAAGGTTAAGATGGTCGATCATACGTCAGACATGCCCGCAGCTTACAGTCTGGCCGATGTGGTAGTGGCGCCGTCGCTGGTGCCGGAAGGCTTTGGCCGCGTTCCAGTCGAAGCCATGGCGATGGGCGTTCCTGTGATCGCGAGCGGCCTCGGGGCGACTGTGGAAACTGTACAGGACGGCGTCACCGGATGGCGCTTGCCGCCTGAAAATCCGCAAGCTTGGGCCCAAGCTATTCAACGCACGCTCTTAATGTCTGCTGATGAACGCGCGGCAATGGCGCAAACATCACAAAAAGGCGCGCGTGAAAAATTTTCTCGACAAAAAATGATCGACGACACGATGGCCGTTTATGAAACGTTGTTGGGCAGGCCGCAATGACTGAACGCATTCTTGTCATCCGCCTTGGGGCGCTGGGCGATCTGGTGTTGTGCTTCGCGGCGTTTCAGGCGATCCGCAACGCGCATCCGAACGCGGAAATCGCGTTGCTGACGATGCCTGCGTTCGTCGACTTCGCCAAGCAGATGCCGTGGTTTGATCATGTGATCGTCGATCCGCGCGCGCCGAAGTGGCGGGTCGATGCGTGGTGGCGGCTTGTACGCGACATTCGTCGTTTTAACCCCACGCGCGCTTACGATCTTCAAGGCAAATCGCGGCAGGACATTTTGTTCTTCTTGCTCGGCGGACCACTTGCTCGCGAGTGGTCGGGGGCCGCGCCGTTCTGTTCTCACCCCCGGCTATGGCCGCCCGTGTCGGGTTCGCACTTCACCGATTTCGTCAAGGCGCAGTTGGAGAGGACCGGAATTCCCCCTGATGTCATCCCCGCGTATGCGGGGATCCAACGTTCCACGTCAGCGGGCCAAGAGAGTCATGCGTCACATGGGCACGCGACGCTGGATTCCCGCTTTCGAGGGAATGACGCAGTGGATTTGTCATGGCTCGACGGCCCTCTCGACACATTCGATCTTCCGGAGAAATTTGCGCTGCTCATTCCGGGATGCGCGGCGAACAGGCTATACAAACGTTGGCCTGCTAAAAAATACGCCGAGCTGGCCAATAATTTGCAGGAAAAAGGCATCGGCAGCGTAGCCATCGGCACGAACGCTGACGGTTACGCTATCCGCGAAATAGTATCGTCTGCGCCGCGTGTAATCGATTTGTGCGGCAAAACGTCATTGGGACAGGTGGCCGCTCTGGCCAGAAAAGCCGTGCGTGTCATCGGAAACGACACGGGGCCGACTCATCTTGCTGCTGCGGTTGGCGGGCGCACGGTTGCGCTGATGTCGGAAAAAGTCGATCCACTGTGGTCATCGCCCAAGGGGCCGAGCGCAACGTGGCTTCAAGGGAAGCCGTTGGCTGACCTGAGTGTAGAAGCGGTTCTTAACGCCCTAAAGGATTACTACACATCTCTCCTGTAATTCGGCGCTTCAGCGGTGATTTGTACGTCGTGCACGTGGCTTTCGCGCAAGCCTGCGCCGGTGATGCGCACGAACTGCGCCTTTGTCTGCAAGTCGGCGATGGTGGCCGAGCCTGTATAGCCCATGGCCGATCGCAAACCGCCCACCAACTGGTGGATGATCTTGGCGACCGGGCCTTTGTAGGGCACGCGGCCTTCAATGCCTTCGGGAACAAGTTCTTCGATGTTGTCCAGATCGGCTTTCTGGAAATAGCGGTCGGCGGAGCCTTGGGACATGGCGCCTACGCTGCCCATGCCGCGATAGTTTTTGTACGAGCGGCCTTGGTACAAGATTACTTCGCCGGGCGCTTCGTCGGTGCCCGCGAACATCGCCCCCATCATGCAAACGTCCGCGCCAGCGGCGATGGCCTTGGCAATTTCGCCCGAATACTTGATGCCGCCGTCGGCGATGACGGGAATCTTGTTCTTTTGGCAAGCCGAGGCGACGTCTAAAATCGCCGTGAGTTGGGGTACGCCGACGCCCGCGACGATGCGCGTCGTGCAGATCGTGCCGGGGCCGATGCCGACTTTGACGGCGTCCGCGCCCGCGTCGATCAACGCTTTCGCAGCTTCGGAGGTGGCGATGTTGCCCGCGATGATTTGCGTGCTGTTCGACAGCTTGCGCACGCGCGCGACTTGGTCGAGAACTTTGGCCGAATGACCGTGCGCCGTGTCCACGACGATCACGTCAACGCCGCATTCCATCAGAAGTTCGGCGCGGACGAGTCCATCGTTGCCCGTGCCGATGGCGGCGGCGGCGCGCAAACGCCCCTGATCGTCTTTGCATGCGTTAGGATGCAACCGCGCTTTTTCGATATCCTTCACGGTCAGCAGGCCGACGCAGCGGTAGGCTTTGTCGACGACCAGCAGTTTTTCGATGCGATGCTTGTGGAGCAAGCGCTTGGCTTCGTCGCGGTCGACGTTTTCACGCACGGTGACGAGGTTCTCTTTCGTCATCAATTCGCTGACGGGTTGCTGCATGTTGTCGGCGAAGCGCACGTCACGGTTGGTTATGATGCCGCACAGGCGGCCCGTCGTGCCTTCGACGACGGGGATGCCGGAAATGCGATAGTCGGCCATCAGCTTCAACGCGTCCGCGAGCGGAGCTTCGGGGCCGATGGTGATGGGGTTCATGACCATGCCGGATTCGAAGCGTTTGACCTTGCGCACCTCCTCGGCCTGTTGCGAGGGCTGCATGTTGCGATGGATAACGCCGATGCCGCCTGCCTGAGCCATGGCGATGGCGAGGCCGCTTTCCGTGACGGTGTCCATGGCGGCAGACATCAAGGGGATGCCGAGCGATATGGTGCGGGTCAGCCGTGTCGTCGTCTTGACCTCGTTGGGCAAGACGCTGGACGCCGCCGGAACCAGCAGAACGTCGTCAAAGGTTAATGCTTCTGGGAGTTGCGCCATCGGGGCCTCTCAATTCTGGGCGTTTCAATGATGGCGCACACCTATAACCTATTGGGCGTAGGCGGGTAAAGCAAAAACAGCGTTAAGGCTTATCCTTAACGTGTTTATTTACAATGTCTTGCAGTTTGGCTTTGTTTTCATCGCGGACACCGCACATAGGAAGCCGCCATTCTGCCTCGATCATGCCCGCCATCGCCATCATGTGTTTAATGGGGCCGGGATTGGTTTCGCAGAATGCCGCGCGGATCAACGGGAATATCCGTTGATGAATTTCCCGTGCGTGGGGAATGTCGCCATTCAACGATGCTTTGGTCAAATCAACAACGTCACGCGGAATGATGTTCGCCACAGTCGAGATGATGCCTTTGCCGCCCACCGCAACGAGGGGGAGGGTATAGCTGTCATCGCCCGACAGAACGCTGAACTTCGAGCCGCAGGAGATGATCGCGTTTGTGATCTGATCCATGTTGCCAGACGATTCTTTAACCCCGACCACGTTTGGACTGTCTTTGGCGATCTTTGCTAGCGTTGGCGTTTCGATATTCACCGCCGTCCTGCTCTGGATGTTGTAGACGATGATTGGCAGATCCGTAGCTTCGGCAACTGCCTTAAAGTGTAGGAACAGCCCCTCTTGTGTGGGGCGGTTATAGTAAGGCGAAACGACCAGAACGCCGTCAACGCCAAGGTCTTTCAAGCGTTTGTTGCGTTCGATGACATGGTGCGTATCGTTGCTGCCTGTCCCAGCAATTACTTGGATGCGGTTGTTGGCGGTTTCGACAATGGTTCTGATGACAAGGTCTTGTTCGTCTTCGCTCAACGTAGGGGTTTCGCCGGTCGTTCCGCAAGCGACTATCCCTGTGATGCCCGACTTTATTTGCCATTCGGTCAGCTCGCTGATCTTGTCCTTGTCCACCGCGCCCTTGCGGAACGGGGTGACCAATGCGACATAGGCGCCTTCGAGCTGAAAAGTCATGGCTTATCCTTTCAGTTGTTGAGGTCAAAAGGCTAAAACGTCCTGAAAAGCCTGGCAAGGAGGGGAAAAACGCTTAAAAAGATCGAATTTTTAGTTCACACAGCTATTTGCTATGGTAAATTTCGGCGACTTAGGGTGCGTCCAGTGGCTTTTTATATCGTTGAAAAAAACCATACTTGGTCGCTCCGCATGGACCGATACTATTAGACTAGCTCACAATCCTATCCTGTTTAAGGCGTTTTTATGCCATAGTTTGTGCCTAGGAATTTAGGGGCTTAACCAAGCTTAGGGAGAAAATAACGTGCCGCAAACCATTGTATTGGTCGATGACGACCGCAACATTTTAACGTCGGTCAGCATGGCGTTGGAGGCCGAAGGCTATGAGGTGCGCACTTACGCCGACGGCGACGAAGCGCAACGCGGCATATCCCAAAGGCCGCCCGATTTGGCTGTGCTCGACATCAAGATGCCGCGTTTGAACGGCATGGAGCTTTTGCAGCGTTTGCGCCAGGCTCCAGCCACCGCGACGCTCCCAGTAATTTTCCTTACGTCCAAGGACGAAGAGGTCGATGAAATCATGGGCCTGCGCATGGGCGCGGACGATTACATCACGAAACCTTTTTCACAGCGTCTATTGATGGAACGCATTCGCGCGCTGCTCCGCCGCGAGCAATTGCGCCAGCAACCCGCGAACGACGATCCGGCCAACGTTTTGGTGCGCGGCGATCTGGTGCTGGACAGCGGCCGCCATCTCTGCACGTGGAAAGGCCAGCCTGTCGATCTGACCGTCACCGAATTCCTGCTCGTGAAAGCGCTGGCGCAACGCGTGGGACATGTGAAAAGCCGCGACCAGCTTATGGACGCGGCCTATGGCGAATCCATCTACGTCGACGATCGCACCATCGACAGCCATATCAAGCGGATGCGCAAAAAGTTTCGCGTCGTCGACCCTGACTTCGGCCAGATTGAGACGCTCTACGGCGTTGGCTACCGTTACAAGGAAAGTTGAGGTTGTTTAGGTGTTGATGCGCAGGCGTAGCTGGCGGCTCTTGCGCCGTATGCGCGCGCGCTCCATACAGGAGCGCGTATCGCCGATCATGCTGCGCATTCTCGCGGTCAACGTCATGGCGCTCGCCATTCTGGTGGGCAGCCTTCTTTATCTGGGGCGGTATCAGGACAAGCTGATTTCGTCCGAACTGGACTCCATGCTTTTGCAGGCGCGGCTATCGGCGAGCGCCTTGGGCGAAGGCGCAGTCGTCGTGGACGAGGATGACCGCAACATACTGTCGCCGTTGCTGGCCCGGTCGATGATACGTCGTTTGGTTGAAGCTTCGGAAACGCGCACGCGCCTGTTCGACCTTGACGACACGCTGCTGGCCGACAGCCGCATTTTGCTGGAGCGCGGCGCCAAGATACACGTCGAGGAATTGCCGGAGCCGGAGAGAAAGCACAACCTGCTTTCCGAATGGGCGATGAAGCCGTTCGACCTTATGGACAGGCTTGTCGAACGTCAGCACTTCCCGACCTATCAGGAAGATTCCATCCAGCGCGGAGACCAATACGACATCGTCCGCAAGGCGTTGTCGGGGGAATCGGCAACGCAAGTCTGGCGCATGTCTCAAGGTGGGTTGTTGCTGGCCGTCGTGGTGCCCGTTCAACGCTACAAGCAGGTTCTGGGCGCGGTCATGCTGTCGAAGCCGAACGTCAAGATCGACGAAGCCATCCGCGAAGTCAGGATCAACATACTCGAAATTTTCGGCATTACATTGCTGATTACCATCTTGCTGTCGGTCTATTTGGCGCGGGCGATAGCGCGGCCGATACGCACGCTGGCCATGGCGGCAGAACGTGTGCGGCACGGCCAGATGCAGATCATGGGGCTTGGCGGCACGGCCAACCTCTTGACGCGCGATGCCATCCCAGATTTGAGCGATCGCAAGGACGAAATAGGCGAACTTTCAATATCTTTGCGCGAAATGACGAACGCTTTGTCAAAGCGCATAGGCGCTATCGAGAACTTCGCCGCCGACGTTGCGCATGAAATCAAGAATCCGCTCACCTCGCTTCGTAGCGCGGTGGAAACCGCCGAGCGCGTGCAGGATCCCGCCATGCAACGCCGCCTGATGACGGTGATAAGGGACGACGTTGACCGTCTGGACCGGCTCATCAGCGACATCTCCAACGCATCGCGGCTCGACGCGGAGCTTAGCCGCGATCAGGCGGAAGTGATCGACGTAGGCAAGATGCTGACGACGCTTGTGGACTATTATCAGGTGGCCATCCAAACGTCGAAGGATCCGGCGACGCGCCAGTTGGCGACAGTCGTTCTCGCGCCGTTGCCAAAGCACAAGTTGACGATCATGGGCGTCGAGGGGCGGCTGGTTCAGGTGATTCAGAACCTGATCTCTAACGCTCTGTCTTTCTCTCCTCCCGGCGGCCGAGTTGTATTGTCGGTTCACGTTGACGGCGGCTACGTGCTTATCGTTTGCGACGATGAGGGGCCTGGCATTCCCGAAAACAAGCTTGAGGCGATTTTCGACCGATTCTACAGCGAACGTCCCAAAGAAGAAAAATTTGGCATGCATTCCGGCCTTGGGCTAAGCATTTCAAAGCAAATCGTCGAAGCCCACCACGGCCATATATGGGCGGAAAACCGTAAAGATGGCGAAGGCAAAGTGATCGGCGCCCGTTTCGTGGTGCAACTGCTGGGTATGTGAAGGAGGGAAGGGACATGATAAAGGCAAGAGCCGTTTGGGCGTTGTTAGCCATTGCCGCAATAGTATTGGGAAGCGCCGACGTATGCATGGCGAGACGTTCGCAACAAGTGGTTAGACCGGCTAGAGACTCAGATAAAAATGCCGCGAAACCGGCGAAAGACTCTTGTACTTACGTGGCTTTTAAGGGCCTCATTAAAATAGTTTCCATTACGCCGAAAGATTCCGAAGAAAACGTCAAAAAGGACGAGCAGGAAGTGCGCTTTGTCTTCGAGCCTTTGTTCCCGCAAGGCAATCCGACGGTGAAAATATCCGGCGAGCCTTTCGTCATGATGCTCAGAGGCGATGTCTATCCTACAAAGAATTACATCGAGAAAAACAAAATTACAGTCGGCTCGACGTATAACGCCGTACTCAAGGCTCTGCAGCAGGGTGCCGACACGTGCGCGCAGTCTATGTTCGATTACCCAGACTTTTCCAGATAGCCGGGATTTTACGCGTTCCCGCAAGGATTGCTGCGCTGCAACATAAAAGCGATCCATATGGGCCACATGAGCGTATATTTTTGATCACTTTGACTTGATCGCGATTCCCGATCGTTTTATGTTCCGCGTGTCTGTCGAGGCCTTTCCTGGTCTTGACTTCTCAATTACATCCGATTCACTAGGGAACATTCGATGCCCAACAATATTGTCATAGCCGGTGCTGCGCGCACCGCCATCGGTTCATTCAACGGCTCTCTCGGCAACATGTCCGCCCACCTTTTGGGCGCGGAAGTGATTAAGGCCGCCTTGCAGCGCGCCAAGTCGCAAGCCGCGGAAGTCGACGAGGTCGTCATGGGGCAGATCCTTGCCGCCGCCCAAGGCATGGGTCCCGCGCGTCAGGCTGCGATGGCGGCAGGCGTGCCGTCGGACCGCACCGCCTATGCCGTGAACCAGATTTGCGGCTCGGGCCTTCGCGCGGTCGCTAACGGCTATATGGCCATCAAATCGGGCGATCAACGCATCGTCGTCGCGGGCGGCATGGAAAACATGAGTCTTTCCACTCACGCCATACATATGCGCGGCGGGATCAAGATGGGCAACGGATCGTTGATCGACACGATGATCAACGACGGCCTGACAGACGTTTTCAACAAGTATCATATGGGCGTGACGGCGGAAAACGTCGCCGAGAAATACGGCATTACGCGCGAACAGCAAGACGAATTCGCCGTTGCCTCCCAGATGAAAGCCGAACTCGCGATTAAAGCCGGCAAGTTCAAGGACGAAATCACGCCTATCGTCATCAAGGATAAGAAAGGCGATATTTCGTTCGAGCAGGACGAATACCCGCGCTTCGGATCGACGATAGACGGCATGGGCAAGTTAAGACCGGCTTTCAAGAAAGACGGAACGGTTACGGCGGGCAACGCGTCGGGCATCAACGATGGCGCGGCGGCGGTCGTGCTGATGACGGAAGAAGAGGCAGCCAAGCGCGGAGTGACCCCGCTGGCGCGTATCGCTTCATGGGCCACGGCTGGCGTCGATCCGTCGATCATGGGCATCGGGCCTGTTCCGGCGAGTCGCGCCGCGCTCAGCAAGGCCGGATGGCAGGTCGGCGACCTTGACTTGATCGAGGCCAACGAGGCTTTCGCCGTGCAATCGATCGCCGTGAACAAGGACATGGGCTGGGACACGTCCAAGGTCAACGTGAACGGCGGCGCGATCGCGCGCGGTCATCCGATCGGCGCATCGGGCGCGCGCGTGCTTGTCACGCTGCTGTATGAGATGCAGCGACGCAGCGCCAAAAAGGGTCTGGCCACGCTATGCATCGGCGGCGGCATGGGCATCGCCATGTGCGTGGAGAGATAAAATGCCTTACGTCATCGTTCATATGATCAAACGCGATCTGAAAGCCAAAAGGGCCGTGGCCAAGGCTGTGACGGACGCGGTATGTGACGCTCTTAAAATTCCCCCGGCCAAGGTACATATCGTCATCAACGAAATGGCCAAGGAGCAAAACGCGACGGCGGGTGTGCTGTACTGCGACAACGAGAAGAATACGGCAAAAAAACAAAAATCATCGAGGAAACGTAGAAAGGCGTAAAAATGTCAAAAGTAGCTGTGGTAACGGGTGGTACCCGCGGGATAGGCGCGGCCATAAGCGTAGCTTTGCACGGGGTTGGGTACAAGGTAGCGGCGACCTATCAAGGCAACGACAAGGCGGCCGAAACGTTCAGCGAAAACACGGGAGTCGCCAATTACAAGTTCGATGTCAGCGATTTCGCCGCTTGCGAAAAAGGCGTTCGTAAAATCGAAAAGGATTTAGGCAACGTTTCAATTTTGGTGAACAACGCGGGCATCACGCGTGACGGGTTTTTGCACAAAATGACCCCGTCGCAATGGAACGAAGTCATCAATACCAACCTGAACTCGATGTTCAACATGACGCGTCTCGTCATCGAAGGAATGCGGAATCGCGGCTTCGGGCGCATTATCAATATCAGCTCGATCAACGGCCAGGCCGGGCAGGCGGGTCAAACCAACTATGCCGCGACCAAGGCTGGTATCATCGGCTTCACCAAGGCCTTGGCGCTTGAATCGGCCAGCAAAGGCATCACGGTCAACGCCATTGCGCCCGGCTACATCGACACCGAAATGGTCCGCGCCGTATCGCCCGAGATTTTGGAGAAAATCGTCGCCAAGATCCCGGTGAAACGTCTTGGCCATGCCGAGGAAATCGCGCGGACGGTGGTTTTTCTGGCCGACGAAAACAACGGCTTCATGACCGGCGCGACGCTCGCCATCAACGGCGGCCAGTATATGGCGTAGGCTGTGTCATTCCCGCTTTCGCGGGAATGACGCCTTTATTCGTATGCGTTCTTCTACCAATATACGCTTATATCTGCTAACCCATGGGGATGTCCTCATCTCTCCAAAACGCCTTTGTCTTTCTTTTCCGACAGACGTGGCATTACGCCCGCGGGGACCGCTGGCGCATGGCTCTATTCTATGCCTTAAGCGTTATAGCCAACCTCTTCGGCGTGGCGCAGCCTATTGTCCTGGCTCATATCGTCAATGCCGTACAGGCCGGAGGCGAAAGGCTTGTGCCTCATGCCTTGACGTGGTGCGGCGTTTACGCCGCTACGATCCTTGGCTTCTGGGCGTGCCATGGTCCGTCGCGGGTGATCGAACGCCGTCTGGCGTATTCCATTTATCGCCGTTACGTCACGTCGCTTTACCGCAAGGTAACCGAGATGCCGCTTCGTTGGCATCAGGATCATCACACGGGCGACACCATAAACCGCGTGACGAAAGCGGGCAAAGCCCTTTTCAGGTTCGCGCAGGAACAATTCATGCAAATCAGTCTGACCACGCGCCTGATCGGCAGTTTGGCCATGCTTGGCTGGTTCAACGTCTGGATCGCTGTGACAGCGGTTGTTTTCTGCATGGCTCTATATCTGATTATCCGGGCATACGATAAAATCCTTATACCCATAGTCGGCATTGTCAACGAACGCGAACACAGGCTGACGGCGGGAGTTTTCGATTACATCGGCAATATCGTGACGGTCATGACGCTGCGCTTGCAGAGGAGTACGCACCGCGAGATTCGCCGCCGTTTTCTGGCGATGCGCCATCCCACATGGCGTGAAGGCCCGTTGACCGAATTCAAATGGGGAACAGTCAGCGTCATCCTCGTTTGCCTGCAGGCGGGACAGGTGGGTTCCTATATCGCGCTGACCCATTGGCTCGGCAGGCCGCTCGATATCGGCGTTGTAGTTGCGATATTTCAATACCAGCTTATGATTAACCAGATCTTTTACCAAGGCATGATGTCCGCCGAACAACTCATGCGCTTGCGTATTGACGTAAAATCGGTCGATCCCATACTTGAGGATCACAAGCGCCTGGGCATTCCTTTGGTGGACGAAGAAGTGCGCGACTGGCAAAGCATCGACATCCGCAACCTCAACTTCACGCATCACGAAGGCGATGAAAAGCTTCATCATTTACGTAACGTGCATCTGGCGTTTCGTGCAGGTCAGAAAATCGCGCTTGTCGGGACAAGCGGCGCGGGCAAAACGACGTTGCTTGCCCTTATGCGCGGTTTCTATGACGCGCAAAGCGTCAAGCTGACGTTGGATCATGAGGTTTATGACACGCTCAAGCCGTTGTCGTCGTTCACGACGCTCATTCCGCAAGATGCCGAGATTTTCGAGAACACGATCCGCTACAACCTCACGCTTGGCATCAATATTCCTGAAATGGCGGTCGAAGAAGTGTTGCGCATCACGACCTTTAACGACGTGATCACACAGTTGCCGGAGGACATTGAAACCGATATTCGTGAGCGCGGCGTGAACCTGTCCGGCGGCCAGAAACAGAGATTAGCTTTGGCGCGCGGTCTTTTGGCGGCGCGGGATTCATCGCTGCTCTTGCTCGATGAGCCGACGAGCAACGTCGATATGGAAACCGAAAGCTTGATTTTCGACAGACTGTTTGCCGCCATGCCGGAAAAGACGATCATCGCTTCGGTGCATCGTCTGCATCTGCTGCCGCGCTTTGATTGGATCTGTCTTATCCGTGGCGGCGAGATTATTCAGCAAGGCGCTTTCCGCAACATGACGGAGACCAAAGGTCCGTTCCTCACGCTCTGGCAACAGCATCTGGCTTATGTTGATGCCGATGTTGAAGAGATTTTATAATTTAAACACTATGGTGAGGTGGCCGGAGCGTCAAATAGTTAATTACGCCTACGCTTGAATTGGCGCATTAACTATGGCGCGGCGACTTTTTTGCTATTCGCATAAAACATGCGCCACGATTTTCGGCATTTTGAGGCTGTTTTGGAGGACAAATTTGGCATGATCGGCCCGAAAAAAGGAGGATTTCGGCATTAGGCGCAAAAAAATCATGAAATTCGGGGGCGATTTTTACCGCCCTTCGAAGCGGTCTTTGGCGGCGCGGAGCGCCCCGAAAATGGCGGCGGGATCGGCCCCGTCTGTGGGGAAACCCGTCTTGCTCAGAACCTTCTGAAAAACGGGGTCATCGACGCGCAAGAACGGGTTCAATTTCTTCTCAATTCCAAGCAGCGAAGGCAGGGCCGGTGCGCCCTTTTTGCGGAGCGATTCCACCTCGGACACGCGTAATTTCAGGTCGCCATTGTTCTTGTCGAGAAGCAAGGCGAATTGCCCGTTGCGCTCGGTGTATTCATGGCCCGCATAGACGAGCGTGTCGTCCGGCAGCGCGCGCAGCTTTGTCAGAGATTTCCACATATCCGCCGCCGAGCCTTCGAAAAGCCTGCCGCACCCAAGCGAAAAAAGGCAATCGCCCGTGAACAGCGCTTTGAGTGTCGGAAAGTAATAAGCCGTATGGCCGACGGTATGCCCCGGCGTTTCGATAACCTGGCCCTTGAGGTCGGAGAACGTCACCACAGCGCCGTCATCCACCGTGCGCGAAAGGCCCTCGATGAACGTTTCTTCCTTCGAAGGGCCGATGGTCGGCGCGCCGTATTCATGCTGAAGCTTGGCGTTGCCGCCCGTGTGGTCGTGGTGGTGATGAGTGTTCAGGATGAGCGCGAGGTGCAGGTCTTTTTTCCGCAAAAAGCGCAGCACGACGTCCGCATCGCCCGGATCGACGGCCATCGCAAGGCCCAGCGCGGAGTCGCTTACTATGTAAATATAATTGTCGGCGCCCGAAGGCAAAATATCGATCGAAAAAGTCATGGGACTATTGTGACAAGGTCGTGCTAAGATGAGGTTAATGAGCCTCGATATCGTTGATTTAAGAGAATTTTATATAAATCCGTTGGGTCAGACGGCGCGCCGTCTGCTGCGCGCGCGTTTGGCCAAAATTTGGCCCCAGATAGAGGGTCAAACGGTGCTGGCTCTGGGTTATGGAACGCCTCTTTTGCGTCCCTGGCTTGAAAAAGCGGGAAATTTGCTGGTCATGATGCCGGGCGAGCAGGGAGTAGCCTATTGGCCGCGCGAAGGCCCGAATAAAACATGCTTAACGGATTTAAATAATTTGCCGTTACCGGACGAGTGCGTGGACAGGGTCATCGTGATGCACGCGCTGGAGACCTCCCGCGAGCCGGACGCGCTTTTGCGCGAGGCGTGGCGTGTGCTGAGAGCCAACGGACAGGCGCTTTTCATCGTGCCCAACCGACGCGGCCTGTGGGCGCACAGCGACCGCACGCCGTTCGGCACGGGCCAGCCTTATTCGTCGTCGCAGTTGAAGCAGGCGTTACGCAATCAAGGTTTCCTGATCGATCGCTCATGGCGGGCGCTGATTATGCCGCCGGTTCAGGCGCGGCCCATGCTGGCGTTGGCCGACGTCATGGAAAAGGGGGCCGGCTGGCTGTTTCCGGGCTTCGGCGGCCTGCTCGTCATGGAAGCCAGCAAACAGATTATGGGCGGCATCTTGACAAAGTCGCGCGTACCCTCGCGACGCCTCGTTTTGCCCCTGCCTTTCCCCGTTCCTTCGGGTCCTGTTCCGGCGGGATAGAACGGCAAAAAGCGCCCCCGAATTCGGGGGCAGATTGACGCATTAAATGCCGCACAAAAACGATTGCGTTTGCGCCCCGAATTTCAGGATTTTTTTGCGTCTATAATGCCGAAATCCTCCTTTTTTCGGGCCGATCATGCCAAAATCCTCCTCCAAAAGGCGCCCAAAATGCCTGAAACCGTGGCGCACATTTTGCGTGAAATGTTAAAAAAGCCCCGCGACAGGGTTAACGCCAACACGTCAGGCGTAGGCGTCGTTAACTTTTACCGCGCCGACCACCTCATTCGGAAAATCTAAGCCTTGCTAAAGTAAGCCTAAGATTTTCCGCCCTCTCCTCCTAAAGAAGGAGGAGAGGTTTTGGCGCGCGCGTCAGTGTTCAGGTGAGGTAGGTTGTTTTCTTTTTACGCATTCTCTTCTGGCACATACGTTACGGCACGTGCTTTGGTGCGCGGGGGTTATTGAAGGTGGGAGCTTTATATGTTGCCGAGGGCGTTTCATACTTTCGCTCGCATGAGGCGAGGCGCGTGAAGATGTAACCTGCACAGGTAAGGAAAGCCAAGGACGATGCGATAGCAATGACTTTGCGGCTTTTTGAGGCCATATTATTTTCTCCGTAAACTGAACTCAGTATAGAAAGCTATTTGTTGCGTAAATCTCGGGTCCGGACCCTAACATCTTTGTAGGCAAAGAATACGCTGAAAAATCTGTGTTATGGTTAATGACGTTGTAGAGACTTTTATGCTTTCTTACCTGTAATTATTCCGAAATTTTCCCATAAATCATTGCATGCATTCACATTTGGCTTTCTGGAAGTTTTGCGCTAAATTGCTTTGCTAACCTCTTGGAAATGAATAACTGAAAGACCTGCCATGCCCGTTAAACCTGCCGTGAACCCTGACAAACAGGCTTTGGCCGATCTGCGCGCGCAGATCGACCAGATCGATAGCGCCCTGCATTCCATGCTTATGGAGCGGGCTGAAATCATCGATTCCGTGCGCAGGCACAAGGGCAAGCAGCATATCTATATAAGGCCGGGCCGCGAGGCGCAGATGATGCGCGCATTGATGGGTCGTCCGCAGGGCAAGCTACCCGAGGGGCTGGTGATCCGCCTTTGGCGCGAGATGATTTCGGCGTTCACGCTTCTCGAGGGGCCGGTGAAGGTCGCCGTTTACGCGCCGGAGAAGGGGCCGGACCTGTGGGATATGGCGCGCGACCATTTCGGCGCCTTTACGCCTCTCGTCGAAATGCCGACTGCCATGGCCGCGATCAAGGCCGTGCAAGCGAACAAGGCGACAATCGCCGTCGTTCCACCTCCAATTCAAGGCGAAAAAGATTCCTGGTGGCCTCTATTGGCTGGCGATAAAGCCAACGTATTGACCGTTTTTGCCACGCTGCCGTTTGAGCCGCTTAAGGCAGGACGCTCCAACGCGCGCCGCGCAATGTCTTCAGGTCTTGTCGTCGGCAAGCTGTATCCCGAACTGACGGGCGATGATCGCAGCTTTCTGGCTTTGCATTGCGTGCACGTGCCCGAAATGGAAATGAAGCGTTTGCTCGGCAAGGCCGGTTACAAAGTGCGCCAGTTGATGTCGCAAACAACGGGCCGTGGCGGTTCCGCGCCGACGCTTTATCTCGCCGAAGTCGATGGCTTCGTTGGCCGCGCCGACACGCGCCTATCGCGTTTGCGCGCCATGCTGGGCAGCCGCATGCAATACCTTGCCCCGATGGGCGGGTATGCCGTGCCGTTGAAGGGCGGGCGGAGGTAAGCAACATATAGCCGTTTAACTTTAAATTGAATCAAAGCATCAAGCGGCGAAAGGCAATGGGGACACAATAAAAAAGGCAAGATACGACGGTTAGGAAGTTGAACGATTGCTAAAGCCTTTTTTATTGTGTCCCCCTCGCTGTGTCCCCCTCGCTGCAATCAGTTGGCTCAAAGATAAATTGAATGGATAAATAATCATAAGGAGAAAATAAGATAATGCCAGGAATTGCAAGAAGGCTCGCGGGAAAGAAACCGATTGTTTTCATGATGGCATTTTGCGGCGTGATGATGTTGGGCAAGATGGCCAAGGCGCAGGAGGCAGGGGTGAATCCGGGCGAAGCGCCCAAGCCGCCAGGTTTTGGCATCATTCAGCCCGAAGCGCCGAATAATCTCAGGGTCATTACTCCCGTTCAGCAAGAGGCGCCGGAGTATGAACGTTATGACGCCAAAGGAGGTCATTCGATTGATGCGCCGCAAGGCGTCTTCGTGCAGCGCACGGGAAATGACTATGCTGTGACGCTAGATGCAGGATATTTAACCAGCCTTACGTGCAGCGCGCGCACGACTAGCTCTTATATCGGAGCAATCGGAGAAAGCGCGGTGCAGGCGAAGTGCTTCACCTACAAAGGCGAATTAAATCTCGTCGTGACATGCAAGGACGGCAATCCGAGGAACTCTGTTCAGTCCGGCATGTTGACCAAAATTACCGTTAAGTGCGATCCAAAATGAACGCTTGGCCATGAACGCAATAAATTCCTCCACGCTATAAGTTATCCCCTTGTCTTCCTCCCAGCCCCTTTTTGAACGCGTCGCCATCATCGGCATCGGCCTGATCGGGTCGTCGATGGCGTTGGCGATGCGCCATAACGGCTTGGCGAACGCCATCGTTTGCGGCGACGCGAACGAAAAGCACGTCAAGATGGCGTTGGAACTGGAGCTGGTCGACGACGCGATGACGGACAATGTCGCGGCGGTGAAAGACTCCGACCTTGTGGTATTATCGACGCCCGTAGGCGCGTTGGGCGCGGTTGCGGCCCAGATTGGGCCGCATTTAAAGGAGGGATGCATCGTTACGGACGTCGGGTCGGTAAAAGAGGCCGCGATTGCCGCTATCGCGCCGCATATTTCGGCGGGCGTTCATTTTGTGCCGGGGCATCCGATAGCAGGCACGGAAGAATCCGGCCCCGACGCGGGTTTCGCGGAATTGTTCCATGAGCGCTGGTGGTTGCTGACGCCGTTGCCTAAGACGGATGCGTCGGCTTTGGAGAAGGTCAAAACGCTGTTGCGGAAATGCGGGGCGAAGGTCGAGACGATGGAGCCTGCGCATCACGACCGCGTGTTGGCAATGGTATCGCACCTGCCGCATTGCGTAGCGTTTACGGCCATCGGCACGGCGGATACGCTGGCGGGCGATCTAGGGCAGGAGGTCATCAATTTCGCCGGAACGTCGTTCCGCGATTTGACCCGCGTAGCGGCAAGCGATCCCGTCATGTGGCGCGACGTTTTTCTGAACAACCGCGAAGCCGTTCTGGATATTCTTAAGCGGTTTCGGGGCGATCTGGATGCGCTGGAAAAGGAAATTGCGGCGGGCGATGGCGAAGCGTTGCAAGCGCGTTTCGAGCACGGACGCGCGATACGCCGCGGCGCGCCGGCGAAACGTCTCGTCGAACCGCCGAAGGTTGAGGAAGAGAAATAAAAACATCATTCCGGACAAGTTTCTTTTTGTAGCAATAAGGCATGACGATGGGGACACAATAAAATGCCCTTTCAAACGTTTCGAGAGACCAAAGTTGCTGGTTGGGCATTTTTATTGTGTCCCCGATGCATCTATACATGATCGGGAAGAATCATTGCTTGTATGACTATGAATGCCGATGACATACACATTGTGGCTCAAATCCTTGTCTGGCTCATACCGGGGGTGTTCGCGATCGTGGTACACGAAGTCGCGCACGGATGGGTAGCGTTGCGCTTCGGCGATACGACGGCGCGCGATTTGGGCCGCTTGAGCTTCAATCCGATAAGGCACATAGACCCTGTCGGCACGCTGCTTTTGCCTGGATTGCTCATTTTGGCGAAGGTGCCTTTCGTGTTCGGGTGGGCGAAGCCCGTGCCGGTCAATTTCCGCCGGCTGCGCGGCGGGTCTCTGGCGACGTTGCTTGTCGCGCTTGCAGGCGCGGCGGCGAACATGATCATGCTTTGGGGATGGCGGCTCGTAGGCAAGTTCGCCGATCAAGCCGAAGGCCTGACGTCTTTAAGCCGCGCCGTTCTTGGCGAGATGGCCGAGTTCGGCATGGCGATCAATCTCGCGCTGATTGTTTTTAACCTCATTCCCATCCCGCCGCTGGACGGCGGACGCGCCTTGGGCGCGTTGCTTCCGGACAAGCTGGCGAAGACCTACATGAAGCTTGAAAGGTTCGGGATAGCCATTCTTCTGTTGCTCATGGTGACCGGCGTGTTTCAGGTTATATTCGAGCCTTTGATGGGTTTTCTGATGGCGAAGCTGTGAGCCGCCATATTACCGTTCAGTTTTTGTTGAATAAAATTTTGTGTCATTCCGGGGCGCGCTTTAGCGCGAACCCGGAATCCCGTTTGTTATGTCAGTATGAAACTAAACGGGATTCCGGATCCATTTTCTTTCGTCCGCTATAGCGTCCGAAAAGAAAATGTTCCGGAATGACAATCTTATTTATGAGGGAAGTTCTACTGTTCCTGCCAGACAAGGGGCGGGATGGTTACGATGCGCGACATGCCGATGAACATGCCGCCGCCCTGCAAGGATATGGGCACGTTGTCGTTGCTTGCCGGATCGGTGGCGTCAGTCTTTGGGATGAGAGCCAACTCGCTACGCAGCTTGTCAATTTCTTTGTCGGAAAACCACTTGTTCGTAATGAGAGCCCGGATCACCGCTTCGCGGTGCGGCAGCGTCACCGTAAACGCGCCTTCGGGTTGCAATGCGGTCGTCGGCGCAAGCGTGCCCTTCAGGATGATGTTAAGCGGACTCCAGTCGAGGCGGAGACTGTCAATCTCGATTATGCCGCTGTTGGCGTTCCATGCCGCTACCGATTTTTTGCTGCGGAAATCCGGCGCATTGCCCATGACGCGCAACGTTACATCGACATGGGAGAGGGTGTCGCCGAAGGGAAGCGCCTTTTCCGTTTTAACTTTGATGCCGTTCGCGTCGGCCGAGAAAGCGATGCCGGTTTCTTTGTAGTCCTTTGGCGGGGTCTTGGCGCGTTCAGCCGTCATGTGTAACGTGGAAGCGGACAGGAGCGTTGCGCCCGCTTGGCCTATCTTGAGGCCTGAGACGCTTTGCTGCGCGCGAGTCCAGAGACCGGCTTTGTTCCATGTAAAGCTTCCCGCGCCGCGGTCGGCCTGAAACGTCAGCGGCAACGATGCCAGCGGGGGCAAAGTGGTGATGCCCGCGCCGTTTTCGAAGGTGGCTTCAACGGAACGCCAGCACCATGGCCTGACCGATAACCTTATATCGTCGATCTGAACGGCCGCGCTTTTGCCGTTGCTCCACTTGACGTTGCGGAGATGGCGCTTGATGGCGAAGGGTGTGTCCTGCGCATTCTCTTCCTCGAAAGCGAGCGTATGGCCGTCTGTGCGTTCTTCCGCGACCCAATCATCAAATTGCCGGGTCACCATTTCCGCCATAACAAACCAAAATCCGCCATAGAACGCGGCGAGTCCCAACACGAAGAACATGGTTATGACGGACCATGTGCGAGGGGGGCGGCGGAATCGGTGCTTTTCAGACATAAGCGTTATCCTATCAGGACTTAACCAAAACAGACAACGCGATAACTTTTTTTGATTTGCGCGGAAATGAAAAGGGACGAACGATCGATGCTCAACATCTCACGTTCGTCCCTGAATGCCTGAGGTGGGCCGCTGCACAGCCCACCTTTGCTCTACTCTAGGCACGCCTCAGGCTAGCCTTTCCGGCCTCAAAAAGTCAATGAGATGTTCTTGTTTTGTTCAAAACTATTTCGTTAAGAATCATGCAAGGGTTGCGCAATTAACATATTGAAAATACATTATGATTCATAAAACGCAAAGGTAACCGGACTATGATTCAGGACGATTTCGTTCTTCCTTTCCAGCTCGAAAACAACCAACTTCGCGGTCGGCTTGTGTGGCTTGGCGCGTCGCTGGACGCCATCCTGAAACAGCATGATTATCCGCCGAAGGTGGGCCGATTGCTGGGCGAGTCGGTGGCGTTGACTCTTGCGCTCGGTTCGTCGCTCAAATTCGACGGCGTTTTTACGTTACAGGTCAAAAGCGCCAGCGCGGTGCGTCTGCTTGTCGCCGATGTGACGACGGGCGGCGACGTGCGCGCCTACGCGCAATTCGACCCCGAACGCTTGAAGAATGAGGCGGCAGCTTTGGTCGGCGACGGTTATTTGGCCTTTACCGTGGATCAGGCCGAAGTCGATGACAGGTATCAGGGCATCGTGAAGCTTGAAGGCGACAATCTGGCGGAGGCCGTGCAGCACTATTTCCGCCAGTCCGAGCAAATCCCGACAGGCATCATGGCGGCTGCGGGCCAAAACGGCGAGGGCAGGTGGCGCGGCGGCGCGCTGATGCTTCAAAGGATGCCAAGCGAGGGCGGGACGGCGCAGGGGAAAGACACGGCGCAGGAGGACGACTGGCTACGCGCCATGACGATCATGCAAACATGCACATTTGAGGAACTTACAGATCCCGCGTTGTCGAGCGAGGATTTGCTCTTCCGGTTGTTTCATGAGGACGGCGTGCGCGTGTTCGACGCCAAGCCCGTGCGGCACAAGAGCCGTTGCTCGACGGAGCGCGTGAAGGCGATGCTGGACGGATTGCCGCGCGAGGAAGTGAAGCATCTGGCCGTCGACGGCAAAGTCAGCGTGACGTGCGAGTTCTGCAACCGCTCGTACGATTTTCAGGAAGCCTCTCTTTAGATTTATTTATTGGCAGGCGAATAGCTTTGCGTCGGAAAGCGGCGCACGTTTGCCCTTGTGCGCGGGTAGGTCGAGTTTTCAACGATATCGACGGCGCCGGGGCCTCCGCTCAACCTTTCGCTGTAGCGGAAAACTTTTTCAGCGGTTTGATCAAGTTTTTCAATCGTTGGCGCATGCATTCCCGTGTATAGCGTCGAACGGGCGATGGCGGGCGGATTGGCGCGGTCAGGATAGGGGGCCTGCTGATAGGGCGAGGAAGCCATGGATGGCGCGTCCATAGGCTGTTCGGCGTAGGCGGGCGTTAAAGGCATTGGCGCATAGCTCGGCTCGACCATCGGCGCAGGGGCAGGCATCGGCGCGGGCGCTTCGGCCATGGGAGCGGCGTAGGGCGCAGGTTGAGGTGCCGGGGGCGTAGGGGGCTTTCTGTAGGCCATGTCTTCTTCGGGCGAAATCCGCGACAAGACGTTTTGAGAAAAGCCGACGCGGTCGATGTTTCTGGATTTGTGATGCGCGCCGATGTTGTGAGCGTTGACTGGCGAGGCCATCAGCGTTGCGGCCACAGCAAGAGTCAGAAAGCGTGACAGGGACATAGGCGACCTCTCGGCAGGATTTTGCTTCCGAATCAAGGAAGAAAGACCGGCACAGAGTAGGGTATGGATGGTGTTTGTCCAGCGAAAAGAGATTCGCGGGCATGGGAAAGACGGCCAGGTAGATCGAATTTTATTACGCGTTGAAATCAGAACACGGCGTTAAACGCCCGATTTATCGAACTCTGCTTGAATTTCAAACGTCACGTCGTCGCCGACCATGGGCATGTAGTTCGTATAGCCGAATAACGAGCGTTTGAGCGAACCCTTGGCGCCGAAGCCGAGCACGGGCGTTTTTTTCATGAAATGCTCGCCCCAGCCGTTGAACGTCACGTCCATGACGACGGGTTTCGTTATCCCGAGCATCGTCAAATCGCCTTCGACCGTGCCGGTCGTCTGCCCTGTGCGCGTGATTTTTGTGGCGACGAACGTTATCTTGGGAAACTTGCCGACATTGAGGTTGTTTTCGCCCTTTAGTTCGCCTTCAAGCTTGGCGTGGTTCGTGTCGATGCTGGCCGGATCGACGGTGACCTCCAGCTTGCTGTTTTCCGGGTTTTTGTTGTCCACAGTCAGCTTGGCGCTAAATGTATTGAAGCGGCCCGTGTAATAGGAATAGCCGAAGTGCGACACGCGGAAGACAAGGCTCGCATGATCGGGGTCGAGTTCATAAACGCCGCTCGGCACGTCTTTGGGGTCGGTGTTGAGGGCAAGGGCAGGGCCAGTGGCAAGAACGCACAGCGTTACGGCGAGGAGACTTTGGGTAATGC
The DNA here is from genome assembly GCA_964626265.1 of uncultured Rhodospirillaceae bacterium. Lineage (GTDB taxonomy): Bacteria > Pseudomonadota > Alphaproteobacteria > UBA9219 > UBA9219 > CAZVCG01. The sequence continues at coordinate 46,138 of CAZVCG010000003.1, read as the reverse complement.
GCATAACGAACCTCCCTGATCGAAAGGTTGGGGTGCGCTATTGTACCAAAAAAGCAGGGTCTTTGCAGCTATTCGCTTCTATGCTCTTTTTGAGGGTCGCGTTACCACTTATAGCTGGCGCCGAAGTTGACAGTGTTTTCGTTGTCGCCGTCGCGGAACACGTCGCGCACGTATTGGGCGTGTAACGCCCAGCGGCTTGACAATTCAGCCGTCACGGACGGGTTCAGGCTGAGCCACGTGCGCGAACGCTTGACGCCTTCGGTTGTGACTTGAGCGCTCGATACGGTCAAAAGCTGTGACTTCGCGCGGGCTTGCGCGTCGCCGAACTCGTGGTTCAGCGCAATGCGGAAGGCGGGAATGATGGCCCCGCTGTTACCGATGGCCGCGCGATGCGAACCGCCGATGCCGACGCTGCCGATGACGGAAACGTCGCTGGACGGCGTGACTTTAAGGTTGCGGTCGCCCGCGCCTTCCTCATCGAACGAACCGATATCGACGTAGGCGAATTTCATGCTCGCATAAGGCCCGAATTTCCACGGCCCTTCGCGCAAGTCATAGCCCGTTTCCACGTCGCCGCTCAGGAAAAAGGCGGAAGGATCGCCCGAAGCCGTGCGAACGTCGTTTACGCCCGCCGTAAACGTGCGGTCGCTGTCGAAGGATGAAAAGCCGACGGAGATAAAGCCATCGACGTAGCCGCTTTTGAGGTAATTGGTCGTGCCGTAGAGCGACATGCTGTAGCTGTTGGCCGTCGTGTCGCTGGTTTCGCCGGTAGAAAAGCTGGAGCGAGCGTAGCTGAGCGCGAGGCCGGCATAGGTTCCGTCTTTCACGCGGTAATCGAGGCCGACCGTAACGCCGTTGCCGTCTGTGTCAGTCGATGGCGCGTCGCGCACAAGTTCTTCTTCGCCGAAGCGCATATCGGTCGAAGCGAATATGCCCCAGCGGCGGTCAGCGCTGATGGTTGCTGTCGTCGAGGGAACCGGCATCGGACGCGCGATTTCTTCCTGTTTAGGCGCAGGACGTTTGAAGGGAATGGCTGTTGTGCCGAGGCGTGGCGGAACTTCGTCCGCAGTCGCAGACTTCATTTCGGTAAGCGCGGACAGCGAGGGCGGCGTTGCCGGTTTTTCAGGCACGGTGACGGTTGTGACGGGTTTCGGCGCGCCTGCGGCGCTGAATGGTATCGCTGTCGTACCAAGGTCTTTCGGCACTTCGGTCAGGACGACGGTTTCGGATGAAATGACGGGTTTGGCCGGTTCCGTTTGCGGCGTGAATTGGATTGCGGGTTGAGCCATTTCGGGTGACGTTGCGCCCGTCGCTGTTGACGTGAGCGTCAGCGCGGCTTCAGGCGCGACTATGGGTTGGGAGTCGTCGAACGGTTCGTTCGTATCGTCATAGAACATTGGCCTACGCGGCGTGCGCACGCGATAGGCGAAGGCGTATGCGTTGTTCACGGGAATCGTCACGCTGGTGGAAGGTCTGAAAAGCGAGGGATCCGACGTAGCGGAGACGCCTGTGTCCAGAACGTGCCGAGCGTATTTGGCGAAAGGCTGTCCAGGATAGTTGCGCATGGCGCGGATGTAAAACTCGTCGCGGTTCGTGATCGTAGCCGTGCGGGGCAGGTGAGGCCGGGCATGATTTTCTAGATTAGGTTCGCTGAACAAGCCAAAGAGCCAACTGAAAAATCCGCCTTCCTCGCGTTCGGCGATTTGGATCGGGGCAGGTTTCGGTTGGGGCGTTTCTGCTTTTGGCATAGGCAAAGGCGCAGCCGCCGTGGACAAGGGGGGTTGGCCCATGGGTTCGGAAAGCGGCTGTGTTAAAGGCGGCATGTTGCCGTCGAGATAGATGCCCATTTCCTTCGGCGCGGGAGCGTGCGCAGGCGTGGCTTGGCCGTTGAAAACCGTCACGCTTTCCTTTGGCGCGGGGACGATGACCGGAGCCTGATAGTCGGCGATATTGGCAGGCGGAGGTTCTTTTGTCGCGTCATAAACATACGGAGCTTCGGTAGACGGAGCGGGCGTCGCGACGACGGGAGGTTTTGATTCATACAGAGACGGGCTATACATTTTTCCGGCGTTGCGTTCGGCCAAAGGTATCGGCGCGATTTTCTTTTCTTCAGGTTCCGGTTCACCAATAGCCATCGCTTGTTCCAACGGTTGAGGAACGCGGGCCTCGGCGACGCCGCTCAGACGATAGGAACGCAGAGCGCGCAAGCGCGGCATGAGCGTGCGCTCGCCCATCGTGGCCGCCTTGCGACCGGCTTCGGTCATTTCGAGCGCGTTGATCGGCTCGTTCGATGCCGCCAGAGAATTACCCGGAAGCAAAACCATCAAAAGAGCCATGATGAAAGAATGCGCTAAAATACGGTGCAGTGACATGAAATTCCTCAATATCCAAAATCGTTGCTGTGCCGGAAATAGGCAGGGCAAAGCCTGACTACACATGCGTTTTTTGTAAGAAATTGTCTAGGGAAAAAGGCCTATTTAGATGAATTTGCTGATTAAAACGCCCGCATTTGCGCCATCGCGTTAACCTTGACGATCCAACCGATTGATTTTTATCCGGTTTGGTGGAAGTCTTTGGGCTTCGTTTTTCCCCATTTAATGAGGATTCCATGGTTATCGAGAAAGCCGACCGCCTGAAAGCTCTCCCTCCGTATTTGTTCGCCGAAATCGACCGACTTAAGGCTGAAGTGGTGGCCAAGGGCGTGGACGTTATTAGCCTGGGCGTCGGCGATCCGGATTTACCGACGCCGAAACACATTATCGAGCGTTTGAAAAAGGCGGCGGGAGACCCGGCTAACCATCAGTACCCGTCGTATTCCGGCACGGGCGAGTTCCGCACGAGCGTGGCGAATTGGTATAAGAAGCGTTTCAACGTCGATCTCGATCCGCAAAAAGAGGTTGTGACATTGATCGGGTCGAAAGAGGGCATCGCGCACTTTCCTCTCGCCTTCATCAATCCGGGCGATATCGCGCTGGTGCCGACGCCAGCCTATCCCGTTTACAGCGTCGCCACGATGTTCGCGGGCGGCAAGTCGCATTTCATGCCGCTTGTGAAAGAGAATAACTTTCTGCCCGATCTCGACGCCATTCCGCCGCACATCGCGCATCAGGCCAAGGTGATGTTCATCAATTACCCGAACAACCCGACGGGCGCGGTCGCGGATCGCGCGTTTTACGAGAAAGTCGTGGCGTTCGCGAAGAAGTTCAACATCATCGTCGCGCATGACGCCGCCTATAGCGAAATGGGCATGAACGGTTTCGTTCCCATGAGTTTCCTCGAAATTCCGGGCGCGAAAGACGTGGGCATCGAGTTTCACTCGCTTTCGAAAACGTACAACATGACCGGCTGGCGCATCGGCTTTGCCGTGGGCAATGCCGAGATCGTCGGCGGGCTTGGCCAGATCAAGAGCAACGTCGATAGCGGCGCGTTCAACGCCGTGCAGGAAGCGGGCATCACCGCCATCGAAGGCGATCAAGCCTGCGTGGTCGAGATGCAGAAAATCTATGCCGAACGCGCGAAAGTTCTTTGCGACGGCTTGAAAGAGGCCGGGCTCAATCCCGAACCGCCGAAGGCTTCTTTCTATGTCTGGTGTCCGACGCCGAAAGGCATGACGTCGAAAGAGTTCACGGCGAAGTTGCTGGGCGAGGCGGGCATCGTCACGACGCCGGGCAGCGGTTTCGGCGACCCGGGCGAGGGCTATGTGCGTTTTGCGCTGACGGTATCCAAAGAGCGCATCGCCGAGGCGGTGGAGAGGATTAAAAAGCTTAAGCTTTAATAAGAATATCGCCGTCACAAATTCTGCTTAACCCATTGGCCGAGGCGCGACATCATGCCGCTGCCTGAGGAGAATTCGGCGTAACTCGGTGCGGCGGCGAGGTCGGGTTGCAACGCGATGGCCAGGAGGCCTGCCGTTGTTGAGAAAGCGGGGCCAGACGTGGCTTCAGCGAGACCCGAGGCCGTTATGTTTTCCGTATCCGGTTTTGAGTGGCGTGAACCCGTCTTTGCCTTTTGAGCTTCGCCGGACAAGTCTTCGGGGGACATGTCGGAAGCGCGCTTGCCCAGCAAGTCGCCTTTGCGGCGCTGGGCGACGACATAAATGTCGCGCGAGGGGCGCGTGATGCGCAGCGGGCGGCCCAGGCGCACTTGTTTGTCGAGGATGCGTTGAGCGATGTCGCGGATGCCGGGAAGCTGGCTCGTTCCGCCCGTGAGCACGCAACGCCGTCCGGCGATTTCATTGAAACCGCTGTTTTCCAGGCGGGATTTCACCAGTTCGAAAATCTCTTCAAGGCGCGGCTGGATAATGCGGATGAGCTGCGACTTGCGCACCTGATTGGTGTTTTCGGGCGTTTCTTCGCCGACCTGCGGGACTTCCACCGTTTCGCGGTCGTCCATCGGCACGACGATCGCGTTGCCGTAAAGCGTTTTCAGCCGCTCGGCATGGTTGATCGACGTGGTGAGGCATCGCGCGATGTCGTTCGTGATGTGCGCGCCGCCAATCGGCAGGCCGTCGGCGTAGAGCATTTGCCCGTCGGCGAAGATGCCGATGGAGGTCGTGCCCGCGCCGATGTCCAACACCGTGCAGCCGAGGTCGATTTCGTCTTCCACCAGACAGGCGAGGCCGCTGGCATAGGGCGCTGCGACGAGGCGTTCGACTTCGAGATGACAGCGCGCCACCGTCGTGACGAGCGTGCGGATGGGGCCGTAGGCCGCCGCGATGAGGTGCAATTGGGTTTGCAACGAAACGCCCGTCATGCCGAGCGGATCGCGGATGCCTTTTTGCCCATCGAGGATGTGGCTGACCGGAATGGTGTGGATGAGTTCCTGGATGTTGCCTTGCGCGTCGGCTGGAGCCATCGTCTGGCCTTGCGCGATCAGGCGGTCGAGGTCGTTCGCCGTGATTTCGCGCCCGTGCACGGGCAATTCGATGCCGACGGTGCGCGACATCAGGAGGGGGGAGGGGACGTTGACAATCACGCGCTCGATCGTTTCGCCCGCCATTTGCTCGGCGGTGGCGACGGCTGCGGAAACGGCGCGGCGAACGGCTTCCATGTCGGCCACGATGCCGCCGCGTACGCCTTCGGAAAGCTGATGGCCGATCCCGACGACATGCGGCATGCCGTGTTCGTCGGGGCGGACGATGAAGCAGGCGATTTTGCTGGAGCCGATGTCCAGCACGGCAATGGTGTCGCCCTGCGCTACCCTTGGTTTGTCAAAAAGCCATTGCGTCAAACGCTTCACGGCTTGGTCCCTTCCGTTGATCCCGGCGCGGACTCCGCGCCCGGCTCAAGGATGACTTTGTCTTGCAGGCGCAAATCAATGCCTGTCACGGCGCGATCAAGAATGTTTTTTTCCTTGATCATGCCGTCCAGCTTATTCAGCGCCTCCGCCATATTGTGTTCAGGCAAGCGAACCAGCTGGCCTGTTTGTAAATGCAAATTCCAACGCCGCTCGCCCACGCGGACGGCGCCCTTCACGCGCGCGAATATATTCGGGAATTCCTTAAGAGTTGTTAATAGATTGGCGGTTTGCGCCGGAGCGCTGTCCCCGGCCACGAGCAACAGATCGGGGAACTTATCGGCGCTGGCCGCAGTCAGCACTTTACCCTCGCGGTCAATGACTTCCGTCACATTATCATGCTGCCAACGCGCCATGGGCTGGCGTTCGGTCAGCCTTATGTAAAGGGTATCGGGCAAGCGGCGTTCGATCGTAACGCCGGCGACCCAAGGCAGTTTCGACAGGCGTTCGTGGGCTTCCTTGGGGTCGAACGTCAAGATCGGCGCGCCTGCAACCGTGTCGAGGGCTTTGAAAATATCGTCCTTATCGGTGTATTGCCGTCCTTCAACATTGATGGACTTGACGGCGAAATGCGCGCGCTGGGTGAGCGAAATGCCGTAGTTCTCAAGGCGCTTGAGTTGGCGCGACGGCCAGTCACTGAACCAGAGGATGAGGAGAACGACAACTGTTACGCCTATCGTCGCCGTGACAAACCAGACGCGGATTTTCCAAAGCAAACCATGCGGCTTATCGCGCCGCGACGGATTGTTTTGCATGACGCTGCCGCGATAGCGGGTTTTCAGGCGGGGCATGGGAAATGTTCCGGCATTGAAAAGAGAGGAGCTCGCTTCGCTCGCACCTTTATATACCCCTCACCTAACCTCTCTCTCAAGGGGAGAGGGACAGTCCGTGTATGTCGATTAGCTTGTAAATAAACGATCACGTGGCTGCGCTCCGGCGTTTGGGGTGGGGCGTCGTGGCGGCGGGATCGTGGCGGGCTAGTCCGTAGGAAATGAGTTTTTCGAGAAACGCGCGGGGCGCAAGAGGCGGGGTTTCGGCAAGCGCCTGATGGAAGATGACCGTCGATGCCGTCAGGCCCGGCAACGAGTTAGCCTCTATCAACATGGTTTGGTTGGTGAGGACATTGAAGAATATATCGAGGCGCGCATAGCCTTCGATTCCGAGTGCGCGAGCGGCGAGTTCTATTTTGCCCCGGATAAGGTCGATTTGATCCTGTTTGATGATCGAGCTAGGCGGTGGTGTCAGGTTGACACCCGTTCCGCCCTGGAATTTTTCTTCGAGCGAAAGCACATCACCTTGGGCAACGGTGATGCTAGGATTCAGCGCGTGATAATTGCCGCTCGTTTCAAGGACGCCGACGGTCAGCTCAATCCATCCAGTGTTTTGCTTGTAAACAAGTTCCTGATCCTTGATGAGGATGGAGTCAGTGATGATGAAGGGTTCCAGCAAAAGCAAATCAACGTGCGCGGGGAGTTCGACGATGTCGTTCTGCTGAGACAGCGCACCGGGGAGAAGCATGATATCTTTGTTGGCCAAGGCCTGAAGATAAACGTTTAAATCATGAGCGTTATGCAGACGGACGACTCCCGCAGAGCAGCCGTCGCCGGCCGGCTTGATGATGAGGTCTTTGGTTTTAAGCTGGGCGCATACATAGTCCCACAAATTGTCCGGCGTTTTTGAGGCCATGTAATCATGCAGCGACAACACGATTTTCGGCGCGGACGTCAACAGCGGATCGTTCAGCTTGCGGATGACGTTGCCCGTTGCGTCTTTGTCCATGCATAGGCGTGAACCTTTGGGGCCGGAGCCGTTGTAGGCCAGGCCATGTTGTTCAAGCCTTTGCTGGATCGTGCCGTCTTCGCCGTTGCCGCCG
>CAZVCG010000003.1:0-38816 GCA_964626265.1 uncultured Rhodospirillaceae bacterium | reverse complement strand
ATCGGCTTCGCTGCAATGGTAGAGTATTTCGTCGACCGTGTGGCTGAGCGTAAAACTGTAGGGCAGACGCCAGACTTCGTTGTCCGAAGCGAGAAGATAGGGTTCGGGCTTGTGCGCCGGGGAATGACGCAATTTGAGCCATACGTTTGTGCCGGACATGAGCGAGACTTGGCGTTCCGCCGTCGTGCCGCCAAGAAGCACCGCAACGTTACGCGCGTCCTTATGCTTTGCGAGCGTTTTTTCCTTAAGCGGAATGTTATGGCGGCGCGCGGCACTGGCGACAACATAACGCAGCATGTCGCCGTGGCTGAGACCTAGCCGCGAGCCTTGCAAGAACAGGAAGCTGTTCTGTTCCATGCCCGAAATCGGGTTGAAATCGGAAAAGATTATGCGGCCATCTTTCAACAGCCATCCATCGAGACGCGCGAAATCGCGCATGTCGAAGAAGAAGAACAGAACTTCAGCGACTTTCTGGATGCGGGCGATCACCTGATCAGCAAAACGCGGCGGGCAGTGATAGGCCACGCGGCATGTCGGCAGATATTTGTGGCGGAAGCTGAAGATGGAGGCCGTGTCGTCGGATAGTTCGATCTCGGTCGGGATGAGGGCGACGGGCTTGCCGTCCGGTCCTTGAAGCGTGACGACAGTGAATTCCTGTCCTTCGCAATAAGGTTCAACCATCGCGGCATTGTCGCGGCCCAAGGCGAAGAGTTCCAACGCTTTTTCGGCGGCTTCTTCAGGCGTCGTGACGGTGGCGATGCCAAGGCTCGAGCCGCCTGCCGTGGGCTTCACGACGGCTTTGGTTAGGTTGTGTTCCGCGAAAAAGTTTTTGATTTTGGTTTTGATCGCGTCGGGCGTTTCGTCTTTGCCGACACGGCAGTGGGGCAGGATGGCAAAGCCGTGCGCGGCCAAGTGCGCGTTGGCCTTGGCTTTATCGAACATGCTCGCGCAACTCGCCGAGGACGAGCCGACGAACGGAATCTTGTTATCTTCCAAAAGTTTTTGCAAATCGCCGTCTTCGCCGAACTCGCCGTGGATGGCGGGGAAGACCAGATCGACCTCGCGGCAAGCGGCGATGAATTCGTCCTGTGTCATCGGCTGCGCGGCGTGCTTAAGCTTAAAATCGAAATCGGACGGCGTGTTGGAGTAAAGCTGGCCTTGCGAGAGGCGGTAGAAGTTTTTCTGTGTGTCGCAATAGATGGGGACGATGTCCCAGCCCAGCGGGGACAGGTGATCCATGACCGAACGCGCCGAGTTCAGGGATATGCCCCGCTCCGCCGATGGCCCGCCACAAATGACCGCTATGCGCATTCTACGATTCTCCTAATCTGCCGAAACATTACCTTAAAAAAAGGCAAAGGTAAGGGAAACCGCTAAATATGGTTTATCCCCATGTTTTTTGGCGAAGACGCTGATTTTATAGCCTTTTTTGTGGCATATCAGGCTTTTGGCACGCCGATGCGGCGGATTTCCCAACGCAACTCAATACCCGTTTTTTCCTTCACGCGGCGGCGGACTTCTTCGCCGAGGTTTTCGATATCGGCGGCGGTGGCCTGGCCCGTGTTGATCAGGAAGTTGCAGTGCTTTTCCGAAACCTTGGCCTTGCCGATCTTGAGGCCACGGCATCCTGCCTCGTCGATCAATTGCCATGCTTTGCGACCTTTGGGGTCGTTGTCGGGATTGGCGAACGTCGAGCCGCCCGTTTTTTCGTGAATGGGCTGGGATTCCGCGCGCTTGGTCTGGATGTCGGTCATGCGTTTTTGGATTGCGGCAGGATCGTCTGGTTCTCCCTCGAACTCGGCGCCGAGGAAAATCCAGTCTTCCGGCAACCCGCAACGGCGGTAGGACAGTTTCAAGTCATCGACGCGCAAGACGTGTTTGTTTCCGGCGCGATCCATGGCGTGGGCGCAGCGCAAGACGTCTTTGAACTCGCTGCCATACGCGCCCGCGTTCATGCGTAATCCGCCGCCGATCGTGCCGGGAATACCGCAGAGGAATTCGAGTCCCGCAAGGCCTGTGGTTTGGGCGGCGCGCGCGACGTTGAGGTTGACGGCAGCCGCGCCGGCCTTAAGCGCGCCTTCTTCGAATTTGATATGCGAAAAATCGGGGCTGAGTTTGACGACGACGCCAGGAATGCCGCCGTCGCGCACAAGCGTGTTGGAGGCCAGGCCCAGTACAGTGATCGGAATATCCTGCGGACAGTGAGCGAGAAAGTGCGACAGATCGTCGGCGTCGGCAGGTTTGAACAACACTTCCGCAGGGCCGCCGACGCGGAACCACGTTTGTTCTGCCAAAGGAGCGTTTGGGATCAGCTTGCCGCGAGCAGGGGGGAGACGAAGCATCAGACCTTCCTCTTCATAGTCGCCACGCAAAGCTTGATATTTGGGGTCGAATTGAGCGGACATGCCACCGTCCCGTCTCTGTACGGTTAATATTTAAGCCGATAGCATCTTAGCTGATTTCGACACTCTCTCCAACTCCTCCGGCAGCGCATGCGCCCACTGGGAAACCGTGCCTGCGCCGAGGCAGATGACGTAATCGCCGGGTTGGGCCAGTTTCGCGATAAGTGGAGCCAGGTCTTGCGGCGAGGGAAGGGCGTGCACTTCGCGGTGGCCATGGGCGCGCAGGCCTTCGACCAAAGCTTCCTTGGTCGCGCCTTCGATGGGTTTTTCGCCAGCGGGGTAAACATCGGCAACGACGACGATGTCGGCGTCGTTAAAACACGAGCAGAATTCCTTGAACAGGTTCGACAGGCGCGTGTAGCGGTGCGGCTGGACGACGGCGATGACGCGGCCTTCCTTGCCGTTTATGCCTTGCTTGGCTTGCATCGCGGCTCTGAGCGTTGCGGCGATTTCAACCGGGTGATGGCCATAGTCGTCGATGATCGTCACGCCATTCACCGTGCCCGTGCGCGTAAAGCGACGCTTGACGCCTCTGAAATTGGCAAGCGCGGCGCGCATGGTCTGTTCACTGAATCCCAGTTGCCACGCGACCGTCAGCGCCGATAGCGCGTTTTGCACGTTGTGCTGGCCGATAGTTTGCAGATGGAAGTTTGTAATCGAGCGTGTTTCGCCTGTCTTGCGATCTGCGAAGCTCACATCGAAGGTCATGCCATCTGGCGAAGCCTGTATGTTGAGTGCGCGTACGTCGGCTTGCGGGGACAGGCCGTAGGTGATGATGCGGCGGTCCTGAATGCGTGCGATGAGCGCCTGCACTTCGGGATGATCGATACACAAAACGCCGAAACCGTAGAACGGCAGGTTTTCAACAAATGTCGCGTACGCCTGGCGCACCGCGTCAAAATCCTTGTAGTGATCCATGTGTTCGGGATCCATGTTCGTGACGATGCAAATAGTCGAAGGCAATTTTGTAAAGCTGCCATCGGATTCGTCCGTCTCGACCACCATCCAGTCGCCTGCGCCGAGGCGCGCATTGGTGCCGTAGTCGTTGATGATGCCGCCGTTGATGACGGTGGGGTCAAGTCCCGCCGCGTCGAACAACGCGGCGACCATTGATGTGGTCGTCGTCTTGCCGTGCGTGCCGCCGACGGCCACCGACCATTTGAGGCGCATCAGTTCGCCCAGCATTTCGGCGCGGCGCACGACCGGCAAATGCGCCTCGCGCGCGGCGATGAGTTCGGGATTGTCTTTTTTAACTGCCGAAGAAATAACAACCACTGCTGCTTCGCCGAGATGTTCGGCCTTATGGCCGATGCTGATGGCGATGCCCTTGTCGCGCAGGCGCTTGACGTTGGCGTTGTCGGTGAGGTCGCTGCCTTGGACTTTGTAGCCGAGCGTGTGGAGAATTTCCGCAATGCCGCTCATCCCGATGCCGCCGATTCCAACAAAGTGGATCATGCCGATGTCGAGCGGGCTGGGCGGCGTTTTCGCTTCGGTTGTTTTATGCGAACCGTTCGGGAAATTATGCAGGCGGATCATAATTATTGTTATTCCTTAAAAGGATTGGCTTTTGCGCCGTTGTTCATGTTGGATAATCTGGGCTTTCCTATGACATCCAGCACGCAATCCGCAAGATTATCGGCAGCCGTGACCGTGCCCCAGGCGCGCGCTGCGGCGGCGGCTTTTACGAGGCTGCTCGGTAAGGTTAACAAGGCCTCCAAACGCACCGCCAAGGCTTCGGGCGTAAAGGCCTGTTCTGGGATGAGCCATGCGCCACCCGCTTCAGCCAGCGCTTCGGCATTGGCGATTTGTTCGCCCGCGAGGCCATGGGGGAAGGGGACGAGGATGGAGGGACGGCCAATAGCCGTGAGTTCGGCGATCGCCCCGCCGCCGGAACGGCCAATGACGAGGTGGGCATTGGCCATGCGCTCGGGAACATCGCGGAAAAAGGGCGTCAGTTCGGCTTCGATGCCCACTCCGGCATATGCGGCTTGGGTGGTTTCGTGGTCTTCGGCTCGGCACTGCTGGGCTACTATCATGCGTAAACGCAGGTGTTCAGGCAACAAACCTATGGCTTTCGGAACGATTTTACTGAAGATTTGCGCTCCTAAACTGCCCCCCAAGACGAGTACGCGAACAGGCCCGTCGTCAGTGACGGGGGTATAGGGCTTTGCGCGCATGGCCGCAAAAGCCGGACGGACGGGATTACCCGTATGGACGACACGCACCGGACTGTTGGCTTTCAGGCCGACGACGTGCGGAAACGACGTGGCGAGCAGCCGCGCTTTACCCATGGCGGCGCGGTTGGCCCGGCCCAGCACGGCGTTCTGTTCGTGCAGGACGATCGGGATGTCGAGTTGCGCGGCGGCGTAAAGAGGTGGGACGGAGGGGTAGCCGCCAAAGCCGACGATGGCGGCGGGTTTAAGTTTGCGAAGCTGGCGGCGGGATTGCATGACGCCCACAGCGATATCGAAGACGCTTTTCAGGTTGCCGAACAGGCCTTTGCCCAAGGTGTTGGCGCGGATGCGGTACACCGGTACGGTTAAATCTTCGCTGAATTTGTTGCCGCGCGGGTCTGTGAACAAAACGACGCGCAAACCACGGCCCAAAAGTTCCCGCGCCAAGGCTTCGGCGGGAAACACATGGCCGCCAGTGCCTCCGGCGGCGAGGGCGATAAGGGGTGAATCAGGGGGCAGCATTCAGGGGCCAGTTTTTACGGATATACCGCTTCGAGTCTAGAGGAACTTGAGCCGAAATTCCAGACTCGGCAAGCAGGTTTTTCGGGCCACTGTATTTCGATCCTTGATTCCTTAATCCTACTCGTCGCTCACGCCGTAACGCTTACGCGTCAACGCGAGCAGCATGCCCATCTCCAGCGCCAGCGCCCAGAGCGACGATCCGCCATAGGAAATGAACGGCAACGTCATGCCTTTCGTCGGGATGAGGTGCAGCGTGGAGGCGAGGTTAATTGCTGCCTGAAGGCCGAATTCGATCAATAAACCGCTGATGGCCAGCAGAACGAAAAGGTTGTTTTCGTTCTGCGCCCGTAAAATGCCGCGCCAGACGATAAAAGCATAAAGAGCGATGATGACAAGGCACCAGATCAGTCCAAGTTCTTCCCCGGCGACGGCGAATACGAAATCGGCGTGCGCGTCGGGAATGGTCATCTTGACCGTACCCGCTCCTGGCCCTTTTCCGAAAAGTCCGCCGTTCATGAAAGCGTCGATCGCGCGATCGGTTTGATAGGTGTCGCCGGAGTTCGTCAGAAAGCGATCAAGACGCGAGGCGAAGTGCGGAAAAACAAAATAGGCGCCGATAAGCCCCCCCATGCCAAGCACAGCCGACAGACCTACGAATGTCAAAGGGAGGCCCGCCAAAAAGAATTGGCCGAACCACATCGCCGACGTGAGGACGATCATGCCTATATCGGGCTGTCCAGCAAGACTGACCACGATCAAGCCAAAGAGCGCAACGTTGACGCTGAGCCCAGGAAATCCCTTCTTCTCGCACTGGCGCGCGAAAAGCCATGCGGCGGCCACGGCCAAAACAGGCTTGATGAATTCCGAAGGCTGTAAAGATACTCCCGCGACCTGAATCCATCGAATGGCGCCCTTGATCTCTACGCCTATGAACGGCGTGGCGATCAAGAGCGGCAAGAATATCATAAGCAGAAGCGTGGTTAACAGACGAATATGGCGCGGCTTCAACAGCGAAACGCAGAAGATTATGATTATGGAGGGCCCCAGCATAACGAGGTGCCGCTTGACGAAGTAATAAGAGTTCAGCCCATGCTTGGTCGCGACGGCGGGCGTCGCGGCCTGAATAAGCAGGATACCAAAGCCGATCAAAAGCGCGACTGCAACGAGAGTCCAACGGTCAACCGTCCACCACCAGCGGCCCAAGACGGATTGATCGGATCGGGCAAGGGGGGAAACCATGTTCAACCTTCTCCTTCGGGGCTACCGGTCAGCTTTTTGACTTCGGCCATGAACTGGTCGTTACGATCGTACTCGTTGTTGAACATACCGAAGGAGGCAAACGCGGGACTTAGGATGATGTTGTCTTCGGGTTTCGACAATTCCGTTGCGAGCTTGATCGCTTCGGGCATCGAGGAAACGATTTTAAGGTTCGGCAGTTTTTCGAGCGCGCGGTCGCTGCCCGTGCCTTTCAAGACGACGCATCTGATTTTATTGTCCGCTATGTAAGCGGTGAGGCGGTCGATCGGCAAGCCTTTGTCGTTGCCGCCGAAAATCAAGACGATAGATTGCGGAGGGAACGAGGTCAGGGCGGCTAGCGTGGCTTCCTGCGTTGTCGCGTTGTTGTCGTTGTAGATCTTGCGTTCTTTCCATGCGCCGACGAATTGCAGGCGGCCTTCGACGCTTTCGAAATCACGCAACGCCGTATCGATCGTTGTTGCGTCGATGGAGCAGGCGAGGGCCGCGGCCTTTGCCAATCCGGCGTTTAGGAGATTATGCGCGCCCGGGACTTTCAAAGTGAACGAGGGGGGCAGGGGCTGCGCCATCGTCCAATTCGGAGGGCGGCTGTCTTTGACGTATTTTGGGCCGAGAATTCTTGCGATTTCTTCTGTTGTGATGAAAACATCTTCCGGTTTTTGGTATTTGAAGATCGCCGTTTTGTCGCGCAAGTACTGATCCATGTTCCCGTCGTAATAATTCATGTGGTCGGGATAAAATGTCGTGAAGACCGCGATATTCGGGCTGATTTTCAGCGTTTCGAAGCCCTGGAGCTGCCAGGAGTCCAGTTCGAGAACGGCAAAATCGTGTTTACCGGCTTCAGGTAGAAGGGACAGCGTGGAAACCCCCCGGATGTTGCCGCCCAGAAGGACTTTTTTGCCTGCGCGTTTCAAGATTTCGGCGATCATGCAGGCCGTGGTTGTTTTACCGCGCGTTCCTGTGACACCGATGGTCTTGAGAGACGCGAGGCGGGAGAAGAGGGCTGAACTCATGTATACGGGGATGTTGTTTTTCTGAGCGTGCTCGATGAAGGGGTTGTCGAGACGCACGCCTGCGCCCTTGATGACGAAATCGATATTGGAAAAAATCTTGTTGTCATGACCGCCTAAAAAGAATTCGATGTTTTTACAATCTTTCAGGGCGTCGATGGAAGGGCGGAGTTCGCCTTCGGTTTTGATGTCCGTGACGTAGACTTTTTTGCACTGGCGTGAAAGAAAGGCTGCGTCGCCGACTCCCCGCCCCAACAAGCCGAGGCCCATCAGGGTTACGGTTTTATCCTTGAAGAACGAAAAGTACGTGTCTTTTTCCATTATCTTAATTTCAACGTCGATAGGCCGACCAGCGCCAAAATGCAGGCGATGATCCAGAATCGGATGACGACGGTGGGTTCAGACCAGCCGAGTTTTTCGAAATGATGGTGCAGCGGCGCCATTTTGAACACGCGTTTGCCCGTCATCTTGAACGAAGCGACCTGAACGATCACCGACACGGTTTCCATGACGAACAGGCCGCCGATGATCGCCAGCACGATTTCATGCTTGATGATGACGGCGATGGTTCCGATGGAACTGCCCAACGCGAGCGAGCCAGTGTCGCCCATGAACACTTGCGCGGGAGGCGCGTTGTACCAGAGAAAGCCAAGGCAAGCGCCCGCCAATGCGCCGCAGAACACGGCAAGTTCGCCCGCTCCGGCGACGTGGTGAATTTGCAGGTAGTTGGCAAACACGATGTTGCCGACGAGATACGAGATCATGCAGAACGACAGAGCGACGATCATCACGGGCACGGTCGCGAGACCGTCGAGGCCGTCCGTGAGGTTCACTGCGTTGCTTGCGCCAACGATGACGAACACCGCAAACGGATAGAAGAGCCAACCCAGTTGCGGCGCGAGTTCCTTGATGAAGGGCAGGGCGAGTTGCGTCGCCTGAGGCGTATTGACGACATCTACGATGGCGTAAACGGCCATAGAAGCCATGATGATTTGAATGAGCAAACGTATTTTTCCAGGAATGCCGCGCGCGTTGCGCTTGGTAAGCTTTTGGTAGTCATCGGCTAAGCCGACTAGTCCGAAACCCGCCATAACGAATAGTACAATCCATGAAAACGTGTTGGCCACGTCGACCCAGAGCAGCGTGCTGCCGATGGCGGCGATAAGAATCATCAGGCCGCCCATGGTAGGCGTGCCTTTTTTCTTGAGATGCGTTTCGGGGCCGTCGTCGCGGATGGGCTGGCCATCGCCCTGTTTGGCACGGAGCCAGCGGATGATGCGCGGACCGAAAATAAAGCAGAGCATAAGTGAAGTCAGGAACGCCGCGCCCGTCCGGAACGTGATGTAGCGGAAAAGATTGAAGAGAATAAAATCACGCGCGAATGGCGATAATAAGAGATAGAGCATTACCTAAATCCGTTGAACCTTTGATTAACCGGCCATTTTGCGGCGAGAGGATGAAGCGCCGTTCAGCGCTAGAATAGCCTCGACCACCCGTTCCATATGCACGCTGTGCGAGCCTTTGACCATCACAACGTCGCCGGAGCGTACTTCGGCGGCTACAAGCGGCGCAAGGTCATTGCTTTGGTTAACGCAATGCCCCTTGAGACGAGGTGGTAAAGCCTTATGCAGGTGTGTCATCATCTCGCCGCAGCAGTGCACAACGTCAACCTTCGCTTCTTCAAGGGCTTGGGCTAGTTCTGCGTGAAGTTTAGGGGCAGCGGTTCCCAGTTCACGCATGTCGCCCAATACGGCGATGCGACGGCCGTTCTGACCGACCGGCGTTTGGCCCAATACTTTTATCGCCGCGCGAACGGCGACGGGACTCGCGTTGTAGCTTTCGTCGATCAGTGTCAGCTGTTTGCCGTCGGCGAGTGTCAGCGTTTGCCTTGTACCGCGACCTTGCGGCGGGCGATAAGTGGCGAGGGCGTCCATGCCGATCATGAAATCCGCGCCAAGAGCGGCGGCGGCCAAGAGCGTGCCCAAGGAATTGAACGCGATGTGTTCGCCGGGCGCGCCAATGCGATACGTCACTTTTTCGCCGAGGATGATGGCATCGAGTTCGCCGCCTTGCGCATCGGCGCGATATTTTACGAAGCGAGCGTCGCTTTTTGAATCGTGACCAAAGCTTAACGTGCGTTTCAGGCCTTGCGTACGCGCGGCGGCGAGCAAGCGCGCGTAATGCGGGTTGTCGCGGTTGAGCACGGCGACGCCATCGGGATTCATGCCCAGAAAAACTTCGGCTTTAGCGTCGGCAATCGCTTCGACGGACGCGAAATATTCGAGGTGAACGGCTTCAACGTTCGTGATGAGCGCGACATGCGGCTGAACCTCGCGCGACAAAGAGCCAAGCTCGCCCGCGTGGTTCATGCCCAGCTCTATAATGCCGTAACGCGCATCGCATGGAAGGCGGGCCAACGTAAGCGGCGCCCCCCAATGGTTGTTCAGACCGCCTTCGTTGGCGTGCGTGTCGCCGTTGGCTTCGAGGATGGCGCGTAATTGCTCCTTGCTGCTCGTTTTGCCGACGGAGCCGGTGACGGCAACAATTTTGGCGAAGGAACGCTGGCGACCGACGCGGCCCAAGTCTTGCAAAGCCGTGAAAGTGTCATCGACGGTAATCAACGGGGCATCGCCTGGAACTTGGGACGGCACACGCTGCACGATGGCGGCGACGGCTCCCTTTGTGAAAGCCTGCGCGACGTAATCGTGCGCATCCTTATATGGACCTTTGATGGCGATAAATAAATCGCCGGGCTCCGTCGTGCGGCTGTCGATCGCGACGCCGTGAGCCGTCCATGTTTGTTCGTGCAGGCAGTTTCCGCGTACGGCCCTTAATACGTCTTCTGCTTGCCAAACCAGTTTCATTTATCCGTCCAATCCACTTCCACTGTTTTTATTTCATTGTCGTTATAGGCGGTGACGACTCCCGAGACATGCTTGCCTTCGGGCGATTTCTTAATTTTGAGCGATTTCACGTGATATTTGTAGTTCGCGCCAAGCTTAAGTCCGGCAAGATGCACAGCCCTTTGGCCGGCTTCGCCACCGAGCATCACGGGAACCGCGATAGATACGACAATAGAGACGCATATTGCCAATACGACGGGAGCGATTAACCGCCGGACCTTTATGCCGGCGATTTCCTGCGCCAGAACAATGGTGTCGGTTCGCAGTTCGTTAATGACCCAGTTGAGCAAAATTACGGCGACTACGTACGTGACGGCAGATATTGCATAGGGCAATGGCTGTAGTTTGACTTTCAACAGCAAGAGATCGATAGGTTCAAGCGCCGGAAGAAAGACGAGCATACTTAGAAAGCTTGTCAACAAGAACGCCGCGATCCACGCGATGACGTTCGCCGCGCGGAGATTGCCGTGGTAAAGAATGTAGCCCGCGACCAAAGCGAAAACGTTGAAGTTGGAAGAATAGGCTATTCCTCCTGCGGCGCATAAGATCATGGCGGCGATGTCGACGGCGCCGACGGCCATCAAGACAGTCCCGGCGCGGCGAAGGGTCGGCATATAAGGCGCGTCTTGCTTCACTTCTTGCTCCATATCCATGCGTCGTTACTTTCCCAGCGCTTGCCGCGCGACTTCGGCGTCGTCGAACGGCAAAACCCTATCGCCGACAATTTGGCCCGTTTCATGGCCTTTGCCGGCAATGACAAGAACGTCGCCTTCTTCGAGTTCTGAAATGGCGGTCTGAATGGCTTCAGCCCGATCCCCGATTTCGCGCAGATTCGGCCCCGGGGCGCAACCCGCGAGGATGTCCTTGCGAATCTCGGTCGGAACCTCGTTACGGGGGTTGTCGTCGGTAACGATCACGACATCGGCCAGACGGATGGCGATTTCCCCCATTTGGGGGCGTTTGCCTTTGTCGCGGTTGCCGCCACAACCGAACACGACGAAAAGCCGCCCGCCCGGGCGAGCGGCGACATGAGAGCGCATGGCCGTCAGGACGTTTTCCAACGCGCCGGGCTTGTGGGCGTAATCGACGAAAACCGTTCCGCCTTTTTTCGTCGCGCCTATGCGTTCCAAACGACCGGGCACACCGGTTAGCTTTTCCATGGAAGCGACGGATTGATCGATGGGATCGCCGCTGCCAATCGCCATGCCCAGCGCGCAAAGGCTGTTCCAAACCTGGAATTCGCCGGCGACGGGCAGCAGAATTTCATGATTTTTGCCTATCACCGAAAAACGGAGGAGCTGGCCATTGAGGTGAAGTTCGTAATCTTTCAAACGAATGTAATTTGCTCTCTTGCCGTAATCGATGATTGCATGACGGCAATCTTTGCAGGCCATGGAGAGAACGCCGTATTCGGGAACGTCGGCGTTGAGAACCGCTGTTGATCCTTCCGGCATTATCTCTGTGAACAGGCGCAGTTTTGCGGCGAGATAGGATTCCATATCCTCATGGTAATCGAGGTGGTCGCGCGACAAATTGGTGAATGCGCCGACATGGACGTTGACGCGATCAAGACGATGCAGATCCAGCCCATGGCTTGACGCTTCCATTGCAAGGTGCGTTATGCCGTTGCCAGCAGCTTCGTCGAGCGTTTTGTGCAGGGTGATGGGATCTGGCGTCGTCAATGAGCCGTAACGCGTTTCCTTGGCCGTCACGAGGCCGAGCGTGCCAACGCTTGCCGATACATGGCCGTTGTTCTGCCAGAGTTGCCGCGCGAATTGAGCAATGGACGTTTTGCCGCTGGTGCCGGTAACGGCGGCGATGTGTTCCGGTTGTCGAGGATAAAAGGTTGCTGCGATGTTTGCGACTGTCGAACGGATATCGGGCGTCGTGATATAAGGAACGGAAAGTCCGTTTGTGCCCTCGGGAACCAACACGGCGACGGCGCCTTTATCCAGCGCGTCCTTTATATATGTCCGGCCGTCCTGTTTCGTGCCGGGCACGGCTATAAATAGATCGCCCCTTTTCGTCGCGCGGGAGTCGGTTATCAGGCCGGTTATATCGACATCGTTCCCATGAAGTTTCAGGCCTTCATTGGGCCCTATTAGATTCGACAGAAGCATAATCTTCATTATCCTTGTTCAACTTCAACGTCGTTAGAACTTCCCCGCCAAGCGGGCGTAATAGCTGACGCTCCGTAACAGCCAAGACATCCGGATCCTGGGGCGGTAAATCGAGAAGGGGACCCATTTGGCTGACGACGCGGCTGATAATAGGAGCCGCCGTCCAGCCACCCGTGGCATAGCCATAAGTTTTGGCGTTGCCTTTAGGGTCGTCCAACATCGCGAAAACAAGATAGCGCGGCGCGTTGGCGGGGAAAACCCCTATAAACGACGAAAGCCGCGCATTCTTGTTATATTGGCCGTTGGTCAGCTTATCGGCGGTTCCCGTCTTGCCGGCGACGATATAGCCCGGCACTTCGGCGGCTTTCGCCGTGCCGTCCGTGACGACAAGCCTCATGAGGGCGCGCAATTGAGCGGAAGTGCGGGACGATACGACACGCTCTTTTGCGAGGTTCTCCTCTTCTTTACTTTCGCGTTTAAGCAACGTCGGCCTGACCTTTTGGCCGTCGTTCACGATACTGGCCACGGCGGCCGCCAGTTGCACGGCGTTGACGGCGATACCGTGGCCGAAGGCTACCGTCATCGTTGCGATGTTGTTCCAGTTCGATGAGGACGGGACGATGGGAAAGCCGACTTCAGGCAATTCGATGGACGATTTCTGGGTCAATCCGAGGTCGCCGAGAAAGGCGCGCTGACGTGAAGCGCCGATTTTTTCCGCAATGCGCGCCGCGCCGATATTAGATGACTCCATGAAGATTTCGGCTACGTTCAGGGGACGCTTGGACGGATGGAAATCGCGAATGGTTTGGCGGCCCGCCTCGATGGGGTTCGTCGTATCGAAACGGTCGGAAGGCTTAATGACGTTTGTGTCCAATCCCAGCGCCGCCGTGAAGATCTTGAACGTCGATCCCATTTCATAAACGCCCAAAGTCGCGCGGTTGAACTTTGCGTTGTCGTCGGCGTTTCCCGGTTTCTGGGGATCGAAATCCGGCAATGATGTAAGCGCGAGAATTTCGCCGGTGCGGGAGTCCATGATGACTCCCGCGCCGCCTAGCGCTTTGAACTCATTGACGGCTTGGGACAGCTCACGGTAAAGGATGGTTTGCAGGCGCAGGTCAAGCGATAACGCCACGGGTTGGGGAGTTTGCTGGAGTCTCTTGTTGAGGCTTTTTTCCATGCCCGCGATACCGTTGCTGTCGATGTCGGTATAGCCGGTCACATGCGCCGTGAGCCGTCCGGCGGGATACACGCGGGATTCGTCTGGGCTGAATTCCAGGCCCGCGATGCCGAGCCTGTTGACTTCGTAATACTGTTTTGGCGTGAGATGTCTGCGGATCAGAGCGCAACGTTTCGCGCTTTGAAGCTCCCTGTCCAGACGCTTGATATCGATGTCGGGCAGTACGGTTCTCAATTTGGAGATAGCTTCGCCGGCGTCGATGACTTTGCGCGAGTCGGCGCATAGAGAAACTGTCGGCAGCGACGTGGCCAATACCGTGCCGTTCCGGTCGACGATATCAGCGCGAGCGACGACGGGCGCGTCACGCGAAGCAGTGTTTAATATTGGCGTTTCCGGCGCGTCGCTCAAAAGCGTTAGCGTCGTTACGCGACAGCCGATGATGGCATAAAGCAAGCCGAACATGAATAGAACGACGACAAGGCGAAGGCGCGCGCGCTCAAGCGCTTGTTCGGGCTGGGAGGGGAGGCGCTGGCGTCCAGGCGTATCCAAGAGGCCAGGTAGGCTGGGCTGGCGCGTGACACGGCGATTTCTTCGGGAACGCCATCCTGTCATGGAGGTGGACTGGCGGATGGAATCGAGTCGGCCGCCATCATAAAGTTGGAGTCGTGCACGGGCAGAGGCTCGGCCGAGACCGCGATTGCGGCTGTATCCCGGGTTTCTGTCAGGATCATGTGCGTATTGACGTGAGTCGTATCATTTTGAGCGGCCACTTTAGCCCCGCGCTTGTAAGAAGCAACAGGGCGGTCGGCAAGAGATTTACGCGGAGCGACAATATTGCGCTGCTGGTTGTCCACATCGGCGTTTGTTTCTTCGCGTATGGGAAGAATGGCGGGCAGATCTTCAAGCTTGGCGATCTGCTTCATCGCGGTGGGGTGCATGGCGAGGTATTTGCGCGCCGCCGCTTCGATGCGCGCGGGGTTGGAGAGATAGACCCATTCGGCTTTGAGGACGTGGATATTCGCTTGTTCGGCCTCGATTTTGGCGTTGAGCGAACGCAGCTGTTTACCCATTTCCTGAACGCGATTGCTGGTGCCGTAAAGCGCCAAACTCACGATGAGCGTTAAACCAAACCAGAACAGGATCGACGAGACGCGGGTCATGCGACATTCTCCCTGAGGGCCGGGGCGGTGGTGCGTTCGGCAACCCTGAGGCGGGCTGAACGGGCGCGGGGATTGGAAGCCGTTTCGTCGGCGGACGGCGTTTGCGGCTTGCGCGTCACGAGAACGAAGGGCGGTTCCTTGCGTTGATCGTTCGCGGGGACGTGACGCGAAGCGAGGGACGCGCCGGAACTGCGTTCCCGCATAAAGTCTTTCACGAGGCGATCTTCGAGCGAGTGGAACGACACGACGGCAAGGCGTCCTTGCGGCTTGAGCAATCGCTCGGCTGCGCACAGGCCACGGCTCAATTCGCCCATCTCGTCGTTAACGACGATGCGTAAAGCTTGAAATGTGCGTGTCGCAGGGTCGAGGCCGTCGGAAGAGCGGGGGACGGCCTTGCGGACGATTTCGGCCAGTTGCAGCGTGCGGGCGAGGCGGCTTTTTTCGCGCGCCTCCACAACACGTTTGGCGACACGGCGTGCGAAGCGTTCCTCGCCGTACTTGAAGATCATGTCGGCAAGGTCGCGTTCGCTGGCGTCGTTCACGACATCTGCCGCAGAAGGACCTTCGCGGCCCATGCGCATGTCGAGAGGGCCGTCTTCCATGAAAGAAAAGCCGCGCTCTGCTTGGTCGAGCTGCGGCGACGACACGCCGAGATCGAGCGCGACGCCGTCAACGGCTGTCACGTTTTCTTGCGCGAGGAGAATATCCATATCGCCAAATGCGCCATGCACAAGCTTCAGGCGCGGCGCGAATTCTTTCACCATGGACTGACCGGCTTCGATAGCGTCGGGATCGCGGTCGATGCCAAACACATGCGTTTTGGCTTCGGTAAGCAAAGCGCGCGTATATCCGCCGCGCCCGAAAGTACCGTCCACATAAACGCCATCGTCTTTCGGCCGAAGGGCTGTGATGACTTCGCGCAACATGACGGGAATGTGTTGGGACGTTTGCGTCATCAGAACGCCCCTTCTTCGAGTTTGCTGGCGGCTTGCGCGATGATCTTGCTGAGCGAGATGTCCTTGGCGCGGGCTGCGGAGCGGGCGGCGGCGTCATGCGCGGCGAGTTTGGAGGGATCCCACAGTTGGAACGTTTTGCGGCGGCCCACAAAAGCGACTTCGTCCGCGATACTGACGGCTGAGGCGAGGTGGGCGGGCAGGACGATACGCCCTTCACCATCAAAAGGAACCTGAACGGAGCCGCCGAAGATGGTGGTTTCGATCAGCTCATACGTTTCGGGTGCCAGATCAAGTTTTTCAAGGCTTTGGCTGAGGAGTTCGAGGTGGGCAACGGAGCATCCGTCTAGGGCTTCGTGCTGAAGGGAGCGGAACACGACTATGCCTGGCGCATCTGGCCCCAGAACCGCCCTGAAAGACGCTGGAACCGATACCCGTCCTTTTTTGTCAATCCGGTTGACAAAGGTGGACAGAAAAACGGCCATGTTATTCCTCGAAAAATCAACAACCTAGGCATTCCGCCCTGCGAGGAGCGGCCTAGGATTATTTGGGTCTCTATGGGATACCATGGGTTTCCATGGGGAATCAAGGGAATAAGTCATGAAAAACAGTTAATCCACAAGATTTTGTATTAATAAAAATAAAGGTTTTCCAATAAAAAAAGAACATAAAAAGAACAAAACACAATGTTCCCATATTGTTCTAATTGGGGACGAAACCTCTAGAAGAAAATTATTGAGATTTTTGGTCCATCAAAAAATATTTTTTTGGCTGAATTCGGGCAATTGACAGCATGTTTTAGTATGCCTTTGGGGATTTTTCTAAAAATTTATGCGTTTTCAACCCATTGTATTTGCAGCACAAAGATAGGGTAGATCGAATGCATTTTGAAATTTCACGCAATACCGATCTAGATTAAACATATTATCCCATTGATATAGTTATATAAAAATGATTTAGCTTAACGGTTGTTTAATATGTTTTCGGTATTATGAGCTCATTGAACGCCATTGGGGTGTCACCGTTTCACAAGCAAGGAGAAGGTCATGTTAATTCGTTTTATGAGAGAGGAAGAAGGCGCTACGGCGATTGAGTATGGTTTGATCGCCTCGCTTATTTCGGTAGCGATCGTTGCCGTTCTGTTGATGTTGGGCCCGCAATTGCGCGCGGTCTTCCAGACGGTGCATGATAGCTTGAGAACCTCGTAATACTCACTAACTAAGTACAAAAAAGCGCGCCGGTCACACCTCCTGTGACCGGCGCGTTTTTTTTGTCATCCAAAAGGATTATACGGCCTGCAAATCGAGTTTTTCTGCCCCCGGATCAAGTCCGGTGCGCTTCGCGGCGTGTTCACGTACGTTAAGTACGCTGCGCTCCGGTTCTCGAAACCCTCGATTTTCGGCTCGCTCTAATCCTTTCGGTTTCCAACATGATTACACCGCGGTTTTTTGCTCCTGTTTCTTTTATTGACGGATAGCTGGACCTTTTAACGCGCCGTTTAAACCTCCTCCCGCATCCCGCTCTTTCTCTTTGACGATTCGGCCTGAAGGCGTTAGGGTTTGATTCACCTTTAACAACAAGCCCCTAAGAGCCGATGACCGAAACAACCGTGACCCGCGCCCAGCTCGCCGAAGCCGTCTATCAAGAGGTTGGCCTTTCGCGCAACGATTCCGCCCAACTGGTTGACGTGATCCTTGAGGAAATCAGCCAGGCTCTCATTAAAGACGAAATGGTCAAACTGTCGTCTTTCGGGAGTTTTCAGGTGCGCAACAAAGCGCAGCGCATAGGACGCAATCCCAAGACCGGTGAAGAGGTGCCGATTTTGCCGCGCCGCGTTTTGGTTTTTCGCGCCAGCCACGTCCTCAAAGACAAAATCAACCACGCGCAAAAAGGCGTTTCCACGCAACAAGAGGGTTAAGGCATGAGCGGAGATTATTCTTCCAGCCAACAGCAAACGTCGCTCCTCGATACCGCGCGTCGCATGGATATCAAGGAAATGAAAGCGCCGGGAGCTTTCCGCACCATCAGTGAGGTTGCCTCAAACCTCGACGTTCCGCAGCACGTTTTGCGCTTCTGGGAAAGCAAGTTTCAGCAAGTTCGACCGCTGAAACGCGGCGGCGGGCGGCGCTATTACCGCCCGGAGGACGTGGATTTACTGACAAGTATTAAGGACCTGCTCTACAATCAGGGGTTCACGATCCGTGGCGTACAGAAGCTTTTGAAGGAAAACGGCCGTGCGCCGTTGGTGAGGCCATCGGCGATGCCTGAAAATGCCCGCGCTCCATCGGAAGCGGCAAGCCTTCCGGGCATTGATCCTGTGCAAAAGCTGGGATTGCCTGCCAGTGCCCGCCGCGAAATAGAGAATGTCCTGACGGAACTGAAGTCGCTGCGCGAACTTTTGCGCCAGACGGGCGTTTAATTGCCGCGTTTATGAAAGCGCATTATCCGATCAAAGCGAATTGACGTCGATATTACGGATGAACAGTTTGACGCTGTTCATCCAGCGTTCAAGCTGTTCTTCTCTCACGGGATCGGGTTCGGGCCTTTTTCCTTTTTTTGTCTCTTCATGGCCGAGCAGACCTGTTGGCATTGTAAAATCGGGTTCTGTCAATTCCGATGCCGATCCCGGAAACAGGGAGCCAACAGGTAAATATTTTTGAGCGATAAACGCCATTCTTGAATACTCCCCAAGAGAACAAACTGTGGTATTCTTGCATAAAAAGCCGGGCAGCCGAAACATAATTATTCGCCGGAAATGATATTAGCGATGCACTCAAATAGGGCCCATGGCGGGTTGTGATGCGCTTTTTCAGAATAAAAAGCGTATCTTAAAATGTGAGGCACGCCCTTTAACCCATAGATGACGTTAACCATCATGCGCAAGATTGCTTTGGGGCGCGGGGATGATATAGTGCGGCTCTCAAGTGTCGGGATGTAGCGCAGCCTGGTAGCGCATCAGTCTGGGGGACTGGGGGTCGCGGGTTCAAATCCCGCCATCCCGACCATAGATATGAAAGATATGAGCCATATATAAGAGCCATATATAAGAAAAAAAGCCATCGTTAAGATGGCCATTTTTCATTCGCGCTGTTTTCCTAAGCCTTACCGTACGCAGCCATGCTGCTGATTAGGGCGTGCAGGCTCTTTTCCGTGCGGCGATAGATCATCTTGTTCAAATAGTACGCCAGAATATACCACAGCGACAGATTGATCACAGCCAGCAGAGCGACAGGGCGCACCCACAGATAGCCGTTGCTGGACAGCGTAAAGCCCGTCATGAGGCCTAGCAAAAGCGTTAATCCGATGATCAAGGCGGGCGGGAAATATAGCAGGAACTTTGATAATTTGTCCGCCGCATCCAGCTTGGCGTTAAGCGAGATTTTGTTTTTCGAACACGAAACTTCGATTTTCGAAGCTCCAAGCAACGGGTTTTGCTTCGTGCTTACAAGGCCTTGCGGGTTTGAGAAGGAAAGACGCGTGGCTTTTTGTCCGGTCAACTGGAAACCGGTGGCTAGCAATGTCGTCATGGCAAGGTCGAGAACCTTGTTCGCGGAACCGGAAAAATGGGTTTTTAGATTGCAGTTCATGCGGTTGCTCCCTGGAGGCGCAGATTCGGAACGCGCATTTAGCCGGAATTTCTTTAATTTTTAGCTAATATTGGATAATAACCTCGTATTATTTTGGCGATTTGTGCCCAATGGCCACAATATAGGTTTCCGACGAGTCCTGACGGCTTGCGGCGGGCTTAGCGTGTTTTACTTTCGTGAAATTCTTACGCAGCAAATCGAGCAGGTCCTTTTCGGCGCCTCCCTGAAACAATTTGCACACGAACGCGCCGCCGGGCGCGAGGACTTCAATGGCGAAGTGAGCCGCAACCTCGGCCAGCCCCATGATGCGGATATGATCTGTCTTGCTGTGGCCTGTGGTAGAGGGGGCCATGTCGCTCAACACTATGTCGACTTCGCCCTTCAAAATTGCCTTTAGTTTCTCCGGCGCCTCGTCGGCCAGAAAATCCATATGAAGGATCGTAACTCCGGGAAGGGGATCCATCGATAATAGATCGATTGCGGCGATTTTGCCATTGCGTCCAATTTTTTGCGCGGCGATTTGCGACCACCCGCCGGGCGCTGCACCCAAATCCACAACGCGCTGTCCCGGTTTGAAAAGATGAAACTGCTCGTCAAGCTGGAGCAGCTTGAAAGCCGCTCGGGAGCGGTAGCCGGATTCTTTAGCGGCAGACACATAGGGGTCGTTCATCTGGCGTTGGAGCCATTTCCGCGATGATTCCGAAAAACGCGTGGCCTTGCGAACTTTTACCGCTTCGCGTCGCCGCGAGGCGATGCCGCCAAGACCTCTGTTTTTGCTTGTGCCTTTCATCGAAAAGATACCCTAATGCGCTGAAAAACAACTCATAACAGAAATCTACACAAATCCGAAACGATATGATAGGAAAAGCCCCACCTGTGCCGTTGGGGGATCGTCTAGCGGTAGGACAACGGACTCTGACTCCGTTTACCTTGGTTCGAATCCAAGTCCCCCAGCCAAATTCAATTAGGTCGTTCTGGAGACATAGGTAACAGAATATATCATCATCCGCTCCCAGGTTCCGTCGCCACCAACCTGTCCGCCTTGCGCAGGTCTGGGAAGAGTTTGGCCCATATTGCGGTGACGGCAATCGAGCCGATGCCACCGAAGACGACAGCGCCGATAGGGCCAAGCAGGCGAGCGGCCACGCCGCTTTCGAATTCGCCGAGTTCGTTCGAGGCGCTGATGAACACGCCGGAGACGGCGGCGACGCGCCCGCGCATGTGATCGGGCGTGACGATTTGCACGAGGCTTTGGCGGACGAACACCGAAATGGCGTCGGCCGCGCCCAGCGTAATTAGTGAAAGCATCGTCAGCCACAAGACCCGCGAAATGGCGAACACGAGCGTTGCGGCGCCGAAAACGGCGACTGAATACAACATCCAGCCGCCTGCGTGACGCTTGAGTGGGCGGATGCTGAGCAACAAAGCCATCGACGCGCTGCCGATAGCCGGGCCAGAGCGCAAGAGTCCGAAGCCCTCGGAGCCGATATGCAAAATATCTTTGGCGAACACTGGAAGTAAAGCGGTCGCGCCCCCGAGGAGAACGGCGAACAGATCGAGCGATATGGCGCCGAACACCAACTTATTCGACCACACGTATCTCAGTCCCTCGCGGATCATTTCAAGCCGCGCGTTGCCGTTGTGCTTTGGTTTTGTGTTGACGTCGATCATCTGGAACGAGATGCCGCCGAGGCACCAAAGCGCGCAGGAAAAGGCATAAGCCGCGACGGTGGAGTGCGCGCAAAGCAAGCCCGACATCCATGGGCCGATGATCATGCCGAATTGATAGCCCAGGACGTTCCATGCAATCGCGCGGGGCAATATTTTAGACGGCACGAGCATGGGCGTGAGCGCGTTAAGCGTCGGAGACATGAATGCTCGCGCTACGCCGAACATGGCGGCGAACGCAAAGACTGCGCCCAGACTGGGCGCATGGGAAGAAGCGTTGGCCGTCAATC
The DNA here is from genome assembly GCA_964626265.1 of uncultured Rhodospirillaceae bacterium. GTDB lineage: Bacteria > Pseudomonadota > Alphaproteobacteria > UBA9219 > UBA9219 > CAZVCG01. The sequence goes on along the minus strand of CAZVCG010000003.1, from coordinate 17,596 downwards.
CCGCCGCCGCGAGCGTTTGAAGGGTGCTGCAGCCAAGGACGATTTTGCGGCGGTCGTAGCGGTCGGCTGCATCGCCGGCGAACAGCGTGAGCGCGAACAACGGCAAGAACTGAGCGAGGCCGACCATGCCGACCCAGAAGGCGCTTTGCTCTATGGAGTGATTCGCGCGGGCCAAGGCATAGACTTGCCAGCCGATCGTTACGCCTTGCGCAAGCGACGCCGTGCTCGTCATCAAGCGTCCGAACCAATTGAACCGAAACGCGCGGTGGCGGAAGACGTTGCGAGATAGCGTGGCTGTGGCGGCGGTGGACATAAGATAAGTAAAATTAATGAACCGGATTTTCTTAAGCTTGTGCGGACTTTTTGTATAGAGGGCAATAGGACGCGCCTCATATCCGCAAGAAAAGGATGCGATCTGCCGTGAAAGTATATTTTTTATGCCTTCCAGGGTCTTGGTATAACGTCAAGCTCATAGGGAGCGGCTGCGTAAATGGCTTTGACCCAGTTCGTGTAAATCTGGGCCGTGTGCCGCCATCTATTCACGGGTTGGCATTTGGGGTCATTATCCGGGAAATAATTTTTTGGCACTTGTAGCGTAGGCAGGTTGGGCTTGTCCCTCAAATACTCATTCTTCAGCGTGTCGGTATCGTATTCTGGATGGTTCAGCACATAGATGCGTCGCGGGTATTTCGCGCTGCCGCTTTCATAGAGAACAGGCTCGGCCAAAATGTTTGGGCCTGTTTCTTCGCATGTGGCAATCACCTCCAATTTGTCACATGCGACGATGGCTTGCGTGTCGGGATTTTTCCAGCGTGCAACGGGAACCAGAAACTCGTCCGGAAAGCCGAACAAAAGGTTTGTGGAATCTGTTTTGATGCGATGATTGAACAAGCCGAACGTTTTGCTTTCGCTCCTGAGGCTGTCGATATTGTGGAAATGTTTGAGCGCGGCTTTAGCGCCCCAACATAAGAACAGTGACGAAAAGACGTTTGACGACGACCAGTCTAAAATACGCTGAACCTCCGGCCAATAGGATTCGAATTCGACGCGTTCCTTAAGCGCGTTGACCCCCGTGACGATCAGGCCGTCGAACTTTCGCGATTTTATCGCGCTCCATGATTTGTAGAACCTCAGAATATGTTCGGCAGGCGTGTTTGCGGAGGAGCGTCCGTTGTGCACGTCGCGCACATAGCTGTCCGTCGCGGCGAACGTTAGTTTGACTTGCAGCGGCGTATTGCCAAGCCACAGAGCGAGCTGCCGTTCCGTTGTCTGTTTGTCGGCCATCAGGTTGACGATGGCGATTTCGAGCGGGCGGATGTCTTGCCGGAGCGCTCGCTCGCGCTCGATGGCGGATGGGCTGCCTAGCGAGGGCAAGAAAGGATGTTCAGCAACGCTGTTGACGATAACGGGCATGTTGACTCTCCTAATGGCAAAATTCATGTACAACGGAGCGATGATTACGCCGCGTACATCCGCGTTTTGCCTTCAGCTGCGCTTAAAGCCTGATCAAGATCGGCAATTAGGTCGTCCGGATCTTCAAGGCCGATAGCCAGACGCAGTGTTCCGGGAAAAATCTTTGCCGCCTTGAGCTGTTCGGGCGAACATTTGCTGTGAGTCGTTGTGGCTGGATGCAGAACTAGCGAGTTTGGTTCGCCGATGTTAGGCTTATGCACGAAGATATTCAGGTTGTGCAGTACTTCTACCGCCGTGTTTTGTCCGCCCTTAAGCGTAAACAAAACGATGGCTCCCTGTCCTCTGGGGAGGTATTTTTTGGCGTTTGTATGGTTCGGATCGTCCTTAAGTCCCGGATAATAGACGGAGGCGACTAAAGGATGCTGGACAAGGTATTCAGCCACGGCTTGCGCGTTAGAGACATGACGGTCCATCCGGAGGGCCAGCGTTTTTAATCCCTCCAAGGTCAGTACCGCATTATCAGGAGCCTGACATGCGCCGAACAAAGCGAGACTGAGGCGCAGCAATGCCGCGTAGGCAGTTTCCGGAAACAGTTCGGCTAATGATTTATCTCCCCATGGCAATGGCTCTGACAACGACGGGAAGCGCGTGCAGTTCTTCCATGGGTAATTGCCGCCGTCAATTATCACGCCACCAATCGCGTTACCAAGACCGTTTATGTACTTGGTCGTGGAATGGATGACTATGTGCGCGCCGTGTTTCAATGGCTGAAAAAGATACGGCGAGGCTAAAGTGTTGTCGACAATTAGCGGAATGTTTTTCGTTTTCGCCAAGGCGGCCAATCCTTCGAAATCCGGGATCACGCCGTCTGGATTCGAGATGGTTTCGATAAACAGCGCACACGTTCTGTCGTCGATTTGATCCGCGAAGGATTGCGGATTAGCCGGGTCTCCCCAACGCGTTTCAAAGCCGAATTTTGGAAAACTCGCGTTGAAAAGCGCCGTTGTGCCTCCATAAATCTTGGGAGACGAAATAAAATTGTAGCCGGGTTGGAGGAGGGCTTCGAGCGCGAGATACACTGCCGCTTGACCGGATGCCGTTGCAACGGCCGCAGTTCCTCCTTCAAGAGCGGCGATGGTCGTTTCGAAATCCCTGACAGTCGGGTTGCTAATTCGAGTATATATGTCACCATCGACATCCTGCCACGCGTAAAGTCGCGTCGCGTTTTCGGCTGTGCCCAGACGATGCGCTGCCGCTCGGATGATAGATTTATTTCTTTCGGCTGATTTAATCGCCAGCGTAGAAAAACCTTTATTGATCATGTTTCGACCTCCTGTGCCCAGTCGCCAATCCAAGCGACTCCGTTCCCGCGCTTTGGAAAAAGGCGCGCAGGTTAAACCTGTTCACCGGCCAAAAGCCGGTTCAGGGGGTCACATCAATGCGAGAAGGCATGAAAAAAGCCTTCGCACAAACGCGATCACCCGTTCAGGGACCACAGTGCGAAAGCCAAAAGGTTTTCTTACCTGTGGCGCTTTAGCTGTTGGTAACGCGGCAGCAAGCTGCTCCTGTCAAATCCCGCGGGTTCTTTATGGAGAACCAACCAACAACATTTGTATATTGATTTGATCGTAGGCGTCAATAAAGATGTTGGGGAATGTTTAGAAAGAAACCAAGTGCGATGAATTGACTATGTCGGCAGTTTTCAGCTTTCCGCCAATTGAAAATGCTTCATCGCGGGTGTTGATACTCGGCAGTATGCCCGGAATAGAGTCTCTAAAAAAGCAAGAATATTACGCGCACAAGCGTAACAAGTTTTGGACGATCATGTGCGACATCTTGGGCGTTTCCGAATACGCGCCGTACGATTTGAGAGTAGAGGCTCTTAAGGTTAATGGAATAGCGTTATGGGATGTGCTGCGCTCTTGTCGTCGTGAAGGCAGTTTGGACTCCGCAATTGACGAAACGACGGAAGTCGCGAATGAGTTTGCGGCGTTTTTCAGAAAGCATCCGAAAATCACGCACGTTTTTTTCAACGGCGGCAAAGCTGAGCGGAGCTTTAACAAACATGTTATTGGGACGTTAGGAGAGAATGCGCGAAAACTGACTTTATTACAGATTGCCATCGACGAGTCCGGCAAACGCGTCATGGGATTTGGGCCGAAAACGCAAGGCTTGGGCCGTAATCGCTCACCATAGCTTATTGAAAACCAAGGGCATATAATGCAGAGTCTTAACGGGAGCGTCTGATGTCAGATTACGTGTTCGTTTACATCACTGCGAGTTCCGAGGATGAGGCCGCGGCTATTGGCCGCGCGCTTGTTTCGGAGCGTTTGGTGGCTTGTGTAAATATCTTGCCTAACATGCGCAGCATTTACCGCTGGCAGGGCGAGATTGCGGACTCTCAGGAAGTTGTGTTGATCGCCAAGTCGCGGGCCGAGGCTTTTGAAGAAATCGAAGCGCGTGTGAAGGCCATGCACAGCTATTCCTGTCCGTGCATTGTGGCGTTGCCCATTCAGGCAGGAGCGATGGGATTCTTGCAATGGATCGATGAAATGACCGTGCTTAACGATTGAGCGCGTAAGGAGAGAGATATGGACGTATCGTTTGGCGATTATCTCAAGCAATCAGCCAAAGTAATTCATGACACCGTTGAGCATGTGTCAGAAGTTAAAATGAAACTCGCGATAGAGTTATGCGTCGCTGCACTCAAAACGGGCGCGACTATTCTCGTATGCGGCAACGGCGGATCGGAGGCTGACGCCAGTCATATCGCTGGTGAACTTGTGGGACGTTTTCTCAAGAACAGGAAGCCGATGCGATGTCTTTGTTTGTCCGACAACGCGGCAGTCGTCACCGCTTGGGCTAACGATTTCAGTTTCGAGACCGTTTTTGCCCGGCAAGTCGAGGCTTTTGGGGATAAGGACGGCGTTTTGATCGCCATCAGCACTAGCGGAAACTCGCCGAACATATTGAAAGCAGCAGAGGCTGCAAAAAGCCTGGGCATGAAGGTTATTGGCCTTACGGGCAAGGGAGGCGGGAAGCTTGCCGCATTATGCGATGTCTTGCTGGACCCGCCGAGCGATTTTACCCCGCATATTCAGCAGGCGCACGTATGCATGTATCATTACCTATGCGGGGCCGTCGAGGCGCGCATGGCCGAATAAACAGGCAGGGATGGAAATATGCCTTTAGCTTATCAGGATGGCTCATTCGTTGAGAAAGGCGAAATAAAGATCAGTCTTGGGGACTATGGATTCAACCGTGGGCTGGCGTTCTTCGAGACGATGCGAGTTTACGGCGGCGCGCCATTTCATATGCCGGAACATTTGTTGCGCATGGAGCGCGGGTCGGAAACTTTAGGCCTGTCGCTGCCTGTGCCGAAACAGGACATTGAGAAGGCCGTACTTCATATCATCGAGAGAAACAACTTTCCTCATAGCACCGTAAAGTTCTTCTTTACGGCGGGCGAGAGCCACGCTTCGCCTTACAGCTTGGCGGGCGAGCATAATTTCACGCCCCATCTGTTTATCGTCGAAGATGAGGTTAAGCCCGATCACCCCGAGGCTCCGTTTGGTTTGGAATTTTACAAGCGCGGTCAGCGCGTAAAAATAGTTCCTCACGAGCGCGTTTTGCCCCATGTGAAGTCGATTAGCTATATGCAAGCCTATTACGCTGCGCGCGAGGCTGGTCCGGAGTGGGACGATATACTATTCAAGCATCACGAAGGATACATCACCGAAGCGTCGCGTTCGAATTTTTTCTGCGTGATTGACGGCATATTGACGACGCCGCATGAGAACATTCTGGACGGCGTGACGCGCAAGGTCGTTATCGAAATCGCCGAAGAAGAAGGAATCCCGGTGGCAGAGGGCCGCGTTAAGCCCGCAGATTTGGCGAAGGCGACGGAGGCCTTTACGACGGGCAGCTATGCGGAAATGGTGCCCATCAAAAAAATAGATGAATTTAACATGGCGGCGACCATGGAGGGCCCGATTTTTAGCCGTATACGCAAGGCGTTTACGGCGAAAATCCAGGAATCTTGCCGTCTGTTCAAGGAAAAAGGCGTCATAATTTAAGCTGGCGGCGCGGCCGATGCGGCGATGGAAGACTCGCGCCAGCCGCTAAGCCAGCGCGTAAGCTCAGATGCCGGCATGGGCTTGGCCATGTAATATCCCTGAGCGTAATCGCACCCTTTGGCAGCCAAAAGATTCCATACGCGAGCGTCTTCGACGCCTTCCGCGATGACTTTCAGGCTGAGATTGTGGCCCAGGTCTATGATCGAATTGACGATGACCGCGCTATCCTTGTTGTTCACCATGTCGATGACAAAGCTTTTGTCGATTTTGATCTCGCTGAACGGCATTCGCTGAAGCTCACGCAACGACGAATGCCCAGTTCCAAAATCGTCGATCGAAACACCGATGTTGCGGATGCGCATGCGCAGAAGAACATCCATCGTGCGCGTAACGTCGCGCATGGCTTCCGTTTCCGTAACTTCAAGGATGAGCAATTCCGGCGGCAGTTTGTGGTGTGCGCAAAGTTCGGCAAGCCTGTCGGGAAGATTAAGTTCCAGAAGCGAAGAGGCCGTCATGTTTACGGAAACCGTCAGGGATTCGCCTTGCATGTGCCACTTCGCGGCCTGTTGAACGGCCGTCGTAAGAACATGCTCCGTCATCGAGGACATTAGCCCTTCGTTGGAGATTTGCTCAAGAAACTCGACTGGCGGCAACACGCCGCGCGTGGGGTGCGCCCAACGGATCAGGCCTTCAACGCCCTTAACCTTGCGCGTCGCAATCTCAATAACGGGCTGATAGTAAAGTATGAGTTGGCCATGGGCCAAAGCCTGGCCGATGTCCGTGCCTGCGGCCGTTTTCGGCGCGCCTCCCATGGAGTCGAGCGCGCTGCGGATAGCGTTGATGTCGAGCGGTTTTTCAAGCGCGGCGACGACGTTAAGTCCGTGGGCGCTACCAAGACGGCGGGCGCTGTTCAAAACCCGCGCATCGCTTCCGCTCATAAGGCAGATTTTCGCGTTTTGAACCTGTTCGGCCATAAGGCGAAGAAGTTCGACCCCATCCGTCCCCGGCATCAGCAAATCCAGCATGATGATGTCCGGCGTGAAGCCCGCTAATTTTTCTATGACCTTGGAAGGATCGTTTAGTGTGGCGACTTCAAAGCCTTTTGCCATCGCGAGCTCGGCGATCGTCTCGCAAATATCTTCCTCGTCGTCGATGATCAAAAGGCGCATCAGATATTCTCAATAGTATGGGCGGAAGGAGTGAAGGCTCAGGCAGGAGGACAGGTGGGCGAATCGCGGGTTTCCATAATGCCCTTAGCCGGGCCTTCCTTCAACAGTAAGGCTAGCGTGGCCCGCACATCAACCAAGCGATAGGGTTTTTCGATCACAGGAACGGGATTCTGGCTCAAAAAGGAGTGGACATGGGGCGATAAAGTATCGCCGGTTACAAAGATGATGCGGTTGACGTACTTAGGGAGAGTCCGCGAAAGTTCGCTATACATGGTCGGGCCATCCATGACCGGCATTCGCAAGTCACTGATTATAACGTCAAAATCCCGCTCGCGCAGCTTATGAAGAGCTATTTCCCCATTGGCTGCGAGGTCGATAGTGTGGCCCTCGGGTTCAAGGAGATCGGCAAGGGTTTGTGAAAGCTCGACTTCGTCGTCCACGATCAAAATTTTGAGCGATGTTTTTAGCGTGGCGGTTTCGATGACATTATCGCATTCGCCTTCTGACCCTTCGAGAGAAGCCAAAGTCGGTAACGTGATGTAGAATGTCGCGCCTCCGCCTGGCGTATCTTCCACCCTTAAAGAGCCGCCGTGAGATTCGATAATGTTGAGGCACAACGACAAGCCGACGCCTGTGCCCCCAAGGCCTCCCTTGGTGGTAAAAAAGGGTTCAAAAATGCGTTTTCGTATATCAAGCGGGATGCCCGGCCCTGTATCGATAACCGAGACGACGACTTTATCTGTGCCTTGAGGCTCGGAACTGATGGTGACTCGGCGCTGTCCTTTCCAATCGTGCATGGCTTGGGCGGCGTTGAGAGCAAGGTTGGTGAATACTTGCGTCAGCTGATCCGCATCGCCGTTTATGGGCGGCAGATCGGGGGCGAGTTGCAGAGATAGCGTGACGTTCTCGTTCTTGAACTGGTAGTTGAGCAATTCGAGCGATGCGTGAATGATGCCGTTAAGATCGACCGCTTTGCGTTCCGGTGGCTTGCGGCGAGCTAACGCCAAAAAGCTTTTTACGATGCGCGAGCAGCGGTCGGCGGCCTTTATGATTTTTTCGGCGCGGTTCTTTACCCTGACTTCCTGCTCGCCTTCGGCCAAGAGCGTAGATTGTCCGACGACGACCGATAATGGATTGTTCAGTTCGTGAGCTACGCCGGCCAACAAACCGCCCAAGGCCGCCATTTTTTCGCTTTGCTGCAAAGCTTCTTGCTGTTTTGCTATCTGAGCTTCAGCTTGTTTGCGTTCGGTTAGATCGTAGAGGCCGATCACCATGGATGGCTGGTTTAGATAATTGATGCGCCGCGCAGATAACGCAGCCGTGAGAGTGTTGCCGTCGCCGCGCGTGACGGTCACTTCCTTAAGGTTAACCTCGGCTCCCGCGATCATTGCGTCAAGAATATCTTTGCGCTCGGAGGCTTTTGATATGAAGCGTGACAGTTTATGGCTTGTCAGCGTGCTGTGCGGAAGTCCAAGAAGGTCTTCAGCTCCGGGGCTCGCGTAGAGAACATGTTGATTTTCCAGTTCGACAATCATCACTGGGACAGGATGGGCCTCGGTAATGCTGCGGAAGCGGGCTTCGCTGGCCTTAAGAGCGGCCTCGCCGCGTTTTCGGGACGTGATGTCGCCTATTGACCCAACGAAACGTTTAATGCGGCCTGTGCGCGGATCGCGTGTGGCGACCGTTTTCGTGTGAAGCCAACGCCAACCTTCGCCAGCGCGCGCGATACGGTATTCAAAACTGATAGTCGAAGCACTCGGGGAGTCGCGGAACTTGCGCAAATGCGCGAACACAATGCGTCGGTCGGCTGGTAAGATAATGCGCATCCATGCTCTCAGGCCTTTCGTATTTTGCTCCAGGCGCGTACCCAGTATGCGTCTGAATTGATCCGAGAAGAAAACCTCGCCCGTAATTTTATTCCAGTCAAAAAGCCCTTCATTCGATCCGCGGGCCGCGAGAGCGAAGCGTTCGTTGCTTATGGCGAGAGCCCTCTCTTTTTCTTCCTGACGCGCGGCAAATTGCCCGGCGATGACGATGGCGAACAAGAGAGCCGCGATAGAGAAAGCGGCATAAGTCAGTTGCTTGCTCGTTTCCGCTTCGACGATATAGCCAAGATCGTAAAGCGGAATGGCCAGACCGCCGAGCAAAAAGAAGGAAAAAGCGATGATATGGCTAAAGCTTCCGCTGACTCCCAAGCGCAAGCTGCCAAGGCCCGCCAACAGAGCTACGGAAAGCGATAAGGAGCCAAGCGTAGGCAAAGAAAAATGAACGGGCCGTTCGTCAAAGGCCGCATATACAAGCAATAAGAAAAGGATGCCGGCAAGAATAAAAATTGGTTTTGTGAGATTTGGCACATTTGCTTCGATTTCCAAAAAATAGAAAGTGAATAACAGGCTAAAGATGTAGGACAGGATCATGCTGTAATTCTGGATGAGATTGATCACCGTAGGGCTGTGAATACTCGACAATCCGATTAACAGATCATTCGTGCTGGCCATGTTGATGCAAAGACACAGAAGCAAAAACATCAATACGGCTTGGCTGCGGTCGCGAATGACGATCCATATGAAAAAAAGATAAGTCGTGGCCGCTAGCATAACGCCGATGAAGAGCCCAAACACAAGGTCAAGCGGGTTGCTTATCGGCGCATCATTAAAAGTGGCGGTGATCGGCAAAATGAAGCTTGTCGCGTCATTGGCTGCCCACACAGGCTTCGCCAATGTAACCAACCATAGCGCATTCAGGAAAACGCGCAGCAATCGACATAACGAATCGTGCTTTGTGGCCACTTTATTCATTTCGCTTGAATTAGCCCCGGAAGGCGTTAAGAGTCTGTTAACTAATCAAATTATTATGAAGTAGCCCCTAACAACGAGCCAAAAGTTGTGGTACGCCATAAGGGTAAGGTAGCTATATCCATAAATATAAAAATAGTTTCGGGAGGACATCAGATGAGTAACACGAAAGTCCGGGTCACGGACGAGGAGGCCCTTGCTCTGCACGCACAGGGGCGTCCTGGCAAGCTTCAGATTACCCCAACCAAGCCTTTGACTACCGCCCGTGATTTGTCGCTGGCCTATACGCCTGGCGTTGCTGCGCCATGCTTGAGGATCCGAGACAACGAGGATGCCGCTTATGATTACACGGCACGCGGCAATATCGTGGCCATAGTCTCCAACGGCACGGCGGTGCTGGGTCTCGGCAACCTCGGCGCGCTGGCCTCCAAGCCGGTCATGGAAGGGAAGGCGGTGCTGTTCAAGCGCTTCGCCGATGTGGACGGTATCGACATCGAGGTGTCCACGGAAAACGTCGACGAGTTCGTCAATTGCGTAAAGCTTTTGGGCGCGTCATGGGGTGGCATCAATCTCGAGGACATTAAGGCTCCTGAATGCTTCATCATCGAGGAACGCCTCAAAGAGTTGATGGACATCCCCATCTTCCACGACGATCAGCATGGCACGGCCATCATCGCTTCGGCGGGCCTTATCAACGCGCTGGAAATCACGGGACGCAATATCAAGAAAACCAAAATGGTCATCAACGGCGCGGGCGCGGCTGCTATCGCGTGCGCCAAGCTGTTCGTCAGCATGGGCCTGCCGCGCGAGAACATCACGATGTGCGACACGAAGGGCGTGATCTTTAAGGGCCGCACGGAGTCCATGAACCCGTGGAAGGAGGAGTTCGCCGCCGACACGAAGGCGCGTACGCTTGAGGAAGCGGCGAAAGGCGCGGACATTTTGGTTGGCCTTTCCGCCAAGGGCGCTTTTACGCCGGCGATGGTCAAGTCGATGGCGAAGAAGCCCATCATTTTCGCCATGGCTAACCCGAACCCGGAAATTACGCCGGAAGAAGCGCATGAAGTGCGTAACGATGTCGTCATGGCCACAGGCCGTTCGGATTATCCGAACCAGATCAACAACGTTTTGGGTTTTCCATATATTTTCCGTGGCGCGCTCGATGTGCGCGCGTCGGCGATCAACGATACGATGAAGATTGCGGCGGCTAGGGCCTTGGCCGAACTGGCGCGCGAGGATGTGCCGGAAGAAGTGAGCGCGGCCTATGGTGGACGCAAGCTTAAATACGGGCCGGAATATATTATTCCCGTGCCGTTCGATCCGCGTCTGGTATCCCGCATTCCGATGGCCGTCGCCAGGGCTGCAATGGATTCAGGCGTGGCGCGCAAGCCTATGAAGGATTTCGAGGAGTATGAGCGCGTGCTGCGCGCGCGGCTCGATCCGACGGCTGACAGCCTTGAGCTTATCTATGAGCAAGTGAGCAGGAACCAACGGCGAGTCGTCTTCGCCGACGGCGAAGAGGAACGCTCCATCCGCGCCGCGATGCAGTTCAAGATGGCCGGATTGGGCACGCCCATCCTTATCGGTCACGAACAAAACATTCGCGATCATTTGAAGGAAATGAAATCTCCCGCCAATCTGGACATCGAAATTCAGGACATTTGCGATAAGGAAAAAATCACGAAGTACAGCGATTATCTTTACAAGCACTTGCACCGCAAAGGCTTCCTGAAACACGACTGCGAACGTCGCGTGAAGCAGAACAACAACGTATTCGCCGCAAGCATGGTCGCGACGGGCGACGCCGACGCGGTGGTGACGGGTCTCGTGCGGGGCTTCGTATCGAACTTCAAGGATATGCGGCCCGTGATCGGCTCAAGCGCGGCGTCAGGCGTGTTTGGATTGTCGGTCGCCATTTCTCAAGAACGAACGGTTTTTCTGGCCGATACTGCCGTAAATCTGGAGCCTTCGGCGGAACGCCTTGCGGAAATCGCCATCGAGACGGCGAATTGGGCGCAGAAGCTCGGCCACCAGCCGCGTGTCGCGTTTTTATCATCGGCGAGTTTCGGCCAACATCCCGGCGAGCATATCGAGCACATGCGCGAAGCCGTCCGCATTCTCGACGAACGCAATGTGCCGTTCGAGTACGACGGCGAGATGACAGCGGACGCCGCGATGAACTTTGATCTGATGAAGCGTTTGTACCCGTTCTGCCGTTTGACGGGTCCCGCGAATATCCTGATCATGCCGAACCTTGAAAGCGCGCATATCGCGGCCAAGATTTTGGGCAATATCGGCGGCGTCAACGTGATCGGCCCGATTTTGCAGGGCTTCGACAAGCCCGTGCAGATCGTGCGCGTGAGCGCTACGGTGTCTGATATTCTGACTTCGGCGGTGCTGGCGGCCTCGCAGGCGATTAAGTAAAGATTAATGGGATGCCAGCATGCGCTGGCATGACACGATAATATAGGTAACTTTTGCCTTTATCCGTCATCCCTCCGCATGAAGGGATCCCATATTCTATTCGATATTTGGCCTCAATCGAATCGCAATTATCCTTGCAAATCAACGGGAAGGGCGGCAATGTTGAACGTCTTTTCAGGCTCTTCTTTTTTCCAATTTTCACTTCAAAGGGTGTCTCCTTATGACCGATTACATGAGCGATATTGCCATTGCCCGCGCGGCGAAGCTTCAGCCCATCGAAGACATCGGCGCCAAGATAGGCATTCCGGCCTCCGCGCTTTACCGTTACGGCCCGCATAAGGCGAAGCTTGATCTGGATTACATCACCGGACTTAAACAAAAGACGGAAGGCAAGTTGATCCTTGTCACGGCCATTACGCCGACGCCTGCGGGCGAGGGCAAAACGACGACGAGCATCGGTTTGGCCGACGCGATGTCGCACCTCGGCCACAAGACGCTGTTGGCGTTGCGCGAGCCATCGCTCGGTCCGTGCTTCGGCATGAAGGGCGGGGCGACAGGCGGCGGCAAGGCTCAAGTCGCGCCGATGGATGAAATCAATCTGCATTTCACCGGCGATTTTCACGCGATGACGTCGGCGAACAATTTGCTCGCTGCGATGCTCGACAATCACATTTATTGGGGCAATGCGCTGGGCATCGATCCGTCGAAAGTCACATGGCGGCGCGTCATAGACATGAATGATCGTGTGCTAAGGCATATTGTCGTTGGCCTCGGCAATAACGGGCAGGTGAGGGAAGACGGTTTCGACATCACGGTGGCTTCGGAAGTAATGGCGATTTTCTGTCTGTCGAAGTCGCTGGCCGATCTTGAGGAGCGGTTGGGCCGCGTCATAGTTGGGCGCACGTTCGCCAAGAAGTCGATGACGGCGAAGGAACTGCAGGCTGCCAAGCCGATGACGGCGTTGCTGCGCGATGCGTTTCAGCCGAACCTTGTACAGACGCTGGAGCATACGCCTGCGCTGGTGCACGGCGGTCCGTTCGCCAATATCGCGCATGGATGTAATTCGGTTATCGCGACCAACACGGCGTTGAAACTCGCGGATTACGTGGTGACCGAGGCCGGTTTCGGCGCGGATCTGGGCGCAGAGAAGTTCTTTGACATCAAGTGCCGTCAGGCCGGATTGAAGCCCGCCGCGACGGTGATTGTGGCGACGGTGCGCGCGCTCAAGATGCATGGGGGCATTGCCAAAGATCAGTTGGGTGCGGAAAACGTGGCTGCCGTGAAGGCTGGCATTGGCAATTTGATCCGGCATGTCGAGAACGTGCAAAAGTTCGGCGTACCCGTCGTGGTGGCGATCAACCACTTCACGAGCGACACGGCGGGGGAGATGGAGGTCATCAGCGAAGCGTGCAAAAAAATGCGCGTTCCGGCGCACGTATGCCGCCATTGGGCCGACGGCGCGAAGGGCGATGTCGATTTGGCGAAAGAGGTTGTTGCGCTGGTGGATGGCGGGAAATCCGAGTTTAAGCCGCTTTATCCTGACGACATGCCGCTTGCCGACAAGATCAAGACCGTGGCGCGCGAGATTTATCACGCGCATGACGTGGATTTTGCGTCAGCAGCGGTGACGAAGTTGAAACAGTACGAAACCGACGGTTTCGGCAAGGTGCCCGTGTGTATGGCCAAGACGCAATACAGCTTTTCGCACGATCCATCGCTACGCGGCGCACCGGAAAAGTTTTCGCTGCCAGTGCGCGATGTGTGCCTGTCGGCGGGGGCGGGGTTCGTCGTTGCGCTGTGCGGCGAAATCATGACAATGCCAGGCTTGCCGCGCGACCCTGCGGCTCACCGCATCTATGTGGATGATAATGGGATGATCGAGGGGTTGTTTTAACGGCGCGTTTTGGAGCCAACTTTTTTTGCCAATAGGCCAAGCACCTCATCCACCCCTGTATGCGCGACGGCGGAGATGGGATAGACGTCCTTGCGGCTGGCTTTTTTCAGGGCGGCGATCTTCTTTTTGATGGTAGCGGCGTCAAGAGCGTCGCATTTGTTAAGTGCGATGATCTCAGGCTTACGCGTGATGTTGTGGCCGTAGGCTTTCAATTCGGCGCGGATCGTTTTGTAGGATTTCACCACATCTTCTTCGGTCGCGTCGATGAGGTGCAGCAATACCTTCGTGCGCTCGACGTGGCCGAGGAAGCGGTCGCCAAGGCCTTGGCCTTCATGCGCGCCTTCGATGAGGCCGGGGATGTCGGCGATTATGAAATCGATGGTGTCGCCTTTTTTGCCCATGCGGACGACGCCGAGGTTGGGGGAGAGGGTGGTGAAGGGGTAGTCCGCGATTTTCGGCTTGGCGGCCGTGCAGGCGGCAAGAAACGTCGATTTTCCTGCGTTCGGCAAGCCTACAAGGCCGACGTCGGCGATGAGCTTGAGCCTTAGCCAGACCGCACGTTCCTCGCCGGGCCATCCTGGCGTGAAGTGCCGAGGGGCCTGATTGGTGGACGATTTGTAGTGTGCATTGCCGAAACCGCCGTCGCCGCCCTTGAGCAATACGATGCGCTGGCCGGGTGAGGTCATGTCGGCCAGCAGGGTTTCCTGATCTTCGGCGAGTATTTGCGTGCCGACCGGTACGCGCAGGATTTTATCCTCGCCGTCTGCGCCGGTTCTGAGGCGGCCCGATCCGGGCCGTCCATTTTTTGCCTCCTGATGCTGCTGGTAGCGGTAGTCGATGAGCGTATTGAGGTTTTCAGCAGCCTCGAATATTACGTCGCCGCCCTTGCCGCCGTTGCCGCCGTCAGGCCCCCCATATTCGATGAATTTTTCGCGGCGGAAGCTCACGCAACCAGCGCCGCCGTGTCCGCTTTTGATATAGATTTTAGCCTGGTCGAGGAATTTCATGGGTTAGGGCAGCCTATATCTTATCCGTATTTTAGTATACCCGTTGCATTTGTGTTTCTAAAAGGGGCACCAAAAGTATTTGTTGGGCGAGAATTAGGCTCTGTTTGCGAGGGAATTTCATGAACATCCCCTCGTTCTAAAATCTTGTTGAGCCTTTGAATGAGTTTTGGGTGTTCCGGAAGAGAGAGCAAAGCATTCGTGTATAGATTTACGGCATCGGTTTGTTTGTTTTGCCGATCGAAAATGCCACCAAGAGTTAAAATCATGTGGATACTATGCGGAAAGAGATCAAGGCCATCTGAAAGCACTTTTTCCGCTTCAGAATATCTTTTCGTTATTCCTAAGGCTTTTCCCAGTTTCGTTAAAGACCACTCGCTTTGCGGATATAAGGTTAAGCCCTCGCGGAAATATTTTATGGCTTCATCATATTTTTCCATTTGAAAATACAAGTTTCCGCATAGCTCGAACGTCATGGGGTTGGACTTGTCAAACTCTTTCGCCTTCAAAAGATGCTTTTCTGCCTCTTCAAACTTTTTTTGTTGAAGAAAGACATCCCCAAGTTTTGCGTGCAGCCTTGCGTTGTCTGGGGCGTGTTCCAATCCTTTGAGGAGAATCTTTTCGGCTTCTTTATACCGACCTTCGCCTGCGTAAAGCGAGCCCAACATATTAATCGTTATCGGGTCTTGTGGGTTTAAGGCGTGGCTTTTCTCAAAAAGTTTAATGGCCAACGGCTCGTTTCTGAACTCTTCTGAGAGATACAAAAAAGCCAACTTATTTATGAAATGACAATTGTCGGGGGCTTTGCGAAGTTCGGATTGCAATAGCGCAATGGCCTTTGTTTTCTTGCCGAAGACACTGATCGCTTTGGCGTAGCTGCTCATGTGCTGTTCGCGGCGAAACGATTTCGGATGCTTTCGTCGGCTAGCCATAATAATTACCCAATAAAATTAATGAAGTAGATGAAAACAATATATTATACACTACCCGCCTCCAGTCGGGACGCGTGGCAGAGATTGGTTGCTAAAGCTCTACAAAAAATTATTATTACTTGCTCGCCGCTTCGGCTTCGACCGAAACGTACATGCGATCTTTATATTCGCGGAACTTGACCCTGCCTGCGACCTTGGCGAACAGCGTATGATCCTTGCCCATGCCGACGTTGGTGCCGGGATGCACTTTCGTGCCACGTTGACGGACTATGATGGCGCCGGGCCCAGCAACCTGACCGCCAGAAATTTTCACGCCCAAACGGCGACCAGCGGTATCGCGACCGTTGCGGGATGAACCGCCTGCTTTTTTATGTGCCATGACAAATCTCCTTAATTCTAGGTTAGGCCTTAATCGCCTTGACCTTCAAAACCGTGAACCATTGGCGCGTGTTGTTTTTGCGGCGGTAGTTCTGGCGGCGCTTTTTCTTGAACACGATCAGCTTGCCCGTGCGCGATTGCGCGACGACTTCGCACGAAACCTTGGCGCCGGCCACGAAGGGCGCGCCTGCGGTCACTTTGCCGTCATCGCAAACCATCAGAACCTCGTTGAGGTCGACGGTCTTGCCGGCTTCGACCGGAAGCTTTTCAACTTGAATTACATCACCTTGGGCAACTTTGTATTGCTTGCCGCCGGTCTTGACGACTGCGAACATAATCATATCCTTATATTGAATTGGAGCCGCCCCTATAGGGCCACCTTATCGCGCCGTATTAAGCGTCGCGAAGGGGCTTTATCGGGGAAAAAAGGGGGTGATGTCAAGGAAAAGAGGGGGGCAGCCGTTAACCATTATCTTCCTTGCCTTTTTCGGGCGCGGGGGTGCGTGACATGATCCAGATAACCCCCAAAAGGTCGAAAAAGCCTTTCAGGCCGCGTCCCAGAATGTCGGATTTCGTCACGCCGACGGTGCGGAGGCGGTCATTCACGGGCGTGAACATGACCTCGTTGCCGTAGAGCTTGAAGAGGGCTGGCATGAATCGGTGCAAGCCGAGGAAAAACGGCAATTCGAGGTATGAACTGCGCGGAAAGACCTTAAGACTGCAGCCTGTATCGGGGCAATCGTCGTTAAGGAAGAACTTGCGGATGCCGTTGGCGAAGCGGCTGACAAGGCGTTTGCTGAACGTATCGCGTCGGTTTACGCGCAGGCCGCCAACGAGGATTTTGCGGTCGCGGCCCAGCGACCACGCTAAATCGCACAGGATGGGAATGTCGGCAGGGTCATTTTGACGGTCGCCGTCGATAGTCAAAATCCATTGAGATTTTGCACGGCGCACGCCGTTTCGGATAGCCGCGCTCATGCCAAGACGGCGCGGATGTTTGATAAGGCGGACTTGAGGCGTTTGCGAACGCACTTGCCTGACTTCGGCGGAGGTGGAGTCTGTGCTGCCGTCATCGACGCAGATGATTTCAAAGTTGTCGCCGACTGGTTCGTACCCCTTGAGGGATCGCTCGATTTCCTGAATGAGCGGCATCACGTTCCCAGCTTCGTTCAGAAGAGGAATGACGACGGAAAGGGCTGGAATCGCCGGGGCTGGTTCGGTCATGAATCCGGTTTAGCCGAAAAGAGGGGTGTTGAAAATGGGGTGCTATAATAACCGGTTATACTTAATTAGACAGAGATGTGTGCTTAAGAATGCCATCAAACCCTCGTTTTTATGATATTTTTGAAACTAATTGCGTTTGAGGGGAAAATTATCTAGTTTGCGGCACTTCGGATGGGCTATATCCCTTAAGGATAGACCCCCGGATGACATAGCCCAAATGCCCGTTCCCATCAGGAGCTGAACGTTTCGGCTTAATCTAAGGTATGCGCCCGTAGCTCAACTGGATA
>CAZVCG010000002.1:77960-84491 GCA_964626265.1 uncultured Rhodospirillaceae bacterium | reverse complement strand
ATTCCCTTGAATCATCAATCGCTTAACGCTAGGTTAATTGGGTCTGGACCCTAAGACCAACCCAGCTTTTTGCGCGGGTCGTAGGGGTGCTTCTTGGCCCATTTTTCAAGGGCTTCGCCAAGGCTGTCCGGCACAGGTTCGGGCAAGACGATTTTCAACTTCACGAACATATCGCCCGGCTCGCCATGCGCTTTCGGCACGCCTTTGCCTTTCAGGCGCAGCATCGTGCCCGTATTGGCGCCTTTGGGAACCTTCACGGAAACGAAACCGTCCAGCGTCGGCACGCGGATGCTGGCTCCCATGACGGCTTCCGGCAGACTGACCGGCGCTTCAAGATGAATATCGTTATCCTTGCGCGTGAAATAGGCGTGCGGCTCGATGTGAATTTCGATGATCGCATCTCCCGATCCTCCGGGGCCGGACGAGCCTTGCCCGCGTAAGCGCAGCTTATCGCCTTCGTTCGATCCGGGAGGAATATTGACATCGACCGTTTTCAGGTTCGAAAGCGAGAAGCGCCTTTTACTGCCTAAACATGCATCGACAAAAGGAATAGTCATCGCATAAGTGATGTCGCCGCCGCGCGGCGAAGCTCCGTGAGCCGTCCTGCGACCACGACCGCCGCCGAAAAATTCGGCGAAGATATCTTCAGCGCTGAAGCCGCCGAAGGGTTCGCCGCCACCACTTGTTGTGTACTGGTAAGAACGTGATCGGCCCCCAAAAGGCCCGCCTCCCTGTCCAAAGCCGAAGCCGCGTTCGTTGCCCATGGCGTCGATTTCGCCACGGTCATACCGCGCGCGTTTGGCCGGATCGGACAGCAAATCATAAGCCGCCGTGACATCTTTGAACTTTTGTTCGATGTCTTTGCGGCCCGGGTTGACGTCCGGATGAAGTTTTTTGGCGAGCTTGCGGTATGCGCTTTTGATTTCCGCCGCGCTGGCGGATTTGGATACACCGAGGAGTTGGTAGGGATCAGCCATTTTCAGTTATCAGATAACAGATGACAGGCATCAGAAACAAGAATTCTGATACCTGATCTCTGTATTCTTCCTACTGAACGATCCTCCAGCTTCCGTCCGGCTGCTGACATGCCTTGCCGAAGCCTTGCTGCCTTTGGCCGCCGACCGTGATCGTTTGCTGGAACTCGCGGCAATAGGCGCCGTATTGGTCATAACCGTCGCGCGTCGGGACGATTACGCCCGAGTTGCCATTGTTGGGGTTGTTCCAGGTAATTTGTTGGCCAATAGGCGCGGTGTAGGCGCGTTGTTCGGCGCGCGCGGCAGCGGCGCGGTCGCCTTCGTCAACCATGGCTCCCATCCTGTTGCCCAGAAAGCCGCCCAGCAAAACGCCTGTGAGCGTGGCCGCGACATTGCCCGTGCCTTTACCGATTTGGCTGCCGATCAAGCCGCCTGCGGCTGCGCCGCCGAGGGTTCCAAAGGTCTCGCCCCCGCCCCAACCGCCAGCAGGACTGGTGGTCTGTTGGCAGGCCGGAAGAAGAAGCGCCAATGCCAGCGCGCTCAGGAAAGTTTTGCGAATCATGTAAGACCTCATGACGTGAGAGATGAAAAACCCTTTCGTATAGGGCAGCGCCCTTGGCATGTACAGGATGCTCAAACGCCCCTGTGCCATGTGCTGCTGAAGTCTAGCGTAAAGTTTAATCGTGGCGCAACTGTGACCATAGTGGTCTGAAAGCATGTGATGACGGCCATGGAAACGCGAAGCCGGTTGCGTTTCTTGGAGAACGCGGACATTCTGGCGCTCCGAGATTCGCCCCTTAGCCGGAAGGGAGAGGGGGCTGCCCGCCCGCCTGTTCCAAGGCTAGTTTCAAGGTTTGCCTGCATGTTCGATGCGTGGATGACGTTAGCCGCCCTGACCCATGCTTTTGCGCTGGGAGGTCTTGCCGTGTGGTTTTGCCGCCGCTGGACCCTGCCATGGCGGGACTGGCCTTTTGCGGTTTATGTCATGGGATGGGTGAGCCTTGTTTTTGCCGGACATCTGGCCAGCCTCCCGCAGGCTTTGAACAGGCTCGATTTGTATGTGCCGCTGTCGCTTGTGGGCATGGGCCTGACGTTAGCTATATTCCGCTATGTGGACAAGAAGCGCGCTGCCGCGCCCGTTCTTGTGATGCCCAGACTTGAGTTTACGCCAATTCACGATCCCCGGCACCGCAAGTTTCTGTTCATCTTCTTGGGCGTGACGTTGGCCTTTGTGGCTTTGTCCAGCATCGCTATCGGCCTGAGCGTTTATCCCGACAACGCGGATTCGATGATTTACAGATTGCCGCGCGCATTCTGGTACGTGAGCAACGGCAGCTTTTTGCATCCGTTTAAGTCGTTCGACAACCGCCTTGTCTTTTATCCGCTGGACGGCGTTGCGCTTTATGTGCCGCTGGTGCTGTACAATTTACCCGGCACGGCGCACAGCTTCCCATCGCTTGTGACGTGGGGGATGATTGTCTATGCGGTTTATCGCTTTGCCCGCGAACTGGGCGCGGAACGGTTGATCGCTTTTTTCTCGGCGTGGCTGGTCGGCCTGACGCCCAGCATCCTTGCGCAGGCCACGTCGACGAACGACGAAATTCTGGCCGCCGCCGCTTTGCTGCTCAGCCTTTACATGGGCTGGCGGTGGATGGTGACGGGGCGTCACGGCTATTTTCTGTTCGCCGCCATGGCCATCGGCCTGAGCGTCGGGACCAAGCTGCACATCATCTTTTTGTCGCCCATAATTTTGGCGGCGCTGGGAATCGCGGCGTGGCACATCAAACAAAAGCCAGAGCGTTTCAGGAAATGGTTCGGCGCGATAGGCTGGCGCACGGGCCTTGTCAGCGTGGCGATGGCCATCGTGTTGATCTTTCCTTTTTTGCTTTATAATTACCTGTCGGTTGGCCGCATCTATTTCTTCGGCGAGTTCGAGAGCGAAGTCTTTAACCTGTCGGCCAGCTTACGCGGCGCGTTCCAGAATTTGCTGATCTATGTTTCGCAAATGGTCTTTGCGCCGATCGCCGATTTGAACAGCTGGCCCGTCGCGAACGACCGGCAGCAATTCAACAATATGCTGAACGCGGTTTTCAATCCGTTGATCGCGCCCCTGCTGGATCCCGATCCGAAATATTATCACATGGGCTATCGCTTCGTCGGGATTACGATCCCCGTGTCGGTGCGTTTCGTCGAATTCAGCCTGTGGTCGGCTTTCGTATGGATGTTGTGGCCGTTGCAGGCGCGGGGCGCGCTCAGGCAAGAATTCCCCTTGCGCGGCCTGTTTTTCCTGATCGCCATCACGCCGCCCGTATGGCTTTTGCTTTGGTCGTTCAGCACGCTTTATATGGAAGGCACGGCTACGTATTTCACGTTTTACCTGATCTGCGCCGCGCCCGCGGCCGTGTTCAGCTTTGCGCCCATCCGGCGTGCGCTGTGGAACGACATCCGCTGGGTCGTCATCGCCATCGTGACGCTCACGAACCTCATTATCAGCGTCAACATGCTCATGTACAGCGGCTTCCGCGCATTGCCGGACATCTATTACGCGCGCACGTGGCCCTATGACTGGGATTTGATCGAGCCACGCATCATCGAGGAAATTCGCAAGGCCGAGCATATCCGCATCGTGATCCTGCATGAAAAGATGCCGTATTTCGCCTATATGCACTGGCATCCCAAGGCGCGTTATTATTCGCCCTATCCTACGGAGGATTTACCGCCTGCCGATAAGCTGTTGCAGATATTGCCCGTGTCGAGCCTCGACCGTTACGGCTTTATGGTGCTGCGCATTCCCGACAAAAAATCTGTCGGCGTGACGTATCTCGGCGCGATGCGCGGGATCGGGCGCGAGGCGATTTTCGCAACGGGTAACGGTGTCGAAATACGCTATCCGGAGGAATCCAACTACATCGTGCCGCAGGTGAACGTTGTGCCTTATGAAAAAGGCTCCATTGTCTCGCTTCAGGATAAGGTCATGGGGCTTAACCCTGAGGACAACCTCGAGTTCAGTTATGAAATGACCTATGAAGGCAGAACCATTTTTACGCGAGATTGGGACGCCAACCCGGCCTTTAGCGTAAAGGTTGAAGATTATGATCCGTTCGTGAATCCCGCGCTGTTAACCATCGCCGTGCGGTCGGCTTGGAACCACAAGGTGCTTACAAAAGGAACATTCCGCGTGGGCGGGCCCGGGGCATGGCTGCCTGAAGGGCCAGAATATTGATTGTTAGGGCGTTTTGTCCTGCTTGCGTGGACGGCTAGGGTGTGGCAAAAGTCGCATTCTTGCCTGCATAGGCTGCCGTAGCTCAGGGGTAGAGCACGTCCTTGGTAAGGACGGGGTCGGAGGTTCAATTCCTCTCGGCAGCACCACCTTAGGCTTTGTCCGTTCTGGATGAAGGGCGCATCGCATGTCGTTTCTTAAAGAACTTTTCGAATTTCTGGCCGCGCAAAAGAAAGTTTGGCTGTGGCCGGTCGTTATCATTATGCTTTTGCTGGGCGGTTTGCTCGTCATCAGTCAGGGCACTGCCGTCGCGCCGTTCATCTACACCATGTTCTGAGGCCGCTTCCCATGCTGAATGCGCTTTGCCGCGCCTACGGATTCAAAAAGCCCTATAAGTTCGGCCGCGCCGTCGCCGTTCTTTTGGCTTTGACCGGATTCGTCATTGTCGGTTCCATCGGCTTGCACGAAGTGTTGCAGCAAAATGCCGTGACATGGAACAAAATGGCCATGTTCTATGCCTATCTCACGGGCCTTTTCGTTCTGGGAGGCCTGCTGGCGGTCAGGCCCAGGCTGGCTTACGCCGTGTTGACCGTCGCTTTGTTCGAGGCCGTGTTGTCGCTCGGTCTTTACGGGCTTTCGCGGTTCACGGGCATTTACATCGTGGACATGATGCCCCACCTCGAAAGTTATCACCGTTTCGACTATCACCCGTTGCTGGTCGGTATTCCCAAACCGAATTATTATTCGGAAACGCCTTATCTCAAGCACGACTCCAGAGGCCGCCGCGAGGTCGTCGGCGCCGAAGAATTTCGCGGCATGGACGTTCCGGCCATCAACATCTATGGCGGCTCATCGACATATGACGTGAAGGTCGTCAACGGCTATACGTGGGCCGATAATCTACAAAGGGCTTTCGGCAAACGGGCGCGTATCTATAACTATGGCGTTCAGGGATACAGCAGCGCGGAAAGCCTCGTGCAAACGGCTTTTTACGCGCGTCACGGCGATAAATTTCCTGTTTGTGCCGTGTACTACATAGGCTGGAACGATATCCGCAACCTGCACATTCCGAACCTCGATCCGGGGTATGCGGACTTTCACCTTTTGGAACAGCCGACGAACCTTTCGCTGCGCAACAATCGCCCCACGGTATCGCCGTTGCTCAATATGCTGATCTCGCTTGTTCTATATAACTATGAAAAGGCGACGCCGCCACCGAGCTATGTTCCCGACGGGGTGGACACGGCGGGCGTGGATGAAGACCTTGAGCGGATATTCACTCAAAACCTGCAGACAATCATCGCCATCAACAAGGCAAGGGGCACGAAGACCTTTTTCATCGGCCAGCTTCTCAACCTGACGCGGCTAAGGCAAATGAACCCCATGGGCGTGTTCCCCAACGCCTGGTTGCCCAAGGTGCGTAACAAGGACGTTTGGGCGGTTCAGGAGCATTACAACGCTCTGATGAAAGCTTATGTCGAAAAGCATGGAGCGACATATATTGACGTGCCCATCAACAAGTTCGTGGATGCGGATTTCGCGGACGAAGGCCACTTCACGCCGCAGGGTTCCTTGAAGTTCAGCGGCTACGTCGCGCCGGAACTTGAGGAATGCGCGAAACGTTAGGGCGTTACTTGCCATAGTAGGCCATAAACCCCTATACACTCGTCTATGAACGCCAAGAATCCCATCTTTTTCTGCGCCATCGGAGGCAGCGGCATGTTGCCGTTGGCGATGATCATGAAGGCACGTGGGCACGATGTGCGCGGCTCAGACCGTTCGCGCGATCAAGGTCGTACGCCCGAACGCTTCGCTTTTATCGAAAAGCAAGGCATCTGCCTGTTTCCGCAGGATGGCAGCGGCGTGACCCCGGACTCATCAAAGCTGGTCGTGTCGACGGCGGTTGAGCCGACGGTTCCCGACTATCAAGCCGCCGTGCGCCAGAATATCCCCGTCGTTTCGCGCGCGGCTTTGTTGGCGGATATTTTCAATGAAGCCACGACAAGTGTCGGAGTTGCGGGCACAAGCGGCAAGACGACCACCACCGGCATGATCGCGTGGATTTTGAGCCAGGCCGGAAAAACCCCCACCGTGATGAATGGCGGCGTGATGAAGAATTTCGTGACGCCCGAAATTCCCTTCGCCAGCGCGGTGATCGGCAACCCGGATTTGTTTGTCAGCGAGGTTGACGAAAGCGACGGATCGATTGCGCTCTTCGCGCCGGAAATCGCGGTCGTGAACAATATCGCGCTCGATCACAAATCGATGGATGAGTTGCGGGCTTTGTTTCGCGATTATATCGGCAAGGCTTCTACGGTCGTTCTTAACCTCGACAAT
>CAZVCG010000002.1:54945-77947 GCA_964626265.1 uncultured Rhodospirillaceae bacterium | reverse complement strand
GCGGCCCTTGCAAGCTCATGCGACAAACCGCTCATCACGTATAGCCTGAACGATCCATCAGCCACGCTTTCGGCGGCGCAAATAGAACGCAAGGCGGACGGATCGCAATTTAGGCTGACGGACGGGAACGCCAACAAGGCCGTCAACGTCAAGCTCAACGTGCCGGGGCAACACAACGTTTCAAACGCCTTGGCGGCATTGGGCGCGGCCAAGGCTCTTGGAATTGATCTGGAGAGCGCCGCCGAATCCCTGCGCCAATTTTCCGGCATAGGCCGTAGGTTGGATCTCATCGGAACGACGAAGGACGGCATTACGGTCATCGACGACTTCGCGCACAATCCCGATAAAATTGCCGCTTCGCTTCGCACGCTTCACCAAATGCCGGGGCGATCGCTGATCTTGTTTCAGCCGCATGGTTATGGGCCGTTGCGACTGATGTTGCGTGAATTGGCCGCTTGTTTTGCAGAAGGTCTCACGAGCGGCGACATACTTTATGTTCCCGACGCGCTTTATCTTGGCGGCACGACGGACATGACTGTTACCAGCAAAGACCTTGTTGAGGAAATCACAAAGCAAGGAAAAACCGCAACGCATATTTTTAAACGCGAGGACTGCGTCGGGGCTATCATCAAGGAAGCGCGTTCCGGCGATAAAATCGTTATTATGGGCGCACGGGACGATACGCTCACAACGCTTGCCCATACAATCCTTTTAGGACTTAATGACCCAAAGGGCTGAAATATATGGCGGAGTGCACGCTGGAAAAAGCTCAAGTCGATTTCACAGCAGGCTTTCATATGCTTCTTTACTGAATCGTTACCAGTTTTTGCGAGAAAGAAAACGGTTTTTCTTCGAGGCTTTTTTCGTTTTAGGCGACCGATATGGAATCGCAGACAAGCAATCTGGTTGCAACGTTGGTGATAAGTTTAGTGGCGGCTTTCGCCGGAGGGTTGGCGGCCCGTTCTATCAAGCTGCCCCCTTTGCTTGGCTACATCACAGCCGGGATATTGCTGGGGCCCTATACTCCTGGTTTTTTGGCAGATCAATCCATCGCCAATGATCTTGCGCAAATTGGCGTTGCTTTGTTGCTTTTTACGATAGGCCTGCACTTTTCGCTTAAAGATCTTCTCGCCGTTCGTAGATTCGCTGTGACGGGCGCGCTTGTTCAGGTTGTGATAAGCTGCGGCCTAGGTTTTTTTCTTGCGTGGAGCTGTTTTGGCGTTTCGCCTTCCGCTTCGTTCATCATCGGCCTCGCGTTTTCAGTGTCCAGCACAGCGATTTCAACAAGGTTGCTTGAAGAAAAACGTCTTCTTGCAACGTTTTCCGGGCGAGTGGCCTTAAGTTGGACCGTTGTTCAAGACATGATGGCAATATTGACTTTGGTTCTGTTGCCGGCGTTCGCAAAGGATGAAATTACTGGCGTTAACGACCTTGTCAGCGCGGTGGGTAAAACGCTTTTGCAGGTGGCCGGTTTTGCGGTTGTCATGTTTTTTGGTGGCCGCCGCCTTATTCCAAGGCTTTTAAGCTATGTCGCGCGTGTAGGATCGCGTGAGCTTTTTACCCTTTCGGTGATTGTTATTGCGCTGGGCATTGCTTACGGTTCATCTATGCTTTTTGGGGTTTCTTTAGCTCTTGGCGCGTTTTTTGCAGGCATAGTGATCGGAGAAAGCGATCTCAATCATCACGCTGCCGCTGAAGCGGTAACGATGCAGCAAGTGTTCACCATACTGTTTTTCGTTTCCGTAGGCATGCTGTTCGATCCTAAAAACATAATAGAAATGCTTGGCGAGATACTGTCTTTCTGGCTGATCATAGTTTTTGGCATCGGTTTTGTGACTTTTGCCTTTTTACTTTGTTTACGTGTTCCCGCTGTCGCTGCGGCCATTGTCGGGGGAGCTTTTACTAATATTGGTGAGTTTTCTTTCGTTTTAAGCGAGCTCGGGTATAGATGGGGGATTCTCGCACAGAAGGATCGCGATCTCATTCTGGCGGTCGCTCTTATCAGCATCGTCTTGAACCCTCTGATTATGCTAATCGTTCCTTATCTTGCCAGATGGGCCGAAAATTCAAGGATATTGATGAAGTGGCGTCACGACGGGGAAGCGCATATTCCGGAGGCTATTGAACCCATAGCGGGGCACGTCATACTTGTCGGCCATGGCAGAGTAGGCCAGATCGTCGACGATGCCATGAAGGCGCACAACGTTTCGAGTATAATAATTGAATCCAATCGCGCCGTGATGGAGAGTCTTCGCGAGAACAATTCCATGGTTATCTATGGCGACGCAACGCGCGAATCCGTATTGATGGCGGCGCATCCTGACACGGCAAGCCTTATCATCATCACCTTGCCTGAAGGGCCGCTTGTCCGGCAAATCGTGGCGTTGGCGCGACGATTGAATCCTTCTCTCGAAATCATTGTGCGCGTTCATGAAGATTCAGATGCGAAATACATGACGCAACACGGCGTTGGCCTCGCGGTTATGGGCGAGCGTGAAATCGCGTTGGGTCTGTCAGCCTACGCGCTTCAGCACTACGGGGTGGAATCACACGTGATTCTCGAAACGCTGAACAGCCTCAGGCAAATGGCCCAGCCTCAACCTACGGCCGCTCCGGAAGACCGACTCGCTACCGCTGGCGCACGGGGCGCTTGATAAAAACAACGTTGTTACGGGCGTCGCGCAATGGCTGTTTCCCCCTCAGAGCTTCGGCGATAGGGATGTCGGACATGTTGAAAAAGGATCAAGAAGCCCCCGTAAGGCCTCAAAATACAGGGAAAAACGCCCGGAACCTGCCACAGGGTAACCAGGGAAACGCGAGAGATAAGCCTCAAGTGCATTAACAGGTGAAAAGTCATAAACGTGACATATATGTGTTTTTCCCCTGTTTTTTTGCGTTATCCTTATTGCCTACGGTCAAATTGACCGCTAACAAAAGTGGGAAGCCGAGGGTATGCACAGACCCTGCTTTGAGTATTCAATTCAACCATGGGAGAATAATATGGCTAAGAAGAAGAGCGGCAAAACCCAAGTTGTGGTTCGCCCGATTAGGGAATCTCTGACCAAGTCCGCTTTGATTGGCATGATCGCCGAGCAAAACGATTTGGACAAGAAAACGGTCGCGGGCGTGCTTGCGTCGCTGGAAGCCGTGTTCATGGGAGCGGTGAATCCAAAGGGCGTCGGCGAGTTCGTTTTGCCCGGTCTGTTGAAAGTGACATTGCGCAAGGTTCCGGCCCGCAAGGCGGGAACGCTGATCCGTAATCCTGCAACCGGCGAAATGATGCCTGCTGCTGCCAAGCCGGCCAGCGTGCGCGTCAAAATCCGCGCGTTGTCAAAGCTGAAGAAGGCCGCGACCGGCAACTAAGCGTTCCTAGGCATAGCGATAAGAAAAGGGTCTGAGCGAAACTCAGGCCCTTTTTTATTGGTTGAAAACTTTGCTAGGCTCCTCGTCGGGTCAAGAGGAGGTAAAAGTGCAGGAACAATTCAAAGCCATTCAAGGCGGCATTGTCGCGCCACACGGTTTTGCGGCGGCTGGCGTTTGCTGCGGCATCAAGACGGCCAAGGGCAAGAACGATTTGGCGCTCATTGTGTCCGAATGCGACGCGTCTGCGGCGGGTGTCTTTACGACCAACGTGGCGAAAGCTCATTGCGTCATTAGCAATCAGGAACGCATCAAGAGCGGCCTGGCGCGCGCGATAGTCGTGAACTCCGGCAACGCCAACGCCTGCAACGGCGAGCGAGGCGCTGCCGATGTCGAACGCATGACGCAACTTGTAGCGCAGTTGTTGAAGGTGGATGCTTCGCGCGTCCTTAGCGCGAGCACGGGCGTTATCGGCCATTTCCTGCCGATGGATAAGGTAGAGACAGGCATTAAGGAAGCCGCGTCGAAGCTTCACGGTGACGATGGAAGCGACGTGACCCAAGCCATCATGACGACGGACACGTATCCCAAGGAAATCGCCATTGAATTTGAAATGAGCGGAACGGAGGTGCATATCGGGGCCATCGCCAAAGGCTCAGGCATGATCGCGCCGAATATGGCGACGATGCTATGTTTCGTCACAACAGACGTAGCGGTCGCCGCGCCTTTATTACAAGAAATCGTGAGACGCGTCGTGGAATCGACGTTCAACGCGATTACGGTCGATGGCGACACCAGCACGAACGACATGTGTTTGGTTCTGGCCAATGGGAAAGCGGGCAATCCGCCTCTTAACGACGCCAACAACGATGATTTTAAGCGGTTTGAGCAAGCGTTGCATCATGTTTGCTTGCATCTGGCTAAGGAAATCGCGCGGGATGGCGAGGGGGCGACCAAGCTGGTCGAGGTGGTGGTAAAGAACGCGCATTCGCCCCGCCAGATAGCCATGACCATCGCCAACTCTCCTCTCGTGAAAACAGCTTTATTCGGCAACGATCCCAATTGGGGCCGTATTTTGGCCGCTGCCGGAAGAAGTGGCGTGAAATTTGATCCCGCAAAAGTGGAAATTACGTTGGCGGATACGACGGTTTTCGCGAACGGCGCGCCGACGGCTTTCGATGCCGCCATGGTTTCCGCGCAGATGAAAGCCAAGGAAATTCAGGTTGTTGTCGATCTGCATCAACCCGGCGGATCCACGGCCAGCGTGTATACGTGCGATTTCAGCTACGATTATATAAAAATTAACGCTGATTATCATACGTAGGTCGGGAGGAGAAACGATGTCATGATTCAATCAGCAGCATGGGCCGGCCCCGCTATATTGGCAGTGTTTGGCGCAGCTTACGCGTTGGTCTTTGCCGAAGAGAAAATTCACTTACGCAAGTCAAAACCTGTGATGGTGGCTGGCGGCCTTATATGGATTCTTGTCGCTCTGGCCTTTTATGCGGAAGGCCGGGCGCATGAAGCCGGAGAAAGAGTCCGCCATGTCATGCTCGAGTATGCGGAACTCTTTCTGTTTTTGTTGTCGGCCATGGGGTTTGTCAACACGATGGTTGAAAGGAATGTGTTCGAATCTCTGCGGACCCGTCTCTCGGCGACCCGTTTGTCGTCCCGTGGGATTTTTTGGATTACAGGTCTGGGGGCGTTTTTTCTGTCTCCTATAGCCGACAATTTGACGACAGCCCTCGTGATGGGGTCGGTAATCATAGCTATGGGCGGGCACGACAAGAAGTTTATTACTTGCGCTCTGATAAATATCGTTGTCGCCGCCAATGCGGGCGGCGCGTTTTCCCCTTTTGGCGATATTACGACACTGATGGTATGGCAGAAAGGCGTCGTCGCCTTTGGGAACTTCTTTTCCCTTTTTCTGCCCTCCCTCGTCAATTGGCTTGTTCCCGCTGTGATTCTTTCCATAGCTATCAAGAAAGAAACGCCTACGGGTTATGATGCAATAATCGAGGTCCGCAAGGGCGGCATCGTGGTTGTAGGGCTGTTTCTCGCGACGATTGCGGTGACGGTCGTTCTTAATCACTCCCTGCATCTTCCACCCTTTGTCGGAATGATGTTCGGGCTGGGCGTATTGAATATATATGGCTATTTCCTGAACGACGTTGAGACGAGAATGTTAAGCAATAGCGCCGTATCTCCGAATGCGGTTCTTGGGCCGGACCCGAAGTGGGCTTTGCGCCGCCCCTTTGATATTTATGGAATAATGGAAAAGATTGAATGGGATACTATGTTGTTCTTCTATGGCGTAATGCTGTGCGTTGGGGGACTGGATACAATCGGCTATCTTAGCGGTCTGTCTCAACTTCTTTACAGCGACCTTGGCCCAACAATTGCAAACACAGCCTTGGGGCTGCTTTCTTCGCTTGTTGGCAACATTCCTCTAACTTTTATTGTACTGACGATGAATCCTGCCATGGATTTAGGGCAGTGGCTTCTTGTGACTCTGACGGCAGGGGTTGGCGGATCTCTATTGTCCATAGGTTCAGCCGCCGGCGTAGCATTGATGGGCATCGCAAAGGATAAATACACTTTCATGTCCCACCTCAAATGGTCATGGGCGATCCTGTTGGGATATGCGGCTAGCATTGCGACTCACATGCTGATTAATCACGGCCTGTTCACAAAGTAACGTCCGGGAAAGCATCGCCGATGCCTTCATGAGGCGGGGCCTTCGCGCTTCTTTGCCGTTTTGGCGTCGTGAATGCGCGTCCAAAGCCATAAAAACACACAAATTTCACCCTAATTGCGCGGCTTCTATACTAAGCTGTTTACTGTTACGCGAAACTGTTTCTATATCTCGCCGTAAAGAAAGTCCTAAGTCCATCACGAGGCAAGCATGTTACCTAACTGGGCGATAGGCCTGATAATGTGCGCGATTGCGGCAATTCCGCAATTCGTTACGGCCCAAGAACTTGAAAAAAGCTTCAAAGTCATATCATCGTCCCTCAATTCTGAATCGGAACGTGCCGAGCTGTGTTTTGTCTTAAGTCAAGAAATTGACGTAGGCGAGCGATCTGCCATAGCCGCCGGTTTGCAACTTGAAAAAGACGGCGTTCGCGTCCAGGTGCAGCCGCGCGATTTAAGCCTGACGCCCACGGATCTTTGCCTCCAGCAACTCGAACATCGCCATCGTTATCGTTTTTCAATGAGAAAGTTGAGAAGCCGCGAAGGACTCAGGCTCGATGAAGCGGTAACAATGACGTTCAGCGTTCCTGACAGGAAGCCATCGTTGGGCATGGTCGATGAACCCAGAAGGCAAGGGCTTCTTCGTTATGATCAGATACGGGAGAAAAACCCTCCCTTGATCCGCGCTTTAAACATTAAGACGGCGCAACTTACGCTTTACAGGATTCCCGACAGAAAGAACTTCGCCGAAGCCATGCGGCAGGCGGCTCAAATTCATCTTGCGCCGTCAGAAAGCGTTTATTTTGCCAAACAAAAAGGCGAGTCCGTATGGCAGAGCGAGCTTGTTTTCGGCGAAAAGCCAAATGAGGAGCAAACGCTTGAAGCTCCTTTGCCGCCCGGCAAGGATTTAAAGCCTGGCCTTTATTTTTTGGCGGTCATGCCGCATGCCAAGAAGGAAGCGACCCCGGATCTTCTCACGGGACAGTGGTTTCTCGTTTCCGGAGTTAGGTTATCGGTGATCACAGCCGCCGGCGGCATTTATGCGTTTACGACGGATGACAAGGCTGCCAAGGCTTTGCCGGGCGTCGACATTCAGGTCCTCGCTCTGGACGGAAAAACGCTAGGTGAATCAAAAAGCGGACAGGACGGCGTTGCGGCATTATCTTTGGATAAGGATAAAGCAGACAAGCTTTTTGTCGTCACTGCTGTAATGCCGACTGGCGATGTGGACATCGTCGATCTTACGCGGCAGACGGGCATGAATTATGCTGTGTCACCGCATACGACTGCTCTTTTACTTGATCGCGAAGAGTACCTGAGCGGCAGCCGTATTGTTACGGCGCTATCCGTACGCGATACGCAAGGAAAGTTTATCAAGGTCAAGGACAGCGCTTTGAAACTGCTGCGTCCCGACTTTAGCTTGGTTCACGAACAGCCGGTTCCTAGCGATAACGCAGGCGTTATGTTTCTCCAGGTGCCTCTGCCTGTTACGTCGAGCGCGGGTAAATGGCATTTACTTTGGCAGCAGACTGACGGAACGGTGTTAGCGGAAAAAGAGGTCCCCGTAACGCCTGATGGCGCGTGGCCGAAAATCGACATTGCTGCCGATAGCGATCAGGTGGACGCCGACGGCAAGGTTGTATTGACGATAAAGGTCGCCGACGAACGCAACAGGCCCTTGGCGTGGGTGGGCGGTCGGGTCAATGTACGATTGAGCCGGCCTGAATTCGATAGCTTCAAGAAATACCATTTTGGGTTGAACGAAACGACAGAGCCGAGATCGCTTCTTTCGTCGGATTTTTTAACGTCTCGAGACGGATCGGCGAAGGTTAAGCTGCACATTCCCGTTTTGGATAAACCTTTGGCAGGCCGTGCGGTAACATTCACTATAACAATTGATGGCAAGGCCTCACCGGAAGTCCTTTCGCTACCTGTGGAAAGCCTAAATGGCTGGTTGGGAATACGGCCTTTACCGGATGAAAATTCCTTTCTCGAGAATAGCCCGGCGACTTTTGACATCGTAGCTCTTGATGCTCGAGGTAAACGCCATCAGATTGGCGACGTTTATTATCAGGTCTATGAAGAAGGGCGAAGTTTCGAATGGTATCAGGCCGAAGGCCATTGGGATTACCGTCCTTTGCCGCAACACCGCCGCGTTGCGGGAGGAAGGGTGTCTGTCGCGTCGTCGGGCGATACGCTGCTGCGTTTTCCGGTGACAGCAGGAAAATATGTGTTGGAGTTGACAAATGCCGATGGAGTCGCTCTGGCTCAATATGCCTTCCAGACCGGCAATAAACCCAATGCCATAAAGACTCAACCAGATCACGAATTTTCCGTGAAAATTCCTTCAGGGCCTATCGAGCCCAAGCAGGACAATAAAATTCTTTTTAAACTTGACCAACCTGCCGTTGTTAGCGTGCTTATGGGCGATGAAAAAGTTCGTCAAATCATTCACCGTCAGATGAAGGAAGGCGAAAATGCGGTTTCGTTATTGCCCGGCGATGATTGGAGCGTGCGCGGCGCCGTCTTTGCGCGCGCTTTGTTCAAAGACGGACGTGTTGCGAAGGCATCCAGAGAGATGGTTTTCCGCCGCGCCGATTTGGAGCTGGGCCTTGCTCTTGCGCCGCAGACCTCCGCCACTGCCGGATCGACTCTTTCGCTGCCTGTCACGCTTCAGAAACAGGATAAATCTGCGCAGACGTTTATTGCGGGCGTGATGACGTTTTCGGGAGGGGATAAGAACGACGAAGCTAATGACATCATATCTACGCAGAAGGTTGATCGCGATGGACGCGCGATGTTGTCGTTTGCTCTTCCCAACCGGCGTGGGGTGGCGCATATCGCGCTCAGGGCATGGAATGAACGTCAATACGTCGAAAAGAAAATATCGATTCCCCTCAAGCCACTGGTGGAAATTTCAGCCGAGCCGCCTGCAGCGCTTTTGGCAGGCGATCAGACTTCATTTGGGATCACATGGACAAACATGGGGGGGGCTGAAGGAACATACGCCTACGCATTAACGGCGCCGTCAGGCGTTCGTTTAACGAAGAATCAGAAAGGCTCCTTCACGCTTAAACGCCAAAAAGCGCATACCTCGTTTATAGAAATGGCGGGAGAGGGCTCCGTGCGCGGCAACATGGTTCTGGAAGTGAAAGGTCCTAATAACTATCTAGAGCGCCGCATCTGGCCCATTACTGTCCGTGCGCGCGGGTCGGCCTCCGTCATCTTGAAAGCGTATGCTCTTGGGCCAAATCAAAGCCTTACGCTAAAGACCGAACCTACCAAAGGCGCGCCCAAGCGAATCGTAATGGCGAGTCCTATCGCCCTGCCGAACGTCCTGCAGCAATGGAAGGAATTGCTCTTCAGTGAGCCGTTTACGGCTGAAGAGCTTGCGCGCTGGCTTGATGTCACGAAAGCGTGGCAGCGCAATATGGAATCATGGTGTGCGATCAGCCCTGAAGTTTTCAGAAATCTTAGAGCCGAACGGCTTAAAAAGCTAGAAGCGCGTCAAAACGCCGACGGCGGCTTTTCTCTATGGCCGCCGAAAGAGCCCAGCGATTTGATCAGTACGGCTTTTGCGCTTCAGGTTTTGCGCGAACAATCGCCGCTTGCGGCGGAAAGCGCGGCACGTTGGCTTCAAAAGCGTTTGGAAAACACCTGGTTTGAAGAATCGGAACGTCCTGCCCGGGCTCGCGCCTTTTTAGCTTTGGCGGAGGCCGATCGCGTCGATATATCCACTCTGCGTTATTTTGCCGACACTAGCCGCGATAAAGATCTAACGCCGTTGTCAATGGCCGATATAGCCCTGGCGTTGGCCGCCCTAAATGATGACGATATGGCGCGATGGTGGCTAGAACGCTCGCGCAAGGAATTGCCGCGCTATATTGAGGAACGCCGTCCCGACGTCTGGTTGCTTCTGCAGAAACTGATCGACAACAGGCTTCAAGACGCCACTCAACTTATGGGCGACTATGAACGCGCCGTTGCCGAAATTCAGCCTGAAACGCAGGAGCAGGGAATGGCCCTTTTGCGTTCCGTAAACGCTATGCTCGAACGAGTCGGTCTCTGGGAAATTATTGTGCAGGACAAGAAAAGCGAATTTCGCGGGTTAGCCTTTGCCCTTGCCGAAGGAAAAGGAGCCACCATTACATTTAAAAACCCTTCATCATCCAAACGGTTTATCGCTCAAATCACGGATCAAACCGAGGAATCGGGAGGCGCGGCAAAGAATTCTGCGAATAAAGAAACGGTCGTTTTGATCGAGCGACAGCTATACCGGTTAGATGGTACGCTTGTCGCGGAAGGCGAATCATTGGTTAAAGACGAGACATATATTCTAGCGGTACATGGAGGATCCAAAAGGGACGAAGCCAAGCGCGCTTTTCCGCTCATATTGACGCAGCCGAGCTCATCGGGTCTTGCCTTGAGGCCTGTCGGCAATGCCGACGTTAAGGCGATCACGGATTTGTGGCCATGGTTGCCGTCTTTGACGGAACTGGAGGGCGTGACGTCAACTACTACGGGCGTAAGCATTGCCCTGCAGCCGGCGAACGAATGGCGGGCCGTTTGTCTCCTTAAAGCGGAAAGGGTAGGAACCTTCCATCTTCCGCCCGTAAGCTTGAGGGATCTTACCGGGAAAACATTTGCCGTAACGCAAAGCCATTTGCGCTGGCAAGTCCGCTGAAGTTGTTGACAGTGGAGGCTGGCGTTACCGGTCAAGCAACTCGATCGACACGGCCTCGCGGCCCTTGGCCGCCGTATGAACGTTCATTTTGAGACGCTGGCCTGACTCAAGCTGTGGAACGCCGAT
This sequence comes from uncultured Rhodospirillaceae bacterium, assembly GCA_964626265.1. Classification (GTDB taxonomy): domain Bacteria; phylum Pseudomonadota; class Alphaproteobacteria; order UBA9219; family UBA9219; genus CAZVCG01. The sequence continues at coordinate 67,083 of CAZVCG010000002.1, read as the reverse complement.
GCGCATGACAACGCTCTTGTGCACGAATACGTCTTTGCCGCCATCGTCGGGAGCCACAAAACCGAAGCCTTTGTCGGCTTTGAACCATTTAACGGTACCGGTGAGTTCCTCAGTGGGGCCGGTGGCTACTTGGTGTTGGCGTGAATGATTTGACGCGGGAATATCGGCCAAGCCCATAACCTGCATAATTTGAATGACCTGGCGTCCTTTGGGTCCTTGACCGATCTGGACCATCAGTTTTGTGCCTTCGGCGACTTGCTGAAGACCGGCGCGCGCCAATACGGATACGTGCATAAAGGCATCCGGCGAATTATCCAGCGGCGCAACGAATCCGAATCCTTTCGTAAGATTGAACCACTTGACGACGGCTTCGACTTGAACTCCTTCACCCGGAGGCAGGGCATCACTTGACAACAACGCTAAGACCTCATGAAAACAGGCAACAATACCACAGAACTCCATTTCTAGCTAAAAACGCAGACACAAACAATGTGAAATCTTTAAGCTGAACAGGGTTGTTTCGCAATGCACAAGTCTTTCTTGATAGTAAACCTCGACTGAAAAAGCTCCCTTATCTTACAAATACTTAGTTTTTCAGAATTGCCCCCTAACCTTCAGAATTTGTTAGTTCTCGGAGGATAATATAGACGCATGGCGCGTTAAGAATGTCAGTTTTCATGTTATTCCCAGGACGAACAAAAATCGCGAAAAGACCCTGCCTTGCATTGAGGCGGGCAAGCCTTCTTGTGAGCTTATTCTTTTTCGCGAATTTTTGGGGCATGGCCCTTGCTGATGAAATGAATCCTTTCGATGTCGGCGACAATATCTGGATGTCTTTGGAACGCTTCGAGGACAAAGAATCCCGATTTCCTTCAACTGACGAAGCTTCTGATGAAATAACATCGCCGCCTGAGATGATGGCCGAGCAACAGGCGTCAGAAAAAGCCATGGACGAGGGGACACAGCAGTCGTTGAAGACGGAAACACCCCCCGCCGTTCAGCCAATACGTCCTCTTGTGTTGCCGGTGATGCCTGGCTTGAGCCAGGGCTTCGAGGTTCGCGTTGACGCGACGCCTGACGATTCGGAAGAGTTGTCGGAGGATGAAAAAGCGCCTGCCGTGCCATCGCGCCCATTGAATCTACCTGTCATGCCGGGGATCAACGGGACAGGGGGCGCAAAGGAAACAGCACTTGACAATAAACCCATAGAGGATGGCGATTGGAAAGACGCTCAAGTCGTGGCGAAGGATTTTGCTCGCGGCAGATGGCAAACGACGCTTGTTCCGTTCAATGTCCGGTTGACGACGAGGCCTGAAGGCCATGCGACGGCGGCGCAGGGCGCCCCGATAATCAGGCCGCGTGACTTGACGACGAAAGAGCCTACAGCCGGGCCTACCAAACAAAAGGCCAAGGCCGAAGATGAAAGAAAACAAAAACAGGAAAACCCCGAGGCTTGCGAGGCTTTGAAAGCTTTTCGCAAAAAACAACTCGCAGCGATCGAGAGCGACCGGCAGACGCTCAACGCTTTACAAGCTGCGATTGCGGAATTGGGACTTGAAAATCAAATTGATTTTACGGGCAAAGGCAGTGAAATGAACACGCAGCCGAATAGCGACAGACCGGCATCCGGCGAAGCTGTAAATAAAACGCCCGGTTCGATCGGTGTTCCTACCGCTGCGCAAGATGGCTTAAAAAAGTAGGCCTTTTCAGTCATTAACGACTTCGTAACGCGTACGGCATAGTCATATATGTTGGAATTTCAGCTTCCCATTCCGGGAAAGGACATGCATGACGGTCATCATACAGGAAGAGTTGGAGCCTCTTCTGTTGGCTCATGAAAGACATCTTAAGGGGCAGGGCAACGGAAAACGGCTCGACCTGTCCATGCATACCGCGCGTTCTCTTTCTTTCGATGGGCGAGATCTGACAGAAGGTGACCTCGTAGGAGCAATTCTGGACGGCTCCACGTTTATGAACGTTACCGCCGCGCGCGCCAATTTTTTCGGCGCGAGCATGACGCATTGCGATTTCCGCAACGCCGATTTGACGCTCGCTGATTTGCGCGGCGCCCATATGCGCGCGACGAATTTTGCCAGCGCCGTATTGACGGAAGCCAACTTTGGCGAAGGCTCTCTGCTCAGGCGCGATTTCCACGGCAACATCGCGCCGGTGCATGAGTTCGGCACGAGCGCTTTGCGCATGAAAGACACGGTGTTCCGCAACGCCTCGGCGGAACGCGCGCGTTTTTCGGCATCGCTTACGCTATCTACTGACCTTAGCCTTGCTAATTTTCGGGGGGCCAAGCTCGGAGGAGTCAACTTTTCGGGCAGCAATCTGCGTGGCGCGTCATTCCTACAGGCGGATTTAACGAACTGCAATTTTACGAACTCTAACATGCAATCCGTGATCCTTAGTGGGGCAATCCTTGACGGCGCGTCATTCGTGGACGCCGATTTGACGGCGAGCATCATCGATTCCGGCGATTATTCGCATGCCGCGTTCGTCGGCGCGAAATTGCCCCGCGCCCTGGAAAACCTTGATATCAAGATTCAGGAAATTCTTCTCGACCACCAGATTTGGGTGAACAGTCTGGGACGCCAGGGCAAACAAGCCAATTTGTCCGGCGTGAACCTGTCGATGGCCGTATTGACAGGCGTTCAGCTTCAGGCGGCTAACCTTAAGCTGGCTTTGTTGCGCAACGCGACCTTCAACAACGCGACGTTTTCCATGGCCGATCTGTCGGGCTGCAACGCTTGTGGCGCTTTTTTCCAAAAGGCGGATTGCCGGGGGATCAATTTTTCGGAATCGACCCTTGAGGAAATCGACATGCGCGATGCCAATTGCTCGCCGATGTCGATCATGACCGGCTTTTCGGGCTCGCGGCCGATCAGCTGGCCAGCCAATTTCTCGCAAAGCAATATGCGCCACGGCAAACTTAAAGGGGCGAACATGTGTTTCGCTAACTTTGAAGGCGCGCTCCTGAATAATTGCGACTTCCGCGAAGCCAATCTGGAAGAGGCTAGTTTCGTAGATGCGGATCTTACCGGCGCCGATTTGCGTGGGGCTAATTTGAACAAAGCTGATTTGCGCGGCGCGATCGGCATGAAATAAGCGATAAACACTTTCTCAACCATATTTCCTTCAGGCTTGCCCCCTTGTGACAGCAAGGGTAAAATTATTTTCGTAATTCGAATCAGCCCATGGAGGGATTTATGGTTTCGCAAAAGAAGGCAGTTATGACGGCTCTTATGGTAACGACATTGTTGGCTGGATGCGCGCATAGCTATCAACCCGTTGTCGATATGAAGGGCGTGAATCAACAAAAATACCAGCAAGACCTCGCCGAATGCCGCCAGTATGCCGACCAAATTAATCCTGTTCAGGATGCTGGTCTTGACGCGCTTATCGGCGCGGCTGGAGGCGCCGCTCTTGGCGCGGCGACAGGCGCGGCGTTTGGAAGCCCTGCGTACGGCGCTGCTGCGGGCGCTGCCGCGGGTGGTATCGGAGGGGCGGCTTATGGAGGCGTTGGCGGCGCTGAAAAACAAAAAAGCATCATAAACAGATGCTTGCAGGGCCGGGGCTACAAGGTGTTGGGCGGCTAATTGATCGGAAAGTAGCATAACGTGCGTTTGTCGATTGGGGCCACAGTCATCGGTGCATCAGTGCTTATTGCGCTGATGTCCTTCATAGTGTGGCCCCAAATTGATTTAACCGTTTCAAGCCTCTTTACCGATCATCAGAATCGGTTCTTTTGGGCACATGTCACGCCCTTGATAATCGTGAGCCGCACGGCCTTTTGGGGCGCGCGCGCACTTGGCGTTGTGCTGATGATCGGCACTCTGGTGGCTTATGTGGGCCGCCGTTCTTTGCTAGGACTTACAAGAAAATCATGGCTATTTCTTTTTGTTGCACTTCTGTTGGGTCCAGGGCTTGTTGCTAATGTCATATTTAAAGATAATTTCGGGAGAGCGCGACCGCGTTCAGTTATTGAATTCGGCGGCAATGCCCAATTTACGTCCCCTTTTTCCATTAGCGACGCGTGCGAGAAAAACTGCTCTTTCGTTTCGGGCGATGCGGCGTTCGGATTTTATCTGCCGTCTTTTGCTTATGCCGTCTCGCTGCGACGTAGCCGTAGGGCTTTCTGGGGGCTAACGGCTTTTGGAAGCATATTCGGCCTGGGGCGCATTGCCTCCGGGGCGCATTTTTTGAGCGATGTTTTGTTTGCGGGAGTATTCGTGTTGGCTTCAACCGCTCTTTTGCACGCAGCTTTATTCGGGCCGCATGCCACCAAAGAACGATGGCGTTTTTGGTTTTCGCGCCGTACCGAGCCCGTTTAGGCTGCAGACGATCTAAGCGGCAAAAGTGTTTCGGATTTTATCGAAAAATTCCGGATACTTGCTGTAGAAATTCCAGGGGTCCTTCGTAAAAAACGACCGCACGCGTTCGTAGGCTTTACCGCTGTCCTTTGAGACCTTGAAGAGTTCTTCGCGTCCTATCAGGTATTTTTCAGCCCACGCCTGAGGCGACTGGAAATGAACGGCAAGTTCATCATATGTCTCTTGGTCGATTAGCCCGTTTTTCATCCATTTTTCGAAAAAAGACAGGTCGATATTATTAAGCGCTATTATTTTCACGTTTTGCTCTTTAAGTTTATCGATCCCCGTGGTGCCGCGTACGGTCACGACGAGGGTTGTGTCGATTTTGATTTTTGCTTTACCGAGAGCCGGCAACCATTTATCGACATAGCTGGCGGCATTGTTAATCAGGTCGGCTACATGAAGCGCAGTTTCCTCGGGACCATAAGCGGTGCCACAATAGGCAGATTGATCTTTGAACAGATATACGTGACTTAGGCCCATCACGTGGGCAAAAGGCACGGAGAACAGCCAATCGCGCCGTTCCCCTCCTGATATGATTGTGAAAGAGCGAGCAGGCAGGGATTTTTGTGCCTCGGCGACCATGGTTTCTATAAGGTTTTTATAATCTTTATTGTTTACGTAAGCTTCCATGACGGCCTTATCGATGCGTGCGACGCGGACAGCGGGATCGTCCGTTTGGCTAAGAATTTCCGTGATCGTTGAGACGAGAGAATTAGCGATGTCTGCACCGATTAAATACTCGGTATTGACGAAAAACGGCCCTGGAACGCCTGCCGTGTACCAAAAAACAGGCCCGGTCTTGTGGTTCCAGACTGAAACGGCCTTGGTGTCGTGAACCAGCTTCAAAAGGGCTTCCTGTGACAATATCATTTTTTTCTCCCTTATCGCATGGGGGTCGTGATAGCATGAAAACGCCATCTTTCAAATCGGCCAATGGCTTCGTTCACACGCAACAACAAACATACAATGGATACGCTAGCCCCTTCTGTTCAATTTCCGCCATTTCTCAAGCCCAAAGGCGCGGTCGGCCTCGTTTCGCCGGGGCGCTGGCCAAATCCGGAATGGATCGACAAAACCAAAGTATTTCTTGAAAGCAATGGGCACCAAGTGGTTGTGCACGCCCAAAACTATCTTCAGGAAGGCCGTCTAGCCGGAAGCGATGCGGCGCGGGTTGAGGCCATCCATGACATGTTCATGGACACGACGATCGAGGCTATACTTTGCGCGCGAGGCGGAACGGGCGCGCTGCGCCTTTTGGACAAACTCGATTATGATCTAATCCGCGAAAACCCGAAACCTTTTGTCGGCTATTCGGATACGACTGTGCTTTTACATGCCATTCAGCAACGTTGCGGATTCGTAACATATCATGGGCCAATGAGCGTGAGTTTTTCCAAACCTGATCTTGATGCGCGCACAGGCTCCGATTTGCTCAGCGTTATAGGCAACCGCCGGAAACATTGCCGCCTTCATTATCCTGATGTCGAGGTTGTGCGCCAGGGCAAGACTGATGGCGTTTTGCTGGGCGGTAACATTACGTTGCTGCAGCATCTGATAGGTACGCCGTTTGATTGGTCGAGCAAGGACGCAATCCTGTTTATCGAAGATGTCGACGAACCGGTGTACAGGATCGACCGCGCGATGACGCATATGAGGCTTGCCGGGAAACTTCAAGGACTTAAGGCCGTTTTAGTGGGCGAAATGGTGCGGTTGACCGATGCTGATCCTGCCATTGAGGGTGATGTGCCTTTCGGACGCGATTTGAAGGAAATAATTCTCGATCACGTTCCGCCTCACGTGCCTCTTGCTTTTAATTTTCCGTGCGGCCACGGTTCCTATATCACTACCCTGCCTGTCGGCGCATCCGTCCAGCTCAATCTGGGCGCGCGCGGCGCGGAAATATCTTTTTCGGCGACCCTCCACGCGTGAGAAACCCATGAGTAATGACCGTTTTGATCAAGCCACTCTCGACGACTATGTCCGCAAGCACTCGATGTTCCGCGCGGCCCGTATAGGCGGCGCGCGCGCGGTGATTACGCACAAGGATCTTTCGCGGCTTTCGCTGGCCGGTCAGGATATGTCGCACGCCGATTTCACGGGGTCATCTTTCGTGCAGGCCGACTTGCACGAATCCAAGCTTGATTATGCCGTTCTTTTCGGAGCTGATCTGCGCAACGCCAACATGCAAGACGCCAGCCTTGTGCGTGCCGATATGCGTGGCGCTTGCCTGCGTGGCACCAATCTGGCGAACGCCGATTTGACGGGCGTCGATTTGCGTGAAGGCGCCATCGCAGGCAAGGAAGGCGACATTGTAACATACAACGGTGAAGCGCAACCGAGCGACACGAGCGGCGCGGTGCTCAGCGGCGCGAACTTGTCGAATGCGCGTCTTGCCGGCGCCGTCGCGGTCAACGGCGACTTTAGCGACGCGACGATGAAGGGCTGCACAATCGTGCGCGCCAATCTGCAAGGCGCGAACTTCGAAGGCGCTAATCTGGAAGGCGCTGACCTCAGTATGTGCGACCTCAAGGACGCCAACATGCGTGGCGCGATTCTGATCAACGTCACGACCAACTTGACCAATTTGCACGAAGCCGATTTGACGGGCGCGTTGACGGATGAGCCTGTCGGGCCGTCTGTCAAGGAATTGCCGGCCTCGATCAACGAAATGCTGCGGCAACATGCCGATTGGCTGGGCAGCAATGGCGTGCGAGGGACGTGTTTTGACATTTGCGGCTTCGATTTGCGCCGCGCGCCGTCATTCAACCGCGCGTGCCTGACCATGATGCGCGGCAAGGGCGCGATGTTGTACAGCGTCGATTTCTCGGACGCCCAGATGCAGGCCGCCGATATGCGCGAAGCGGACATGCGGCATACGAACCTGATCTCGGCCGATTTGCGCGGTGCCGATTTCCGTGGAGCAAAACTAAACGGCGCGAAACTGCAAGGCGCGCAACTTCATCCCCTTCTCTTGCAGGAGGGGCGCCAGCTGATCACCAATTTCTCGGGCGCATCGCTGCGCTTCGCCAATTTGTCGGGAGCCAGCTTGCGGCAGATGAACCTGACGGAGGCCGATTTGTCATATGCCAACCTTATGGGCTGCGACATGACGGATGCCGACCTTTCGGGAGCCATCCTTACGGGTGCCAAGCTAAACCCGGGGATGCAGCATTTGCTGAAGAAGTAAAATAGCTTAGCTTACTCTATATGGTTAATATGCCGCCTGCTTGCGCATGAGTAATTGTCTTGCGTCTATTTCAGTCGCGTGTTTTCATTATCAAATATTATTGTCAGTTATCGGGAGAGAAATAGATGAGCGATTTAGTTGCGAAGGCCCATGGATTGTTTCTTCAAATAATTAACTTGGAGGCGCCGGACATAAATTATGGTTTGAAGGCAATGTTGTCGACGCCCGATCCGGAAAGAAAACGGGGAACTGATCCAAAAGATACTTGTTCCATCCATTTGGAATTTTACCCGCGTGGTAAAGGGGCGTCTTCACTTAGTAAACTCTGCGATATCCAGGATTTATTCGAAGGCAAAGGCGAGATCAAAACTAACATTCAAAAAACGACACAGTGGTCAAACCGCCCTGTGTTGGTTATCACCATGCCGCACGCCAAGGCTTTCTGCGCCATGCTGGAGCGGATTTACGTCAAAGCCTTTGAACGTAAGGCAATTGAACGTTTGTTAAGAGAACTTGATACCGTGTCTGCGGAACTATCCGGGCTGTCCAAACCTCACCGCAACGAGGTTTTAAGCGGGATTGTCCAGAAGCTGCACACGAAGGCACAGCGGCATTATTCTCCTGACAATACCGGAACATGACTCGGCAAAGGGCGATTGGTTTTCCGGTTTGTAATGTTTATGTTTTACACATGCCCATCCGTCGCCTTCCAGAATCGCTGGTCAACCGCATCGCCGCAGGCGAGGTAATCGAGCGTCCCGCCGCCGCCGTCAAAGAGCTGGCGGAGAATGCGATTGATGCGGGGGCGACGAAAGTGGAGGTGGGGTGGAGAGGGGGTGGGCAGACCCTTATCCAGGTCACGGACAACGGCTGCGGGATGACCCGCGAAGAGCTGATGCTGGCCATTGAGCGGCATGCCACTTCAAAAATCCCTGATGACGATCTGTGGAATATCAACAGCTTCGGATTCCGCGGTGAAGCTTTACCTTCAATAGGCGCTGTGTCACGTCTGTCCATAACCAGCCGCAAGCAGGACAGCCAAGAAGCTTGGGAAATCAACGTTGAAGGCGGCAACGTGCAAGCCCCCAAGCCCGCCTCGCTGGCCGAAGGCACACGGGTCGAGGTGAGGGATCTGTTCTTCGCCACGCCCGCAAGGCTCAAGTTTCTCAAGTCCTTACGCACGGAATCGGATGCTATTCGCGAGGTCGTCGAGCGGCTAGCCATGGCCTACCCGCACGTCGATTTCACGCTTCAGGAGGACGATAAACGCCCCATTCGTTACGTATCTGGGTCCGAAAGCGAGCGTTTTAAGGCCGTTTTAGGCGCAGAATTCATGAACAACGCGGCGTTTTTGAGCCTCGTTCGCGACGATTTTTCCGTCATCGGCTTCGCTAGCCTGCCGACGTGGAACCGCCCGACGACCCGCGAGCAATATTTGTTCGTCAACAACCGTCCCGTGCGGGACAAGGTTTTGCTGGCCGCCGTGCGCGGCGCCTATGGCGACCTCCTCCCCTCGGGCCGCCATCCGGCTGTCGTCCTGTTTTTAACCATTCCGGCGCGCGACGTGGACGTGAACGTTCACCCGACCAAGGCCGAGGTGCGCTTCCGCGAGGCACCAAAGGTGCGCGGACTGATCGTGACGGCCATCCGCGAGGCGCTGGGCGGCGCGTCGCAGTTCACGTCGAGCGCGTTGGCCCCCCAAGCCCTAAATTATTTGCAGACCAATGCAAATGTCCCTTCCGCCGGTTTTGGCGAATATCAATATGCACCGCTGCCGCAAGGTCGCGGGCAGGCCACCGCAATGCCGTCATTCATGGGCGATGCGCCACCAGCAACGCGCGCCGCAGAACCCTCTGCGCCTCTGCAAACGAATTATCGCCTCGGCGCTGCCGTGGCACAAATTCATGGCACGTTTATCCTCGCGCAAACAGAACACAGCCTTGTGATCGTCGATCAGCACGCGGCGCACGAACGCCTGACGTTCGAGAAGATGAAACAGGCGATGAACGAAGGCGGCCTCAAACGCCAGATTTTGCTCATCCCCGAAGTGGTCGAGATGGACGACAAGGCTTCGGGCCGTTTGTTGGCGGCGGCGGAAACGTTGGCCGAGTTGGGTTTGCTGATCGAAGCCTTCGGCGGCGGCGCGGTGCTGGTGCGCGAGATTCCGGCGTTGTTGCAGGGCGCGGACATCAAGGCGTTGTTGAAGGACGTGGCCGAGGAACTGGCGGAATACGAAGTGTCACATGCGCTCAAGGAACGGTTGGAGCATATTTGCGCGACAATGGCGTGTCACGGCTCGGTGCGGGCGGGGCGCACGTTGACCATCGACGAGATGAACGCGCTCTTGCGCCAAATGGAATCCACCCCCGCCAGCGGCCAATGTTCCCACGGCAGACCGACGTATATCGAACTCAAGCTTACGGATCTGGAGAAGTTGTTTGAGCGGCAGTAACGTGGGGCTGCGTCCCCGTGTTATAAACGCGACCACGCAGGCCCGCGCTACCGTTGTGTTGACACAAACATTAACGCCGTATCGCCGTAAAGCCGTTCGGTGATCACCTGATATTTTTCCGGCAGTTCCAGTTTTTCGCCCTTCGCCGTTTCGATGACGATTAGAGCGTTGCCCGCGATCCAGCCCGTTTTTTCCAACGCTTCAAGGGAGGGCACAACGAGCCCTTTGCGGTAGGGCGGGGCGAGGAAAATGAGTTGGCAAGGCGCGGTGGCTTTGGCGGGCGACAGCGCGTTCATCGGCAAGATGGCGCATTGCTTATGCAGACCAAGTGCCGCCGCGTTTTCCTTGGCTGTGAGCAAGGCTTGCTTGTCTTTGTCGAACAGCGTCGCAAACTTCGCGCCGCGCGAGAGCGATTCAAACGCCAGCGCGCCCGTGCCGCAAAACGCGTCGAGCACGTTCGCGCCGTCCAGCGGGTCGCCGATGTGCGCCCCCCAATCGTGATGCGCGAGGATGTTGAAAAGGCCTTCGCGCACACGGTCGGTCATGGGCCGCGTCGTGCGTCCCTCCGGCGCTTTGATGGGTCTTCCCCGCAATGTTCCGGCGATGATGCGCATGTCACATCCGTGTCATTCCCGCGAAAGCGGGAATCCAGCGCGAGCGGTAGCAAGCATATGACTCCAGTGCTTTGCATAAAGAGCAATAGTCAGGATATTTAACCTCATAAGGCCCGCGGACGCGGGCCACTGGATTCCCGCTTTCGCGGGAATGACGCGGTATTTGGATTTGGGTTCTTATGCGGACAATCATGGCTTTGTTTTTTCTTTCTGAAAAAATCGCCCCAGCGAATCTTTCAGAACGCGGCGGGGGATTTCCTCGATGCCGCCGCGCGGGAGTTTGCCGAGCTGAAACGGCCCGAACGCCACGCGGATAAGGCGCGTCACTTGCAAGCCCAGATGCTCCATCACTTTGCGGATTTCGCGATTTTTGCCTTCGCGCAGCGTGACCATGAGCCACTGATTGTGACCTTCCTGTTTTTCGGTTTCAACGACGACCTTGATCGGTTCATATTTCACGCCTTCAATCGTGATGCCCTTTTCAAGCTTTTTCAGTTTCGTGGGATCGATCTTGCCATAAACACGCACGCGGTAATGACGCGTCCACGCGTTTTGCGGCAATTCCAGATGCCGCGCCAGCTCGCCGTCGTTCGTCAGCAACAGCAGGCCTTCGGTGTTGAAGTCGAGCCGCCCGATGGTCACAACGCGCGGCAATTCGGGCGGCAGTTTTTCGAATATCGTGGGGCGGCCCTTGGGGTCGCGGTTGGTGGTCAGCGTGCCCGCGCTTTTGTGATAGCGCCACACGCGCGGCTCTTCCGCCGCGCCGACGGGCTTGCCATCCACGGCGATCTTGTTCTTATCGGTCACGTTCAGGGCGGGGGAGGCGATAATTTTGCCGTCGACCGTCACGCGGCCCGCCTCGATCATCCGCTCAACCTCGCGCCGCGAGGCCACGCCCGCTCGCGCCAGCCGCTTGGCGATCCGTTCGCCTTTGAACCTCTCGCTTTTTTCTTCGTTTTTCGTCATGGTGGGGGAATGTAGGGGAGGAAGAGGGTTTTGCCTATGACTGATTTTATGGCTATGGCGCTGCAAGAAGCCGAGGCCGCCGCAGCGCGTGGCGAAGTGCCTGTGGGCGCGGTGTTGGTTAACAAAAGCGGCTTTATCATGGCCCAAGCCGGCAACCGCACCGAGGAACTGAACGACCCCACCGCGCACGCCGAAATGCTGGTCATCAAGGAAGCAACCCAGCAACGCGGCGAGCCGCGCCTTCACGATTGCGATCTTTACGTGACGCTGGAGCCGTGCGCGATGTGCGCGGCGGCTATCAGTTTCGCGCGTTTGCGGAAAGTGATCTTCGGCGCGTACGATCCCAAAGGCGGCGCCATCGACCATGGCCCGCGCTTTTTCGCGCAGCCAACCTGCCACCACGCGCCCGAGGTTATCGGCGGGGTTGAGGAAAAACGCTGTGCCGCGTTGTTGAAGGCGTTTTTTGAGGGGAAGAGGTGAAACAATAACGGTAGCGCGGGGTTCCATCCCCGCGCTTTCGAAATTCTTCCTTACGTCAAA
>CAZVCG010000002.1:49680-54920 GCA_964626265.1 uncultured Rhodospirillaceae bacterium | reverse complement strand
TACCATTACAATGTGCTACGCCGCTTTTTCCCGTTCCACCGCGCGCCAGCCGATGTCGCGGCGGCAGAAACCCTCATCCCAATCGATCATGTCGACGGCTTCATAGGCTTTGTCTTTGGCCGCGCTGATCGTCGCGGCCCAGCCGGTAACGCCCAGTACGCGCCCGCCGTTGGCGGTGATCTCGCCTTTTTCGTTCATGGCCGTGCCCGCGTGAAAGACGATGCAATCGTCGACGTTTGCTGCTTGATCCAGCCCCTTGATGACAGAGCCTTTCTTGTATGTGCCCGGATAGCCTTCGGCCGCCATAACGACGCACAGGCACGCGTTATCGTGCCATTCCAGCGGCGCGGAGGACAAATCGCCCTTGGCGGCGGCGACAAGCGTTTTGAGTAAATCCGATTTCACGCGCGGCAACATGCACTGCGTTTCCGGATCGCCAAAGCGCACGTTGTATTCGATCAGCTTCGGCCCTTCCTTGGTGATCATCAGGCCTGCGTAGAGCACGCCCGTGAACGGTGTGCCAGAGGCTTTCATCTCCTTCATCGTCGGCATGATGATTTCCTTCATCACGCGGTCGTGGATGTTCTGGTCGACGACGGGCGCGGGCGAATACGCGCCCATGCCGCCCGTGTTCGGGCCTTTGTCGCCATCGTAAACGGGCTTGTGATCTTGCGCCGTCGTGAATGGGATAGCGTTCGTGCCGTCGCACAACGCGAAAAAGCTGGCTTCTTCGCCGACCATGCATTCCTCGACGACGACTTCGTTGCCGCTGTCGCCGAACACCTTGTTGATCATGGCGTCGTCGATGGCTTTCAGGGCTTCCTCGACCGTCTGCGCGACCGTCACGCCTTTGCCTGCCGCGAGGCCGTCAGCCTTGATGACGATGGGCGCGCCTTGCTCCTTCACATAGGCCTTGGCGGCGTCGGCGTTGTTGAAACGCTTGTACGCGGCGGTGGGGATGTTCGCCCGCGCGCACATGTCTTTCAAGAAGCCCTTGGAGCCTTCGAGCTGCGCGGCAGCGGCCGAAGGGCCAAAGCACAAAATGTTTTCTGCGCGGAGCTTGTCGGCGAGGCCCAGCACCAGCGGCACTTCCGGCCCGATCATGACGAAATCGACTTTAAGTTGTTTGCAAGCCGCGACCATGTCGTCCACCTTGTCGGCGGCGATGGGCAGGCATTCGGCGAACTCGGTGATGCCTGCGTTGCCCGGGGCACAATACAGCTTTTGGCACAGCGGCGATTTGTGGAACGACCAACACAGAGCGTGCTCCCGCGCTCCGGATCCGACGACGAGAATGTTCATGGTTGCCTCCCTTAATGGCTCTTAGAGGATTTCTTTGGCTGCGTTTTCGTGAGCGTCGCCTTCCATACCCAATAATCGTCGTTCTTGGGAACGGAGGCGAAGATTTTGACGATGTCGTCATTGAGCGTCTTGACTTTCGTCATTGGCCCCAATATTTCGTCGTTCTCCATGATCAGGTTGGGCGACGGCGGAAAACGCTCCTTGATAAATTTCCACATCGGCTCGGCCTTTGGATAATAAACCGTCAGCGTGGTTTCATTGGCTTCATAGCGCAGAAGGGAAAGCCCGTCGCTGCTTTTCGTCATGAAAAAGCGGTAAGGCCCGACATCCAGCGACTTGACGTGATGTATGACGCCCTTCTTTTTGTCTTCCTGCTCATGGACTTCGTATTCGTTGCCTTTTTTGACAAAGGTGTATCGCACCATATCGTCGGGGTAACCGGGGTCGGGAACGACCTCCCAATGTCCGGCGAGGGTCGGGTCGATCACGCCTTTATTCCAATACGCGCCGAAATCCTCCACCATGATGCAGGAGGCGAGGAGCAGGGCGGAAATCAAGAGTGCAAAACGTTTCAAATAAAGCTCCAAATTGGGCCGTTAAGTTCCTGCTTTCGCAGACAATACACGTGCGCTAGGATTTCACCATGCCGCGCAAACCTTCGCAACCCCCGAAAGACGATTCGCAGCCAAGTATGCTGGATTCCCCCCGTCCGGGCAGCAACCTGCCCGAATATACGGTCAGCGAGCTGGCGCAAAAGGTTAAAAAGACCATCGAAGAGACTTATGGCCTCGTGCGGGTGCGCGGCGAGATCGGCGAGTGCAAGCTGCACTCCAGCGGCCATCTTTACCTGAGCCTGAAAGACGGAACTGCGGTTCTGGCCGCCGTTTGCTGGCGCGGGCAGGTGAGCAAGCTTGGCCTGCGCCCCGAAACGGGGATGGAAGTTGTCTGCACAGGCCGCCTGACGACGTATCCCGGCCAGTCGAAATATCAGCTTGTGATTGAGGCGATGTCTCTGGCGGGCGTGGGCGCGCTTTTGAAACTGCTGGAAGACCGCCGCAAGAAACTGCAGGCCGAAGGGCTATTCGATCCTGCGCGTAAACAACTGTTGCCCTATCTGCCCGACGTGATCGGCGTCGTGACCTCGCCGACTGGCGCGGTGATCCGCGACATCCTGCACCGCTTGGAAGACCGTTTCCCCCGCCGCGTGATCGTGTGGCCCGTTCCCGTGCAGGGGGAGGGGGCTGCCGAGAAAATCGCCGCGGCCATTCGCGGCTTTAACGCGTTGCCGGAAGGCGGCGCAATCCCCCGCCCAGACGTTTTGATCGTGGCGCGCGGCGGCGGTTCGCTCGAAGACTTGATGTCGTTCAACGAAGAGATCGTCGTGCGCGCCGCTGCGGAAAGCTTCATTCCCTTAATCTCCGCAGTGGGCCATGAAACGGATACCACGCTCATTGATTATGCCGCCGATGTACGCGCCCCGACGCCGACGGCAGCAGCCGAGATGGCCGTGCCGGTACGCGAGAACCTGTTGCTGCAGGTGAAAGATGACGGCTTGCGGCTTGATGCGGCTTTGTTGCGCTTTGTGCGCGAACGCAAGGACAGGCTTGAACTCGTCAATCGCGCGCTCGGCGATCCGGCGCGGGCGATTGAACCGTTGGCGCAGCGTCTTGATGAACGTGCGGAACGTTTGACGCTGGCAGGGCAAAATCTGTTAAGCCGCGCCCGCAGCCGCCTGGCTGAAGCTTCGGGCAAACTGCGTCATCCGCGCGATTTGCTTGCCCTCGCCATGCAACGGCTTCAACACCAAACGCACCGTCTTCAAACGATGAGCCGCGAACGGTTGTATCAGACTGAAAAGAAACTGGAACGTCTTACCTCCATGCTTGAGGCTCTTTCGCCGCGCGCAGTGTTGGGTCGCGGGTATGGCCTTGTCTATGACGCAAGCGGCCATCTCGTCACCCGCGCGGCATTGTTAAAAACGGGCGACAAGGTGCGGATCGAGCTTCAAGACGGTTCGCGCGGCGCGACGATTAATGATGAAGGAAAATAAACGATGACCGGATCAAAATTCATCAACCGCGCTTCTAATATACTATTGGCGCTGGCCGTAATCGCCGTGGTCATATCTTTCCTTATGCCCGCGAAGCCGTACATGGATGTCCAATCGCTCTATGACCAAGCTGCTAAGAAAGGAAAGGTCGAAGCCACAGAAATCGAAGCGGGATGGAATAAAGTTTGTCTTGTTGGGCCTTATTGCAGTCTGGGGCAAAAAGAACTGGACCCTACTACGTGCAACCAGTTTCAGGATGACGGCTTATGGGGTCTCGTGTTCATCAAGACTAAAACCATAGTCTCGATCAAAAAGTATACGCGGCAGGTTGAGTTCGACGGTTTGGGCAATCCGGAAAAACTGAAAACAATGAAAAGCTGTTTTACCATCGACGAAAAACCCGCCTTCTTTGTTGCTGGGCCGAAGACGTTGATTTTGAAAGCGACTAGGGAATAACAATCCATAGGCGTCATCCCCGCGAAAGCGGGGATCCAGCGCGAGCGATAGCGAGCATGTGAGGTATCATAGAAACCAAATGCTTTCGCATTATCCATTTAACTTATTTGGCCCGCAGACGCGGGCCGCTAGATTCCCGCTTTCGCGGGAATGACAATGGGTTAGTACGGCGCTTAACTATATTTTTCTTTCACACTCCCCCCTTGTTTATTCCCCGTTCCCCTCCTACGATGCGCGCATGAACTGGCTTACAAATTTCGTCCGTCCCAAAATCCGGGCCTTGGTGGGGCGGCAAAAGGAAATTCCGGACAACCTCTGGGAGAAATGTCCCGGCTGCAGCGCCATGCTGTTCAAGCGCGAGCTTGAAGAGCAGATGAACGTCTGCCGTCATTGCGGTTTTCACCTTAAACTTGGGCCCGTTAAGCGGCTTGAGATGTTGTTTGATGATGGGGCTTACACGAACATCGACGTTCCAAAAGTCGCGACCGATCCTCTCAAGTTCCGCGACCAGAAGCGTTACGCCGACCGCTTGAAAGAGGCCCAAAACAAAACTGGCCAGAACGACGCCATCGTCGTGGCGGAAGGTTCGATGGGGGGTCAGCATACAGTCGTTGCCGTGTTCGATTTCGCCTTTATGGGCGGCTCGATGGGCATGGCCGTTGGCGAAGGACTTGTGACTGCCGCGCGTCGCGCCGTCGAAAAGAAAGCTCCGCTCATCGTCGTTCCGGCTTCAGGCGGCGCGCGGATGCAGGAGGGGATGCTCTCGCTCATGCAAATGCCGCGCACGATCATTGCCGCGAAGGAAGTCAAAGCCGCGGGTTTGCCCTATATCGTCGTCTTCACCGACCCGACGACGGGCGGAGTGACGGCGTCGTTCGCCATGGTGGGCGACATTCACATCGCCGAAAAAGGCGCGCTGATCGGCTTTGCCGGCGCACGCGTGATAGAAAATACGATCCGGGAAACGCTGCCGCCGGGATTCCAGCGTTCGGAATATTTGCGCGATCATGGCATGGTGGACATCGTCGTCACCCGCAGGGAACTGCGCGATACGCTCATCCGCGTGATCGGGTTGCTCCGCAAGACTCCTGTTCATAAGGGCGGTACACTGGCGGGGCCTGTTCCGCACGGCGCAGTGGCGCAAAAGCGCAAGTGACGGGTTCGCCGTTGACTGAGACATCATCGGACATTCTCGAACGATTTCGCCGTAAGCACGGGAAGGACATCGACCTTACGCTGCGCAAGCCGTATCGCGTATTGTTGACGCGCTTGGGCGAGCCGCACCTTAAACTGCCGCCTGTCGTTCATGTGGCGGGCACGAACGGCAAGGGCTCGACTTGCGCCTTTATCCGCGCCGCTGCAGAAGCGGCCGGCTACAAAGTTCACGTTTATACATCGCCCCATCTTGTTTCGTTTCATGAACGTATCCGCA
>CAZVCG010000002.1:39610-49652 GCA_964626265.1 uncultured Rhodospirillaceae bacterium | reverse complement strand
CGAAGATGAGCTTGTGGAGATTCTGGGCAAATGCGAGCGTATGGCCGATCCCGGCGCGATCACGTTTTTTGAAGCGGCGACGGCGGCGGCTTATGTCGCTTTTGCGCGGCATCCTGCCGATCTCTGCATACTGGAAGTCGGGCTTGGCGGGAGGCTCGACGCGACGAACGTCATTCAAGATCCCGTTGCGACCGTCATTACGCGCCTGTCCTACGATCACCGTGAATATCTGGGCACGACGATGGCGCAAATCGCCCGCGAGAAAGCCGGGATCATGCGCGCGCATGTGCCTTGTTACACGGCTTTCCAGCCTTCGACGGAGGCCGCAATGGCGTTGCAGCAAAAAGCCGATAGCCTGCATGCGCCTCTTGTCATGGGTGGACGGGATTGGCGCATCGAGCCGGTCAACGCTAACAATTTTCGCCTGATACATGGCTCCGCGTCGCTTGCTTTGCCGATTCCGGCTTTGGCGGGAAAGCATCAGCAGGAGAACGCCGGTTTGGCGATGGCCGCGCTGGAATCTTTGCCCTTTAAGATAAACGATGACGCCAAACGTCAAGCCATGCTCAGCGTAGAGTGGCCTGCCCGGCTGCAACGTTTGACAAAAGGACGCATAGTCGATCAATTGCCTGAAGATTGGGAATTATGGCTTGACGGCGGACACAACGATTCCGCTGGAGAAGTTCTTGCGGATCAATGCGAGCGATGGCGGCAGCAAGACGGCGCTCAGCAAAGATCTCTTCTTGTCATTCTCGGCATGCTGTCGACGAAGAATCCACAAGAGTTTTTGTCTCCTTTGACGCCTTATATCGACAGGGTGATTACGGTTCCCATAGAAGGCGAGAATCTAAGCCTTGAAGCGGTTCGTCTAGCGGAACTGGTTGCTTCCTCGGGCATTCCAAACGTGCAAGCGGTATCAAACCTCGAAGAAGCGCTTCAGACACTTTCTGCGGAGAATACGGGTAAAGGCCGCTTGTTAATATGCGGATCCCTGTATCTGGCCGGTCAGATTTTGCTCCGGAACGGCGTACGTAAAAGCGCATAAAAAAGCCGCCATGGAACGGAAGTCCATCATGGCGGCAAGGAAGATTAAACCGGCTTATTGAGCGCTTGCGCCCTTCTTGCTGTGCGTCTTTTTGTGTTTTTTGATTTTCTTGTGCTTTTTGATTTTGGCTGGCGCGGGCGTATCCGATTCAACTGCGGAAGCTGTTGAGGCGGCGTCGGTCGCCGGTTCAACCGCATCCTGCGCGAACACGGGAGCGGTAACCATGGTGACAATCACGGCAGCGATTGCCAGTGTTTTCATTGATTGCATGTCTGTAAACCTTTCTTGGAATGATGTACCCTTGGCCCTAAGACCTGTTGGTCAGAGAAGCCTGTAAACACAGCATGGCAAAAAAAAGGCAAACATACGCGCATTATTTTATGTCATCCACATTTTTACTTTGGTAGTTCCTAAAAGCCACAGTTCTCGATTTAGAGGGGGAATGCCGTCTTGTAAGGACGGAATTAGGCTTAAACTGTCTTTGTTTTGTCTTGATCAAACGTTATAAGTTAGCGGTGAATCGGTTGATTCCCGCCTAAAGCCGTGTGCTTGCTTGCGCCATGGAGATTGTGAATGCAGAATTTGTCCCGCCCCGTTATTCTTGCCGGGTTGATAGCCTTATTGCTGGGCATTGCACCCCTCCCCGCCATGGCTCAAGGGGGGTCTATGGGCGCGGCTTCCCAAGATTCTGTTCTTAACACTCCACAAGGCAAATTTGTGCAGAGTCTAGGCGACAAGGCTATAGCGATCCTTGCGGACAAGAGCCTTAACGCTACGCAGCGTAACGCCAAATTCCGTCAGATGCTCCGGGAGTCTTTTGATCTCAATACGATCGGCCGGTTCGTCATAGGCCGAAATTGGCAGATTGCGACCCCCGAACAGCAAAAAGAATATATGACCCTTTTTGAGGAACTGGTGGTCAAATCGTACTCTGACCGTTTTGCCTTCTATACAGGTGAAGGTTTTCGCGTCCGGGCCGTGCGCCCTGAGGGCGATCGGGATTTCATCGTGAACAGCGACATCACGCATCCTGACGGCTCTCCGCCGACACTAGTCGATTGGCGCCTTCGCCAGAAGGACGGTAAGTTGGGGATAATTGATGTTGTCGTTGAAGGCGTTAGCATGAGCGTTACCCAGCGCCAAGAATATGCCTCCGTGATCGAACGCAGCGGCGGAAATATCGACGGGCTGTTGGACCTGATGCGCCAGCGGTTGCAGGATACAGCGAAAACTGCGCCCAATAACGGCTAAGAAGTTCCTTAATCTTGCGCCTTCGCGGCATGTCGCTTAGGTTTCGCGCATGGGCTTATACCGAGTATTGACTGATCTGGGGGCGCCGGGAATCGCGCTTTATTTGCGTTGGCGGCGCTTGAGGGGCAAGGAAGACCCCAATCGTTTATCTGAACGTTATGGTCACGCCTCGCTTGAAAGGCTTCCGGGTCCACTGGTCTGGTGCCATGCGGTGAGCGTGGGCGAGGCCGTGTCCGTTCTGAGCCTTGTGGAAGCGCTCGACCGTTATTTCAAGGACTGGCAGGTGCTAGTGACCACAGGCACAGTTACGTCTGCGGGTCTGATGGCGGCGCGGTTGCCGCGAAGCGTCATCCATCAATATGTGCCAGTAGACCGCTGGCCGTACGTATCCCGCTTCCTTGATCATTGGCATCCAGATTTGGCTCTATGGGTCGAATCCGAGCTGTGGCCGAACGCGCTTGAAGCTTTGCGGTTACGCAACATCCCTGCCGTTCTGCTTAATGGGCGGATGTCGGCCAAGTCGTTCAAACGTTGGTCGTTCTTAAGGAAATGGGCGCAATCCATGCTGGCCGCGTTTCATCTCATCTGCGCGCAGACCGAAGCTGAAAAAGAGCGTTTTACGGCGCTTGGCGCTAAAAACGTCGTGTGCGCAGGCAATCTCAAATACGCGGCCGAGCCGTTGCCGTGCGACGCGCAGGAGCTGGATCGTCTCCGTGTCCAGATCGGCGCGCGTCCTGTCTGGCTAATGGCCTCCACGCATGAGGGCGAAGATGAAATCGCGCTGGATGTCCATGCGCATTTAAGAACGATATGGCCTAACGTTCTGACGATTATCGTTCCGCGTCACCCCGTGCGGGGCGAAGCGATACTGAAAAAAGCCGTGAAACGTGGATTGCTCGGCGCTCGCCGATCATTGGATAGCAATATCGCACGGACGACGGCGGTCTATGTTGCCGATACGATGGGTGAAATGGGCCTGTTTTACCGCCTTGTCCCGTTGGCTTGCGTCGGCGGATCGTTCGTGTGGGGCGGCCATAATCCCGTTGAGCCCGCGCAACTAGGGTGCGCCATGCTATTCGGACCTATGATGACGAACTTCGCCGACATGGCCGAAGACTTGCTGGCGCATGGCGGCGCGGTGCAGGTTCACAGCCCTAACGAGCTGGCAGTCAGGATAGAACAATTAATGAGCGCGCCGCGCGACGTGTTCGCGATGGCCGATGCGGCCCGTTCGTTCGTCGAGCAAAAACGGGGTGTCCTGAACGTGGTTCTCGGCTTATTGTCGCCTTACCTCGAACGAAGCAAGGGAAGGCAACATGAAAGCGCCTGAGTTCTGGTATGACTCACCGGATTTCCGCGCGCGTTTGCTGGCGCCGCTCGGGCAGATATACCGTGGCGTTGGGCGTTTGCGCCGGGCCATGGCAAAACCTTACAAGGCGAACATACCGGTTATTTGCGTGGGCAATGTTGTTGCTGGCGGCGCGGGCAAAACGCCGACAGCTCTTGCGATTGCCGAAATGCTAAAACGCCAGGGAGCCAAGCCTGCGTTTGTTTCGCGCGGCTACGGCGGCAGCAAGCATGGACCGCTGCGCGTCGATCCGGAACGCCATACGGCCCACGAAGTCGGTGACGAAGCGTTACTTTTGGCGCGCGTTGCGCCGTGCTGGATCGGACGTGATCGGGCCGCAGCGGTTAGAGCCGCCGAAAAAAGCACAACGCACATTATTCTGGACGATGGCCTTCAAAATCCTGCGATTGTACCATCGCTAAGCTTGCTGGTGATCGATGGCGAAACAGGCATCGGCAACGGCAAACTCATCCCTGCGGGACCGCTGCGCGAGACGCTCGACGACGCCTTGCCGCGCGTGGACGTTGTCGTGCTGATAGGCGACGATCTGCATAACTTGGCCGTCACGCTGTCCAAACCCGTCATACGGGCGGAGCTTCAGGCGCGTTTGCCGGATAATTTCCCCAAAGACCTGACCTATTTTCCTTTTTCGGGCATCGGTCATCCGGACAAGTTTTTCGCGACATGCCGTCTGGCCGGGCTGGAGGTGAACGGCTCGCGCAGCTTCCCCGATCATCACATGTTCACGGAACGCGATTTGAAAACTTTGGCCGACCACGCAGGCAAGCGTAAACTCCAGATGATCACGACCGCCAAGGATGCCGTTCGTCTGCCTATGTCTTTTCGCACGAAAGTCAGCGTGTTGCCGGTCGAACTCGTCATTAAAGATGAAGAGGCTCTCAAAAAGCTTCTTGCAACAGGGAAAGAATAAAACAAAATGAAAAAGAAACGCGCAGAAAAAAAACAAAACCACCTATTCGTTGAGATACAAGATGCCCGCTGGAAAAAGATCAACGGTCTGAAACCGCGTCTTGAGAAAGTTGCTGAACTTGTGCTGGCAAGCATGCCGGAAGTTTATCGTTTATTGGCGAAGCGCGCGCAGGCCACGCTGCTGCTAACATCCGACAAGGAAGTCCGGAGCCTGAACCATGACTACCGGGGTATGAACAAGCCTACTAATGTCCTGTCTTTTCCGCAGTTTACAGCGGCTGAACTGCGCCTTCTGGGCAAGGGGCGGGATCCGGTCTATATCGGCGACATGGCGATGGCCTATCAGTACACAAAAGCCGAAGCTTTGTGCGAGGACAAGACATTCATCAATCACATCAGTCACTTATTGATACATGGCCTTTTGCACCTTTTCGGGTATGATCACCTCACGGACGCTACGGCGGGCCGTATGGAACGAATGGAGAAGAAATTAATGGCCGAACTTGGCCTCCCTGACCCTTATGCGCCGGTTTCTGCCAAGACACCAAAAATCCGCATGAAACGGAAGCGGGCATGAACGAAGTCAAGTCTGTAAAGAACTGCTCGGGCAATGGTGATGAACCCCGAAGTTGGTGGCGTCAAATGTGGAGGCTTGCCCGCGAAAAGTGGCAGGGCGGCCCCGAGGACGAAGCTCTGCGCGAAGCCATTGAAGAATTGATCGAGGAATCCACGGCGGCCACAGGGAAGCCGACCGCTGAAAGCATGTTGCTGTCGAACATACTCAGACTGCGCGAGCGAACGGTGGGCGATTGCATGGTGCCGCGCGCGGACATCGTTGCCGTCGATGCCGACGCCGGTTTTAACGAACTGGTCGAGCGCATGATGGAACACGCGCACAGCCGTATTCCGGCTTACCGCGGCACGCTAGACGAAACGGTCGGCATGGTCCACATGAAGGACGTTCTGGCTGCGCTTGTGAAAAACGAAAACAAGCGCATCGCCGACTTGTTGAGGCCCGTTCTGTTCGTCGCGCCGTCGATGATGGCGTCGAAGCTTTTGCTTCAAATGCGCCAAACGCGCCAGCACATGGCGATGGTGGTTGACGAATTCGGCGGCGTTGATGGCCTTGTGACCATCGAGGATCTGGTCGAGCAAGTCGTCGGCGAGATCGAAGACGAACATGATGAGCCTGACGCGCCCGATATCATTGCGCGTCCCGACGGCGCGTTACTGATGGATGGTCGCCTGGAGATTGACGTGTTTGAAGAGCGCGTCGGCGCTGTGCTCAAGCCCGAAGAACGCGAAACGATCGATACGCTGGGCGGTTATGTGCTGCATCTTGCGGGCCATGTACCGCAAATCGGCGAGATCGTTCACGGTCCTGGCCGATTGGTTTTTGAAATCCTCGCAACTGACCAAAACCGCATCAAGCGCGTGCGCCTGCGCGGGATCAATCGCGTAGAAAACGAAAATCCCTTAAGGTAAGAGTCGGAGCTATATTTGTCCGGCCAGATCAAGGCCTACACCGTGTTTTGTTGGCATTCCGTATAATGCGCATTGTAGGGTGGGAAGGGCGATAAGGTTTTGCCTTAATCAGGAACGAAATGATTTCACGCCTTGTAAAGAGCGAACCTTCTGCAAAACGACCCAGGCTCTCGGCGATATAATTCTTATGCCATTCGGGTTGCATTTCATATGGATAATAGCACGGATCCCCGGCGAGATCGTAAACGACTCCTATGTTGTAATCATGATTTACCGCAGCCCATGCATTGTCGATAAGCTCTTTTGAGGTCGCCATGCCGGACATCAATATCAATTTGGAGCCGAGATCATCGAGCCGAAATTTCAATGGCGATGGATCAAAAGGCGAGGCCCCAGAAAAAACATCCCTATCTGACCCGAGGTAAAGACAATCATTTTGAGCCAGATAATAGGTCGCAACGGACAAACTCTTCAGAATTTCATCATTGGCGGAACTGAACAATGAGGGAGAGACAACATCGGAGAGAAAGCCAGGTTTTTTGATATTTTCGCCATAAACCACATATATTGTCGGGACGCCCAACCCCTTAAGCGCGCGGCTGAAGGTCTTTGTCTTGTCAAGGATTCGCCTTTTTCGGCAGGGTTGAAGTTGGCGGTAATAGGGGAACTGCCGCATTTTAAAGCTTAAATGAACAACGGGATAACAAGGGCTATGTTGAGCCATTTTTTGCGATCCGCCCTAAAACAATAAGTTTCGTAAATATCCATTGGCATTGTAAACAAAAAATGCTGAAAGTAAAAACGGCTTCGTTGGTTAATGCGTGGCGATCAAGGAAAAGGAAGTTAATAGAGTGAAAGCACTAAACGCGTTGCGAATCTCGGGCAAGGAAGTTTTGCCCATAATCGAAGGCGGTAAAGGGGTTTCGGTTTCGAACGGGGCAAGCTCCGGCTCGTGGGCGGCCGCGGGCGGCGTGGGAACGTTTTCCGCCGTGAACGCGGACAGCTACGATGCGCAAGGCAACCCCATTCCGCAAACCTATAAAGGCAAGACGCGGCAGGAACGCCATGAAGAGCTCGTAGCCTACGGCATCAAGGGCGGCATCGTGCAGGCCCAAAAAGCGCATGACCTGACGGGTGGCCAAGGCCGCTTGCATGTGAACGTGCTGTGGGAAATGGGAGGGGCCGAACGCGTTTTGGTCGGCGTTTTGGAAGGTGCGAAAGGTCTGATCCACGGCATCACCTGCGGCGCGGGGATGCCTTACAAAGTCGCTGAAATCGCCGCGAAGTATAATGTCTATTATTATCCTATCGTTTCCTCGGCGCGCGCTTTCCGCGCGCTTTGGCTGCGATCGTTTCACAAGCACCGCGATTTGCTGGGCGGCGTAGTTTATGAGGACCCGTGGCGCGCAGGCGGCCATAACGGCTTGTCGAACAGCGAAGACCCCTTAAAGCCCGAAGATCCGTTTCCGCGCGTTCTGGCCATCCGCCAGTTGATGCGTGAGCATGGCCTCGGCGATGTGCCGATCATCATGGCGGGCGGAGTCTGGTGGCTCAGCGAATGGCAGGACTGGATCGACAACCCCGAGCTTGGTCCCATCGCGTTTCAGTTCGGCACGCGGCCCTTGCTGACGCAGGAAAGCCCCATTCCGGAATCGTGGAAAAAGAAACTGCTCACGGTCAAAAAGGGCGATGTCCTGCTTAACCGTTTTTCGCCGACGGGTTTTTATTCGTCCGCCGTGTACAACACATTTTTGCGCGACCTCGAAGCGCGTTCGCAACGTCAGGTTCCGTATGCTACGGAAGCCACGGATACATTGACTGAAGCTTTCAAAACGGGCCCCGTGGGCAAACCCGTATATCTTGCTTCAACCGACCGTAAAAAGGCGCAGGAATGGATTGACGCGGGCTTTTCACGCGCTATGCGCACGCCCGACAGCACGCTGATTTTCGTGACCCCCGAATGTGGCCAGCAGATACAGGCCGATCAAGCGGCATGCATGGGATGCCTTTCGGCGTGTCTGTTTTCCAACTGGTCACAGCACGGCGACTTTACCACGGGCCGCATGGCTGACCCGCGTTCGTTCTGCATCCAGAAAACTTTGCAGAACATCGCGCATGGCGCAGATGCCGACGGCGAACTCATGTTCGCGGGCACGATTGCTTATAGATTTGGCGAAGACCCGTTCTATGCCAACGGCTTCGTCCCAACGGTCAAGCAACTCGTCGAACGTATCACGACGGGGTTCTGACAGGCCGCGTTCCCCGTATACGAGCATCAATTTTTCGGCGTGATGGCAGACGCTCCACAGGGCCGTTCAGGTACAAAGATGCTGGAGTATTCAAGAGTATTTCTTGGGCGACCCCCTTAACGTCATCCGGCGTTGGCTGAAGGGCCTCGTTCAATTTTTCTTCATTGGTTAAAAGGCGCCCGTATGCGATGTATTCGTCACGTATTCTTTCAGATTGATGGAGGGTCGTTGGCTCGTAGGTATCCCATTCACATTTCTTGCCTTTTTTGAGGTTTTCAATAATCTCTTCGGATGGATTATTGGCCAATTCTCTCAGGCAGTCATGAACGCAATCAAAAACAAGATTCTGTTTTTTCCAATGAAATCGGCCATAAACAGAAAGTAAACCATAATCTAATTCAGAGCGACCTGATGAATTAATCCCATAAAGCAGGCGGTCATTTGCTATAAGTTTATCGTAAAGCATGCTGTCAAGAACAGCCATTGCAAGTGATCGTGGTATACTTAGCTTTGAATGCGTACAAGAGCCCGGCCATACAAGTTCCATGTAAACTTGTTCTGATAACGAAGGAAATGAATCCGCGAGAGAAGGGAAATATCTGAAAACCAAGGGGGCTGCTCTCTTCATTAATAGAGACACAGTGCCATTCGTTGATGATACACCATAGGGAATTCTTAATTCGGCAAGCTGCGGCTTCATCGGTTTATAGACAATGCCTGTGCCTTGCGGTAAACGCCCAAGCACAGGTTTGGCTTGCCTGATTATTTGTTCGTGGTCCAATCTTCCTGCGGCACAAAGGAACGTTCTTTCACCGACAAAGTTCCTTTCCCAATAACTTTTCAGACCATCACGCGAAGCATTAGATACGGAATCCTCATCGCCTAGCACGTTGCGCCCATAATACGTGTTGGGGAAAAGGGAAGACATCCATAAGCGGCCATTATTTTGACTGATGTCTTTTTTCGCGGCTGCAATTTCTTCCAGTATTCCCCGCCTCTCGTCCTCTACTCCTTTCTCAGGAAACTGTGGGCGCGCTATAACGTCCATGACTATATCGAGAGCCGCTGAAAACGCTGAAGGTGAAAAATAATAAGGACTTCCTGTGTTTCCGCCCGAAGGGCATTTAATATAGTGAATGTTTGTGGAAATATTGAAACCACCGAATC
The DNA here is from genome assembly GCA_964626265.1 of uncultured Rhodospirillaceae bacterium. Classification (GTDB taxonomy): domain Bacteria; phylum Pseudomonadota; class Alphaproteobacteria; order UBA9219; family UBA9219; genus CAZVCG01. The sequence goes on along the minus strand of CAZVCG010000002.1, from coordinate 40,177 downwards.
CGAGCGCCCTGAAAGCATTGTTGAGCTGGGCATATGATGAAAATAGATAAGTTTGTGATGGAAGAACGTGCTCCGTAAAATGGGCATATCCATATTCTTCGGGTTTCTCTATTGCGCTTCCGGCTTTGACGACGATCTGAAAAGCAATGCGGCGCGACCAAGGTATTTCGCGGGTAACTATGCTTACGCCATTATCGAGTATCGTGATCCGATCAATATATTCTTCCAACAAGGCCTCCTGACATAAATCAAATGATAAAAAATGGTTCTAAAATATAGACTTAGGAAAAAACAATGACAAGATCCCCTAATATCTTGTGCGGATCACTTGAAAAAGCTAACCCTTAAAGGCCGTCCGCATATTGGCGGCACGTCGCTTGGACGGTTCCAGGCGCTTACGTGAAAGGATATTGCCATGCACGGCAAATTACCCCTTCCTCCCATGCCGGAGGATTTTCCCCGCGTTCAACGCTTACCCCCTTATGTTTTCAGCATCACCGGCGAACTCAAAATGGCGGCCCGCCGGCGCGGCGAGGACATCATCGATTTCGGCATGGGCAATCCAGA
>CAZVCG010000002.1:0-39564 GCA_964626265.1 uncultured Rhodospirillaceae bacterium | reverse complement strand
CGAAACCGTGTCGCGACCCAACACACATGGCTATTCGGTGTCGAAAGGCATCCCGCGTCTGCGACGCGCCATCTGCCATTGGTACAAGAACCGCTATGATGTCGATCTTGATCCGGAAACCGAAGCCATCGTCACCATCGGCTCCAAGGAAGGCATAGCTCATTTGACGCTGGCGACGCTCGATCGCGGCGATTGCGTGCTGGTGCCGTGCCCCAGCTATCCTATTCACATCTATGGTCCCGTCATCGCGGGCGCGGACATTCAACAGGTTCCGCTTGGCATTGACTTTTTCGCCGAACTCGAAAAGGCGATCCGTTCGCGCATTCCAAAACCCAAGATGTTGATCATCAACTTTCCGGCGAACCCCACGGCGCAATGCGTCGAACTGGATTTCTTTGAACGCATCGTAGGTCTTGCGCGTGAATATGGCATCTGGGTCGTGCAGGATTTGGCCTACGCCGACATTTGTTACGATGGCTGGAAATGCCCAAGCATCTTGCAGGTCAAGGGTGCCAAGGATGTCGCCGTCGAGTTCTTCACGATGAGCAAAAGCTATAACATGGCGGGCTGGCGCATCGGCTTTATGGTCGGCAATAAAACGCTGACAACGGCACTCACGCGCATCAAAGGCTATAACGACTATGGTACGTTCACGCCGATTCAGGTGGCCTCCATCGCCGCGCTCGAAGGGCCGCAGGATTGCGTGGTGGAGATTTGCGCCAAATACCAAAAGCGCCGCGACGTGCTGGTCAAAGGCCTGCACGAGGCGGGCTGGATGGTCGATAACCCGAAGTCCACCATGTACGTCTGGGCCAAGATTCCCGAACAATATGCCGCCATGGGCTCTCTGGAGTTCACGAAGAAGCTGATGGCCGAGGCCAAGGTTTCCGTGGCCCCCGGCATCGGCTTCGGCGAATACGGCGAGGGCTATGTGCGCTTTGCGATGATCGAAAACGAGGAGCGCACCCGCCAGGCCATCCGTGGCATTAAGGAAATGTTCAGGAAGGGATAGGCGCAAGCGCTCAACTTTCCAAGAGTGAACGCTTTTCTGTGTTATACATTCAATATGGCTCACCCCGGCTTAATTGCGCGGGCGACCGAACTATTGTATCATTTGAATAACGATCAATATTTTCTTTGTTTGTTTTTATTAAACATGAAAGATGAGCATGAAAAAGAAACAAAATACTAAGAAACAGGCATTCCCTCAAACACCCATCGAGCGAAGATCTTTTCTAAGAAAGGGTCTGTACGGTTTTCTGGGGCTCTGTTTCATTACAGCAGCGGGAGACGTACCAAAGCGGTTATTTTTGCCATCGAGACCGAAAAAGCCGGCAAAGCCTCAGGATATTTTTCTGTCAAAGCTCATAACGCAAAAGCAATTCACCATTTTCGGTGAATCCCCGCATCACGTAAAAAATTTCGAGTTCTTGGCCGATAAGCTAGACGCCCTTGCCCAGCCAGGCTTGTCGCACGCTGTCATCGAATTGGATGCCGTTGTTGAGCGAATTGTCCATAAAATCGAGGCGGATCCAGCGGCAGCCAAACTTATACGTGGTTTTTGCAATTCGCTAGCCAATGATCCTCAAGAGGACAGCCTGATTTACTGCCATAGTTTGCTTACGCTACTAGAAAAATTTTTATATTACGGCACCAAAATACATGGCTTTGATAGAGCGCCGGAAGTCAACAAAACGGCAACCAAGCAAGTGTTGGAGGATCACCTTAAGGTGTCATCGCTTTTGATCCATAAACGCATGAGAGAATATGAGGATTTTATAGAAAGCCTCGACGCAAACAGGTTTGAAGAGCTTAAGAAATACACTGAAACGCTTATCCGGCAAAGAAATGAAGAGGATCCGCTTTTAGCGCAGGATATACTCAATGCCGTAGGACAAGAACGAACCTTGATTGTCTACGGGGACAGCCATGCAAAGCATCTGGCGTTATTGCTTGGCCCAGATAACGTAACTTACGTCAGGATGGCTATAAACATGGAAGATGAAAAAAGGCACGCGATGAAGGATAAAGGAACAGACGTACAAAGACCTGATTTAATTTATTACACAGAATCCCAACAATGGGCGTTGACGGATGAGGGCGCTAACAAGGGGTATGGCCGTTTATTTAACCAAAAAACCTTTCCCGCCTTGCAACTTATCCCGTAATAAAGCTGTCCTCGTAAAGGTGACATTGATGGCCGCTATAAAGAGCTTTGGCACTAAGGGGTGGGCGCATTCTTTGGCGGTGGCACGACGGCAATCATTTGGCGGAATAATGTTTGCGGCGTGTACTTTATGGGCACAACGACGTTGTCATTTATATAAAGGTATGTCTTGAAATGATCTTTGGTCACAGTATCGGTTTTTAGGTTGGAATTCAGCAGGTATTTAAATAGTGCCTGAAGGGCCTCAATCTTTGAACGACCGTGGGCAAAAAGAAGAGAACAGAAATACTTATCGCCTGACAGCTCTGTAGCAAAGCCTATGTCACTAATGCACGCGCAATAGCCAGATCTTGTTTTGCTGCGCCACATACTGATTTGGCCACAAGAGCCGATGTCTTTTTTGAGAGATTCGATGGCTGCATAGATGCCGCCTGTGGCTTCAATGCCAGCATATTTTGTGGTCCCGATAGTTCTATCTATGAGGTGCCCAAGCATATGCTTGATGTTGGCACTGGTCTGCATAAATCCTTTTTGAGGTTTTGCAAAACTAATTGCAACGCAAAACATTGGTTAATGCAATAAAAACGAGGGATTCACGGGTTCGCGACCTTACCCGGACTCTAGCCATGGCGTGAATTCTCTGCTATCTGAGTAAACGAACCGATTCCCGGAAAAACAGGGCTTTCTCCCATGAAAATCACGCTTGAACGCGCCGCTCTTTTGAAAAGTCTTGGCCACGTGCAAAGCGTGGTGGAGCGCCGGAACACGATCCCCATTTTAGCCAATGTGCTGATCCGCGCGTCGGATCAATCGGTGTCGTTCGTCGCGACGGACATGGAAATCGAAATCAACGAATCCGTGCCCGGTCAGGTCACGAAATCCGGCGCAATAACGGCGCCCGCCCACACGCTTTATGAAATCGTCCGCAAGCTGCCAGATGGCGCGCAAGTCGAACTCAGCACCGCCAGCGGCACGCAACTTGTGTTGACTTCGGGCCGTTCCCAGTTCCGCTTGGGCTGCCTGCCGGTCGAAGATTTCCCCAAGATGCCGGAAGGCGATCTCAAACATAAATTCACGCTTCCAGCGGGAGATTTGCGCGCTCTGGTGGACCGTACGCGCTTCGCAATATCGACGGAGGAAACGCGCTATTACCTGAACGGCATCTATGTCCACGCGACAAAGGACAAGGGCGTAGAGGTTCTGCGCGCTGTGGCGACTGATGGCCACCGCTTGGCTCGTGTGGAGATGCCCGCGCCCAAAGGCGTCAAGGGCATGCCCGGCGTTATCGTGCCGCGCAAGACCGTCGGCGAAGTCCGCAAGCTGGTCGATGAAACGTCCGCGCCTGTGGAAATCATGTTGTCCGACAGCAAAATTCGCTTTGCGTTCGACAGCGTTATCATTACATCCAAACTTATCGACGGCACGTTCCCCGATTATGAACGCGTCATTCCTTCCGGCAACGACAAAACGCTTAACGCCAACGCGCGCCTGTTTGGCGCAGCGGTTGATCGCGTAGCGACAATTTCGACTGAACGCTCGCGCGCAGTTAAACTAAGTCTTTCCGACGGCCAGATGGTTTTGACGGCCAATGCGCCGGATGCCGGCAGTGCGACGGAAGAAGTCGAGGTCAATTACGAAGGCGCGCCGATCGAGGTCGGTTTCAACGCACGCTATTTGCTCGACATCCTGCAGCAAGTCGAAGGCGAGGGCGTTCGTTTCAGCTTTGCGGATTCCGCCTCGCCCGCCATCGTGCAGGACGAAGCCGACGAAAGCGCGCTCTATGTCCTGATGCCGATGCGGGTATGACGAGCATTCAGGTGTCAGCATTCAGCATTCCGGGGACCGACAATTTCGAAGCCATCCCTGATCCCAGACATCTGACAACTGATCCCTTGGTGGTCACCCGCCTTTCCCTCACGGCTTTTCGCAATTACAACGACTTGCAACTCGATCTTGATGCGTCGCCTGTGGTTTTGACTGGCCCGAACGGCAGCGGCAAAACGAACATCTTGGAGGCCATCAGCCTCTTGGTGCCGGGCCGCGGCCTGCGCCGCGCGCCGCTAGCCGAGGTGCAAAACCGCTTCGCTGCCGAGCCTTGGGCGGAAGCGGTGGAGCTTCGAACGACAGATGACGCGTTCCGCATCGGCACGGGCCGCGATCCTGAATCGCCGGACGACGCGCGCCGCGTGGTGCATATCGACGGTAAGCCCGTCAAAAGCCAGCAAACGCTGGCCGACCGCGTCGTGATGGCGTGGGTCACGCCGGATATGGATCGTTTACTCGCCGATGGACCCTCGGCGCGGCGCAAGCTTTTGGACCGCCTTGTCTACAGTTTTGACCGCGCGCATGCGGGACGCGTTCACCGTTATGAAAAAGCGTTGCGTGAACGCATGACCCTTTTGCGCGAGGGCATGGCCGACCCCGCGTGGCTGGATTCGCTGGAAGACACGCTGGCGCAAACGGGCGTGGCGATAGCCGCCGCGCGGCTCCAGTTGTTGCGCCAATTGCAAGCGGCTGTCGAAGAAACATCGGGTGCCTTCCCCCAAGCAGATCTAATGTTGCGCGGCAAAGCAGAAGAAGATTTAAACCAATATCCCGCTCTCATCGTCGAAGAACGCTTGCGCAATGCGTACGCGGGCGCGAGGGTCGATGACGCTCGCACGGGCATCTCATCCATAGGTCCGCATCGCAGCGATCTCGCCGTCGTGCATCGCGCACGCCAATGCCCTGCGGACTTGTGCTCAACGGGCGAGCAAAAAGCGCTCGTCATCGCGATCATGCTGGCCTATGTGCGCGTATTAATCCAGATACGGCAGGTCGCGCCGCTCTTCCTGCTCGACGACATCACCGCGCATTTGGACGACGTCCGCCGCATCGCACTGTTCGATGAAATCCTCACATTAGGCGTGCAAGCATGGCTCACGGGCACGGATTTCGGCTCATTCCGGGCGCTCAAGGCCGCCGCGCAATTTTATTCCATTGATCAGGGAAAAATTGCTAAACAATAGAATCTGAAGAATCTGACCAAGAACCCTAATTATTTGAACCATGGACATCTATCTCCCCATCGCTGAAATGTCGGTCAACTTCCTCGTGCTTTTGGGATTCGGGATGATGGGCGGTTTCGTGTCAGGTTTGTTCGGAATCGGCGGCGGATTTTTGCTTGCGCCGCTCCTGACGCTAGTCGGCATTCCGCCTTCGATAGCCGTCGGCACGCAACCCAACCAACTTGTAGGCACGGGCCTAGCGGGTACGCTGGCGCATTGGCGAAAGCGCAACATCGACATCCGCATGGGGCTGACGATGCTCATCGGCAGCTTTGTCGGCGCGACGTGTGGGGCGGAGCTGTTCAAATGGCTCCAGAAGATCGGGCACATCAATCTATCCATCACCATCGGCTACATCGCCCTTCTTGGCGGCATCGGCGGCATGATGTTGTTCGAAAGCGGGCGCGATTACTGGAAAAACGGAAGGCGGCCGCAACAGGAGAAAAAAATCGCCGGGAGTGCCAAATCCGGCGCAGACGAAACGCGCGTGCTCTGGGGAGGCCATGGCTTGCTGGGAATGGATTTTCCCGCTTCGCGACTGCGCATGAGCATTTTGCTGCCGATGGGTGTCGGTTTTATCAGCGGCATGATGGTGGCGTTGCTCGGCATCGGCAGCTTTATGCTCATCCCCGCCATGATCTATATTCTGCGAATGCCGCCGGTTCTTGTGAACGGCACGTCGCTGTTTCAAATCATCTTCACATCGGCTTTTGCGACCCTGATGCAGGCGGTACTGAATAAAAGCGTCGATGTCATGCTGGGACTCATCGTTTTAACAGGAAGCGTCATCGGCGTTCCGTTAGGAACGCGGCTGGCGTCGCGGCTTAATCCGGTGACGGCGCGGTTGCTGATGTCTTTGGTGATCGTCTCGGTCGGCGCCAAGCTTCTCATCGACCTCATTCTTTATCCCAGCCAGCCGTTCACGATAGAAACGAGGATCATGCAATGAAGCGATTGCTTGTCTTCCTCCTGCTGCTATTGACGTTATGTCTTCCGGCGCGCGCTCAGGAAGTTGATGCCGACCTGTCGGTTCACGAAATCGAGGTTACCGTCGGCTTTACGGGCAGCAATCTCCTGGTGTTTGGAGCCGTCAAGAAAAAGGCCGACGTGGTCGTCGTCGTCGAAGGACCGCCCGTTTTCGCCAAGCTCTGGGCCAAAAAGCGCAAGGCGGGACTTTGGGTGAACGAACGTCCGGTCACGTTCGACAATGTTCCCGGCTATTACGCCATCGCGTCGTCGAAACCGCTTAAGGACATCGTTCAGTCTGAGACGGCGACGCAACACGGCTTGACGCTCAATTCGTTGTTCGCGCCCTATAAAGCCCCGCAAGGATCGTTTACGGTCGAAAATTTCGATGGCCTTAAGCAAAGCCAGATCAGGCGCGGCCTTTATCAGCAAAACGAAGGCATCGTCCGCATTTCCAAAGGCGGCCTGTTTCGCGCCGATTTCGACTTGCCTGCCGCCGTGCCCATCGGCGCGTACACGGCGCGCATCTATCTTCTCAGGTGGGGGCAGGTGATCGCCACTCAGGAAGTGCCGCTTTCCGTGAACCGGACCGGCATCGAAGCGACTATCAACGGCCTCGCGCATGAAAGGCCGTTCACCTATGCGTTTCTCGCGCTCTTTCTGTCGCTGGTATGGGGCGGCGGCGGAGCCTATCTCTTCAGGCGGAGGTCGTAACGATGAGCCAGCCAAAGCGAACCTATCTTGTCGTTGTCGATGAAAGCGCCGAAATGCCCGTTGCCTTGAAATACGCGGCTTCACGGGCGCGCCTGTCTGGGGGGCGCGTCGCCATGCTGCGCGTGATCGAACCAGAGGCTATACAACCGTTCGCAGGGCTCGATGCTGCATTGGCCCAAGATGCCCTTGATCGAGCAAAGGCCGATCTGGCCGACCATGAGAAACTTGTGGAATCTCTCAGCGCGGCCAAGCCCGAAGTTTACGTGCGCAAAGGCCGTCAACGCGAAACGCTGATGCAGTTGCTTCAAGAAAAAGCGCACATTTCCGTTCTTGTTTTAGCGGCACATACGGGCGATAAAGGTCCGGGGCCGCTTGTCAGTTCTTTGATGAGCGCGAAGGGCCGTTGGGCGCTGAAAATCCCGGTCGTCATCGTCCCCGATAGCTATGAGTTTCCGTCCGATAACCGGCCCCTGTAAGACTCGGAAGGAGAACGCCATGTTCATTCAAACCGAAGACACGCCGAATCCGGCAACGATGAAATTTTTGCCAAGCCGTGCCGTGCTCGGCGACGCGCAAGGCGGCGCGATGGAGATTACGGATGCGGCGACAGCAGCCAACTCTCCTTTGGCGCAAGCCTTGCTGGACGTAGAAGGCGTGAAAAGCGTTTTTCTTGGACGCGACTTCGTCACCGTGACTCGCGACGAAAACAAAGACTGGCCGTCGCTCAAGCCGCTTCTTCTCGCGGCGATTATGGAGCACTTCACCGAAGATCGTCCGGTCGTCACCGGCGAAAATGCCGATAATTCTACTAACGACAACGATAGCGACGTGGTGCGCCAAATCAAGGATCTTCTCGACCAACGCATACGTCCTGCCGTGGCGCAAGACGGCGGCGATGTCGCCTTCGAGAGTTTTGAGGACGGGATCGTCTATCTTCGGCTCAAGGGCGCATGCGCGGGTTGCCCCAGCGCGCACGCGACGTTGAAAATGGGCGTTGAGCGTATGCTCCGCCACTTTATCCCAGAAGTTAAGGAAGTCCGGCAAAAAAGGTAACATTTGCGGCTTATTACGTCATTAACCATACTGAAAATAATTCCCTTTCGGGCGAATATCGCCTATTCACTTTCGAGTCGAAAGTCACATAATCTCGCATCATGCTTCAGCTTCAAAATTTACCCGTTAAACTGCCAATCTATTTTGCCGTTACGCTAGTCATCCTTGTTGTGTTCGTGGCGGCCGTACGCATAGGTCTGTTCTCAGGATCGACGGCGGCCATCGCCTTGCTTGTTTTGCTTTCAGTTTTTCTGGGTTTCATGCTGTATATGCTGAACCGGAAAATGGCGCACCGCGAACGCAATATGCGACAATTGCGGTTCATTGCCGACAGATTTCAGGCTCTGGTTAAGACGCTCCCCGGAGGCTACTGCCTGTTTTCGCCGCAAGGCCTGTTGCGCGAGGAAAACGGGGTGGCCGTACGCTTGGGGCTGACGAAGCTTACGCATTTCGACGATCTGGTCGCGGGCGTCAAGGAAGGGGCCGAACTCGTCGCCGCTTTCCGGGGATTCCAGCAAACGGGCGAAGGTTTCGACATGCCGGTGGCGGCGATGGCGGGTGAGGCGAAGTTTCACGTTACGGGCCGCCGTTTCCGCATTGGTCGCGACGGGCCGCATGTCGATGTTCTCTGGTTTGCCGAAAGCGAAACTGCGGTCAAGGCGCAACAGGCCGCAGGAGCCGTTGTCGCGACGATGGCCGCGAAGCCGGACCAAACGTCAATCGCCATGATAGATGCCTTGCCGTTTCCTGTCTGGGGACGGGCGAAGGATCTCAATCTCGTCATGTGCAATCGCGCCTATACCAAGGCGATGGACGCTTCGGTCGAAGATGTTTTACGCGAACAACATGAACTGATGTCGCAAACGGCCCGTGGCGGAAGCGGCCGCGCCTTGGCCGCGAACGCGCTCAACAAAAACGAAAAACAGATTGAACGCCGCCATGTCATCATAGCGGGCAAACGCTGCCTGCTGGAAATTTCGGAAATTCCTTTCAGCCTTGAAGGCGTGGAAAATAACGGGGATAAAAAGGAAACGCCAGCCGCCGATGACAAGAAAGTCGTTCTTATCGGCTTTGCCGTCGATGTCACGACCGAGGAAGAAAAAGAAGCAGAGCTTCAACGCCACCTCGCGGCGCATCACGAAGTGATGGAGCATCTCGGCTCGGCCATCGCCATTTACGGCCGCGACCAACGTTTGGAGTTTTTCAATCGCGCATATCAACGTCTTTGGGAAGCTGAAGAAAGCTTTTTGAACGGCAAGCCTACGTTCAGCGAAGTTCTTGAAGATCTGCGGCAACGGCGCAAGATTCCCGAACAGGTCGATTTCCAGAAATACAAGAAAGAACGACAGGCGCTCTTTACGTCGCTTCTGGAGCCGCAGGAAGACCAGATGTTTCTGCCCGACGGCACGACGCTGCGCATTCTCGCCGTGCCGCATCCGTTTGGCGGCATCATGTTCGTGCATGAAAACGTGACGGACAGGCTGGCGCTGGAGACGTCCTACAACACGCTCATCGCAGTTCAGCGCGAGACGCTCGACAATCTTGCCGAAGGCATTGCCGTGTTCGGGCCAGATGGCAAGTTGCGCCTGTTCAACCCGGCGTTTGCTAAAAGCTGGAAACTGGAGTCCGACTTTTTGGCTTCTGAGCCGCACATTGCCGATCTGCTCGAGCAAATGAAGCCGCTTTTCAACTTCGGCGCCAACTGGACTGAGTTCAAGAGCGAGATGGTCGGTTATGCTCTGGATCGCAATTCCCGCACGGGGCGCATCGAACGCGCCGATCAAACGGTGATCGAATACCTGACCGTGCCGTTGCCCGATGGCTCCGTGTTGAACAGTTATCTCGACATCAGCGACTCCATGCGCGTTGAGCAGGCCTTACGGGCGAGCAACGCCGCGCTTGCCGCCGCCGATCGTCTAAAATCGGACTTTGTCGCCAATGTGTCCTACCAGTTGCGTACCCCGCTTAACACCATCGCGGGTTTTGCCGATATCATGGCGGAACAATACTTCGGCACGCTCAATGAAAAGCAATTGGAATACACGCGCACCATTAAAGCCGAGACGGAAAAGCTGACCAAGCTCATCAACGACGTTCTTGACCTCGCGACGATAGAAGCGGGCCGCATGGCTCTCAACCGCAAGCCCGTGGCTGTAGCCGATCTTCTGAACGAAGCCAAGCAAATGACTGCCGAATGGGCGCGACAACAGAAACTGGAAATATTTATCGATTGTCCGTCGGACATCGGAAAATTCGAGGTTGATCAAACGCGCATGAAACAAGTGATGTTCAATTTGATCAGCAACGCGATCAAATATACCCCGGAAGGGGGGCGCATTAACCTTGTTGCGCGCAAGCAGGAAGGATGGATGGAAGTGAGCGTTTCCGACACCGGAATCGGCATTCCTGAATCCGATCGCGACCGCGTTTTCGGCAAGTTCGAACGCGCCAACCCGCACGCGCGGCAAAGCGGCGTCGGTCTGGGGCTTAGCCTCGTGAAGAGCCTTGTCGAACTGCACGGCGGGCGCGTCGAGGCGGCCAGCAACGCCAAGCAAGGCACGCGCATAACCTGTTTCATACCGCTGGCGGCCAAGGATTAGGGCCATTTTCACCAGCATTCACGATCCCCGAAAGGTCTGATAATAAGGGCATATGACGGGTCAATTTATCGCGCCAATTCCTGATCTTGCCGCAACGGATGCTCTGGCCGGAAGCCTTGCGCCGCTGTTGAAGGCCAAAGACGTTTTGCTGCTGCGCGGCGATCTGGGCGCGGGTAAGACGACGTTCGCCCGCGCGTTGTTGAGGGCCATGGGCGTGGCGGACGACGTGCCCAGCCCGACGTTCACGCTGATGCAGGTCTATGAAACGCCCGCCCTTCACGTTTACCATTTCGACCTTTACCGCTTGAAAAACCCGCAGGAAATGGAAGAAATCGGGTTCGACGACGCTTGCGCCGACGGCCTTGTCCTCGTCGAATGGCCCGAACGCGCCGAGGCCTACATGCCCCGCGACCGCCTCGATCTTCACTTCACGATGGATGCGCAAAACAGCCGCCAGGTTACGTTCGTCCCCCACGGCTTATGGACTGAAAAACTCAAGGATTTCAGGGCATGATCGAGGCCAAAGACCTTGATGATTTTCTGAAAACCGCCGGTTGGGGCGATGCCCAAATCACGCCGCTTCCCGCCGATTTTTCGACCCGCCGCTTCGCCCGCCTGACGCTCGAAACGAAGCCGCGCCGCGCCATTTTAATGCAGGCGACGCAGGATCAAAAAACCAAGCAATTCGTCGCGATTTCAGGGCTTTTACGCCGATGCGGCTTGAACGCGCCGGAGGTGTACGCAGTCACTGTCATTCCCGCGGAAGCGGGAATCCAGCGGCCTGCGTCCGCAGGCCTTATGACCCATTTGTCGCGTGGACACGCGACGCTGGATCCCCGTTTTCACGGGGATGACACAGCGGTGGGATATGATTTCGCGCTTATCGAAGACCTCGGGGACGTGACGTTCGGCCAGTTAATGGATCAGGGCTACGACCCCTTGCCGCTCTACCGCCGCGCGGTGGATGTGTTGGTAAAGCTGCACAAAACCTTCGATTCCGCCTGGATTTCTGGTCTTGATCTTCCCGTTTTCAACGCCGCCACATTCACCGAACAAGCAGAATTGTTTCTGGATTTCTACATCCCCCACGCCCTCAAACGCGAGGCGGCGGACGAAGAACGCGCCGCGTTCCGCGAAGCGTGGAGGGCGGTTCTTACGCCGCTCGAAGCGCTGCCGAAGTCGTTGATGTTGCGCGATTTCATGCCCGATAACCTGATGGATGTGCCGGGGAGAGAGGGGCTTGCGGCAACTGGTTTGCTGGACTTTCAGGACGGCGGCATCGGCCCCATAGCCTATGATCTGGCCTCGTTGTGCGAGTGTGTGCGGCGGGACGTAAGCCCTTCAATTCTCGATGATATGACGGCCTATTATCACGCGCAAAACCCCGTCATGCCGCTCGACGATTTGCGCCGCGCTTGCCGTATTTTGGCGGCCCAGCGGCACATGCGCGTTTTAGGCATCGTGACGCGGCTGGCCCAGCAGGGTCGCACGGAAAAGCTCGCCTATGTGCCGCGCCTTGAAAACTATGTAAAAGCCTTGTTGCAGGATGATGCTCTGCGGCCTGTAAGAATCTGGTTTAACAAGCGTTTCTCAGCATGAACGACATCTCTCAGCTTTCATCAACCGCCATGGTTTTGGCCGCAGGGCTAGGCACCCGGATGCGGCCTTTGACGCTGACCAAGCCCAAGCCTTTGTTCGAGGTCGGCGAGCGGACGATGCTCGACCATGCGCTCGACAAGTTGGTGAGTGTCGGCATCCAACGCGTTGTTGTGAATACGTTTTATCTACCTGAGCAAATCGAAGCTCATCTAAAATCACGGCGCGATGTCGAGATCGTCATATCGCGCGAAACCGAATTATTGGATACGGGCGGAGGGATCAAAAACGCGCGGCAATGGCTGGGCGGCAGGCCGTTTTTCGCCCTGAACGCCGATTTGCCGTGGCTTGACGGGCCGGAATCGTCGCTGAAACGCATGGCGGAGGCGTGGAATCCGGAAACGATGGATCAGCTTTTGTTGGTCATGCGGCGTGAAAAAGCGCGTGGTTTCAATGGCAAAGGCGATTTCATGATGGAGCCGGACGGCAAGCTCTGGCGCAAGGACGCGCCGACGCCGCGCCCCTATGTGTGGATTTCCGCCCAAATCATGAAACCCGAATTGCTCAACGAAGTGCCGGAAAAAATCTTTTCGAACAACAAGATATTCGACATCGTTGAAGCGCGGAGCAAGCTGTTCGGGATAGAGCATGACGGCACGTGCTACCACGCAGGAACGCCGGAAGACTTGGCCGAAGCGAACCGATTATTGGCCAACGGCGAGGGGTGGGGGTGAGCGGCTTGCCAATACAAGATCATATGATGCCACTCAGGCAGGACGCCCCCCCTCCCTAACCCTCCCCTCGAGGGAGAGGGAATTTCACCGCTCACTATGGGGTGTGCCTGTCTATTCAAGATGCGCTTCAAGCACCCCCGGATTCGGGGCAAAACGCGCTCTTGAAATAGCGCGAAAAAGGATGACGTTGCGCCCCGTATTCAGGGCTTTTTTTGTGCCCAAAATGCCAAAATCCTCCTTTTTTCGGGCCGATTATGCCAAATTCTTCCTTCAAAAGGCGCCCAATATGCCGGAAACCGTGGCGCAGATATTGCGTGAAAAGTTAAAAACCGGCGCGATAATCCTTGAACAGGGTTAACGCCAGCGCGACAGGCGGAGGGGTCGTTAACCTTTTTATCCGTCAATCTGGTTTGCAGACAACTGCTATTTCGCTTTTGGCTGTAAGGCTGGCGCGGACTTTCTGCGCGGGCCGGGCAGGGCAGGCTCCAGCCAAATAACATCCGGACAAAAAGGCAATGTCAGGCTTTTGCCTTGTTTCAACAGATCGAGCATCGTGTTTCCTGTCTAAGGGTCGCACAGTCCGCGCAGCTTATCGTTTTGCAAAGGGATCGCTTCGCTTGAAGATAACGACACGCTCTCGTTATTGGGAGTAATGAAATCTGTTGCTGGCGGTTCCGGTTCTTGCCGTGTCGGCGCAATGAATTCTTCCTTGCGCTCCTCCATTGGTGGCAAAGCCGTTGTCGGCGCCAAAACCCCGGGCTTAATCTTCTGATCCTCGCGCTTTGGGAAAAGAGGGTCTAGCCAGCCAAGCTTTGTCGCAATACCGATTATTACGCCAGTAACCCACAAGGTAACCGTCGTTTTAAACCGTCTCCCAGTGCGTTTGTTCGTTTGAGCTTCCCTTTCTTCCGCCTCTTCTGCGCGCTTTTCCGCTTTTGCGAGTTTTTTGTTGGCTTCCTGTGTTTCTGCGCGCGCCGCTTTTGTTTCTAGGTGCGCCGCATCCAGCTGCGTCTGCATATCGTTGATCGTTTTCTGCATTTTTTCACGATATGCGTCGGTTTTATTGCGCTCCTCTCTCAATTCTTGTCTCAGCCCGGAGTTTTCATTCCTGAGACCAATAAGCATTTCCTTCATGTCGCTTTGAATTGCCAGGGATACCGTCATGGCCCCGGCTATCTTTTTTACAAATCCGGGGAGTTCGGCCAAGGATTTTGCATGCGAGATTAATTCAACTTCGGGACGAAGTTCGTCTTTGGCTTTCTGATAGGCGATAACTTCTACCGCCTTAAGTTCTGCATCTCTGCGATTCTGACGAATAGTACGCACTTTTTCGATAAAAGCGGCTATTGCCGTGTCGTCGGTGATATGTGTTTGCGCTGCCGCAAAAGACAGAGGGTTTTCTTTTGCTTTCTTCAGGAACAATTGCATTGCAACTGCGGCATCGGGATCATTTTCCCTGTCGCCCTGCCGAAATTTTTTGAATACCAATACTTCAAAATCGTCGGGTAATATAATCCCGGACATAATAAAATCCCCTAATCGAAATATCAGAGGATTGTAGAGAATGCTTGGTTAGGGATTGTTTAACTCGCAGCAAATATCTTGAATTTATTTAAAGTAAAGAGGAATTAAGGTTACTTAAATCCTAATTCTTCCCACGATGCTTCAGTGAGTTTCTTAAAAAGCTCTCGACGACCTTGCTCCAAACGCTCCGGCAGTTTTGCGAATTCTTCCTTAAAATGCCGGGCAAGCACTTCATCAATCCTTGGCCCCAATTCCTCTCTGACCTCTTTCGACACCTTAACTGCAATCAATTCAAGTTTTTCAGGAGTCACCATTTCATGGGCTTCGGCAAGCAGTCTCGCCTGTTCCTTTTCATTCCTTGCTGTGCATTCTTCAATTACCGCAATTCTTTCTGCTGTCAAACGGGGCGTTATTCCCTTCGCAGCATCGGTCATATCTCGTTGCGTGGCGTGGTTGTCGGGCATGACAACGGCTCCAATTGGCAATTCGCCTCGTTGTTGAATCTGCTCAAATGGTAACATTTTATGGCCGCCCATGCAAAATGATTGCCCTAATATTCCTGTGTTGGCAGATTATCGGCGCATGGTTGATAAGCCATTAATATTCATGGTTAAAATCCTGAAATAGCGTTATGGCCTCGATAAAGAAAGTAATTCACGTATGGCTGCAAAAAGAATGCCGACAGCGCGACAGGTCATAGGCGGATCGGTTTACCTTATCCTATAATGCGGCGTGTTTTTTTAGGTTAGCGATTCCATATGCCCAACGTTTTCACCATCCCGCCTGACGTGTCGTTCGTCGAGGCTCTCGCCAAAAAGCTTTGGCACGAGTCGGCGGAAGACCCGTTGAGGTTGACGGAGGCCCTCGTGCTTTTGCCGACGCGGCGCGCGTGCCGCCATTTGCGCGAGGCGTTTTTGCGCGTGACGGATGGCCGCGCCGCGTTGTTGCCGCGCATGCAGCCTTTGGGCGACGTGGACGAAACGGAATTGGTTTTCACCGATGACGCGATTGATCCCGATTTGCCGCCAGCGATTGCGCCCTTGCGAAGAAAGATGCTGCTCACGCGGCTCATACTGCAAAAAGATAAAAACCTTCCTTACGATCAGGCCGCGCAACTCGCCGAAGCTCTTGCGAGTTTGATCGATCAGGTTCAGATCGAGCGCGGCGATTTCGCCAATCTGGAAAATTTGGTGACGGGCGAACTCGCCAAACATTGGCAAGATACCGTCAAGTTTCTCGAAATCGTCACTTCGGCGTGGCCGGAGATTGTGAGGGCCGAAGGCTGTCTCGATCCTGCCGAACGGCGTAACCGCGTTTTGGAAGCGCGCGCCGCGAGTTGGCGCAAAATGCCGCCGCCGTTTCCTGTAATCGCGGCCGGATCGACGGGTTCGGTGCCTGCCGTTGCGGACTTGATGGCCGTGATCGCCGGATTGCCTTTGGGACGCGTCGTGTTGCCGGGGTTGGATCAGGATTTGGATGAGGACGCATGGCGGGCGATTGAGGAAAACCACCCGCAATACGGCATGAAAAAATGGCTGGAGCTGATAAGCGTAGAACGCGAGGATGTGAAGGTTTGGGGGGATTTGGTAGCGCCGCCTTCCATGGCGGCGCTTTTGCCGTCGCGAGGCGCGGGGGTGGAACCCCGCGCTACCATAAGGTCTGCCCGCGTCCGACTGCTGCAAGAAGCGATGCGGCCAGCGGACACGACGAATGCGTGGCGCACGTTGACGACGTTGAAGAACGCCGCCGTGGAAGGCGGCGCTACCATCGGGCTTGAACGTCTGGAGCTTGAGCATCAGCAGGAAGAAGCCGACGTGATCGCTTTGCGTTTGCGCGCCGCGTTGGAAGAAAAAGATAGAACGGCTGCGCTTGTTACGCCCGACCGCGCGTTGGCCGAACGCGTAGCGGCGGCTTTGCTACGGTGGAACATCAAGGCGAACGATTCCGCGGGCGCGCCGTTGACGTCGCAGCCCGTGGGCAGCTTTTTGCGTGACGTCATCCAGGCCGCTTCGCCCGAGGCTTCGGCGATCGATTATTTATCGTTGCTTAAGCATCCGTTGGCGGCTTGTGGCGTCGCGCCAGCGCAATGCCGCGCTTTTGCGCGTCATGTTGAAATCGCTATCTGGCGCGGCGTTCGTCGCGGCGACGGCTGGCAAGGCGCGGTGCAAGCGTTGCGGGCGGAAAAGGTCGATCCAAAGCTGGCCGGCTTTGTTGAACGGTTGGAGGAATGGTTCACGCCGATGACGCTTCATTGGCCGGAAGCGTTGCCGTTGGAAGAACGTATCCGGCAGCATATGGAGTTGGCCGAACGCGTTGCGGCCACGAACGAAAAACAAGGCGCGATGCGGCTTTGGCGCGGGGAGGCGGGCGAAGCGGCGGCAACGTTTTTGAACGATTGGCAACAAGCGGCGCAAGGATTACCGCCCCTTACGGGCGAGGATTACGCGCAGTTGCTTGGCGAATTGATGCGCGGCGTTAAGGTATACCCCGCGTACGGATTGCATACGCGCCTGAGCATTCTCGGACCGCTCGAAGCGCGTTTGCATCACGCGGATTTGATGATCCTTGGCGGGATGAACGAGGGCACATGGCCGCCCGAGGCGGCGGTCGATCCGTGGATGTCGCGCCCGATGAAACACAAGTTCGGCCTACCGTTGCCCGAACGGCGCGTGGGTTTGTCGGCGCACGACTTTGTGCAGCTCGCCAGCGCGCCGGAAGTTTTGATCACGCGCGCGCGCCGCGTGGAAGGTTCGCCCACCGTGCCATCGCGCTTTTTGTTGCAGGTTGAGGCGGTGTTGCAGGCAGTTCGTGGATCGGATGAGGATATTCTTGCGCCAAAGCTGCCATGGAGGCAGTGGGCGCGAATGCTGGATGCGCCCGACAAGGTTGAGGCTTGCGATCCGCCGGAGCCGTGCCCACCCGTCGACAAGCGGCCCAAGAAACTTTCCGTAACGGAAATCGGGACGTGGCTGCGCAATCCTTACGCGATTTACGCGCGGCGCGTGTTGAATCTTGAAAAGCTCGATCCCATAGACGCCGATGTGACGGCGGCGGATCGCGGGACGATGATTCATGAAGCTTTGGAAAAGTTATTGCAGCGGCACAAGGACACATGGCCGCCCGATCCGCTGGAAACGTTGCTCGACATCGGACGCGAGACTTTCGCGCCTTACCGCGACAGTCCGCAAGTCGCGGCGTTCTGGTGGCCGCGTTTCGAGCGCATCGCGGCGCGATTCATCGCGCGCGAGGAAGGACAGCGCCGGAGTGGCGTGCGCGTCGTCGCGGCGGAAGCGAAGGGCGCTGTGCAATTGGCGAATGGAACGTTCACGCTTACGGGCCGCGCAGACCGCATCGATCGTTTGCCGGACGGCAGCGTGGAAATCATGGATTACAAGACGGGAATCTTGCCGTCGCAAAAAGACATCGAACTCGGCTACGAGCCGCAGTTGCCTTTGCTGGCGATGATCGCGGAAGAGGGCGGTTTCGAGAACATCGGCGCGATGAAGGTTGGCCGTTTGACGTATTGGCGACTGAAAGGCGGGCGCGACGACGACAAGATTACGGAAATCAAAGGCGATGTAGCCGGTTTGGCGCACGACGCGCGGGAGAAGCTGGAAAGTTTGCTAGCCAAGTTCGCGGAACCGCTTACGCCTTACCGCGCCGTGCCGCGCCCCAGCCTCGCGCCGAAGTATGACGATTACGCGCACCTGGCCCGTCTGGATGAATGGGGCAAGTCGGGAGGCGAGGGATGAACGCTTCCGTCGTACAACCCGAAGGCGTGCGCGTGGGACTAAAGTCTGACGGCTTGCAGCCGGACGTGGCGCAGCGCAAGGCGTCGGATCCTGCGGCTTCGATCTGGGTGGGCGCGTCGGCGGGATCGGGCAAGACCAAGGTTCTGGCGGATCGCGTGATCCGGTTGCTGCTGGCGGGCGTATTGCCGCAACGCATTTTGTGCCTGACGTTCACCAAGGCGGCAGCGGCGGAAATGGCGATCCGCATAACGCGGCAACTCGCGAAATGGGCGACGTGCGACGACGACACATTGCGCGGCGAACTCGATAAACTGCAGAACAGGCCGCCGGAGCCGGAGCAACTGGACAATGCGCGGCGTTTGTTCGCGCGGGTGTTGAGTTGCCCCGGCGGGATGCGCATTCGCACGATCCACGCGTTCGGGCAGGAAATCTTGCGCCGCTTTCCGGTCGAGGCGGGATTGGCGCCGCATTTCGTCTTGCTCGACGAAGCCGACGCGCATGCGCTGCGTTTGGACGCGCAAGCGGACGTTTTGCAGGCAGCTTCCGCCGCGCCGCAAAGCCCCGAAGGCAAGGCGCTCGACAAACTCGTGCGCGACATCGGCGAGGAGTCGTTCGCAAACCTGTTGAAAGAAGCGGTGCAGGACATGCCGCGCCTGAACGCGGCCATAAGCCACGCAGGCGGGTTCAAAAAATTGATCGCGGCGATGCGCGGATTGCTGGATTTGGGGCCGAAGGAGACGGAAGACTCCATCAGGCGCGAGGCGATGAGCGATAAAGCATTACCGCGCAAGGACATATTACATGCGGCGCGGTTGCTGGCGGAGAAGGGGAGTCCCAAAACGCATAAACCGCGCGGCCAAGCGATGCTGGAATGGCTGGCGTTGCCGAAGGAAGAAGCGGTCGCCGCGTTCGACAAATATATGCGCGCCTTTTTGACCAAAGAGGGCGAGGCCTATGCCAAAGCCGTGAACGCCGAACTGCAGAAAACAAATCCAGAAATCGAGGCAGCGATTGCGAACGAGGCTTTTCGTCTGGAACGCGTGTTGGAGCGGCTGGAATCCGCGCGAATGGCCGAGCAGACGGAAGCTGTTTTAACGTTGGCCGTGGCGGTGGCCGGACGTTACGAAAAACGCAAGAAGGCGAGAGCTTCGCTCGATTACGACGATTTGATCCGGCGCACGGATGAACTGCTGCGGCGCGAGGGCATCGCGCCATGGGTGTTGTACAAACTTGATGGAGGCGTCGATCATATTTTGCTGGATGAGGCTCAGGATACGAATCCTGATCAATGGCGTATCGTCGACGCGTTGACGGAGGAGTTTTTTTCGGGCCGCGGATCGCGCGAAGATATTCATCGCACTTTGTTTGTGGTGGGCGACGAAAAGCAGGCGATCTACAGCTTTTTGAAGGCCGATCCTGACGAGTTTCAGCGCATGCGCGAACATTTCCGTGCGCGTATCATGAACGCCGAACGCGCGTATGGCGAAGTGCCTCTGAACATTTCTTTCCGATCCGCGCCCGCCGTTCTGCGCGCCGTCGATAAGGTTTTCGAGGACGAGTTGACGCGGCAAGGCGTGTCGCGCGAGGCGGTGCGCCATGCGGCCTTTCACCGCGAGGCGGCGGGGCGCGTGGAGGTTTGGCCGCTGATCCCTGCGCCGGAGAAGGATAAGGCAGAGTTCGCTTTGCCCGTGCATTACGAGACGGAGCGCAATCCCGTCGTCGAATTGGCCGAGCAGATCGCGCAGCGGATCGACAATTGGCACCGTCAAGGCTTGCGGGTCTATGACCGCAAAGCCAAGCAGTTCCGGCCTATGACGTACAACGACGTGATGATTTTGGTGCGCAAGCGCAAGCCTTTCGTCGAACCTTTGGTGCGGGCGCTCAAGCAACAGCGCGTGCCGGTGACGGGCGCGGATCGCATGATGCTGACGCAGCAGCTCGCGGTGATGGATCTTGTCGCTTTATTGCAATTCATGTTGTTGCCTGATGATGATCTGAATCTCGCCACCGTGTTGCGCGGGCCTTTGCTGGGATGCAGCGAAGAACAACTGATGGAGCTTGCTATCGGCCGCAAGGGGACGTTGTGGGAGAGTCTTGGGGATAAAGGGTTTTGGGCGCGGGAATATCTCGAAAAATGTTTAGCTGTCGTCGATGAGGTTACGCCCTTCGCTTTGCTGGCAAGAGTGTTGAGCGAGCCATGTCCGGCGGATGAAGTCAGCGGGCGGCGCGCGATCTTGAAACGTTTGGGGCCGGACGCGCTCGACCCTATAGACGAACTCCTGAACGCGGCGCAGCAGTTCGGCATGCGTCATACGCCGTCGCTTCAGGCCTTTTTGCACTGGCTCATGGAAACCGAGGCCGAAGTCAAGCGCGAGATGGATCAGGGCGCGGGGCAGGTGCGGATCGTCACCGTGCACGCCGCGAAAGGCCTCGAAGCGCCGATCGTGATTTTGCCGGACGCGGCAAGCGTGCCGAAAACGAACGATTTGCCGAAAATTCTGTGGCACAAGGAACATCAGGTTCCGTTTTATGTGCCGCGCATTCCGCAAAACGCCTTGGTGCGCGGCTTGCGCGACGTGGCGCGGCAAAAGCAATTGGAGGAATACCGCCGGTTGCTCTACGTCGCCATGACGCGCGCTGCGGATCATATATACGTCGGCGGATGGGAAACGTCGAAACAGGAAGGCGGTGCGGAGTCGTGGTACGACATAGCGCTGACGTCATTGAAGGACTTGCACGAGCCTTCGGCGGTTGAAGAGGACAGTGTCGTCGTTCCCGAAGTGGCGTTTGCGGATCCGATTATTCAAGAGTCATTCCCGCGAAAGCGGGAATCTAGCGCGAGCGATAGCGAGCATACGAGTCATACGGCCCGCGGACGCGGGCCGCTGGATCCCCGCTTTCGCGGGGATGACAAACAAGAGAATATCATCGAATTGCCTTCGTGGGCCTTGCAAAAGCCTGAAGAAGAACCCGAGCCGCCGCGGCCTTTGACGCCGTCGCGGCCCGACGACGAAGAACCGCCGATCATCACGCCGAACGATGCCCGCTTCGCGCGCGGGATCATCATTCACCGTTTGCTGCAAAGCTTGCCGGAAATGAGCGCGGAAAAGCAGGAAACGACGGCCAAACGTTATCTGGCCAATCCGCAGCATCGTTTGACGCAAGAGCAGCAACAGGAAATCATGACAGAAGTTTTCGCGTTGTTGCGTCACGTGGACTTTGCGCCCCTGTTCGGCAAGGACAGCCGCGCCGAAGTGCCGATCGTGGGCATCGTGAACGACCGCGTGATCGCCGGGCAAGTGGATCGCCTGTGCGTGCGTGGCGATGAAGTGTGGATCGTGGATTACAAAACCAACCGTCCGCCGCCCGCCGACGCATCGGGCGTAGCGCCGATTTATGTCAAACAGCTTGCGGCATATCGTGAAGTCTTGCGAGTCGTTTATCCGCAAAAAACCGTCAGGACGTTTTTGTTGTGGACATTCGGCGCGCGATTGATGGAAATTAAATGACAAAGAAGCGGCAAAAAATTTCAAAGAAACGGTTTTCAATGACTTACGCCGATAACATTCTTTCGCGTGCGTGCGTTTGTTTTTACATTATTCATTATAAGGTCTATACTGCCGTATCTGAGCCAATTATTGAAATGCAATAATGACGGCATAAAGGCCGCCGGTAATGCCATTGCAGCGCAATTGATCAGGATATAGCCGTTTATCTTTTTATTGAATCAACAAGCAGGTGAAGGGAAGCAATGGGGACACAATAAAAAAGGCAACAGAAGGCCGTTCAAAAGCCAAATGATTGGCGGAGCCTTTTTTATTGTGTCCCCCTCGCTGCGACAGTTTGGCTCAATGAAAGGTTAAAGGGCTATAACTAATAAGAAACGCGCAAGCTTCTCGTTTTTTAGAAGGCTTTGAACAACCGTTTTCCAGAAGGAGGGTTCAAAGATGGCAGACATAGAAATGATCGAGGAAAAGGACTTTCAGGAAAAAGTCATCAACGCGAAAAACGCAGTCATCGTGACGTTCGTCAAGAGCGGTTGCGCCACATGCGGCAATATGAAGAAAGTGCTAGCCCGCGTGGCGAAAGACGTGACCGGAATCACATTCTATACGATGGACGCCGAGGGTTGTCCGCAACGCGTTAAGGATTATCGAATACAGAGGTATCCCGCCCACATCATGTACAAGGATCAATACCCCGTTCGCGCGAAGCTCGGCTTCGCCAATGGAATGCTTTTCAGACGCTGGGCGCTGGGGATGCCGCCGCCGCGAACGCTTGGGCATAATCATAAGTGAGGCTTAAAGAAAGTCCAGTATCCCTTGATAAGTTTAGGGCCGCCAGAGAGGATTCGCCCAAGGGCTTGATTGCCGCTCTTTCTGCGCCTAGATAGTAGGTCTGCGTATGAAGGCTATTTCAGGAGGTCCTTATGGGTCAGTTTACGAAAGCGGTTACCGATGCGACGTTCGAGTCCGATGTGCTTCAGGCTTCCGGCCTTGTGCTGGTCGATTTCTGGGCCGAATGGTGCGGACCTTGCCGCATGATCGGGCCTGTGCTTGAGGAACTCGCCGCCGACATGCAAGGCAAGGTGACCGTCGCCAAGATGAACGTGGACGAAAGCCAGGCGACTCCTGCCAAATATGGCATCCGCAGCATTCCGACCCTTATGCTGTTCAAGGGCGGCCAACCCGTATCGACCAAGGTCGGCGCGCTGCCCAAGCAGGCCTTGCAGGCATGGGTGCAGGAAAACGCCTGAGAATCTGCCCCTAACTTCCCTGTTTTGCTGGCCTATTTTTCTGCTACACTTTTCGCATGAAAAAAGGGCCTCCGTCACAAATGCCTTCCGACCGTCGCCACAGTTCCGGCCGCAGGATCGAGGACTTGCCGCCGCCGGATTACCGCGATCTTGTCGATAACGCGATTCAGGGCATCCTTATTCACAGCAATTTCAAGCCGCTTTACGCCAACGAAGCGTGCGCCCGTTTGTTCGGTTATGCTTCCGCCAAGGAGCTTATGGAGTTGCCGCTCATCCGGCCTCTTGTGCCGAAAGACCTGTGGGCGCAAGTCGAGGGAACCTATGACGATCTTGTCCGGGGGCTGAGGAATCCCGGCATCTTCCGCATCCGCGCCGTGCGCCGCGACGGAACGGAGATATGGCTTTCGGTCACGGAGCGCCTGATCGACTGGTACGGTACGCCCGCCGTGCAGATGTGCGCTTTCGACATAAGTCGGCAAATCGCCATCGAACAGATGATGCTGGACAACGAGCAGTTGTTGCGCTCGATGCTCGAAATTCTGCCGGTGCCGATTTACATCGCGCGCTGGAGCGACGGGCGTTTGGTGTTCGTGAACCGGAAAACATGCCTGTTGTTCCAGCAGAGCGCGAACAAACTTCTGCGCAGCCGTTGCGTCGATTTCTTCGTGAACGAGCGCGACAACGAAAACTTGCGGTCGATGCTGGAGACCGTCCACGACATGCGCGAGGTCGAAGTGCGCATGAAAACGGCGCAAGGCGCGGAGTTTACCGCCGAACTTGCGGCGATCATGATGGATTACGGCAGCCAGTCGGCGGTGCTTGTCTCGCTGAACGACATCTCCCATCGCAAAAAGCTGGAGGCCGAACTTTTTCACCAGGCGAGCTATGATGAATTGACCGGCGTCAGCAACCGCCGTCATTTCCTGATGCAAGCCGAACAGGAAATGCGCCGCGCGCGGCGTTTCGGCCGCGACATGTCGATAATGATGATCGACATCGATCATTTTAAGCCCATCAACGACAAATTTGGTCATGCTTCAGGCGATGTCGTTTTGTCAGGCCTTGTCAAAGCGAGCCTTGAAAGCCTGCGCGAGTCGGACATCATGGGGCGCCTCGGCGGGGAGGAGTTCGGCGTGATCCTGCCGGAAACGGGCTTAAGCGCCGCCATAGATGCGGCGAACCGTCTGCGACAGCACCTGAGCGAACGGCCTATCATTACGCCTAAATCTGCCGTCACCTGCACGGCGAGCATCGGCGTGGCGCAACTAAAAGAACAGGACGGCACGATCGACGATATGCTGGCGCGCGCCGACGAAGCCCTTTACCGCGCCAAAGAGGGCGGCCGCAACCGCGTCGAGGCCGCCGTTTAAAAAACCTGTTTGCATAAAGAACCGGTTTGCCCGGATAGCGCGATATAATTCCCCTCCCCTTGCGGGAGGGGTTAGGGGAGGGGTATATAAAGAAATGGCAAAATTCCTTTCATTGGCGCAGCATAAAAACGAACGTCGAGATATTCATCGGGCCAAAGCTTTACGAAAAGAAGCGCCCCTTGCGGAACGTATATTATGGGAAGCCTTGCGCGTTACGGCAAAAGCGTATTCCTTAAGTTTCAGGCGTCAACATCCTTTACATCCCTATGTTGCCGATTTCGCGTGTTTAAGGGCGAGGCTTGTGATTGAAGTCGATGGGCCGTCGCATGATGTCCGGTTGAGTCAGGATAAACGGCGCGACGAATATTTGTCGAAAGAGGGATGGGACATCATGCGGTTTTCAAATCAGGAAGTTAGAGAAAACCTGGAAAACGTAGTTCTTATGATTGTGAATAGGGCCAAGGATAGGATCAGATTCATTACGTACCCCTCCCCTAACCCCTCCCGCAAGGGGAGGGGGACCGGTCGCGCTTATTCCGGCACTTGCTCAGATTCATGTGACGTAAGAAATGGCCGCAACCGCGTCGAGGCTGCGACGTGACGCAGGCTCATTCTTATCAACGCGCCATTATCTTTTCATTGCTGGCGCATACAATATGGACGTTGGCCGATAGCGGCACGCGATTGGCGGGAAAGGCCAATCTGCCGACGTCGCAGATCATCGTCGTCGCGAGCGTATTCTACGTCGCGACGATATTTCTCGCCTCTTTATCGCGGGGACGCGTCAGCGCGCTAAAGCCAAGGCGACTCAAACTTGAGGCGCTGCGCGGGTTGCTTTATACGGCCCAATCGTTTGTCAATGTCATGGCCTTTACGCATCTTCCCCTGGCGACGGTTTACACGGGGCTTTTTACCACGCCCATGATCGTCGCATTACTCTCCGCCTTGATTTTGCGTGAAACCCTATCATGGATGGCCGTCGCGGCGATCATGGCGGGTTTTGGCGGCGTCGTGTTGGCTTTGTTGCCGGGATACGAGTCGGCAGGCATGAACGGGGCCATTGGCTTTGTGGCGTTGGTGCTATTCCCGATGCTTGCAAGCGTTAACGTCGTTTTCATGCGTTATTTGGGGCGTACGGAGACAGTCGAAAGCATGGCTTTTTTTCCGCAATTAATGCGCATTTTCCTGATTTTGCCGCTTTGCGCGATCCAGTTTCAGGCGATGACGTGGAACGATATTGGCTCACTCATGATGCTTGGATTTTTCGGGGCAATAGGAATGCTGTTGATGTCGTCCGCGCTAAAGCAGGCGCCTGCCGGAATCGTGTCGCCCTATCAATACTCCCAGCTTATAAGCGGGGCAATCCTCGGTTATTTAATTTGGAATGACGTGCCGAAGTTAAACCTATTCGCTGGGGCGGGAGTGATTGTCATCGCCGGAATTTATCTGGCGCGTTCGACGCGGCAAATCAAAACGCGGCAACCCGTCGTGGACATCGCCGCATGACTTTGCTCCAACGTTTGCCCATCGCTTCCCTGTTAGCCATCGGCGCGTTCACAAGCTGGGTATGCAGCGACGCGTTGGTCAAGCTCTGCGGCGGGACGCTTGCCGTCGATCAAATCATAGCGTTGAACAAGTTCGTTGTTCTGATGGTATGCGTGGCCTCGGCGTTTTACCGCGAGGGCGCGAAGGCGTTTCGCACGGAAAAGCCGGGCTTTCATATTATGCGCGGAATAATTTGTTGCGTGAACATGTTGACGGTTTTTTACGCCCTCAAACACCTTTCATTGGCCAATTTTTACACGATCGCTTTTACGACGCCGTTCATGATCGCCTGTTTAAGCGCGCTTGTTCTCAAGGAACGTCCGTCGTTGGGGGTATGGATGGCTATCGTAACGGGCTTCGCCGGCGTCGTAATCGCCGTCCGTCCCGATCATTATGATCCTCAAGCGTGGCCTTTGGCGGCTGTGCTCAGCCTTTTTGCGGCCAACTTGTGCATGTCGCTATATTCCTTGACCATTAAATGGGGCGGCCGAAGCGAGAGCGGCACAGCCCTCGTATTCTATCCGGAACTGGTGACGTTCGCCGTGCTCTCGGGTTATGCTCTGCTACAGGACGCATGGCCGGGAGATTTCAAAAGCATAGCCTTGGCCTTGACCAGCGGCATATTCAGCGGCGTTGCGGCTCTGATGATCACGGTCGCCTACCGCCGCGCCATGAACGCGCACGTCGCGCCGTTCCACTACACACAGATTATCACGGGCAGCCTTGCCGGATATTTGATATGGGGCGATGTGCCGACGTGGCATGTGCTGGCCGGAGCCGCCGTCATTATAGCATCGGGCCTTTATATCCTGTGGCAAGGGCAAGACAGCCAGACGGAATTGGCCGAAGCGCAGCTTCCCATTATCCAATCGGATTGAGCCTTGGTTATCCCTGCTCGCAGGCGCGTTCAAGCTCAGACAGGCACTCAAGGACTTTTTTGGACGATTCCCCGGCTTTGTCGATTTCGTGCAGGGCCGCGTCGAAATTGCCCGCGTTGAACAAACGCGCGGCTTCGATGCCGTGCTCGTGAACTTCGCGATGGGGAGCGGCCAAGGCTTGAAAGGACGGACTGTTGCGCAACTTCACGTCGGTCAGGCTGTTGTACCAGTTGCCCAAACGGCAATGATTGTGGTCGGTGAGCGTGTTCGGGTCGAGCTTCTCGCGTCCGCACAACATGTTGGCCAAACGCTTTTTCCAGATGACGTGATCGGATTTCGCCAGTTTGACGATTTTGTTGGGAATGTCCATAGCCGCCAGAATGTTTACGTGTTCCGAAATTTTCCGTTCGATGCCTGATACGGAGTCGACGACGGATTCGATGTCCTTCACGCTTTTCGCCGTGCGCTCCATGATGCTGGTGATGCCCTGCGCGACTTCGCGCGAGGCTGCCGCCTGTTGGGTCAGAATGGCGGATATTTGCGACGTGTTGACCTTCACGTCGTCGGATTTCGCGCTTATGTTCTCCATGCTCGCGGCAAGCTTTTCGATGTCGCCATGCCCCGCCGTCACCACCTTTTGGCTGTCCTGCATGGCTTGCATGATCTGCCTCATTTCTTCCTGAAGATTGACGACAAGGCCGTCGATTTGCTGCGTGGCTTGCGTCGTCTGGCCCGAAAGGCTTTTGACTTCGCTGGCCACGACCGCGAAGCCCTTGCCCGCCGCGCCTGCGCGCGCGGCCTCGATGGTGGCGTTCAACGCCAGCAAGTTCGTTTGTTCCGCGATCTTCTTGATCGTTCCGGCGATTGCGGTGATTTGCTTGGTGAAGCCGTTCAGGCGTTCGACGCAGGCGACGGTGTTGTTCACGACGGAGCCGATATCCTCCATGCGGCGTTGCACCTGTTGGGCCGCGTCCGCGCCTTCGCGGGTCGCCCTTGCCGATTCCTCGGCCTTGACCAGAATGGTTTGGCCGTTGCGTTCTATTTCCTTGACGCTGGAGGCCATTTCCTCGGCCGATGCGCTGATCCCCTGCACCTGGCTATCGACCACCTTGAGATCCGTCAGCATGTGCGCGGCCAGCACGATCGTTTCATTCGTCTGTATCGAAATGTCGATGCAGCGGTCGAGTTGCGTGGCGAAAGATTCGCCGGCTTGGGAATCGTTGGGCACGGCTTGCTTGAGAAGAGAGGAAAGAGTCATGGATGGCTCGTCGTCTGGAGGGGAGGGGAACTGTTACGGAGGATTTTTTATTTGATGTGCATCTGAGGCGGGCTGCTGAACGGAACTGCGCTGTGCGGAAGCGTAAGAGAGTAAAAATGTAAAATTCTTAAATATTATATACAATAGTATTATTTTAGCGATTCGCCGAAGTGGCATCGTATGAGTAAAAAAAGACACGCCGCCCTTCCTAAACGGAAAAAAATGCCTGTTTCTATAGACTTAGCCGAATCGGGCGTTTGATAACCCCTTGATACGCAACAAAAGGATTTGGCACGGCTCTTGCTCATACGCGACGGGGAGACGCCATGAGCCGCATTATCAATCCGTTACTGCTCGATAAACCCGCGAACGCCGCGCCGGTATCACGAAATTTTGCACGGCCTTCAGCCAAAACGGCAGAGGGAACATCCTTTGCGCAGGAAATGGCGGCCATGCAAAAGCCGACAGCGCCAACTACGGCGGCGCCAGCTTCACAGGGCGGTATCACAGGGCCTTTGGCCACAATCAATAATGCCGATCCTGAAGTTCAGGCTTCTAACGCGGCCCCTGAAGTTAAAAGCGCATCTGCAAATGTTGAGGCGGCAACCGAAGAAGCGGAGATTGTCGAGAGAGAGCCCGTCAAGGTCGCTTCTTCCTGGCGCGTCGACAGGAGCGCGGCCGAGGTCTATCAGGAAGACGAAGATTTCACTTTCGGCGATTTCGTCGACATCATCAATCCGCTTCACCACATTCCTGTCGTCGGCACGATTTACCGCGAACTGACGGATGAAAAGATCAAACCCGTCTCGCGCGTCGTCGGCGACGTTTTGTATGGGGCCATCACCGGCAGCGTTCTGGTCAGTTGCATCGCTTCGGCGATCAGCGCGGCCTATGAGCAGAATGAGGGCGCTGAACCGTTGACGCAATTGGCCAGCGCCATCTTCGGCGCGGACGAAGCCGATGCCGAAGCCCCCGTTATGTTGGCTCAAGCTGACGCAAAACAGGATAAAGGAGAATTCAAGCTGGCCTCGGCGGTTGTTCCTGAAGCTCCCGTTCCACAAGCTTCTACTGCCATTGAGACGGTGAGCAAGGCGTCGCTGGAAACCGCGTTTGAACCTGCTGCGGCGACTGAAGACAAAATCGTAACCAAGCAACCCTTCGGCGGCGTGATGGATATGGGCGGCGCGGCGCGCAATCAGCCAATGGCGAAAGTGGCAACGGCGTCCGGTTCGCAAGGCATCAAGATCGGCAACACCATATATACTAATCCGACGATGAATCCGGCGGCGAAAGCGCAAGCAATGCAGGCGGCCAGGCTTGAGGCCAAAGCCGTGAAAACGCCCGCAGCCGTTGCGGCGACCGCGATCCAGCCGTCAACCGAAGAGGCGAAGGTTCTGGCTTCCGTGAAGTCTCCTGCCGCCATGATGTCCGTGCCGGGAAGTGACTCGGCAGACGATAAGCAGAAACTCGGTCAGCTCATGCATCAGTCGGCAGGAGCAAGCTCGACGGGCAACACGTTGCCGCCAGATTTGGTGCGCGACATGATGCTCATGGCGCTTGATAAATACAAGACTGCTGGAAATCTTGCGCCGAGCGAGATGACCCTCGGCGCGGTGAATTAGGCACAATAAACAAGCATATATTAGTCGCGCTTATCTGTTTTTATTTCTTGTGCGCTTCGTTATGCGGGTTTTCTTCGGCATTGGCTGCGGCAGCTTCGGTTTTCACGGCCACGCCGTGTAACGTGAAAGAGCTTTGCTGGATGAAAAATTCAACGCCGTGACCGGAAAAAGC
This sequence comes from uncultured Rhodospirillaceae bacterium, assembly GCA_964626265.1. Taxonomy (GTDB): domain Bacteria; phylum Pseudomonadota; class Alphaproteobacteria; order UBA9219; family UBA9219; genus CAZVCG01. The sequence goes on along the minus strand of CAZVCG010000002.1, from coordinate 9,810 downwards.
GCTCAGGATTCTTTCTAGCGTTTCCTGCGTCGGCGCGAAGACGCCATGCTCGATGTTCTTGATTGTTTCAGGCGATAACCCAGAAATTCTGGCACAATCAGAGCGTGTCCAGTCCAGCAAAGCTCTTGCGGCCCGCAGTTGGGACGGGGTTATGGACAGGACTCTCGCCGTTTTCGCCTTTGAGCGTTCATCAACCATGACGATCTCCAAGCCTAGGGGTGTCGCCAAAATTAAAATCGACAAGGAAACGGATCGCATCGTCATAACTGTCCGACGATATGGCTTTCACGTCATCGACATCGAATGCTCTTGTAAGGACCGAACGTATGGTTGCTTCGCTGATGTCATGCGTGTACGCAAGATAAGCGATAACGGCGGTGACGGAGGTCAATTCGCACTGGGAGAGGTTGCCGGAGGTATTTTCGGTGGCGTTTGTGAAAGCAATTGTCATGGTTAATTTTCTCTAGGCTGCCATAAATTGGGAAAACCCTTGGGGGAGAGTTTTGTTTCCCGCCATAACGTCCTGTAGGCCCAAAGCCACGGCCAAACGGGCTTCAGGATCGGCATTTCCATGTTGTGGCTTGAGGTTTGAGGCCCGTTCGATCTCGGCCAAGAGGCTCCAGGCGGCGATTTCGCCAAAACGCTCAATAAGCGCGTTAAAATTCAACGACATAATAAATTATCCCTAAAATCTGTAGTGCAATATAATTTTAAATATACGGATTATAGGGGTGAAAACAATCAAAAAACAAAGTTCATCATTACCAGCAGTAATTGTAACAACTACCAAAAACTAAATTCATGATTATGTGGATTAAAATTACTCATAAAGCCAATCTTCGATTTTTGTTAACAAAGCATCAACCATAGGAATAACAATTTTTGGCAAGTAATTACCACATTTTGGCAACTTGCATTTCGTTAAACATTTATATTACTATTAAAACAACACCAACGGTTATCATTAGGACTAAAAATAAATGATCCTGACAGGAAAACAAGTAAGAGCGGCAAGAGCCCTAGCCGGATGGGATCGCCCTGATCTCGCCAAAAGAGCGGGGTTTAGTCTGATGACAATTCAAAATATTGAGCTTGAAACCAAACAGCCCAAACAAAAAACAATCGATAAAATCATATCCGCGTTTGACGGGGTCGGAATTGAATTTACGGAAAATCAGGGAGTTCGGTGCAAGCCCAATAACCTTGAGGTTTTTGAGGGCGTAAATCGTTTCCAGGAATTTACTGAGTTTGTTTATCAATATCTCGTCAAAAACGGTGGCGATGTTTGTATCAGCGCTGTTGATGAAACCCAATTCCAAAAATACCGACGGAATGTTGACCAGTACCGCGAACGCATGACGGAACTTGTCAAACGTGGAGATGTGACCGTTCGGATTTTGGCTTCTGAAAGTACGTTTGTTCCTCTCTTTAGTCAGATGAAATGGCAGCCCCGCCAAAGCGCGACTCCTACATCCTTTTACGCTTTTGGTAATTGTCTTGCGTTGATTTCGTTCGACCACAATCCGGCGCCTTATGTCGTGCTTCATAAATCAGGCCCATTTGCTGAAGCCTATAGACAGGCGTTCAATATAGCGTGGGAAAACGCTAAAGATCCATCGGAGAGGCCACAATGATGCATGTCCGACATCTAAACGAACATGATGCATTTAGGTACCGATATTTTCGTCTTCGTGCCCTCAAGAAAGAGCCAGAACTTATGGGGCAGTCGCTTGAGAATGAAGAGGCTCTTTCCTTTGATCATTGGATTTCGGAAACAACGGAAACGCAAGATAAATGTATATTTGGTCTTTTCGACCAAATGCGCCTTGTCGGCATATTAATGGCGAGACGTCACAACGACAAGGATTCGAGCGGAAAAACAGCATATTGGGGTTATGCGTACATTCGTCCTGAGTATAGAGGCGGCGGTTACGGAAAACCTCTTTATCTTTTACGCGAGGAGTGGACAAGAGATAAAGGCTTCACTCGTGTCGTTTTTAATTTTGGAAAGAAAAATTCAAAATCGCTGAAAATGCATCGTGCCCACGGCGCAAAATATACGCATAAAGAACTTGTTACCCTCCCCAACGGCGAGCAGGAACATTGGTATTGGTTTGAAAAAGACCTTCCTCCACGCCCTGTTCATATGTCTCCGCAAGTCGGAGAGAAGAGAAAACTGTTAGCGGGATAAAAACATGAAGCGTCTGACTATAGAGCGTTGCCGCCAGATTTGGTGCGCGACATGATGCTCATGGCGCTTGATAAATACAAGACTGCTGGAAATCTTGCGCCGAGCGAGATGACAATCGGCGCGGTGAATTAAAGTAGGCGGTTCCGGTATAAGCCCTGATTATTTCAATTCGTTCTTTGGGAACGCGAAAAACTCATGAGCTTCTTTTGGGTGTTCCGGACATTTTTGGAGCGTAAGAACGGTGGCGGGATCTTCGCCGCCGAATTCGTGCATGAATTGCTGGAGCGGGTCGAGCCGCCTGCGCTGTGTTTTAGGGCCGTTTGTATTGTTCATTGTGCCAATCCTTCAAAATAAACTTTGCTTGAATGTACGAATAACGAAACCGACCGATCAAAAACTCTTAAAGCCATATTAACAGATGACCGTGAAAGTAAAAAGACGTTTAACGCGAACATGGAATCGGAAATGTTAGTTATTAGATATTGTTAGGCGTGAAATTAATGCTTTTTGGGATGGGTTGTCCGGAAATTTTGTTGCCATCCGGTTTTCAGGCCATATTTACGGTTAAATTGATGGTTAATGCCTGTGTTCTGGTTTTTGCCCATGGGGTGGGCTAGTAAGCTGTCTCCTGCTCATAAGAGGTAATGCCATGCGCCCATCGAAACGCGCACCCGATCAACTCCGCCCCGTTACGCTTGAGACGAACGTCGCGAAATTCGCCGAAGGCTCGTGCCTTGTTAAGTTCGGCGACACGCACGTTTTGTGCACGGCGAGCGTCGACGAAAAAGTGCCGCCGTTCCTGCGCAACACGGGTTTGGGGTGGGTCACCGCCGAATACGGCATGTTGCCGCGCGCGACGCAGGAACGCACCGACCGCGAAGCCGCCAAGGGCAAACAGACGGGCCGCACGCAGGAGATACAGCGTCTCATCGGGCGTTCGCTCCGCGCGGTGGTGGATCGCAAGAAGATGGGCGAGATTCAGATCAAGCTCGATTGCGACGTGTTGCAGGCCGATGGAGGCACACGTACGGCGGCGATCACGGGCGGCTATGTCGCGCTTGCGCTGGCGATTAAATATCTCATGAAAATCGGCAAGCTCACGGAAAATCCGCTCACGGATCATGTGGCGGCAGTATCGTGCGGCATTTATCAAGGAACGCCTGTTTTGGATTTGGATTACGCGGAAGACTCGACCGCCGAAGCGGATTCCAATTTCGTGCTGACGGGCGCGGGCGGCATCGTCGAGATTCAATCAACCGCAGAACAATCCGCCTTTGCCGAAGCGCAGTTTCAGGAATTGCTGCGATTGGCAAGGAAGGGCGTGCAAGAACTGGTCGCGCTCCAGCGCGCCGCTTTGGAAAAAGCCTGATGCGCGTATTCACCGGCGACAAACTCGTCATCGCCACGCACAACGTGGGCAAGCTGGGCGAGTTTCAGGAATTGCTCGGCCCCTATGTGAAGGAAATCGTCTCGGCGGGGCAGCTTGGCTTGCCCGAGCCGGAAGAAACCGGAACCACGTTCGAAGAAAACGCGCTGATCAAAGCGCAAGCCGCCGCAAAAGCGACAGGCGCGGTTGCGCTCGCGGACGACAGCGGCTTGTGCGTCAACGCCTTGAACGGTCAGCCGGGATTGTATTCGTCCCGCTGGGGCGGTCCGGATAAAAATTTCATGATCGCCATGCGCCGCATCAATGAAGAATTGGGCAACCATCAAGACCGCACTGCCTACTTTATTTGCGTTCTCGTCATGGCGTGGCCGGATGGCCATCATGAAGTGATCGAGGGTCGCTGCGACGGCACGATCGTTTGGCCGCCGCGCGGCGACAAGGGCCACGGCTACGATCCCGTATTTCAGCCGCAGGGCTATGACAAGACGTTTGCCGAGATGGAATCGGAACAAAAAAACGCGCTTAGTCATCGCGGCAAGGCGTTGCGAGCTTTGGTCGAAACGTGCTTCAGGAAGTAATGCAATCGCTCGCCATCTACATCCACTGGCCCTTTTGCCTGTCCAAGTGCCCTTATTGCGATTTCAATTCGCGCGTGATGGGCGAGGTCGATCATGCCGCGTGGGCCAATTCGTACGTGCGCGAGCTGGACCATTACGCAACATTGTTGCCGGATCGCACGGTCACGTCGGTCTATTTCGGGGGCGGCACGCCTTCGCTCATGCCTTCATCCATCATCGCAAGCGTCCTCAAAAAAATCAGCGATTGCTGGCGGTTAAGCGATGATGTTGAAATCACGCTGGAGGCCAACCCAACGTCGTCCGAGGCCGCGTCGTTCACTGCGTTCCGCGGTGAAGGGGTGAACCGCTTGTCGCTCGGCGTGCAGGCTTTAAGGGACGACGCGCTCCGGTTTCTGGGCCGCGCCCACACGGCTGATGAGGCCAAAAAGGCCATCGGTCTGGCCTCCTATGTCTTTCCCCGTTTTTCGTTCGACCTCATTTATGCACGCGCCGGACAAACGCCGGAAGACTGGGCAGAAGAGTTGAACGAGGCGTTGTCGTTCGGCGCGAAGCATATGTCACTCTATCAGTTGACGATCGAGGAAGGCTCCGCCTTTTATAAACGCGCGCGCGAGGAAACGCTCACCGCAAACGAGGACGAAGCAGCCGCGATGTTCGAGATGACTCGGGATATGATGCAGGCAGCCGGAATCCCGATGTACGAGATTTCCAACTTCGCGGCGCAAGGCGAGGAGAGCCGCCATAACCTGACGTATTGGCATTACGGCGATTACGTTGGCATCGGCCCCGGCGCGCACGGGCGTTTTATGGGCGAAAGCGAACGCTTCGCCACCGAAAACAACCGCCAGCCCGACGCTTGGTTGCAGCAAGTCGCCGCGCAAGGTCATGGCCAAAATGCTCTTGAAACTTTGACGAATGGAACGGCGCAACGCGAAGCGTTGATGATGGGGTTGCGCCTTACGCAAGGCATCGACGCGCGCGCGTGGCACGATAAATTCAACAAACCGCTTTCCGCGTTCTTGCCGTCGGATAAACTCAACAAACTGAGCAAGGAAGGCTTGTGCGAGTTTGATGCAGAAGGCTTGCGCGCCACAAAAGCGGGGATGATACGGCTGAACGCTATCCTCGAATATTTGCTCTATAGCCGTTTATCTTTTTATTGAATCAACAAGCAGGTGAAGGGAAGCAATGGGGACACAATAAAAAAGGCAACAGAAGGCCGTTCAAAAGCCAAATGATTGCCGGAGCCTTTTTTATTGTGTCCCCCTCGCTGCGGCAGTTTGGCTCAATGAAAGGTTAAATGGCTATAAAGTCCGGGACTTTTACCGCGCATTAACCAATGCGAAAGGCCTCGTTTCATTCAACAATTTTGAAAACAATAACGCCGTTCCAACTGCGTCCATAAATATGGTAAAATGCCGCCCATGCTTGGCGCGATATTTACGCGAGCGAAATTCATTTTTGAAACGATCGTAAGAGGAGATTTTTATGAGCGACAAGCTTATTCTTACCAAGGAGAACACGGCGGAATACCTCGAACAATTCTGGGGGAAAGCGACGGCGCTCGCAGGCGCAATCATGGATAGATCGAAGCGCGCCCATTACGTGGACAACCAACTGGCGTTTAAGTCGATGGTTTCCGAGGCCGCCGTTGAATTTGAAAAGATGGGCCGCGCCAACGTCTTTTGGCTGTCCGCCGAAGCCCAAATCGAGGCGCATGGCTATAATCTGGCCAACCCGATGATGGCGGCGGCCATTGTGATGGAAGATAAGGGCACAAAAGTACCGAAGGCGTTCATGGAGAAGGTGAGCGACCTCGTACGCAAGGGTCTCGACCTGAACGCGGCGCGAAAAATTCTTCGTGAAGTAAATAATCGGCGTTACGAAATGTAATCACCCCTTCATCAACGCTTTTACATGCGCGCCTGCGCTGGCGGCCAGCGCGGCGAGGTCGTAGCCGCCTTCCAGCGTGCTGACGACGCGGCCTTGGCAATGTTTCGCGGCAAGGCGGCACACCTCCGACGTGATCCACGCGTAATCGTCCGGCATAAGCCGTATGCCTGCCAGAGGATCGTCGCGGTGGGCGTCGAAACCTGCGGAAATCATGAACAGCTCCGGCTTGAAAGCGTCGAAACGCGGCAAAACGTTTTGCGTCATCTCGGCACGGAAGTTGTTGCCGTCCGTGGCGAACGCCAGCGGAACGTTGATGATGTTGCCGAGCGGGCCATGGTCGTTCGCGCTGCCCGATCCGGGCCAAAACGGCCATTGGTGCGAAGAGCAGAACAAAACCTTCGGTTGTCTCTCCGCCCATTCCTGCGTGCCGTTGCCGTGGTGCACGTCGAAGTCGAGAATGGCGACGCGTTTCAGGCCGTGTTGCTGGAACGCATGCTCCGCGCCGATGGCGATGTTGTTGAAGATGCAAAAGCCTTCGGGCGCATTGTCGTGCGCATGATGTCCCGGCGGGCGCACGGCGCAAAAAGCGTTCGCCGCCTTGCCGCTCAAGACAAGATCGACGGCGGCGATCACGCCGCCTGCCGCGCGCAACGCCGCGTTGCCCGATCCTGGCACCAAGGCCGTTTCGCCCTCGATGCTGACGATGCCTTTTTCCGGCACCTGCGCGAGAAGATCGTCGATATAATCGCGATCATGAACGCGCGCTATGGCATCAAGCGAAGCCATCGGCGCCTCATGGCGTTCCAGCGCGGCATAATCCGGCTTGTCCAACTCTTTCAGGATGGCGGCAAGCCGCTCGGGCCTTTCCGGATGGCCCTGGCCGTTGCTGTGCAACAGGCAGTCGGGATGCGTAAAGAGGACGGTGGTCATCAGAGGGACTCACATGTCATTCCCGCGAAAGCGGGAATCTAGAGGCGCGCGTCTGCGCGCCATATGAAGAATAAAGGCATTGCTATGCCATTATTCTTATGCGCTATGCATATGTCAAAGCAAAAGCTTTATATGTTCGCTTTCGCTCACGCTGGATTCCCGCTTTCGCGGGAATGACGCAACGGCTCTACTTCCCCTGATATATCTTGATGATGTCGTCGAGGAGCTTGAGAGCGTCTTCGCGCGGGCGCTGGAAGCAGTTGCGGCCGATGATCGAGCCGTTGCCGCCGCCCGCATAAATCGCGCGCGCGTCGTCCAACACGCTGTCTTCGCCTTTTTTCGCGCCGCCCGAAAACACGACGATGCGCTTGCCGTTAAAGGCGCACTGCATGATGTGCTTGACGCGTTCGGCTTGCGTGGCGATGGCGACTTTCTGGCTTTCGTAAACCTTCTTGGCCTCGGCTTGCTCAAGATGCGCGGAGGGCAATTTCACCTTGATGATATTCGCGCCGAGCAACGCGGCCATATGCGCGGCATAACCGATCACGTCCATCGCCAATTCGCCATCCTTCGAGACGTTGCCGCCGCGCGGGTACGACCACAGAACGACAGCAAGGCCCTTGGCCTTCGCTTCGCGCGACAAGTCGCGGAACTCTTCGTACTGGTTGTACATGGAATCCGATCCGGGATAGATCGTGAACCCAATGGCGGCGCAGCCAAGGCGCAAGGCGTCGTCAACGCTGGCCGTCACGGCCTGATCGGCGTTTTCCTTCTGGCGCGAGAGGCTGTTCGCGCTGTTCATCTTTAAGATCGTCGGGATCGCGCCCGCAAACGTGTCGGCGCCAGCGGCAATCGGGCCGAGCGGCGCGGCATAGGCGTTCAATCCCGCGTCGATGGCCAACTGATAATGATAATGGGGATCATAAGCGGGCGGATTGACCGCAAAGCTGCGGGCCGGGCCATGCTCGAAGCCTTGATCGACCGGCAGGATGACCATTTTGCCCGTACCGCCCAAACGGCCGGACATCAGCATCCGGGCCAGATTGGCTTTGGTGCCGGGCGTTTCGCCTTCGTAATTATCAAGGATTTCGCGGACGCGGCGTGTCAATTTCATGACGTTTCTCCCCTCTCAAGATGCCATTCATAAAATGCTTCAACGGGCAAGACATAAGCAAAACAAAGGGCTTTTGTCCATCGGTTGTCGAATCGTTAATAATTCCGTCCCTAAATAAACAGGCCGAAAAACAAGTGATTCGCGGGAAACGCCATGAAAACAATTCAAATTAAACTTGGCCTTATTGGCATTGGCTTGGTTTTAGCTTTGCCAGCGCAGGCGGCGCAGGACGTTCCATGGACATCGGCGACGACGAAACGCGATACGCAAATACGCGCGGTCTACGGCGGTTGGGATTATCAGCCGGGCTATCCGAAGGGCACGTACCCCAAAGAAAAAATGCCAAGCATTCCCGTGGCGGGCGCGGGACAAGCTTCCGATGCGCCGGTCAATCAGCCGACATGGCGTCATCCGACGCCGAAAGTCGAAGTCGTGCCCGAGCCTGAGCTGGAGCCGCGCACGAAAACGTCCGCCGAGGCGACTTTTCAATTCTCGCGTTATAAATATTACGAGAAAGTCGATGGCTCCAACTTCATGTCGAACGCCGGTTTGAAATACGGTTTCGGCGGCGCGGCGACGGGCGTCATCGCGGGCGATTGGTTCGCGCGCCTTGAAGGGCGTTATGCGTTCGGCGACGTCGATTACAACGGATCCGGGACGCTGAACGACGCGACGGATGAAACGTTCGAGTTGCGCGTGCTCGGCGGCTACGACATCGCCATGGGGCGGGTCGTCGTTTCTCCTTATGCGGGCTTCGGCTACAGGAATCTGTTCAACGATTTGCGCGGCACAAGCACGACCGGCGCGCGCGGTTACCGCCGCGACAGTCAATATGTGTATATCCCGCTCGGCGTCGAGCCGCGTTACCAGATCGACAGGAACTCGCGGGTGAGTCTAAAGCTTGAGGTCGATCCCATTCTGGGCGGATGGCAGGAATCGCACTTGAGCGATACGGGGATACCGGGCCTTTCCGACGTGACGAACAAGCAAAACATCGGTTACGGCTTTAAAGGCGAGTTGATGTACCAATACTGGCGTTTGTCGCTCGGGCCTTACGTCAACTTCTGGCATATCCGGGATTCCGATCCGGCAGAATGCGACGGCGTGTGGTGCTTCGTCGAGCCGAACAACAAGACGCTCGAATACGGCGTCCAGTTTCGCGGACACCTATACTAATCACGTTCAGGCGCGCCGTTCCTCGTCCCACAGTTCGCGGTCTTCCTGCAGGATGTCGAACACTTTTCGCACGTTTGCGGTCATGGGCTTTTCCAAATCGCCGCCGATGACGTCATTTTCCTGAAGCCAGGCATAGGCCTGCACGATTTCGTTCAACGTCGCGCCCGTGCCGAGAATGGCCATAAGCATGTCGTCATCGAGCGGGCCGAGGGCTTGGCGGATTTCGTAGGCTGTCGCTGGATTGGCTGGCATGTTCCCCTCCGTTGTTGTGATGGGGCGGCTGGCTCAAAGGCCATCTTTAATTATACCTGATTTGTCGCGCGTTCTGGACTCGAATGCTGGGTTAATTCCAACGGGCAAATTAAAGTAAGCAAGAACGATAAGACGCGATGTAATTCCTTTCCCCTCGGGGGGAGGGGAAATGAACAGTGTTTACCCGAGAATCTGTTCATAAGGCCGCTTGTATTAGACATAGTAATAAAACCACATCATTGCCGTTTCGGCGGCGATGGCCTAAACAGGAGCGTCGTTAAAACAATTA
>CAZVCG010000001.1:101918-109012 GCA_964626265.1 uncultured Rhodospirillaceae bacterium | reverse complement strand
GATCACGCGCGGATCTCGCGTTTTACGGAACAAACGGGCTGCGGCGTCGTGGTCAACACGAGTTTCAACGTGCGCGGCGAACCGATCGTGTGCGCGCCCGAAGACGCCTTCCGGTGCTTCATGGGGACGGAGATCGAGGCCTTGGTGGTTGGTAATTGTTTCCTGAAAAAAGAGGATCAAAATCCCGCGCTCAAGCTCGATTACAAAAACGCCTTTGAGCTGGATTGATGGCGCTGAATGATAGACAAGCCCTCTACTGGATAGCCCTGTTGGCGTTAATTGCCGCGCTCGGCTACGGGCTGACGCTCAAGCCGACGCAACCGCGCGACAGCGACGACGCCCAATACCTTGTGGCTGCGTATCATCTCTTCCGTCATCACGCTTTCAGCGAAGAATCCAAGAGACATCCCGTGGCTCCTTCTATTGGACGCGAACCGGGGTATAGCCTGTTTCTGGCTGGATTGATGGTCTTTGCGCCAGATCTTTCCTCTTTCACGCCGGAATGTCTTGAGGCCGAACATTCCTGTTCCAGCGACACATTTCGCATCGCGCAATGGGCGAACATATTTTTCGTCGTCGCCGGAGTTTTCGTATTATATCGAGCTTTGCGCCTTCTCGGCGGGTCTCCTTTGGGCGGGTTGGCAATGGCGATCATAATCCTCGCCAACACGGACCTCATGAAAATGCGCCACAGCGTCATATCGGATTACATGGCGTTTTTTCTTGTCGCCTGTTCGATGTTGACGCTGGCATGGGCCTACGCGCAGCCGCAACGTTTCACGCGTTGGGCGATTGCAGGCATCGTTCTCGCCGCCCTTGCGCTGACCAAGGCCGTATTCGTCTTTTATGCTCTAGGGGCAACGACCATAGCTTTGTTGTGGATCATGTTTCGCGGCGGCGTGTTGCGCCAAAGGCATCTTATAAGTCTTTTGGTTATCGCGCTGGCTTTCGCGTTGCCCGTAGGCGGATGGATGGCGCGAAACGAAAGCGTCGGCAGCCGTTTCGCCCTGACGGAATCGCGCGGAGGCATCGCGCTCAGCACGCGGGAAGTTTTCAACCACATGTCTCCATCGCAATACCTCTGCTCGTTTCTTTACTGGACCCGAGGTTTCGGCGACAATCTGGCCAAAAAGATATTTCCTCCGGAAGTCTGGCAACCGTTCCAGATCGACCGTCCCGGCGCCTTTTACGATTACGGGCAGAACCGCTACGCGCCGCGCGTTCGGGAATTGATGGCCGCAAACGGCCTGACGCGCGCGCAGGCCGAAAACCTCGCCGACCGCGAAATGGCGAAAGCCATACTCGAACGCCCCCTGACGCATATGGCAACGACCCTGCCCGTTTTTTACCGCGGCGTCTGGATCGATACCTTTATCCTTTTGACCTTGCCTGCGCTCGCGTGGCTTACGTTTTCGGCCTGGAGGAAAAGGCGTTGGGAACTCTTGGCCGTTTTGTCGCTTGGCTGGTTCAACCTCCTGTTTTACGCGCTGGCCAGCCTTAATATTCCGCGCTATCAAATTACGGCGATGCCCGCGCTGGCGTTGAGCGGCGGCTTCGCCGTCGAGGCGCTGTGGCGGCGGTGGAACGCGCGCCGCGCGCCGCTTGAACAACAGTAACGGAAAAAACTTGCGAATTCTTTTTCTCAGCCAGAACCTCGAACGCGGCGGCGCGGAACGCCAACTGGCCGCGCTTGCTTCCGGGCTCGCCAAGCGCGGACACAAGGTTACGGTCGCCGCGTTCTACGGGGGCGTTTATGAAAGCGAACTGAAAGCCGGCGGTTGCGACGTCGTCAATCTCGGCAAACGCGGCAGATGGGACGTCGTTCCTTTTATCCGGCGCCTCATCAAAACCGCGCGCCATATCAGGCCTGACGTTCTTCACAGTTATTTGCCGGTGCCGAACGTCCTTGCGGCCCTGCTGAAGCCTCTCTTGCCTAAAACCGCGCTGGTATGGGGCGTGCGCGCCGCCGACATGGACTTGAGCCGGTATGACCGCGTGACGCGGCTTTCCTATCGCTTGGAAAGGCTATTGTCCTTCGTTCCAAAGGTCATCATCGCCAACGCTGAGAAAGGCAAGGAGGTCGCCGTCGCTAAAGGCTTTCCGGCTCGCAAAATCCACGTCGTTCCGAACGGCGTCGACACGGATCGTTTTCATCACGCCCACGCCCTTAAAAATCAGGTGCGCTATGAACTCGGCTTGCCTGACGACGCGCCGGTCATCGGCATGTTCGCGCGTTTCGACCCCATGAAGGATCATCAAACCTTCTTGACCGCCGCCGCGGCGCTCGCGAAGAAAATACCGTCAGTACGCTTTTTGCTGGCGGGAAACGGCGTGGATTCGCACAACCCGTCGTTCACGCGTTTCCTATCGGGTCCCTTGCGCGGAAAGCTGACGCTCCTCGGCCCCCGCGACGACGTGCCGCGCCTGATGGCCGCGCTTGACCTGTATTGCCAGTCGTCCGCCTACGGCGAAGGCTTTCCCAACGTTCTCGGCGAGGCCATGGCATGCGGCGTGCCGTGCGTAGCGACCGACGTCGGCGACGCGGCGCATATCGTCGGCTCGACAGGACGCATCGCGCCGCCGCGGGATCCTGCCGCTCTGGCGGAAGCCATGGAACTCCTGCTCGGCCGCGTCCATAGTCGGGACAAAGTTTTGCACGAAGCGGCGCGCGAACGCATTGTGAACAATTTCAGCCTGCCCGTCATGGTCGAACGGACGGAAAAATTATTGCTGGATGCCGTTAAAGGCGAGCGGCCGTCATGAAAATCGCGCACCTTATCACCGGCCTGGAACGCGGCGGCGCGGAAACGATGTTGGCCAGACTCGTCCGCGCGCATAAAGCCATGGACGTGCGATCGGTCGTCATCTCCATGACGGGCTTGGGCGTCTACGGCGGCGAACTCCGGCGCGACGGCTTCAGCGTTCACGATCTTGGCATGACGCGCGGCTTCCCCAATCCGGCAGCCCTGTTGCGGCTTGTAAACATTTTACGGCAGGAAAAACCGGATCTGTTGCAAACGTGGCTTTATCACGCCGATCTTTTGGGGTTGATCGCTTCGAGGATGTCCGGCGTCCGGCCCTTGTGCTGGAACCTTCGAACGTCGAACATGGACATGCGCCACTATTCGCGCTTGTCGCAAATATTGCCCCGCCTGTTGTCCAAGTTTTCTTCTTTTCCCGATGCAGTGCTCGCCAATTCGCACGCCGCGCAAACGTTGCATCGCGCTATGGGTTATGCGCCGAAAAGCTGGCGCATCGTTCCCAACGGTTTCGACACGGCCCTCTTCCGGCCCGATGCTTCGTCAAGGAAGCAGGTTCGCGCCGAACTCGGCCTTGATGAGACGGCCCCTGTCGTCGGCGTCGTGGCGCGTTTCGACCCGTCGAAAGACTATGAAGGCTTTCTCATTGCTGCTGAAAAAGCCGCAAAAAACAACCAGGACGTTCGTTTCGTTTTGGCCGGATTGGACATCGATGGAAGCAATCCCGCCTTCCATAAGGCGGCGCAAGGCGCTTTGACGGGCCGCGTTTGCCTGCTTGGATCGCGTCAAGACATAAACCGCCTGATGAACGCGTTAGACGTGTTTTGCCTTCCTTCCGCTTTCGGCGAGAGCTTCCCGAATGTGATTGGCGAGGCTATGGCCTGTGGCTTACCGTGCGTCGCGACGGACGTGGGAGATTCATCCTTGATCGTCGGCGACACAGGGTTTATCGTCCCTCCTCGCGATCCGGCTGCGTTGGCCAAGGCTTTGCTGGATATGCTGGCCTTGACGCGCGAACGGCGTCAGGCCATGGGCGTCAAAGCGCGCCAGATCATCGAAACGACGTATTCCCTCGACGCCATAGCGAAGCGCTATTACAAGATTTACGACGAACTTATCGCCGAACGCGGAGCTTCGCGAAAATGATAAACAAAATGAAAAAATGGATTCCGCCGCGCGCACACGTCAATCGGCGGATAGGCCGAGCCTATATGATCGTCGGGCTTGTTTCTCTTTTACCCAAAGCCGTTTTGGTCGGACGCGAACTCATCATCGCGCGCCATTTCGGCACAGGCGACCAGATCGACGCCTATTTGCTCGCGCTGCTGCTTCCCATGTTGATCGTGCAAGTCATCGTGAACGCGTTTTCGACAGCTCTCATGCCCGTGTATGTGCAAACGCGCGAACAAAAAGGCATCGGGCAAGCCGGAAAGCTAGCTGCGCACGCGCTTTTTTTCGGCATTTCGGCGCTAGCGCTTATGGCGTGTTTTCTATATATATTCAGGCCGCTCGTCGTTCCGCTTATCGCGCACGCGTTTCCGCCAGCCAAGCAAGCGTTAACGGACGAATATTTCCTGCTCCTCGTTCCGCTGGTTTTGATGCAAGGCGCGACGGCCATGTGGAGCGGCCTTATCAACGCCGAGCAACGCTTCGCGGGCGTAAGCCTTCTGCCGATCATAACGCCGCTCATCGTTATCGCCGTCTTGCTCAGTCCCCTGGCCGAAGGAGGGATGCGCCTGGTAGCGCTAGCGACGCTTGCGGGCGCGACTCTTGAAGCGTGCCTCGCGGCGGCGCTAGCCCGCAGACTGGGCATTCCTTGGCCGCACTGGGGAAAATTCGATTCCGTTTTCGGCAAAGTCCTTGGCCGTTCCCTGCCTATGTTGATCGGGCTTGCCTTGATGAATTGCAATTTGTTCGTGGATCAGTTCTGCGCTTCGCTGATCGGCGGCGGCGGCGTCGCCATGTTGAACTACGGCAACAAGATCGTCGCGGCGATCATATCGCTCTCCGTCATGCCGATGGGTGTCGCCGTCATGCCCTATTTCTCCCAGCTTGTCGCCAAAAACGACTGGCAAGGCTTGCGTCAATCCCTGATTTTCTGGGGCCTCGTCATCACAGGCTTGGCCGCGCCTTTTACCGCCGCCTTGATAGCTCTTACGCCCTTTATCGTACGCCTTCTTTTCCCAGGCTTCGACGCCGATACCTCTAGCGCCGTCGCCGCCGTCCAACAGGGTTATCTCTATCAATTACCCTTTTACCTGTTGGGCATTCTCGGCGTTCAGGCGCTTAACGCTCTAGGCAAGGTACGCACGATCATGGCCATCGCCTCCTGTAATTTCTTCATAAATCTCGTTCTCGACCTCGTATTGCCGCGTTATATGGGATTGCAAGGCATTGCCTTGTCAACCAGCATTATGTACGCATTCTCGACGACCATGGTGTTTTTGAGTCTGTTCATACTGTCGCGCTCTGTCCGCGCGGGCTTAACCGGCAAAGCCGTTCTCCTGCCCACGATCGAAATGTAGTCCATGCCAGAACCAGAAAGCCTTCTCGAGACAGTTCCGTGCAATCTTTGCGGCGGCATGAGACATAAGCCCGTCTATCGAATGCCGGATACGAAATATAATCCGGATGAATGGTTTACGGTTGTTCAATGCGAGGATTGCGGTTTCGCGTTCGTCAACCCGCGTCCGCGCGTGGACATCTTGGCCCGTTATTATCCAGCCGATTTCTTCGATTACTTCGAGACGGAATCGGAACATCACCGCAAGCGCTATGGCCGCGAATTGGCCTTCGTGGATGCCGCCCTCCCCCGTCGACCCGAAAAGCCGAAACTGTTGGACGTAGGGTGCGCGAACGGGGGGTTCCCCCGTTTCGCCCGCGAACGTGGATACGACGTCGAAGGCGTCGAAATAGCGCAGAACGCGAATGCCATCGGCGATTTCACTGTTTACCGCGTTCCTTTCGACCGGATTCCGGTCAACGAACCGCTGTACGATGCCGTAACGGCCTGGGCCGTTCTGGAGCACGTTCACGACCCCAAGGCCTATTTCCGCAAGGCGGCCTCCGTCCTCAAACCGGGCAGCGTTTTCGTGTTTCTGGTGACGAACTTCGACAGCGTTTCTTCCCGCTATCTTTTTCAAGAGGACGTGCCCCGCCATATGAATTTCTTTTCGAAAAAAACGGTCGAGAGCTTTCTTGAGGAAAGCGGTCTGGCTCTCGAAAAATACGTTTTCGACGACTCGATTTACGAAATGCAACCCGTTCACTGGTTAAGGCATTGGCTTGGAAAGCTGTCTGGGCGTCCGCCGATGACATGGGAACAATTGCCGGAAACGCGCCAAAGTTTCTGCAACCGCACAGGTCTTAAGGTCAATGGCTTGGGTTCAATGGCTTATGCCCTTTTCAACCCCTTAACGGTTCTCGACCGTCTTTTCATGCCGCTGTACGCCGAATGGCAAAAAATGACCGATGCCTACGGGATCGGCGTGTTCGTAGCCCGCAAGCCCCTCAAGACATGAAACCGCCCACGGAAACGCCAAAGCCGGTCTTGTGGGGTTTTGAGGTCTGTGCTAGCAGTCATAGCCTTGTGAATTTTTAAGCGGCAACCCTTCCCTGAACTATAAATTTCCAGCCCCAAGTGACCCAAGTTAAAACCACCAAAGCGTATTGGGACAACGTGTGGAACCATCAGTTCGACACGCCCGTTCTTGACCCCAATTCGATGGACATCGGCCGCGAATTCGACCGCGCTTTCGACAAAGCGGTGCGCCTCGCCTTGGACAAATGGGACGGAAAAGCCGAAACGCTGCTTGAAGTCGGGTGCGGTGGATCGTGCTATCTTCCCTATTTCGCCAAATATCATGATCTGAAAGTCTTTGGGATGGATTATTCGGAGACTGGTTGTGACTTGGCGCGCAAGGCTCTGGCCGATCAGCACGTCGCCGGAGAAATCCGCCTGGGCGACATGAACGAGCCGCAAAAGGACTTCGGGCCTTTCGACATCGTTTTTTCCTATGGTTTGCTTGAGCACTTTCAGGATACTTCAGCTGCCGTTAAGGCTTTGAAGGCTTTCGTCAAATCCGGAGGATTGATGATCTCGATCATTCCCAACATGTACGGGTTGACGGGATTTCTGCAAAAGCTCCTTTACCGCGAAGTCTATGACACTCATGTATTGCACGACCTTAACTCGATCGCGTCGGCTCACGCCGCAACGGGGCTAGAGGTATTGCACACGCGGTATTTCATGACCATTAATTTTGGGGTCGTTCGGGGCAAATACGATTTCACCCCTATCGGGCGCATAATTCCCTACATGCGGACAGGTCTTAA
>CAZVCG010000001.1:60160-101901 GCA_964626265.1 uncultured Rhodospirillaceae bacterium | reverse complement strand
TTTTTTGGTCGCTCGGACGATTGATCGGCAGGGCGTGGCCGAACCGCCTCACCTCCCCCTATATTATTTGCGTCGCCAAGGCCCCATAATTTTATCTAACATGGGATTTTTCATGGGGTTATTCTATGCCCCCTTGTTTCAGTCGCATTCACGGCCTAATAATCCCTGCCAGCAGAAACAAGGATTTACATGCCCCCCTCCCCCATAACCGACAACGACCTCCTCGCCAGCGCTCGCCATGTGCTTACCGCTGAAAGCAATGCGTTATATCTGATGGCCGATCAGCTGAACGGCTCGTTTGTTGACGCCGTGCGTCAGATTGTCGCATGCAAGGGCCGCGTTGTTGTCACCGGCATGGGAAAGAGCGGACATATCGGGCGCAAGATTTCAGCCACCCTAGCCTCTACCGGTACCCCCTCCCTCTTCGTCCATCCCGGCGAAGCCAGCCATGGCGATCTTGGCATGATCGTGCCGAGCGATGTCGTCATCGCCATTTCCAATTCTGGCGAAACGGCTGAGCTGACTGACCTCATCGATTACACAAAACGTTTTTCCATTCCGCTTATCGCCATCACGAGCCGCCCCAAGAGCGCATTGGGCCAAGCTGCGGACATACTCTTGCTCCTGCCTGCCCAACCTGAAGTCGGTTCGCTAGGACTTGCTCCCACAACATCGACAACATTGACGTTGGCGTTGGGTGATGCGCTCGCCGTCGCAGCGCTCGAGTGTAAAGGCTTCACGAAAGAGGATTTCCGGAACTTCCACCCCGGCGGCAAGCTAGGCAAAGTCCTGCAGCGCGTGAGCGACATCATGCATGGCGAAGACGCCCTGCCCTTGGTCAAGGAACACGACACGATGGATCATGTCATCGTTGTGATGACGGAAAAGCGTTTCGGATGCGCCGGTATCGTAGACGATAAAGGCAAATTGATCGGAATTATCACAGACGGCGACTTGCGCCGTCATATGAACAACGGAATCACGGCCAAGACAGCCGCCGCCATAATGACGCGCAACCCGATGACCGTTCCGCCGCGCCTGCTCGCCGCCGAAGCGCTCAAAATTCTTAATGACACCAAGCGTACGCAGTTGTTCGTCGTTGATGAAAACAAACCCGTCGGCATCCTGCATATCCACGATTTGCTGCGCGAAGGAATCGCCTGATCTTTTTGGCCGCATGGGCAAAAAATGCCTGATTCTTTAATGAAACGAGAATCGCCCGCGTCTCGATAATCGCCCGGTATTTAAGCCTTTCAAGGCTTAACCTCCCATTAGTTATTTTTAGTTAACGTGGCATGTATATTGCAGGGCTTGTCCTGTATTTAGCAGCAGGGTCAGTTATGGGTTTGTCGTACGCCATCATGTATTCGGCGCCGGTGTTGAACGCCGTGGCGACGAGCAATGCTGTTCTTTATCAACGCAACGCCTGCAATTACCTCGATTCGTCGCTTGAAAAGCCTGTGGATCTGGGAACGCTAAAAACCGACCAAACGCAACTTAGCGCCAGCGGACAAGTCAGCCGTCAAAACGCCACACATTATTACAAATTCAATCTCGACGGCGATTCTCTGAAATTGGATATAAGCAACGCCACAAACACTTCCCAAATCAAAGTGCAAATCCTTGATAGAAACGGCGCCGTGATAGCGGATAACGAAGGAACGGACGAACAAAAGGCCGCCTATGAAAATATGACGTCTTGGGATGGGCATAAGCTAAAGGCTGGCGAGTACTATGCCAAAGTTTCCTATGGGATCACGGCCCTCAAAACGAACCCGCAAACCTACAATCTAAGTCTTTATTCGGGCACTGTCTTCAGCAAGGCCTATCAAACCACTGCGGTATCGCAAACTTCGCTCAAGCAAAAAGTCGCCGTCGATAATACGATGGTTTTCGCGGCGAGCGACGCAAAATATTTCACGCATCAGGATTACAACCGCGTTAACGGAAATTACGAGTCCGCCATCAACATTGGCTGGCTTTTTGAAAACAAGGCGGCGCTGGGCGTCAACAGCAAAATCACGCAAACGAACCCTGACCAATATTACACGTTCACGCTGCAAAAGGGCAAAGCGCTCAAGATGGCGTTCAACAATCTCACCGACACTGCCAAAATGCGCGTCCAGATAACGGATTCGACAGGCTATAGCGTGTTCGCCGACTCGCACGGAACCGCGGCGCAAAAAAAAGCCTATGAAAAAATCATGTCGTCAGAAGGCATGAAAGCGCGCACAGGCCAATACTCCATCAAGGTAAGCTTTGCGCCCGGCGCCAACCGGCAAAAACAGCAGAGCTACAGCTTCACCGTCTATTCCGGAACTACGTATAATAGCCTCTATAAAACGACCGCCTCCGCTGAAACGTATGATACGGCTAAAATCAATGGCACGCTATTAACCGGCAATTACGATTCCGCCTCGGCTGCGGCATCCTATCTTTATGGACTCGCACAAGGCGACGAGGTCGACATCTTCTCGACGCTTTCATCGATGGCGTAGTCCCGAAATGAAATGGGCCAAGTCATAATAAATGTTCGTAAGAATTTCTTAACGGCTTGCGCTCCGGCGGAATTGTTCAAAGTTTACCGGATCGCGCAGAGTTTGCATTAATATTGCATTAAAGAATCTGAAGCGTTGAGTAACGGTCGCTTGATTCAATGTTAACCGTTCCGTGCTAGAAATAAATATTATCATTAAGCAATAAAACTCCGCGTGGAGTTCACATGATTACGCCCGCGCAAACTCTTGGAGCGGTCTTGCTTCAAAAACCGTACTCGGATAACTCGTCGCGCTTGATGGACGCGCAGACCTTTGCGTTTAGCATAAGTTCGGCCCTACGATTTGCGCCGCCTTTTCAATCAACCGTCTTGTCGCAGGCTCCATTAACGCAAAACGTATTCATTGATACGGAATCCGTGTCTTCCGATAGCAGGGCCAAGAACAATGGCCCTCCTGCTCAAATCGACATGGAATGGCTGTACGAAAATACGGCGGGACTCAGCGTGACCAGCAAGCTTTCACAGGCGAATTCCTCCCAAAACTATCTCTTCAGACTTCAAAAGACCTCTTATCTCAAAATCGATTTTAATTATCTCACGACAGCAGCGAACGCATACACCTCAAGCTTGCGCGTACAGGTAACGGACCTAAAGAGCCAAAAAGTACTTGCGGATAATTACGGAACGGCTGCGCAGAAAGAAGCTTACGGCAAAATAACGTCCTCTGAAGGATTAATGGCAAACGCCAGAACCTATTCTATTAAGGTCTCCTATGCGCCTGCCGCCGATATGGCCAATGAACAGTCATATAACTTTACGATCACTTCAAGCTCACCCAAAGAGGACGAAGATAAATCGGCCGTGCCGGAAAAAGCGGATAATGCGTTGCCTCTTAATGACATAAGGAATTTCATAAATCCGGGCGCCTCAACCGTTGCCGCCTCCTATCTTGCCAATCCAGCCAAAGACGGAATTAACGACGCTCCTACACATCACTCATCGATAGCTTGATTCGAAGGCCAATATCGGCTCAAATAATTTGGTAGTCTGCGCAGAACTTCACGCCGCCTCAGGAAGGAATTAACATGGGCACGTGGTCGGTACCGTTTGAAAACCTGAAAACCGCCGCAAAGTTTAAAAAGCTTATGGAAAAGCCATGGCTGGCCATAACCCGATTTGAGCCTGGCTTTGGACGTTATACGTGGGATGCGCTTTATGTAAACGATTTGTGCGGAAGCGATGACCTTTACGACATGCTTGACTCAAAAACACTCAAATCAAAAGGAAAGCCTTTTGATCTGCGCCCCATAGTGAAACGCTATCTGAAGCCCATGTTACAACGCATGGAAAAAAGCCTCGACCAAGGCCCGGACATTGAGGCTTTAAACACCGTCCGGATAGCCGTAGGCCTGAAGCCGCTGGTTGACAAGCCATTCCACAAAGGACCCCGGAATGTCGCCAGCCAAATTTTGACTTTATTAGCAAAAAACCGGATCAAATGGGTTCAAACGAAGCTTGACCAAGAACCTCAGCGACGCAATAAACCCAAAGCAAAATTGAAAACACGCACAGCAAAAAACCCTACCGTTGTGTACAACGTTTATCTCGACAGAAAATCTGCAAAAACCAATTTAAGCGTCGTCAAAAAAGCCTTGTCGCCGCTTAAACTTAAATCAATCAAAAAGCGGTTCGGCCACATATTGGTAATAGAGTTCGTGACCCCCGACACCACCGGCAAGCGTAAGAACCGGTAATAATCACTCGACCACGCGCCACGCGCCGTCAGGGTAAATGCACGCCTTGCCGCCGACCATCTGCGCTTCGCCGTCGAACACCCGCGTCGTTTCATAGGCGCGGCACGTGCGCCCGGATTCATCCGTAAACGTAGGCGATGTCTGGTTCGCCGGAATCGCTGCTGGCTCTGCCGGAGGAGCCACATATGTCACAGGAGGCGACGCGATGACAACTGGAACTGGCTCGACAATCATCGGTGCGGGTGCATAAACAAACCCGGAATGGAAATGGCGGTGATGATGACGATAATGAGGATATGGCCCCCAGTAAGGATCATAATATCCCCCGCTTCCCACAAACACGCTCACACGCGTCCGCGCTTCGGCGCTTGCGGCAAGGCCCATGCTAACCAGAACGATTGCAAAAGAAAGTAAAAACCTGCTCATTTGCCCCTCACTTGCGAGACGGATTAACTCAAATTTTACCCTCTTTTGTGGCCGGATGATGGCGTTTAACGAGCCGTTAGAGCAACAAGTCATGTAAAAGGTCAGGAATATCAACAGGTCTCTTTTGGCAGATTTTCCGCCCCTAAACATATTTTAACGCTACCGCCGTACAATTGGACTTAATTAAATAACTCTATTTTTTGACTTTATTGTTATGAAAGCACCATATATTAAACACGGCGAATTGCACGAAGCTGAATTTGGTCCTTATCTGCAGAAGGGCAAGCAAGTAACCCCGATGCTCGATCCTGGCGATTCGAGAATGTGTGCCTTTATCACCCACGAGGATTACAACAGCACTGTAAAGGCATATCGTCGCCTCCCCGAACAATACCGCAGAATCTTTCTCGACGATGTCCGGCGCTATATGGGTGTGGATCAGGCAAAGGGACAAATTTCTCGACAGCCAAATAACATCAATGACAATCCTGAAGAATTAAAAAAATATGTAGCCGCGCTGCAAGATGCCGGTCTTGATCGTTCTTACAAGAACTATGAAATTTTAAACGATTACGCCTTACAGAATGAGCGCTGTCGCAAAACGCCTGTCTTTTCCGTCAACGGATCACCAGTGACGCAAGACAATATGACTTTTGAAAATATTTCATTCTACATGGGATGCAACCGCGTAAATGCGGGAAGAGTTCACAGATCGTTGATTTGCAGCGATGATCGTTTCAAGCTTCGGGGTCTTCTGGGCGCGGGGATAAACGAAACGCAGGCGAAACGCATGATGAACTCCCCGATAGCGCACGGCATAGCAACAAAAGCGAGAGCGTCTCATACGCTCAAATTGTGATATGCTGCCGCATTTATGCTTGGGGCTTCTTCCCTAACTCATCATACGCCAGAAGCGTTTCAACCAGTTTCGGGAATTCCTTGAACGGCACCATGTTCGGGCCGTCGGATGGAGCATGATCGGGGTCGGGGTGTGTCTCGATGAAAACCGCCGCAACGCCAGCCGCAACAGCCGCGCGCGCCAGCATCGGCACGTATTGGCGTTCGCCGCCGCTGCTTGTTCCCTTGCCGCCGGGTTGTTGAACTGAATGCGTAGCGTCGAACACCACTGGATAGCCTGTCTCGGCCATAATAGACAGGGCGCGCATGTCCGTCACCAGCGTGTTGTAACCGAAACTTACGCCACGTTCGCAAAGCATGATTTTGTCGTTACCCGTCGAAGCAATTTTCGCGGCCACGTTTTTCATGTCCCATGGCGCTAAAAATTGGCCCTTCTTTACGTTGATCGCCTTGCCTGTCGCGCCCGCTGCCAGCAGCAGATCCGTCTGGCGGCATAAAAACGCCGGGATTTGCAGCACATCGACAACTTCCGCCACTATCTTGCATTGCCCAGCCTCATGGACATCGGTTATCACGGGCAAGCCTGACGTTTCGCGCACTTCGGCAAGTATCGGCAAGGCTTTTTCGAGCCCGATGCCGCGCTCTGTGTTGTGCGACGAGCGGTTGGCTTTATCGAACGATGTTTTATAGATGATCCCGACGTTATATTTAGCCGCCATCTCGGCCATCGCTGTGCTCATTTCCAGCGCTTGCAGGCGGGATTCCATTTGGCACGGCCCGGCAATAAACGTCAGCTTCAGGTCGTTGCCGATTGTGATCTTGCCGCCTTTGGGCAACGGTATATCGACTTGCTTGGCCATTTAATTACCCATTCCTTCGCGCGCTTTGCGGCGGCGGTAACTGTAAAATCCATAGGGTATCATGAAGAAATATAGCGTTCCCATGATCGACAACGTCAGAAACGGATTCGTAACCAGCATCGCGATCACAAAGCACGCCGAGGCATAAATAGGCGCGACGAAAATCGGCGCTATGCGTCGGCCTTTCATCGAAAGCGTCGGGATCCGGCTCACCATCAGGCCGCCGACGATAATCATCCATATGGCCAACACCGCCGGAGGAACCTGAACTCCCTCGCCGAAATGCAGCACATAGATTAAAGGCATCAACGACAATCCGGCTCCAGCCGGAGCCGGCACGCCCGTGAAATAACTTTTCGTCCACGCTGGCAACGAATGATCCTCGAGCATCGTATTAAACCGTGCAAGACGCAGCGCACAGCATCCGGCCAATACGAGCACAGCGATCCAACCGAGACCCAGCGTTTCGCTCTGCAACTGCCAAAGATAAAGAATAAGCCCCGGCGCGACCCCAAAACTGGTCAGATCCGACAGACTGTCCAGTTCCGCGCCGAATTTGCTGTCGATGTTAAGGAGCCGCGCCACGCGGCCATCCAAAACATCGAACACAGCAGCCACAACAATCGCCAGAACGGCTTCGCGCCACTGGCCCATGAGGGCAAAACGCATCGAGGTCAATCCCGAACACAATGCTAACAATGTCAACATGTTCGGTAATAACCGCGTTACGGGCATTTCTTTGACGTTAGGCATTTCCCTCTCCTTGAAAGGAAGTACGTTAGCGGATTTCGCCCTTGCGCTCTGCCTCGTTCGACAAACAATCGGCTAAAACAGTCTCGCCGCAGATCATGCGCTGGCCGACGGCGACAAGCGCGTTCAATCCCGGCGGCAAATATACGTCCGTACGGCTACCGAAGCGGATCAAGCCGTAACGTTCGCCAGCCTTGAGTTGGTGGCCGAGGCTCGCCGTGCATACGATGCGACGGGCAATCAAGCCTGCGATTTGCACGACGCCGATTGTTTTGTCTTTATAGGGA
Organism: uncultured Rhodospirillaceae bacterium; assembly: GCA_964626265.1. Classification (GTDB taxonomy): domain Bacteria; phylum Pseudomonadota; class Alphaproteobacteria; order UBA9219; family UBA9219; genus CAZVCG01. Next base: position 94,469 of record CAZVCG010000001.1, on the reverse strand, counting down.
TGTTCGCCCATCATGCGCAGCGCAATCGCCATGCGTTCGTTGTCCTCGCTCGCTTTGTCCAGCGAAGCGTTAAAAAACTTGCCCGCGTGATATACCGCATGGACCACCACGCCGTCGGCTGGGCTGCGGTTCACGTGCACGTCGAACACGTTGAGGAAAATGCTAATGCGCACACGCGGCTCCTCGCCGACGCCGAGGCTTGGATGCGGCGTAACAGTCTGCACCGCCACGACGCGCCCATCGGCGGGGCTGACAACCAAACCGGACCTTGCGGGGGTCACGCGCTGAGGATCGCGGAAAAAATATACGCACCATGCCGTCAGCAAAGCTCCCAGCGTAAACCAAGGCCACCCAAACAAGGAAAGCCCCAACGCGCCGAGAGCGAACAATCCTATAAACGGCCATCCGGCTGGATGAATAAAAGAGATCAGCGTCTTCAAGTCTATCATGTCATTCCACAACTTCAGGGTTTGGTTCAGGAACGCTAGCGGAGTTCGCGTCCTTTGAAAAGGTCGATCCCGCAAGTTCGACAAAGCCCGCAGCCTTATGTTTTTCAGGCCGCCAACCCACGCTCCAGGGCCGCAAAGCGCGCCCGTCACGGGACGCCTTAATGCGGAATCCTTCGTCCGTAACGAAAATAGCGTGCGCCCCATGCTGATAAAAGGAATCGCGAGTCAGCAATACGCCCTTGGATTCTGGACATGTATCCCTACTGACCGCGTTGATGATTATGGCGTGGCCTGCGCCGCATTCTTGCGCCAATGCCTCGGATTTTTTCATCCATGCCAAGGTTCCAGCAGCATAACGGCTCACGCATCGCACCTCGTTGCAAGACAAAGGTGGAACTTCGGTCTCGCCGTCACCAACAAAGCGCAAGCGATCTTCCTTATAGCCGAAGCGTTCGCCCCAATAGCCCGCGAGGTATTTATCCGGTTTTTCTTCCAGACTCGTTATCACCATGATGGCCTCTTCCCTATTCCACCACCCTGCCTGTTTGCCGTTGGGGCCGATATATATCGAAGGACGCGGCTCGAAAAACGTCAGGACAATCGCTACCAGCAAAGCTGCGAGTCCGGCCCATCGCTTTCTGCCTTGGGTCAAACAGATAAAAAGCCCGCCGAACGTCGCAATGAGCATATATATAACCGGCATCGGCGGGGGGCTGTAATGCGCGCCCGGCAGGTTGGCGATATTTTCGCTAAGCCGAATAAGAAGTCCAACGCCCGGATCAAGAAGCTTCAACGGCCATTCTTCCAAGCCGAAAATCCACAAAAACTCAGTCAACACACATAAAGGCATAAGCCAAAAACTTGTCAAAGGAATAGCCAGCGTGTTGGCGAGTACGCTATAGATCTCCGCTTCCTGAAAATGATATAAACAAAACGGCAGCGTCGCCAACGTCGCCACGACTGACATGCCGGCTAATTCCATGATGTGACGCAAACCATTCCATACAAGTCCGTGACGATTCGCAAAGAGTTGCCAACCGCTCTTTCGCGCCCATTCGCCCACGGAAATTATGCCCAAGACAGCTGCAAACGATAGTTGAAAAGCGGGGTGCAGCAACATCTGAGGCCAGAAAAGCAAAATCAATAATGCTGCCAAGGCCACCGTGCGCAGACTCAAGCTTAACCTGTCCAACATGATCCCCAGCAAAACGATGCTTGTCATTATTAAGGCCCGTCTCGTTGGCACAGGAGCTCCTACCTGAAACGTAAAGAAAATAATGGCTAGCAACGCCATCGCCGCGGCCCACTTCTTGATCGGAAAACGTAAGGCGATGAAAGGAAAAAGAGCCAGCAAAGCCCGAACAAAAAAGAACACGACCCCTGCCACCAAGCCCACGTGCAGTCCCGCTATCGCCAAAAGATGGGCAAGACCTATAGAACGCATAGAATCGGTCGTTTCAGGGCTGAGCGATGTTTTGTCGCCCGTCATCAATATGATAGCCAATCCTGCCTTATCCCCTTCCAGATGCCGTTTTATCATTGTTTGCAAGTCTTGCCGCAATTGGGCAAGCCAGACATGAATGCCCGTCAGGCTTGGCGGATCAGGCTCGCTCAATCTGATCTTGCCCATCAGGTAGCCCGTGGCCCCTATTCCACGAAAATATGCGTTACGCCGGAAATCGAAGCCATCCGGAGTCATGGGTTCGGAAAACGGTAAGACCTTAGCGACTGCCTCTATATTCTGCCCCGGCCTCAATTCCGGCGCTTGCTTATCCAGACGCCGGGGAACGACCAGGCGCATACGCTCCGGCGTCCGGTGCAACGGCAGCTTTTCCACGTAAACATCGTCAAGCAATAGGCGGCGGCCTGACTTGTGCTGCTCCACGTCGATGATTTTTGCCGTGATGCGCGTAGCCCGCGTCGGCCAATCTAGCATGTTCGTGCCGTAAACATGTGAGGCAAGAGTTGCCGAAGCAAAACCCAAAACAAGCAAAAATAATATGCGCGGCAACAAAAGATGTCGCGCCAACAGCCAGAATCCACAGACAACAATAAACGCGCCTATGACCTTGGCCAAATCAGGTTCATAGGGCCACCCATAATAAGCGCCTATGCCGATACCCAGAACGACAGGCGACCAATAGAAAATACGGGGCCTTTCCTCTACCCACATCTCATAAAGAATTTTCAACCAATTCATGTTTCTGAAAACTTTAATATTTCGGATAGACAGCATGTCCTTGGGATTACCGCCTAAACTTGCGTTATAGCTTCCTTACATGCGTTAAGGGCATGTTAAAGAACACAAGTTATTTTGCATAGTTCCCGCTGTCAGGCCCAAAAAGCCTGACGGCTGCCCAAAGTAAAGCCTTTAGCAAGTACCCATCCCTGTATGCCTCCCTCGATTAACCTTTTGGATCCCAATTTTCTCGCCGATCGTCCGTTCAGGTCGATGATCGACGATGCCGAGCAGTACTTGCGGCAGGTTTGGGTGCCACGCGCAAGCAAGCTACAGTTTCAGGTAGAGGGCATTCCCTTTCAGGCAACCTATGAACCAGAAGAAAACCGCATAAAGATCCAGATTTGGGCGGTTCTGGGCTTTTTGCCCTATTCCGTGGAATCGGTCGAACGGCGGCGCATCCTCATTAATATTCTTGAGGCGTTAAGGCCGCTTGCGCCCTTGAAATTCGGCGTAAACCGCGAAAACCAGATCGTCGTCATCCAGTCATTCATGGTCGACGATATCCGCTTTCCGTCCTATATCTTTACGGTCCTGATCCCTTTTCTGCAAAAGGCCCTTCCCTATATCCGCTTGATCGGGGAATGCTTGTAAGTTAAGGCTTTACACGGATAAGGGGGCGCGATTTCATCCCAAAACGGCTATTGAAATGCTCTGTTAATCAGTTGGCCTTTATAATGTTCTCGATAATTAGTTAGACGGTATTTATCTCATGCTTCACGATCCGGTCGCTTTGCTTTCCATCAAATCCGTATGCGTCTATTGCGGTTCATCGAGCCATATCGACAATGGCGCGAAACACCTCGCGCGCGATGTCGGCGCGGCTTTGGCAAACCGCAATATCACGGTCGTTTACGGCGGCGGACGCGGCGGCCTTATGGGACCGTTGGCCGATTCTGCCTTGGCGGCTGGCGGAAAAGTCGTCGGGATCATTCCCGAGTTCATCCGTTCGCGCGAGATACAGCACACAGGGCTGACCGAATTGCACGTCGTGAACAGCATGCACACGCGCAAGAGCATGATGGTCGAACGCTCGGACGCTTTCGTCGTTTTGCCGGGCGGTTTCGGAACAATGGATGAAACGTTTGAGATATTGACGTGGAAGCAGCTTGGGCTTCACAACAAACCCGTCGTCATTTTCAACCACAACCATTTTTGGTCGCCGCTGCTCGACTTGCTCGATCATATGATGGCGCGCGGCTTTTCGCCGCCGGAAATGGCCGAAATGTACGCCGTAGTCGACAACATCGACGACATGTTCAAGGCGCTAGCCGCGCCCGCAGGCCCGGTTCTTGATCCTGCGACCAAGTGGTTCTGAGAATTATTGAAGCCCCTTGCGGCCCATTTCCAGAAATTTTTCCTGACGTTGCTTAAGCAGCGTTCTTCCATCCAATTTCGACAGCTCGGCCAGGCTTTGGCTGATGGCTTCGCCTACGGCGCGGATGGTTTCCTTGGGCTGACGGTGCGCGCCGCCCAAAGGTTCGGCAATTACGCGATCGATCACGCCAAGCTTTAATAAATCCTGCGCAGTGATTTTCAAGGCCGCCGCCGCATCCTCCGCATGCGCGCCGCTCCGCCACAAGATCGAGGCGCAGCCCTCCGGCGATATAACGGAATAAATTGCATGTTCCAGCATCAATACGCGGTCGCCCGCAGCGATGGCGATCGCGCCGCCCGACCCGCCTTCGCCGATTACGCACGCCACCAACGGCACGGCAACATCAAAACATGTCTCGATTGATCGCGCGATGGCTTCAGCTTGGCCACGCGCTTCCGCATCGACGCCGGGAAAAGCTCCCGCCGTATCAATTAACGTGATGATGGGCAAGTCGAACTGCGCGGCGAGACGCATAAGGCGTTGGGCTTTCCGATAACCTTCAGGCTTGGCCATGCCGAAATTGTGTTTGATACGACTATCGGTGTCGTGGCCGCGTTCCTGCGCGATGATGACGCAGGCGCGGTTATCAAGACGGCCCAATCCGCCGATGATCGCCTGATCGTCGGCAAAGGCGCGATCGCCCGCCAAAGGGGTAAAATCCGTTATAAGTTCGCGAATATAATCGAGCCCATGCGGCCTGTCAGGGTGACGCGCGACCTGAACTTTTTGCGCAGGCGTCAATTTTCCATAGATATGGCGCAGTTGCTTTTCAACTTTGTCCTGCAAACGGCCGACCTCTTCCGCGATATTGACGCGCCCGCCGTCCGACAGATGGCGCAGCTCTTCAATCTTGGCTTCCAGTTCAGCCACAGGCTTTTCAAAATCAAGAACTTGCATGAGTCCATTAAGGTTGTTGCGCAGGCCTATTCCCTAACACGCCCGTTGGCTTGTTGCAAACCGAAGGGCTTAACCTTGTTTTATGTAACGATAACAAACGGCATCCACTGCGCCCGCTTTGCGCCGATAATAACCTTTCCGGCTTGTTGATTCAACAAAACCGTGTTTTTTGTAGAGAGCGCGCGCCGCCTGATTGTCTGCGGCAACCTCAAGAAAGACAACGCCGTCGCCCGGCAAGCCTTCCAACATGCAATGCAACAGTCTTTCAGCAACGCCTTGCCGTTGATGGGCTGGATGAACGCCGAGCGATAAAATTTCCCTCTCCACTCCGGTAACCTGACACAAAAGGAAGCCGATAGACTTTCTTCCCTCGTGCGCTGTCCACGCTTGTGTCGTGTCGAGAGACAAGCTCCCACGCACCTGCTCCTCGCTCCAAGCCTCTTCGCCAAAACAAACGGCATGAAGTTTTGCGATTTCAGACGCCGATGACCCTGTGGCTTGTTCGATTACGATGTTCCGCATGTCGGTCCCGCCGTGTTTTTGGCCATCGTTACATCCGGCGCTCGGAGATAATAGGGCCGCGGCAAATAGGCAGAATCATTAATGTCTGCCCGCGCCGCCAAAGAAGCGCATGTGACAATCTCAGGCTCCTCATATGCCGGATATGCAACATGTGCTGGCAATATTTTTCTCAAAACTTCTTGAGCATCTCCTGTCACCTTCAATTGCGGATGTCTATGCGCCAAGGCTGCGATGTCATCGGGAGGCAACATGCGGTCTTCTTGCGGTTCGCCTTTCGCAAGATACAAACGGCAATAAAGTTCCAGCCGTTTGGATTCCAGAACCACCAGCAAATCGCTATCCGCCAATTTATGTTGTTCACGGTAAAGCGTGAAGCGGTCTATGCCCAACACCGGCCTGCCGGCCGCCAGCCCGAACCCCCGGGCGGCGGCCAAGCCAATGCGCAAACCCGTAAAGCTCCCCGGTCCACGTGTGACGGCAATGCGATCAAGATCGTTGTACGTTACGCCAGCCTTGGCCATCACCTCTTGCGCCAAAGGCACAAGCCGCACGTCTTGGCCCCTCTCCATGCGTTCCTCAGCACAGGCAAGTATTCGTCCATCGTCCCACACGCATGCGGCGCATACGCTTCCGGCGCTATCGAGGCTTAAAATGCGCATGGCGATAAAATTACATCCCGTAAGGATAGTTTTTGTCCAGCAAAGCCCCATCTTCCCAAACGGGCTTCAGCGCATGGGCATAGCGCAAAAGGCACTTTAACGCAAAATCGGCTCTGGCGCGGATATAGTCGTCCTTCTCGTCCGCAGGCTGATCGCCCACAAACATCTTTTCAACGTCGTGCACAATAAGGTGTTCAGGGATGAAACAAAGACGCGTGTTTTTATACCCGCTGGCGCGGAGTTCATTCACAGGATAGCTCCCGCCACGACTCGCCGATACTGTCACGATCAACGCTGGCTTGTGCCCTACTTCGCGCGCATGCGCGAACAAAAGAAAATTTTTCAATCCCGCAGGAACCATGCCGTGCCATTCCGGCGACACGACGATAAAACCATCCGCAGCTTTCAACCGCTCGCCGTATGTCGCCCACTGCATCTGCAGCGCGCCACCTTTCTGCCATGCGCTTTCGTCCCATAGGGGTAACGGATTCCCCGCCAGTGAAATAATGTCGGTTGTCATGCCCGTCCCTATGACTGACAACCGTTGAGCCAAATAATTGGTTACGCGTTCCGATTGTGAAGCTTGCCTGTGACTGCCGCTTATCAGGACAATGCGCATGAAGATATCCTAGTCATGACACCCTTCCACGGGCAGGGTTTCAAGCCCGCTGAGAATCCCTGAGACAGCGAAATCGCCGTAGTCGATGAGCATCGAACGGGCAACCCCGTTAGCTTGCAGCACAAGATCCATTTCGTAATCCGACTCGCCGGTTTCGGATTCAGGCTTAAAAAACGCCAACCTTATGGGCCATGCCTTCTCGGCTAGCAATGAATTCGAGCGCAATTCCGGGGTCAATTCGCTCATTTTCAGCTGATCGTGGCGTTCGCCGATAAACGCGCTGACGATCGCCAATCCGTCTTCATCCGATCCGTCGAACACATTACGCGTGAAAAACCTTTCCTTCTCAAGCGCCTTTTCCAGAATTTCTCTCGTATGCGCCGAAGGAAACATTGTGCCTGCTTGAAGCGCCATGTCCTTCTTATCCTTGGGAACCGTGTATTGGGCCATGCCGCCCTCGCTTCCCAAAGTTGCGCGGCCACGGAAAATTTCATCATCTTTGCCGTTCGTCACGCGTCGCACATTGAAATTATAACGCGTGCCGTCTTTGGCCTCCCAGCTGATGACTGTGCTGTTGACTTCGGATTCATCGCCTTCGGCATACGTGAACCGCAATTGAAGATTCTGTTGCACCGCCCAACCGTCGCAGGTGTCGGCCCATTCGAACATCATGCGGCCAGTGACTCCGTTGATGTTGCCGCCGTTTTTGGCCGACGCAAGGGTCATATTGTAAATGGCGCGGTGCGGCGCGATTTTGATCGCGCCGTCCGGCTCGTCCCTCACGGTATTAAGGGTCACTCCGAAGCTTTTGGACAATTGCTTGCCGTTCATCGCCGGAACAAGGACGCCGGAGTCCGCAGGCTCGGCGGCGCGAAGCGAAGTCGCGCCTCCCGCAGCCTGAACGCGCGGCACTAACGCGCCGCAGGCCAGCAACAGAGACAACAGACCAACAGAAAGTATTCTTCGGAACGGCATGGACATAGAACCTGACAAACGATTGATTCCGCGCAAGAAGGCGCAAACATGGTTAACATGTTTTTGGTCAGGGGCGTAAGCGCATATTTTAGGAGGTCAAATACTTATGAGACGGCTTGCAAAGCCGAAGCAAGCGGGAAAAAACCCGCCTTTCGCCTTTCAGGCTATGGCAAGGCAATCTTTGTGCACAACGCTTGCGAAGGCTGGTGGGCGATGAGGGGCTCGAACCCGCGACCCGCTGATTAAGAGTCGGTTCCCTCCCTTTCTCCAACCTTTTGATAAATATGTCAACTTTCGAAAATAGCCATTAATCATTTGATTTCTTTGCGAAAGTATGCGAAACAAGATTCCATTAGATTATAACGAAATGACAGTTATAGCCATTCACGTCTTTGACCTATTGTTGACAAAGCCATGGCCTCAAATTCTCGACTGACTGACAACGAAGCAAGGAAAGCCATATCCCCCAAGCAAGGCCAGCGTATCATTTGGGATGATGCTGTAAAAGGGTTTGGTCTACGCATTACCACAACCGGGGCAAAAGCGTTTGTGCTGGACTATCGAATTGATGGTCGGCAGCGCCGAATGACCATTGGATCCTTCCCCGACTGGACCGTGGCCGCTGCTCGTAAAGTTGCTTGTGATAAAAAACGCGAAATTGATCTTGGCAAGGATCCATTGGGTGAACGGCAGGCAAGACGCGATGCTCCAACAGTTCGGGAACTTTGGGAGCGCTATGAAAAGGAATGGTTGCCCCGTAAAGCCATCAAGACGCAAAAAGATGAAATCAGTATGTGGCAAAACCTCATTCTCCCAAAGCTGGGGATGGAAAAAGTTGCCAAGGTTGAAGCGGCAGATATTGACGCGTTACATGAAGAAATATCCGCGAAACGGGATGCCCCTATTCGGGCCAATCGCGCTGTTGCCTCCCTACGCAAGGCTTTTAATTTAGCTATTCGCTGGGATTGGCTTGATAAAAACCCAGTAATTGGGATTCGGCACAATCCAGAAGAAAAACGTGATCGTTATCTCAACAAGAAGGAAATCATAGCGCTGGCAACGGCGTTAAACGCACATACGGATAGAACAGCCGCCAACGCGATCAAGCTTCTTATGCTTACAGGGGCGCGCAAAAGTGAAGTTACCCGAGCAACTTGGGATATGTTTGATCTGGAAAACGGCATCTGGACTAAGCCCAGCGCCCACACCAAGCAACGGAAGCTCCACCGGGTGCCGTTGAATAGCACAGCTCTAAAGCTTCTGAAGAATCTAATGACACAAGCCGAAATAGATTTTCAGGAACGGCTAAAAAAGGATAAGACCGCAAAGAATAGCCGTTTTGTATTTCCGAGCGACGTTTCCCCTGATCAACCAATACAAGAAATTCGTCGCACATGGGTTGCCACATGTACGGCAGCAGGACTCGTGGATCGAGTTCCGATGAAAGACAAACATGGGAAGCAAAAGCTGGATAGCGATGGCAACCCCATAATGACGGAATGGCCCAATGTCCGCATTCATGATCTTCGCCACTCCTTTGCAAGCATTCTTGTTTCGTCTGGAGCTTCCCTGCCCTTAATCGGCCAAATGTTGGGGCATACGCAGGTGCAAACAACACAACGTTACGCGCACCTGTATGACGATCCACAACGGAATGCAGCGGAGTTTGTCGGCAATTATATCATGGCCCCGCTTGAATCAGATGATTTCATTGAGGAAAAAAAGAATGTCGCAAACAAATGACGGGCTGCCGCCCGAAGCGGCAAAGGCTGAAAGGCTTTTATACGCCTGCCAAAAATACCGTGATGCCAAATTGATGAAAGAGTATGAAGCGGCTGACAAGCGGCTCAAACATGAAGGGAAGTGGGTATACGAAATATCCGATGATGGGGAACAGATAAACACGCCAAACGATTTTGACGGCTTCACACAACATCTCATAAAGGAAAAACAGGCTATTGTTGATAAGATGACGACCAATTTCATAGGGCTGCTGTTTTATGGACATCTGACGGCATGGGCGCGTGAGAACTCACCGCTTGCGCCATGGAGAGAAATACCGGCATCCGCTTGGGCAACCTTGCGTCTGAAAAATATTGCGAAGGACATCGTTGAGGGGCCTGGTATCCTGCTTTACGATGTTCGCATTGGGCCGCGTGTTAACCTTCCAGCCCCTTTACCTGTGCCGGAAAAGCCTCCTGCCCCTGTTTCCCCGCCCGTGGTAGAGCCGCCAGCAACCCTTGATCTTCCACGCCATGTAAAAAAACGTCCGGGTCGCCCCACAGAAATGCCTATCGTAGAACAGGAATTTGAAAGGCGGTGCAAAGCCGGCAAATGTGAGGATTCTTTTCGAAGCGAGGCATTTTATCTCGAATCATGGTTCATAAAGAATTTTCCCGACAAGGACGGGCCGAAAGCTCAAACCATACGAAATACGATTAGCGAGCTATGGAAGACTTTTCCCAATGAAATCAAAGAGGCATGCCCACAATTATTTTATCAGGCACAGTTTTGAGCAAATTTTCTAGGCAATTCCGAATGCTTAAATTCCCTCTCGTCGGCGCAAGTCGCCAATTCAACGAGAGGAGACTTTATGGAACAGGAAAATTCACAAGAATTCGCAGAAAAGCGCAAACCTTCGGTTCTGGAAGGCTTTGTCAGCGAGCACGAGTATGCAGCCCAACGCGGCGTAACCATTCGGACGTGCCAACGGGACCGGGCGCTAAGGCAATCGCCACCCTATGTCGTGATCGGCAGGCGGGTTTATTACCGGCTTGAAGCCGTCCGGGACTGGCTGCTTAAGCTTGAGCGAGTTGAAGAACGGCAGCCCCAAAGCCTTGCCCGCAGGGGGATGCGATGAAGAGTGCCGCATCATTGCTCCGGCAGAAAGAAATCTCGGACACTGTCATGGATGAAATCCATGCGACATGACCGGGATTATTTCACGCGGGTGCATGAACAGGCCTTGCCGTTCTTGCCTGCGATCCTTCACCGGGTGTTGCCGCAGGGTAAAACCAACGGCCATGAATATGTGGCATTGAACCCGCGTCGCGCCGATTCCGCCTTCGGAAGTTTCAAGATCAATCTTCGAACCGGAAAATGGGCTGATTTTGCGGTCGCTGCATCGGGCGGCGATGTGACATCGCTTGTCGCTTACGTGCTCGGCCTGTCTCAGAGCGAGGCGGCGAAGGCGGTGCTTCGCATGATTGGAGGCTCGCCATGACTGCGCCACTGCCAAAACCAAAATCACAACCGCAATCAGAACCGCAGCCCAGCGATCAGATTCAACCACTGGATGAGAGGCTGACGGCACCCTTACAACCCGAAGAAATTGCCGCTGCACAGAATGGGAACAAGAACGAGGCACAAAAGAAACCCGCCAAGACTCCTATTATTCCTGTTCCAGCCGATGCGCCGCCCTGCAATTTCGCAATGCCTGATTTTGGTGGCAAGCCAACAATCCTCTATCCCTATCATCAGGCTGATGGCCAACTTATCGGGTATGTGGCGCGGTGGGACATTACCAACAAAGAAACGTGCGAGCGAGAAAAGAAAATTTTGCCGCTCTGTTATTGCGATCTTAGCAATGGCAGGAAGGCATGGCGCAGCGTGGGCATGCCGATACCACGCCCGCTTTATCGTCTGCCGGAAATTCTGAAGCGGCAGGACGCCACTATTATCGTTTGCGAAGGCGAGAAGACCGCCGACGCAGCCAAAATCCTTTTCCCCGATTATATTGCCACCACGCCCATGCATGGGGCGAAGTCACCGCAAAAAACAAACTGGTCGGCGGTTAAGGGTCGGCGCGTTGTCATCGCCACCGATCATGACGAAGCGGGCAGTCAGTTTGGTGATGCTGTTTATGACCTGTGCGTTGTCGCTGGTGTAGACAGCATTTTCCACCTGCCCGCCGAGGCCATAGGAAAACGGAACCCGGTCGAAAACGGGTTTGAGCCGTCTGGTTGTGAGGTGCCGCAGGGTTACGATCTGGCCGATGCTCTTGAAAGCGGCTGGACATTTCAGGACATGGAGCGGTTTCTCAAGCTTGCCACATTACCGCCCTATATAAAAGAGTCCGAGCTTACCGATCTGAATAAGAAATTGGGATCTCTATACCGCCTTACGCCGAACGGCGTGGAATATGAAAGACAAACAAAAGACGAGGCTGGCAACCCAACAACCGAATGGACGTGGTTCTGTTCTTATTTGGCGATTACGCACCAGACCCGCGATGGACAAGCTCACAACTGGGGTCGCGTGTGTGTTATCCTCGACAATGACGGTCGGCGCAAGGAATATGTATTGCCGATGGCCTCTCTTGCCGGAGACGGCACTGCCTATCGCGAGGAATTGCTTTCCCTTGGCTTGCGCCTTGCTCCCAACGGCAACAAGCATCTGCACAATTACATCATTATGGCCAATCCAATACCGCGCGCGATCTGCGTTCAGAAAACGGGCTGGCATAATGGCTGTTATGTTCTGCCCAATCGAGTTTACGGGCAAAAATCCGGCGAACGGATTGTTTTGCAGCAAATAAGGGCAGTCAAGAGTCATGTGTCGCGCGGCACGCTGCAAGAGTGGCAACAGAGCGTTGGTCGGCTCTGTGCCGGAAACAGTAGGCTTGTCTTTGCTGTATGCGTCGCCTTAACGGGACCGCTTCTCGAACCCATGGGAGAAGAGAACTTCGGTTTACATGCTGAAGGCGGATCATCCATGGGCAAGAGCACCCTGTTGATCGTTACCGTCTCCATATGGGGTGTAACGCTTCAAAGCTGGCGCACGACCGATAATGCCGCCGAAGGATTGGCGCGGCAAGCGAATGATGGTTTTCTTGCTCTTGATGAATTATCGCAAGTCGATGGTTTTTCAGCGGATGCGATGACGTACATGCTGGGCAACGGCACAGGCAAGGCGCGTTCGCGGCGCGATGGCGCAACGAAACCCGCAGAACAGTTCCGTCTGGTATTTCTCAGTTCCGGCGAAACTGGCCTCGCGGCAAAAATGCAGGAAACCGGAAGGCAGCCGAAAGCTGGTCAGACCGTCCGCTTTATCGAGTTTCCAGCCGATGCCGGCTGCGGCCATGGCGCTTTTGAAAATCTTCACGAGTTTCCGGACGGAAACCGTTTTTCCATCGCCTTGAAACACTTTGCCGGACAATTTACCGGAACGGTGGCCGATGCCTTTCTGGAAATGCTTTGCGCGAACAGAACCGCCATCGTAGACAGCGTTGCCACGGCTAGAAAATGTTGGGCCGAGGAAAACATCCCTGCTGACAGCGATGGGCAGGTCATGCGCGTGGGTCAAAAGTTCGCGCTGGTGGCGGCTGTTGGGGAACTTGCCATCGCCTCCGGCATATTGCCATGGCCCAAGGGTGAAGCGGAGCAAGCCTGCATTCGTCTATTCACGGACTGGCTGGTGGCGCGCGGCGGCACGCAAGCGCATGAAGGCAAGGACGCCGAGAAAAATCTGAAGGCGTTTATTTCAGAACATGGCAGTTCCCGCTTCGAGGTGTGGCAAGAAAAAGCCGACAACAACAGCATTGTTGACCGGAAAACCATCCAACGCGCCGGATTCAAGCGCATGACCGCTGATGAGGAGTGGGAATACTTCATCCTGCCACCCGTCTTTGAAAAGGAGGTTATTGGCAGTCTGAACAAGAATCTGGTCAAGAGATACCTTGCCCAGCGCGGCCTCATCAAGCGCGATGCAGGGGGCAAGTACACCGTCAGCATGAGAGTACCGGGTGTTGGGCAAACAAGGCTCTACCACATTCCGGCCTCCATTCTCAGTGGGGAGGGCGATCATGTCGATGCATGACGCGTTCTCCGGTCTTTTCCCCTCCATCATCAATAAGGGTGTTGCAGGTGTTTCAGGTGTTGCACATGCCGAAATCGCAAAGATTTCAAAGACATCACTTGCAACACCTTCGCGCAACACCTCACTCGTAAATCGTGCGGCTGGTGTTTCGTCTGCCCCATCTGCAACACCTGACCAGATTCATGGTCATGGCGGAGGTGTTGCAGAAAAAACCGAGGAAATTCAAAGGAATTTTGCACGCGAAACACCCGCAACACATGAAACACCCTCAAAGCAATATACTGGTTTGGATTTCACAAACCACGCCGCCAGATTTTGCGCCATGCCGTGTCCGGCCATATATTCGCCTCAGCGCTGGCAGCAGGTTCAGGCGGATGCAAAGCAGTTTTCTCATCTGTGGGGTTCGCAAGTAGCAGCCTTGGGATGGAAGCCGGACGATGTTTTCGCCATTCCAGACGGGCTGATCCCGTTGATCGAAGGGGGAGACATTTTGGCCGTGTGCGAAAAGACCGCTGTCGTTCGCGCACCCAACCGGAGGCAATTTAACACCATCCGTTTTGCAGCGCTGTCCGGCGAACCCGCCCCCAAATGGCGCGTTTGGGCTTCGTGGTGTGAGCCGTGATGCTGTAATAACATTGCTTGATGGCCTGACGGACCGGTCGGGTCCTACCCGCGAAACCCTATACGGGGGGACGCAGCCCGCCACTTTTCTAGCCTGTTTAGTTGCAATGGCTAAACCGCCGTAGTTGCCCACACGTTGCGTCACACGGGCCTCTGTCGGGGCTTTGCGGGTCCTCCCTGCTGAATAGCGTATAGGGGCGGGCAAGGCGCGTCATTTCGCTAGCGAGTGCTCTTGAAAACGGGTTACAGGTGGTTACGGGTTACATAGGTTACAAGCAGTGCCAAGCAATATTATTGCGGACAAAAAGTGTCCACCTGTCCATCCATGTCCACCCTTTCCCTTGCCGAACGCTAAAAATAAGCCGCGCCTTTGCCGCCCGTATACGGTGGACGGCTGGAAGGACCCCTGTATGTGGGTGGCACAAGGGGTGAGAGAATCCACCAAAGAAGCCACCATCAGCAAATTTTCGTTGTTTTGCTTGTGTTGTGGGTGGATTCCTTGCAGGTGGCTTCCCGCTTTTCAGGGCTACGTGTATCAAAATCCCGCGCCCTTGCCGCCAGCATACAAAGAAGCGCAGGGAGGACCCCTCGAGATCTAAAAAGGTAGCAGGTCGCTTGTCATAATTATATCAGCCCTGCAAAATGGAAATTCCTTCGAATTCTTTGAACATTTTTCACTTAGGACTCTTCTTGATAACATCCGATTTTTAAAGGTACTCTGCCCAATACCTCTTTTTAGGAATTCCACCGCTGAATCTGGCAACATGAAAAATCCAAAAATAATGTCTGGAGACGGTGAGAGGCGGGCTATGAGGGGATATGTTCCCCAATATAGAATGGCTGCCCTCCAAATTCACAGTGCACTGGCTTCTGGAAATTTATTGTGGGTTGGGCTTGCAGATCGTTCAGCAGGGGCTTTTGATGATTTCGTCCTTGGACTTAATGATCGCGTTGTTGGGTATCAACTTAAAACAAGCAGCAATCCAAGCTCATTTTCTCTGAGAACTTTATTGCTTGGGGAACAAAATCTTCTCAAAAAACAGATTAGCTCTTGGAAGCTCCTTAAAAACGAAAATACAGAAACGCGGGTAGAACTTGTATACAATTGCAGTGATTTTCCGAGCAACGGGGATGATGTAAACCGGTCGAATCAGAAAATATCGTCTTCTGCTTATTTAAGGTCACATGATAAATTTCGTGAAATATGGTCGTTGTCGGATTGGAGGCAATCAGAATATAAGCCGTTTATCGACGCCATATTTCTCTCTAGTGAGTTAACCGAAAGTGAATTCACAGAGTTCTGGCGTTCTGTTTATTTCCGGCCTGGTCAGCCTGATATTAGCTCTATTCCCGAATTTTCGTGCTATTTGCATTCACGGGTTGCAGCAATAGCGGCCATTCTTCCTCAACTGGTCGCTGACAAGATTGATAAGGATCGTTGGACAAAAGACGAACTTTTAAAGCGCTTACAATGGCAGGATTCATTTAGTCAACGTCATGTGCATAACTTCCCTATCGACGCGCTTGTTCAGTCTAACGAAATCACGGAAGAGAAGCTTCGCGATGCTATAAATTCGAATTCTCGAGGATATGTCTGCTTAATTGGGCCGCCAGGAAGTGGCAAATCAACGCTATTGCAAGCTAGTCTTCTGGCTCCGCAGAAATCTTTTCTGCTTCGGTATATCGCCTATTTACCAAACGAGTCCCACGGTCTTGGACGCGCAGAAGACCTCGATTTTTTGTACGATCTGGTTGTTCAATTCAAAAAATATGGTTTTGGCTCCAATTTCACAACTGGAATAAATAGAGAGGAGCTTAGAGAACAATTCAGTCAGTGCTTAGCTGAAGCAGGTGAACGGTTTCTGGCCGATGGACGACGCACGCTCATTATTGTCGATGGTCTAGACCATGTACCAAGAGAAGAAAGACCTGCGAGGTCATTTTTAGAAGAATTTCCTCAAAGCAATGCTATCCCAGAAGGCGTTTTGTTTGTTCTTGGCACCCAAAGACTGGACTTGGCAAATATTCCTCCGAGTGTTCAAAGACAAGCCGGTGCAGCAGGCCGAAAAATAGAAATCTCCTCTCTGTCCAGGCAGGCTGTAGTGAATCTCGCTAAAGCAGCACATCTTCCTTTAGATGTCGACTACAACCTTATTTGGGAAAGAACGGCGGGACACCCGCTTTCTTTAAGATATATTATCGAGGGCCTTAAGTCTCTCCATTCAGAAAATGAACGTCGTGAATGGCTAATAGAAGGCCCCGTCTATCAAGGGGAGATCAATGCTTTTTATGATCGTGCCTGGGAAGAAATAAAAGATTATCGAGATGCACAATGCGCATTGTTCTACGTCGCTCTAACCGAAACGCCATTGGATCCCGCAATTTTGGACAAAATTGTTGGTAGTTCATCAACTGATATAGCCGATAAAGCTGCTTCCCATTTATTAGTGAGGAATAAAAAAGGGTATTGGTCAGTTTTTCATAACAGCTTGAGATTATATCTATTAGACCGCCTATGCTGTCGTTTTGGACATAAAGATGAAACTTTAATAATACAACATTATCTTAAACTTGCTGAGTTTACCAAGGAAGCTCAAGGCGATGACCCACAACGATGGATGGATTTGAGATACTATGCACGTGCAGAAAAATATGACCACGTGCTTTCATTAGCGGTTCCCGATCGCTTTCGTGATGAGCTTAAAGCTGGGCGAGATGTTTCGGATATCCTGAGCGACATCAAACTATCCTTCCTAGCTGTGGCTGAAAAACCTGACGCGGTGAAGCTTTTCCAACTACTTTTAGCTCAGCAAGAGATTGGCGCGCGCTGTGAAGCAATTTGCCAAAATGAACTGGTCGATATGTATTTAGCTGCCGAAAACTTTGATGCGGCGGTCTCCTTGTTATTGATGAAGGGTCGACATTTCAGCAGAGATACAAAGCCCTTCGACGTTATCGAAATCTTACTTGAACGAGGACAATTCGATGCCGCACAAAAACTATACGAACGCTTTGAACCAATATCAAATATACTCGGAATTGAGCCGATCGATTTACATTATGATAACGAGTTACTCGCATGGGCCAGACAGGTGCTTCATTTTAGAGATCCGAAGTATTTGCTAACCGCCTTGGATCGCTTTTACGTTAGAGATAAACAACTCCTTGAAATAGAAAGGTTAGAGCGTCTTCGAGAGAACATTAAATTAACAGCTGCTTGTGCTTTGATCGAAGGCGAGCCCCTATCCGATCTTGATAAAATAGCAGACGACCTAAAAATTGGCCTTGCGAATAGACTTCATCTCGGCTTTTTTGCCGCGGACTGCGCATTCAGCGCCAATGAAAGAGATAGGTGCTGCGATATTTTAAGAAAGTGTCTCCAACATAAATCTGCGCTTAGCCCAAGTTCAATACGTACCGCCGCATCTATATTAACCAGCATCGGGCAATATGAGTTAGCTGCAGATTTCTTTCATGATATCTCCCCTCCTGATTTGTGCGATGATAAATCTTATGGTGGCTACAAATTCGAAAACCAAATCAAGCAAGTCGTCTCACATGCTACTCTTGAAGAACGCTTAGAAATCTCCCCCGTAAAAAGAAGATATCCTGACAAATCTTTGCTAAGCGCTTTCCAAAAGCAACTGGAAGCGATAGGAAGATTTAGGGGCAAACTGCGAGATAATAAAACAACATATTCTGAAGAGCAGGTTGTTCAGGAATTAAAACCGATTTTAACCCTCGTTCAAAATGGAAGAGATGCAAACATTCATGATATGGGACGAGCGCGGATAAGCAGCGCCTTTTCGTTAATTGTCTCTCTTGTCATCAACACAGCACAAATTCATGGAGAAAAAGCCGTTAGTCTCTTGATTGAAGAAATTGATACCAGATTAAACAATTCCCCAAATCATCTCGCATTGCCCGCGTTCAGGAGAAGCTACGCTCAAGAGGTTTTCAAGATAGATGGTAATGCCGCCAAAGCTGCAACTCGACTAAGAGTTTATGAGAGAACCCCTATCGAAGACACCCCAGAAGAAACCCTTCGCGGACTTGCGGAAACCATCAGTGCGCTTCTAAAAACAGGTAATAAAGATATTGCTCAACAATACATATTAAAGTTGCACGACCATAGCTTAGGGTGCTCCTTACCGCCAAGAAAGGATGCCCAATATGTTCTTTGGCAGGAACTTTTCGAACGTGCCTGCGAGGAAAACGCAACAGACCGGCTTAAGGTACGAAAATATGTGCAGTTCTTTCTCCAATTTTTAACAGGCCTCACAAACACAGAAGGTAGGGGATCCGCACGACGCGTAGCTCCTTGCTTATTAAAAGCGATAGCCAAAAGCGACCCCTCTTCA
Organism: uncultured Rhodospirillaceae bacterium; assembly: GCA_964626265.1. GTDB lineage: Bacteria > Pseudomonadota > Alphaproteobacteria > UBA9219 > UBA9219 > CAZVCG01. Next base: position 75,932 of record CAZVCG010000001.1, on the reverse strand, counting down.
ATACAAGCAGTTACAGACTGTTTGGTTGATGCAGGATTAATATCTTGGGTAGAGTTAGTTGCTGGGATCCTAAACAGCATAGTTTACCGAGAAGACGAGCTTGCTGTTTGTGCGGCGCGAATTTTCAACAGGTTGGCACTGCCATTTCTGGAAGATATGAGTGATGATATTCATGATTCCATGATTTCGTTGGCTCCAGTCAGTCATCTTGATGATTTAATATCCTCCTCATCAAAATTTATCGAAACTGAGGGGCCGTCGAATTTTAAATATTCGCTTTTAGATAAACTTCACACAGCGTCTTTGTTGAGAGCAAAGAGTGTTGATAAGAAAATTTTAGAGCGGTGGAAGAAAGAAGAAATTTTTGGCCGAAGCGACACTGATGATAAAACTACTTTTGCAGGCATACAAACGCTAGCTGAACTGGAAACAGCTGTCCAAAAGGACAAAACCAAAGAAGATGAATGGGAGATGGTTCGGGCTTTTGAAAAGATCGCACCGAACTGCTCATGGAAAGATGTCCAAAGCTTCATACAAACGCATACCAATTTGCTAACTGAAAGTCGCTCAGTATTTGCGGCATTAAACGTTGCAACCAAAGAAAATTGTTTAAGTGATGCGCAAGAGCTTTTGGGTTATCTTAAAACAATTGCACAAAAGAGAGGAAATTGGGGAAAATGGGCGGGCGGTGAAAAGTTCAGATACCACAAGGCAAGTGTTGCGGTTTATGGAGAACCTGAAAAGGCGGTTGCTTTTAAGACTTTTGCTTCCGATCTTTCCAATGGACGAGAAAATACAAGCCTAATCCTTCCAGATTTATGGGAACTTTTCCAACTATTTTCGCCTAAGGCTTCAGCGGATGATTTGTGGGCCACTTTGAGCTCTCATTTAAAAAATTTCCGCGAATTTGATTTAGGGGACAAAAAAGACCTTCAAGGTGACTTGCCAATCAGCAACGAAGAGGTTTTAGCCGACCTCATTTTTCGTGCCTATGAATTAAGAGCTGGTGAAACAACCCAGCAAGCAAAACTAACGGCCATTGAAATAGCCGATCTTCCTTGTGGCACACCAATTCTCAAGTTTTTAATAGAAAAGCTTTGGGCGCACGGGGGATCTTTTGCTTTTGAGGCAGTTAGGATCATTTGGGAGCTTCGCGAACGGGAGGAAATTTCATCTATATTTTTAGCCCAACTTCCCATGTGGATCGGATCAAATAACGTCGTAGTACTTTATTATTGCTCTGCACTAGCAGACGCATGGGGGTGTGATTTTAAGCCAGAGCATAGGTCTCTTCCCAGTTTTTATTCTTTAGAATTTCCTTATGACAAACAAGCCAGCCGATTCGATCAACCTACCGGATTTTCGGCTTCGTCAACTGGTCTCTGGACAGAAAATCCATATGACTGGACATGGATACTTGAAAAGCCGCTTCAAACACTTGCACGAGGATCAAAATTTAGCTTAGCAGTTTTAAGAAAACGTACCGCACAAATTATGACGCGATACGGGGGAAGAACAGCCTTTGGTCCGGAAGCATGCAATGATCAGACGGGCAAGCTTAAGAAGCTTGGTCTTTTGATACCTTTCGAACGATTACCCATGTCCGCAGCACGGTTGGCAATATGTGAAGTGGCAGGAGAACTTTTCCGCGCGGATAAAATTGATCAAAATTTTATAACTTTCTTTTTACATAATCTCGGGCTACCTCAATTAAACTGTCAAATTCCTTCAGTGGAAGCCAGACCTGCTGGATGTTTGCGACCCTTGCTGCCAATAGACTCGACAGGTGGGCTTTTAAAAGATTGGTTTGAAAGAATTGAGCCTGATACCCATTTCCCTCACGTCGACGAATGGGTTGTAATTGCGGCATCGGATAGATTTGAACGTCTGGCTTACAGAGATGAAACTATTGTCGAGCGCCTTGTTGTCCCGTCACTCGCTCACATAAAAGCTTCAAATCTTGACGAAGCACTTTCACAATTACCCCGAGCTGCATTTCTTATCAGTCTTGTCCCCCTCTATGATAAAGTTTCACCAATTGGAATTGTGAATGCTGATGTGGGAGAACATATATTTTCACACACATTAACGTTGTGCCCGAATTTGCAGAAAGAACTCGGCCTTAGAAGGGGACAAAACGATTCTCTTGCTCTACACAACAAAGAGGGGGAACCGGTAATTCGCTCCTTGTTTTGGAAAGATGGAGGAATCCGCCATGAGGATTTTAATACTTCCCTAAGGGGCGATGGCTGTCTCCTATTAGCCTCACCTTCTATTTTTCCTGAGCTTAGATCATTTATTGGAGATACTGCTGCTTGTTATGCATGGCGCATTATGAAGCGGCAGGACGAGGACCGCCAAATTAAGAAGTTTGTGTCAGAGGAAAAGTTCCCCTTCGAGCACAAAGAACCTGTGTCAGAGTTATAGAAAGAGCTGTTGATAAATTTTATGGCACTGAAGGCTTTTGAATTTCGTTTAATGTCTTTGGGGATGTTCTGTTTAGTTCCGACTGTGGCTCAGCAAAAAGCTTTAATGCACTTTCTGCCAGTCCCTTTGAACTCGCCGCAACGACATGGCCATCGAAATTTAAACTAATTGGATTAAGATTCCAATCACCGATAAAACCTCCAGCTCCCATAATGATAGGGACGATCCCGGCTATGTCGTAAATCTTCAGCTTTCTTTCAAGGACTAAATCGGCCCAACCCATTGCCAGCAAGCCATAAGCATAACAATCACAAGCATATTGGGGTGATTTCACGGAGCGGCAAAGCTTCAGATAGATTTCAAAATGCGCATCCGAAAACATATGCGGCTCCCCTGTAAACAGACGTACTTGGTCAAGAGATCTGGGATGCGCAACTTTTATAGGTGTGCCGTTATGGAAGGAGAAATGACCGGCAACCCCGAACCAACGTTCTTTGGTGAATGGTTGGTCTATTAACCCCGCTATCGGAATCCCCGCTCGCCACAGCCCAATCACTGAGCCAAATAAAGGCTTTCCAGTCATAAAAGCCCGCGTACCATCAATTGGATCAATAATCCAAAGCCACTCGGCGTCAGAATTCACTTTGCCAAATTCTTCACCAATGATGCCATGACCGGGGTACTTGCGAATAATTAATTCTCGCAACACTTCCTCAATTTCACGATCAGCTGCGGTTACAGGTGACTTATCTTTCTTGGTATCAACAACGAGTTCGCCCCGAAAATGTTTCAAAGCAATCTTGCCCGCCAAATCAGCAGCCTCGTTAAAGAATGAGCGAAGAGATTCAGTATCTGTATTCATGAAGCAGAACTCACGATAACTGAAAGCTAATCCAGAGTGGCTTTCGTTTCATTATGGTTCTTCAGCGTAGTCTTTATGCCTAATGCTCGCAAGTTGACTTTTTCGTGTACGATTGACAACGCAGCCGCAAAAGCTTCATCCGCAGTTAAACGCGTTGTGTCCAAGATCGCGGCGTCTGAAGCTGGCATTGTCGGGTCTATGGCCCTCATCTGGTCTCTCTCGTCGCGAGCTTTCATATCAGCATAAACATCTTCCTCAGTGATCTGCTCCTTACGCTCTATAAGCTCTTTAAATCTCCTTGCAGCTCGCACAATTGGGTCAGCTGTTACAAAAATCTTCACTTGGGCATGTGGAGCAATAACAGTACCTATATCTCGACCATCTAAAACCGCTCCTTTTTTGCCATTTGGCGGGTTGGCAACAAAGTTCTTTTGAAAAGAGAGAAGAGCGGCTCGTACGGAAGGGATGGCGCCGGCCTTGGACGCGGCTACTGACACTGTATCCGCCCGTAATCTTGGATCATTTGCCAAGGTCGCAACAGTTGTGAAATCTAAATTACGCGCAGCCTGTTCTGCCAAGGCCGGATTTTCTGGATCTCCCCCTTTATCCAACACTGCCAATCCTACAGCACGGTAGAGCAACCCCGTGTCAAGGTGCGCAAAGTCCAGGAATTGCGCCAAACGCTGCGCTATCGTGCCCTTTCCGCTCGCGGAAAGTCCGTCTATAGCAATGACTACTGGTGCCCTAATAGGCATGCTGTTTTTGTCCTCGTTCATGAATCCTGCGGTAAATTACGCTGGGTCTCTAGCGAGCACAAACAAGCAGTTTGCAAAATTATAGGGACGGCCTGTCTCAAAAAACTTGCGAGCAACAGGTTCAATTTTAAATGAATCCATGGAATCTGGAACCTGAACAAGATTTCCGCCATCATAGAGCCGAGCAGCCGTTGCCTGAGACAAAAGAATCTCAACGTTATTCTTGCCATCCTTGGATTGAATTTTCCAAGGCACAAAAACAGTAGCAGGAACTTTATCGCTTGAGAAAACAGCTCCGTATCTGCCTTGAGTGGATGTCAAAGCAGCTAAACGAAAACCTTCAGCAATGCACAAATCATCATGAATGACCAAAGGAGCGGGTTTTTTTCCAACAAGCAAAGGAGCAACGAATAAATTTTCAATATAGTAGTGGCAAACCAAATTTTTCACGTCATTCGAAAAACCTTCCTGCATGACCTTTTCATCGCGGGTTCCTGTTGGACGCTTTTCAACATAGCCGAACTGAGAAGGCCTCATGCCCCATGTATAAAATTGATCTCCAGTTTGTCCCGCCGTATGCAGCTCTAATGACGTGTACGCAAACACCTCGCGCCAGCCGCCCTTCGTCTGCACTAACAGTATTTCGCCGTATGGATCATCACCAAAATATAAATTCCACGCCGACGATACTCTATGAACAGGGGATAACTCTATCCCTGAAGCTGAAAGCCGATTCATAAAAGCTTCATTGTCTTCTGTGCTATAAGCATCAAAATCCTGAAAGCGCTGTATAATGGCGATCTTATCTTGGGTGTCCCTATCGATTAGCCTAGCATCCCCCAAGCTAAGCTCGCGAGTTTGTGCATTGTGAGCATTAACCTGCCGCGCCCGATCAAAATCATATTCATTGTCCCTTTCATCCCTACGCAAATCAAGCGCTGGTGTCTCAATCAAAGGATATTGCGGCTCTTTCAGCGGAACAAAAAACACCCCTATCTTATCTTCGAAAATATCGCCAGAGCGTACATGCCTAACCATGCTTTGGCTGTTTTCAGCTGTTTCGTAGTGTGAAGCACGGAATGTAATGTCCTTGAAGGGCTGATTGGTCATGGAACACCTCTAATGAAAAGGGAGAAAAATCATCAATATCCTAACTTTGTTTCGACGCGAGAACAACAACGCCATTTCAAAGCTGGAATATGGTTAATTCTCGGTATCACCCGCATGTTGAAATCGGTAAATATTGGCAATCTATCGCATCTATGATCCTGTTGGTTACATCACTACGACTTAGCTTATCGACATTGATCGAAATGGCTCGGTTACTGGGATCAGATGCCAAATTGCGCAATTTGTCTTGCACTGAAGAAAGAAATCCCACCTCCTTAGAAGACAAACTTTCCCCTCTTTTCCTGCACCTATCAACAACCTCACTCATCGAAAGAAAAAGGCAGATGTTTAAATCGGGCTTATTGCTTCTTTCGGTGGCTTTTTCCGTAAGTTCACGCACCCAAAGCAAAGCTTGATCATCCTGAAATCCCGTTTTGGCCAATCTAGTAGCTTGGTAGGCGATAAGAGATAATGCACCACGATCCGAAAGAACTAAATTTGATGTCAGGCTTAATTTTGAAAACTCAAACTCGCTTTTGTAAAGATAATCAGCAATCAAAAGTAATGTTTCTGTTTTAACACTTTCGCCCGCGTCAGCCAAATTGAAGAACTGTTTTTTCCTTACGATCTCACGGATCATCTTACCGATTGCAGAAGATGAAAATTCTTCAATAGACGAAACGCGGAATTCATCACTCAACTTTTTTTTTACGTCGTCAAGCTGAGTTGTTTTTCCGACTGCGTCGATTCCGTCTATGGCAATCCACAAAGGATCAGATGCCGAGATGGTCTTATGGGCTTCCACCAAACACCTGCGCGTTTCGCTGGAAAGATTCAGCCTTTCGAAGTTATCTCCTAATACATCAACCCAGACATATTCCGAATGTTCAGAAGGATTAAGACGAACGTCTGTGGAGTTTGTCTTTACGAGAAAATTGAATTGGCGTGTCCTCTTGCCGGAAGATGATACGTAATCGAAGCTGTTCACATATGAACTTACATCAATAATTTCTAGGCCTGTCTCTTCAGAGATTTCTCTGTGTAGTCCCTGAAGAATAGTCTCCCCTGGGTCAACTCCACCGCTCGGGATTTCATCTATTCCAGGCAGGAAATCTTCCCCCGGCGCACGATGCAAGATTAGGAATTTTCCATTCTTGACTATGTACGCGCCAGCAACAAACTTTATAATGCCTTCGCTTATGGCTTTTTCCTGTAGTTCTTCCAGTGTCTCAGCTTTAATCATTGTTATTTGCTCCTAGCGCCAACCGCTTCTGAGGCATATTTCGAACTCCGATCAGTTGTTTTAGTACCTTATAAAGAGTATCTTTATAACGATTAAAGATTGATCGATCAGTTTCGAATGCCCAGACAGGCAATTTAACGGCTTGGTTATAGAATTTATCAGCCTCAGGAAACTCTTGTTTCCCCGCCACACAAGGCTCTTTATACAGGCGAGGCATTATAACCTGCGTTTCAGTAAAGATTGGGAGATTATAAACTGGACTGGTTGAAGTCGGTAAATCCGCTTCAGACAACCCCGCTGCCTGTAGTTCAGCATGCAGGGATTTTGCTGATACGCCGTGCGGATTATCCCCTTCGACCTGAAATACATAAGCGTACCAACTGGGTTGACGATCCTTGGTATTTGGAGGAGTAAGACAACCGAAATTCGAAATTACGTCAGTTAGCTCGTTTGCATATATACTTTTTTGATTGAGCCACGCATCAAGATTTGCAAATTGTTGGTTAGCCATTGCAATAGCCAACGGGTGAGCGCGAAATTTAAGCCCCATTCCCGTAAGAGCAAACTTCCGGAGCGGGTGATCTTCCGGAATTTCTTGCTTACACCGTTTATTGTAATGGCCCTGCAGTATGGCGCGGTAATAGTATTCCTCATTATCGGTTAGTAAAACGCCACCTTCGCCACCTGTCACGATTTTTTGTCCCTGCAAACTCCACGCAGCCATATCGCCAAATTCCCCGCACTTTTTTCCTTTGAATTTTGCGCCGTGCGCGTGAGAACAATCTTCAAGAAGTGCGATTCCATGTCTTTTAGAAAGTTCTTGTATAGCATCCATTTCGCATGGAATGCCCCACATGTGGGTTACAATGATCGCGCGAGTTTGAGGGGTAATTTTTTCTTCAATTTTTTTCGCATCAATATTTCCGTCTCCGCCGCAATCAATAAATACTGGCTTCGCTCCTGTATGAATGATCGGACTGATCGTCGCAAAAAACGTGTAGGCTGGTGCGATGATTTCATCTCCTTGGCCTAATGCTAACGCCTCAAACATTGAATAAATGGCGTTCGTCCCAGAATTACTCAATAGTGCATGCTTCCTTCCATGATACTGAGCGAAGTTACTTTCAAATGCCTCAAAGACTCCAGATTTGTTGTATATTGAAATCGCTGCATGCAGCTGCTGGATCACGGCTGTTTCCGTTGAAGCATCAATCGGTGGCCAGACGAAATCCGGTTCATTGTTTTTATCCGCTTGAGGTTGCATTGTTTTTTGGAGGTCTTTCATAATAGCTTTCCCTTTCATGTTATAAACTTAATGATTTATCTAGGTCCAGCAGGCATGCTGCTGTCCCTTATAGTTTTTAAATGACGGCTACAATCCTGAATTATTTGGCCTGTTGTTAAAACTTTCTGGACAGCACCTTCCATATCTCTAGCCCTCACTTCTTTTTTCACATCAACCTCTCGCTCGTCGAAACGGCAGGGTTTGATTTTACCATCAGGTGAAACAAAAAGATCGTTGCTTTTTAGGCAAAAGCCTGCCGGATCCTCGAAATCCAGCGCTGCCGCGCAAAAAATCTTTGTAATCGATGCATCTGTCACCCCATTGGTGTAAAGCATTTTTCTCGTTTCAGATGGAACCTTCGAAAAGCCAGCCCCCACTATCGCCTTTTCGATTTGAGCTACAGGAACAAATTCACTATGAGTGGGTGGGAACAACTCCACAAATTTGATACTTGCTCGTAGCCCTTCTGCGAAAGTCAAAAGCGAAAATATGTCTTGCTCTTGTGAGTTGGTGCCCTTAACCACAGTCGCGTTAAGCCGTATTTTGACTTGTGGATTTGCGTCTCTGAATGCAAACAAACCCTTCACCATTCGATGAAAGGAATTCTTCTTTCTAACGATGGCCTCATAAACATCCTTGTTGGTTGTATGTACAGAGATGTTTAGCCTTTCAATAAATTTTCCAATATCACGATTTTTGTGCAGTAACGAGCCATTTGTAAGCAACGTAATCAACGCGCCTTGATCACGTAGCGTCTGAACAACTCTTAATATGTCACGCCTCAAGAGTGGTTCGCCTCCTGTGAGAGTTGTCGTGTCTCTCTTAAAAACCTCTTTCCCCACAGTAAACAGGAAGCGATAATCGTCAGAGGTTAGAAGAGCCTCCTTCTTCGACTGTAAGCCCTCACCGTGGCAAAAGACGCATGAATAATTGCAGCTCTGCGTCACCAAAAATCTAAACTCTTGACCAACGCTCATCATAAAATACCTCAAAAAAATTGCTTCGTAAAAAGAACGTTGTTTTCCCCTTGGTGGATCTCTTTGATAATGTGCCATTATACAGGGAAAGCTTCGGGTTGGAATGCCCCCTCGCAAAATTCAGCTCGTGTTGGTTAACATCGATGAATGCTTTTTGGGCTGCGCCTCCTTTTGGTTAACGGATGCAAAATGGGCCATCTCAACGAGCGTTTTGATATCGGCGGCGTTGCCGAAGCGGTAACGCTTCAGAAAAACCTCTTTTTTGAAAAAGCCGCGTTTAACTGCTTGCTCCGGAGGCCATTCTTCCAAGCCTTCGACGTATCCGGTAATGACGAGCGTGTAGAACGGGCCGCTGTCTTCGACTTCTTGGTTTTCGTCGGATTCATGTTCGATGACGGCGGAAACCGTGAGATGTTCCAACGTTGCACCAGCTTGCTCATAAGCTTCACGGCGCGCGGCATCTTCGAACGAGTCATCGTCCCATTCCTGGCAGCCATTGATGATGTCAAATGAGCGACCTTTCTTCACGGCTAGAAGTCGATCAAACTCATCGAAAGCGATGACCTTGATGCCAAAGACGCGCTCGTGGTCGAATGGATAGAGGGGTTCGTGAATCTTCATGCCCAAACCTCCAGCCAATTCAGTTCGACTTCACTTTGCGAAAAACCTTCAGCGGCTAAATCATCGGGTTGGCACCTGCCGTTGTTTTTCAGGAGTTCGACAATCGCGGTCGCCATGCGATCACAGTCTGCGAAAAATCCTTCCTCGCATTGAATGCCGATCACTTTCATGTTCTGGCATCCTCTTCATCGGCGTTGATTTCTTCGTCAACAAGCGCAAGCACGCGGTTTGCGATTATGTCGTCGGGTGCAAGGCTGAAAAAGTTGCTTTCACGCCTGAGCAACTGGCGGGCCATGAGTTGTTGGTAAAAATGAATGAGGGTGCCCCTGTGTTGGGGAAGATGAGCTTCGCCTTTTTCCACAAGCTGGCGTTTGAATTCGTCGATCATTTCATCAATATAACGGTCGGAGAATGGCGATAATTGTGCCTCCTCGCCAAATTCTTCCGGCAGCGCTTCATGACAAAAAGCTTCGATAAAACCAGCCAGTTTTTTTGCTTTGTCGGCCCCATCACATGTGCCGTTCCCGTCTTTCATAACAACTGCTAAAAAACCGAGCGCGGTGCATAAAAGGCGGAGATTATTTGTAAACATGGGTAGCGCTTTCTTGTTGTGATAAGTCCTTGGTATCTGGTTCTTTCGAAATGGCTGCTTTTAGCAATTCCTTATTGAGCATCACGCCGTGGTAAGTTTTGAAAGTGATGAAAGAAACTCCATGACCTTCAAATGCTGTCACGAGCTTCTCAATCGTTGATGTGTTCGGGACATAAAGACCCTTTTCAATATTCTTGATTGTTTCCGCAGAAATCCCTGCAATCTTGCGGCATTGCATCCGGCCCCAACCCAGCAAAGCTCGCGCTGCGCGTACCTGTTCGGGTTCAATATGTGGTGTCTTGTTCGTCATTAGTTGATAACCTCCCCAAAATTCAGATCGGCCATATAGCGAAGGGCTTCGTCGTAAGACTTGCGTGGGATGTCGTGAACGCTGTTGACGTTGAAAGCGGTCGTCAAAATAGCGGTCACAGTGTCTTCACTGGCATTGTATGTATGGGCAACGTAAGCGATGATGCCGGTAATGGCGGTGAGTTCGATGTCCGTAAGAGTATCGCTGCTGTTAAAGCGATGCGCGGTTTTAATCATGATTGGACCTTGGGAATACGCGCTAGCCATAAATCGCCCCTTCGTTAAAATCGTCTTTGAAGAATTCTTTGTTCGTGCTCAAATCGACGAGGTAGTGAACCACGGCCTTGTAGTTGTCGTCCTCAATTTGAGAGACGTCGCTTTTGCCAAAAGCGCATTTGACCACATCGCGAATTTCTTCTTCGCTGACGTTTTGCAGATAGGCTGCGTATGCAATGAGGGCGTTGACGGATATCAGTTCATCCTTACTGAGGCTGCCATCTGATTTTCGGGCTCGCGGCGCGAAAAGCGGTTCACCAACGCTTTGCTTGGCGGCGTCAAGCGCTGCGCACAGCGTGCGTAAAATTTTGGGAGTCATATGAGCCTCCCAAGATTGAGGGAGGGCGCACTCCTATAGAGCGCCTCTAGTTGTATGAAAATCAATTTGGAATGCATTTTCTGCCCCATATCTCCTTAATATGGGCGTAGTATTGCACTACATTAAACTAATGTCAATGAGAAAAGTGCATGACGTGCAGTTATTTTGTATTAACCAAACCTTGCGTTATGCAGCTGGGCTACCCGGCCAGCAAAATGGTCATGCCTTGGCCACTGGAATGCCAAACCATCCGCGAACGTCTTTTTGTTATAGCCTATTGCATCGAAAAAAGCCTTGCGATCACCACCACGCCAAACCGTGAGCATTCTTTGCGCAGGATTAACGCCTGTTTCTGCCAACGCAAATAGAGGGTTCAAAAAAACCTCTTCATTTTGTCCACGCTCAATCAACCCGTCTTCAGCGCAGCCAAGTAAACGCAGTGCTAAATCTCTTTGGGTTTTAATCGCTTTATCCGTGTGCTCAATGGATGAGGCAAGCCCTTTACGGCACACTTGTACCCGCTGGTTGCGAATTTCGTTTTTATCAAGTCCGCGCATGATTTTTTGCGCTTCGTCAAGATTGGCAAGAATGCCTCTATAGAAAGCATCTAGGGCAATGGAAACGGGTTGCGATACACCATCATGTGCGCGGGCTTCAACGCGCGGGCCGTTGCCGACCAACGAAAGACGAATGTCTGTGGTAGGCCACCTAAACATCACATTAAGTGCCGCAGGATCTGGGAAGCTTCGTTTTCCCTTATAATTTATGCCCTCCTTTATATATTGTGCCATCGTTAGCATACCGCATTGCCTTATATCTCCATCGACAGATGTGTGATCAAGGGGCAAAGAAAGAAAACCATTTACCAAACTTTCGAATGTAATGTCTGGATCGATAAGGAAATCGGGGTAAAGGTATGCAGCTCCGGGCATCCCATAAATTGAACCGTAATCAAGCTGAATGCAGCTGCGATATGACAGCAGCTTTTCACCTGAACGATCATGTTGCAGTTGGTTGTTCCATATGGGCGAATTGCCAACCAATGCGATCATTGTCGGCAGCAAACGAAGCACAGTCGAAGTATATCGGGCCAACAACTCGGGATCGGCAAATCCCATGTTGTGATGCAATCCCATTGTTCCAAAAACGGCGCGACAATATTCAGGCCGCGTGCCTTCTTGTATGTGTTTCCATGAATACACATAGTCTGAATTGGGTATGGCATATTTTTTGAAAGCCTCCCAAGGGATGTTTGGGATTGCTCCAGCACCCAACAGTATCAAGGCATGATCATCTGCCACTTTTTCAAGAACGTTTAAAAACAGGTTTGATTGACAAAATGTGACCCACACACTGCTGCATGGCTTATGGGCGTATTCGATAAGCGCTGTGTTGGTTTCCTGATTGACGGAGCCGAATTCAAAGCTGCCTTTATTAAAAGGCAGAATATCGCCAAAAACAGATTTGCCGGGATGTATTTTGCCTTGAGGTAAGTTCTCCACAATTTCAGAAAGGAATGCCTGCAGTTCTGCATGAGAAAGCGGGATGCCCTCTTTCGTTAAAACTATGATTTCTTCTTCAAGCCCCGCTAGTCCCGCTGTTCCTTTGGCGGTGATTTCTTTTTGCAAGAAATCCATTATTTGTTGTGGGGATCTGAATTTTTGGGATAGATCGTCAACCCCGCGTGAATAGAAGGATGATTTTTCCAAGAGCCGCCCTTGGGTCTCTCGATAAAGCATGTTCAATTCCGCTCGCATTAACATGCACTCCTGAGCACAGCAAGACGCATTGGGGATTCGGCCTGAGAAAAGAGTTTGGTTACGACAAAACCGGCAGCAGTAGCTGCCTGCATGACCATGTCATCCGTGTATTTGAAACAGTTTTCGTTATGCAATTTTTGTCCGGCTTGAAGGTGAAAAGTGTATCCGCCAAGCAAAATTGTGGTGTCGCGGATTACTTCAACCTCTTGAGCGAGCAAATGTTTTGTAGGGTACCACCCAACCCGATGGCGAAAATCCTGAATGTTTAGCTTTACAGAGGGCAGGTCGCGTTCCAGACACCGCAAAAAAACCAATTCCATTTCATCCAGATAATGGTGGGTGTAAGCGCGATGAAGCGAAACCTCATCGTGATTTGAATCGTATGTAAAAACTAGATGGCCCCCACAACGAAGAGCCGCAGCGAAGTGACGCAAGGCTCGGACAAGTCCAACGAACCCGTTTTCATAGCGCCAATCCACCACATTATTGCCAATAGTGCATCCAACCAAAAACATTAAACTATGAGGCCGGACATATGGCAGTGATTGGAAAAAATCGCCTATACTCTGTTGGACAGAAATTCGAGGAAGTATTTTGTTTAGGCGCTCTGTAGCTTCTTCAGCGGAATGCTCGCAGATATCGGCAACCGTGTAACTTTCCGGTCCTAGTGCTTTTATTAAAGGTAAAGTTTTATTATTGAAAGCCTCAATTGAGCCTGCCCCCAGCTCGACAAAATGACGAGTGTCATCACACAGATTCACAAGTTCCGGTAGACAGCGTTTTATGAGTTTGACCTCATCGTAATACGGATAATAAGCGCGATGTTGCCGTACAAAGCTGGCCCAAAGTTCATTTCCCCGAACAGGATCGCCACTGAATAACGGTTCAGAATAACTATAACGACCCACATGTCCACGGCGCATGCCAGTAAAAAGATCCACGGCATCATCAAACAACGCAGACTCAAAAAATGGTGGCCACTCGATCTGGGTTGAGGAAGATTGAACCGTTTGCAAAAACATGGTCAATCATCCTCTCTGGGCGGAGGCACTTTGCACTGCTCCCACACGATGTCGAATAGATCGCGGAAACTCGCGGCCATGGAAGGCATGTCAACAAGCCAAACTTCTGGCCCATCTGGATCAAATTTGATGAATGCAAGCTTGTTATTGTAAACGTAGAAGGGATTCTCTTTAAATTTTTCGTGCACCATCCATCGATAAGTTACGTATGAATCGTAGGAAAAATTATAGTCTCCCTCTTTTATAATTACGCGGAAATCAATCAAATCCTTGATAGCGGCCATTCGGGTTACGTGCTGCTTTTCAATTTTTTCATGATGGTACTTAGCAAACAGCCGTTCATTTGCTCCTGATACGCAAACAGAGCCGCCATTTTTTACCGTCTCATAAACATCATCGAGCAGTCTATTGAGGGCATCTGGTCCAGCAAATTTTTCTATTATCTCTCGGTACCGCGCAACCCCATCATTTGGCAAAAATTTAATGTCGCGACTCTCAAAAGCATCACGAATTTGGATCAATGTCTCGTCACGGGCTTTAACAGCGCCTGACTCAATTCGTGCAATCGTGTTGCGAGCAACGTTTGTTGCCGCTGCTAGATCGTCTAGCGACCAGTCGAGAAGCGCGCGGGCTGCACGAACCTGTGCTGCTGATAATTCGATCCTCATTCGCGGCTACCCTTTCTCGGTAAGAATCTAACCATTATTGGTAATGATGGTTCTTTATACCACCATATGTGTCATAACACAATACCATAATTGTGTTAAAAAATCACCATTAACCATGAATTTCGCTTCCTGAAAGTATTTCTTTCGTGTAAGGTCACTACATGGTTCGAAATTATTTTTAAGGGGTTTCCCAATGCAACTGCAATTTTGTGAGTTAGAACAAAGGTTTGGCGAAATCGTCGCTCACTCTTTGCTCATGGAAATCGAAAAACATGTTAAATTGAACTCGACCGCACTTGCTTGCGTTGATCCCAATTCCCGCCTTCAAGTGGCCTTGGCCTTGATGTCAGAACCCAGCTTGCCGACCGCCTCGGCTGCTATCAATTAATGGGGTACGTTATGAAAGAGGACGAAATCGAAATGGGTCGCGTTTATGATCTGGCGCAGGTGATCCACCTTCGTCTTCAAGAGAAGCGGCGCAAGGATAAGCGGGAAAAAATTCTACTCGCAGTTATTGCTATGATCATGACAGCAGCGGCAGGCGCAGCAACCACGCTCTATATGGATGCCGAAGGTAAACTGAATTATCGTGGCGAGGGAATCACAGTAGCTTATGATCCAGCGTGTCATGGCATGACTTTTTCCAAAGCGGAAAATACGCAGAGCATGCTTACGCGCGTTTTTGGACGCTGAATTTAATGACACCCGCAAGGGCTTCGCGCAATGAACCAACGTTCTTTTTTGAGGAATTCGCTTCAGCGTAAAGATAACTGGACCATTGAGCCACCTCTTGCGGAGACGGTGTGATCTTCAGTTCCTCACTAACATCCATGATCATAGCGACGCAATCTTCCAGCAACTTACTATCAACTGTCGTTTTGATTTCAGTCAGTTTATGTTGATCAGCACTATCCAACAACACACCCGGCGCTACCTCTAATGCCTTGCTGATTCGCTGCAGCACGTCGCTGGTAACATTCACATCGCCGCGTTCTATTCTGCTCAGATTACCGGGCGTCATGCCAATTTGCTCGGCAAGGCGATTGAGCTTGAGTCCGACTTTTTCGCGGACGGCTCGAATGTTGTTTGGGAAACGCGGATTTTCGACTTTTTTTGTCATTATGCAACTCTAGGCCCTGAAACCTGCAAAAAAGTTAATGTCATACAATAAATATAACTGTTCACGGCATATCGTGCAAATAAATAATTACTTTCAGGAAAATGCGAAATTTGGAAAGAAATGGTGGGCGATGGGGGGCTCGAACCCACGACCCGCTGATTACCTACCCCTTCGGCTTTCGCCGCCCAGCTTTAAGCCGGTTCGTGGTCTGGACTATATCTTCGCCTTACGCTTTCGCGCTTAGGTGGGCACCGTCTAGTCTCTACACCTTCCCCCGCGTTTCTGCTGGGGCTTGGCTCGGTATTGGCGTCACCGCGATTTTATACCGTGGACGCGTTCACCGAATTTGATGCCTGTTCACCGCCTCGTTTCCAAAGCGGGCTCCCATCAATAAAGAGTCAGCTGCTCTACCAACTGAGCTAATCG
>CAZVCG010000001.1:48661-60148 GCA_964626265.1 uncultured Rhodospirillaceae bacterium | reverse complement strand
CTTACTTAGCCCAACTGCTCCAAAAAAGGCAATCGGTCGTTTTGTTGACAGGACGTTGACATTTAAATTTTTGCCAGCGTCTTTTGATTTTAGCCAATTTATCCGTTTGTTTTAACAAGACATTTTGACCAACTTCCTGCTTTGGGCATTTAGATCCGCTGATTAAGAGTCAGCTGCTCTACCAACTGAGCTAATCGCCCTTTCCCGTGCAGACGGCGTGTTTAGCAGCCTGCCGCCGCAGAGTCTAGAACTCTATATTTGGGCTGTCAGGCTGCCAATTCCAAGAGTTTTTGCTTGCGGGCATGGCGGGCCGGCGCGGGGATTAAAGGCATCATTTGATGTTGAAGGGCTGCGTAGCGATTACGGTTCGGACCGTATATCAAGCGCTGATGCGTGGAATTCAGAGTCCTATAAGCTTGAGGGCCTTTCACAGCGCGGCTGGGCTGGCTTGGCGCGGCAACCGGGCTTTCTAAGGCTTCCAAAATTTCAGGGCCATGCATAACGGCCATGACTAAACCCTGTTTTGCTCCGGCCAATAATGACGCCAATACAACCATAAAATGCCTCCGCTCTTTATAAGTTCAGGATAAGCGGAAGCGGTTAACGGCTCATAAATAAAATTGACTAACCTATTGTAACCATTGGTGTTTTGGACAATTCGCCATAAATTTTAAATATATTGCCGCCTTTCGATTAGTTCATAAGTATCAATACGATATGCGAACCATGCAGCTCGGCGCAAGCCGAAAGCTCCCTCAAAGCTATTAGTTGCAAACAATTGTAACTATTATTTTTTTGGTTTTGCCTCTCAGCGGCCTGCCGTGACGAACGTTGAGGGGCTTGGGTCGATGACCCGGCTTCCCGACGAGGTGATTTCATTGATAGCCAGCCCCCTTTCGGCCAAGCCGTCCGAAGTAAGGCGGAAGATGCCGTCCAGACCCGCAAAACCGTTGGGATTTGTCAGCGAGCCGCGATCAAAACGGCCATCTCGCGCCGCGATGACGGCTGCCAGGGCCGTCGCGTCATAGGTTAATGTCGCCAGACGCGGCGGCTCCTTGCCATAGGTGGCTTTGTACTTTTTCACGAAATCTTCCCTCGCGTCAGGCTCGGCCGCCGCGTACCACCCGCCGACGAGAAACTCCGCACGGCTTCCCAAGCCGGGTTCGTCCCATAGGCCCGTGCCGAGTAGACGCACTTTGTTTTTGTCGACGCCTCCGGACGCCAGTTGTGCAGCGGCTTGTTTCAGTTCTTCGCCCCCCAACGGAAGGAATATCGCGTCGATTTGGTCTCGCCTGTCGGCGACGGCTTTCACGTTCGCGGGAGCGTCTATAGCGACGATCGCGCCGCCATGTCGCTGCACGGATTCCTCAAACGCCTTGCGCACGAGCTTGCCGTAAGCGGTGGCCGGAATAAGCGCGGCGAAGCGGTGCGCCCCGTGCGAGGCTGCATAGGATACGACGCGCTCAACCTGCGGAGCGGGTGCGAAACCCATCACGTAAACGCCGGATTCCGCAAGCGATGCGTCCGTCGATAGCGCAAGCACATTGATGTTCGCGGACTCGGCGACAGGTTTCACCGCAGCCACCTCGCGCGCAAAAAGAGGCCCGATGAGAAGTTCCGCCCCGCTTGCCGTCGCATCGCGCGCAGCTTGCGCCGCGCCTTCGGCTTTCGCCGTGTCGCGTGGCATAAGTTCGAAATTCTGAGGAGCTATGTCGAACACGGCCATTTGCGCGGCGTTAAGCATCGCTTGGCCAAGCGGCGCGTCTTTCCCCGACAACGGCAGCAACAGAGCGACTTGAACCTTGCCGGGCTTGGCGGGCGCAGGAGGAAGAGGCGCCGCCATGGCTACGCGTGACTCCGGCCCGCCATACGTCGTTAAAGGCGGCGCGGGATTGCGGTTCGGCGGCGCGTAAGGCGAAGGCTGGTAAATCGGCGCGCCATTATCACCCCGGACTTGCTTTTTCGGCAAAGCTGCCTGAACCTGAGGCGACGACGGTTGTGGCGCCGCGCCTGTTAAATTATCAAGACTTTTCCAGCCCGTGGAACATGAGGAAAGCCCCAAGACCAACAAAATTGCGAAAAACGGCAAAAATGTCCGAGAAGAAAAAGAAATCATCGACCGATTACTCCCTGTGGGCCCAGCGCGTTCTTAAAGCTAGCGGGGATGAAGCGACAAGTAAACCAGAGGGTTTTCTTAGCGAGAATAACGAGCTTAGAAAACCCCTGTCCCCGCGAATGCAGGGATCCCGGTCTTCATTAGACTCAGGACTTTATGTCGTCGCCACGCCCATCGGCAATTTGGGCGACATCACGTTGCGCGCGCTACACACGCTGGCCACGGCGGACGTGGTGGCGTGCGAGGATACGCGCATCACGGGCGCGTTGCTCCACCGCTTCGGAATCAAGAAGCCTCTGCTGGCGTATCACGACCACAACGCCGACGAACGGCGGACTGAAATCCTGAAACGTCTGGCGGCTGGTGAAGCTGTGGCCTTGGTGAGCGACGCAGGCACGCCGCTCATCTCCGATCCGGGTTATAAATTGGTGCGGGCCTGCCGCGCGGCGGGATATGACGTAATCGCCTTGCCGGGCGCAAGCGCATTGCTGACGGCATTATGCGCAGCGGGTTTGCCGACGGATAAATTCATGTTCGCCGGATTTTTGCCAAACAAATCGACCGCACGGCA
Organism: uncultured Rhodospirillaceae bacterium; assembly: GCA_964626265.1. Classification (GTDB taxonomy): domain Bacteria; phylum Pseudomonadota; class Alphaproteobacteria; order UBA9219; family UBA9219; genus CAZVCG01. The sequence continues at coordinate 57,461 of CAZVCG010000001.1, read as the reverse complement.
AAAGGCATTGAAAGAGTTGGCCGCCTTGCCCTCTACGTTGGTTTTCTATGAGGCTCCCGCACGTTTGGAGGCGACGCTCGGCGACATGGCAAAAGTTCTGGGAGGCGCGCGGAAGGCCGCCGTGGCGCGGGAACTGACGAAGCTGTTCGAAGAAATCCGCGAAGGAACATTGGCGGTACTCGCCGCGCAGTACCGCGACGAAGCCACGCCGAAAGGCGAGATCGTGATTGTGGTTGGGCCGCCAGAGGAAGCGGCAGTTGGCGAGGCGGACATCGACGGCTTGTTGCGCAAGGCGCTGAAAACTATGAGCGTACGGGATGCCGTGAGTGCCGTGGCCGAGGCGACAGGCGCGAAAAAAGGCGATGTTTATAAAAAGGCGCTGGTTCTTGACCGCTCCAGCGATCAAAAGCGCTAAACGCCGCCGATTTATTACCCTGACCGTTACTGGCTGGAAAAACACCCACCATATGTACGCCGTGGTTACGCATGACCATTCGCGAGGTATGGAGGTTGGTTAATTTTGTTTCTGAGCAGGACAGTGTAAATGACGGAACATGCGCAAGCGCTAGGCATCGGGATCAAGCATCCTTGCGCCGTGGATGACCCGAAGAATTAATACATGGTCCGAGTCCAGCGTGAACAGGACACGATACGAACCATAAATGAGATGCCGGATTTCATATCCGCGCCTTCCGGTTTACGGCGCGAGGGGGCAGCGTTTGGGCATACGTTTCAATGAGCGTATTTTATTTAACAAGGCATCAACATGCTTTTCGGCGCGTAGTGGAACATCGAGCGCAATATGGTCCATGATATCGGCGAGATCGGTTCGCTCCTGATCCGTGAGAACAATGGCGATACGCATGGATCAGTTCTTTTTCACAGCTTTCGTGGACTTACCGAAATGTTTGGCTTTAAGTTTAGTCGCGGTCGTTTCAAAATCATGCACACTACCAGCTTCAGCGTCATCAAAGCTTCTATTGAGTTTGAGCACTTCATCAGCGTGAGCCGCCATATCGAGCAGTTGTTGGTAGGCAGCCGCATCCTGAACGACAAACTCGGCACGACCGTTGACGGTTAGCACAACGGGACGTTTCGATCTTTTCAGACGCTTGGCATATTCGCGCGTATTGCGGGCGAAGTCGGTGAGCGAGTGGATATCTTGCGTGTTGATCATGGCCTTTTGTCTTCGGTTTATATGTGCGAATTAGCTGTGAATTGTATGATAGCCCTATTTATCGATTCACTCAATCCATATATTGTTGCCGAGGACGCAACTATGATAATAATGCTATTGCCATGGCGAAACCACTCCCACTTGTTAAACGGATTGAAATTGCAGGACAGTTAATTGTCAGAACACGAATTTTCTATGATTTGTGGTGGTTCTAAGAGAATTTAAGCTTCCGCTTCATGCTGTTCGTAAGTTTCCATTTGCTCGCTTTTCGAGATTATTGGATGCCCTCACTGACGAAACGTCTTGACCCATTTACGTAACACACAAATCAAATCACCCTCCCCTTGCGGGAGGGTCGAGTGAGCGCAGCGAACTCGGGGAAGGGTCAGAAATACACGACCCCTCACCTGCAAAATCTAAGGCGTTACGATGTAACGCCAAGATTTTGCTTCCTCTCCCTCAAGGGGAGAGGTTCTTAGCAGCCTCGAAACGAAGCCTTGCCCTCATCGCAGCAGGATGCTACCCAACTAGCACGATTTTTCACCTGTTTTACAAGGGCTTCGCGCTTGATCTCCCGCATCGCCACCGTCGCGTTTGAAGGCACGAACGTGCTCGATATCGATGTGCAGGTACAGATTTCCGCAGGTCTTGTGGTTTTCAACATCGTCGGTTTGCCTGATAAGGCCGTGGCCGAAAGCCGCGAGCGCGTGCGCGCCGCGCTGCACGCTCTGGGCATCGCCATGCCCGCCAAGCGCATTACTGTGAACCTCGCCCCCGCCGATGTTCTGAAAGAAGGCAGCCATTTCGATTTGCCGATCGCGCTGGCCATGCTCGCGGGCATGGGCGTTTTGCCCAAAGAGGAAATCCATCAATACACGGCGCTCGGCGAACTTGCGCTCGACGGCGCGCTGACGCCTGTGGCGGGCGTGCTGCCTGCCGCCGTCACGGCCAACGCGAACAACCGCGGTTTGATCTGTCCCGCGAAAAACGGCGGCGAGGCCGTGTGGGCGAGTTCGGATTTGAATGTCGTCGCGGCACCTTCCCTGCTCGCGCTCATCAATCACTTTAAGGGCACGCAAGTGTTGCAACGCCCCGAACCGCGCATCCGCGAGGAAGACGGCCCCGCGCCCGATTTGCGCGACATCAAGGGACAGGAAACCGCCAAACGCGCCTTGGAAGTCGCGGCGGCAGGCGGGCACAACTTGCTAATGATCGGGCCGCCCGGCGCGGGCAAAAGCATGTTGGCCTCGCGCTTGCCGGGATTGCTCCCGCCGCTCGCGCCCGACGAGGCGTTGGACGTGTCGATGATCCATTCGCTGGCAGGGTTGCTGGAGGATGGTAAATTGTTGCGCCGCCGCCCGTTCCGCGATCCGCACCATTCGGCGACGCTGCCCGCGCTCATCGGCGGCGGAATGCGCGCCAAGCCGGGGGAAATCTCGCTCGCGCACAACGGCGTTTTGTTCCTCGACGAATTGCCGGAGTTCCAAAGGCAAACGCTTGAGGCGTTGCGCCAGCCCCTGGAGACGGGACGCGCCGTCGTCGCACGCGCCAATCATCACGTGACGTATCCTGCGCGCGTGCAGCTTATCGCGGCGATGAACCCGTGCCGCTGCGGGCACATAGGCGATCCTGCGTTGGCGTGCGGGCGCGCGCCGAAATGCGCGATGGATTATCAGTCGAAAATCTCCGGCCCACTATTTGATCGCATCGATCTGCACGTGGATGTGCCCGCCGTGTCGCCCACCGATTTAAGCCTGCCGCCGCCAGGCGAAGATAGCGCCGCCGTCGCCGCGCGGATCGCGCGGGCGCGGAACGTTCAAACCGAACGTTACGCGCGTCTGGCGAACGGCAACGCCAAACCGATAAGAACAAACGCGGAGGCGGACGGCGAATTGCTGGAACACGTCGCCGCGATGGACAACGACGCGCGAAACCTTTTGATGCAAGCGAGCGAGCAACTGAAGCTGTCGGCGCGGGGCTATCACCGCGTGATGCGCGTGGCCCGGACGCTGGCGGATTTGGGCGGACAAGACGGCGTGGGCCGCGTCCACATCGCCGAGGCGCTGAGTTACCGGCGGCTCAGTTTCGCGCGGTGATTTTCCTCTCACCTTGAGAGAGAGGATGCAAAATCTTACCTTTACGAAGTAAAGGTAAGATTTTGCTGGTGAGGGGGCTGACGGTCTCGAATAGATTACCTCCTCTCCTGCAAAAACTAATGCGTTACTGCGTAACGCATTAGTTTTTGCTTCCTCCCCCCTCTAGGGGATGGTCTTTCACCCCCTCAAATTATACCCGTTGTCGATGTGGATCGTTTGGCCAGTGATGTGCCGCGCCTTGTCGGATAACATGAACGCCGCCGCCTCGCCGATTTGCTCGATGGTGAGCAAGTGATGGATCGGTGCCTCGAGCGCGGCTTTTTCCATCAAATCGTCGAAATGGCTGAGGCCCGATGCCGCGCGCGTTTTCACTGGCCCCGGCGACAGCGCGTTGACGCGTATGCTTTTCGGCCCCAGCTCGACCGCGAGATACCGCACGGCCATCTCCAGCGCGGCTTTGACCGGCCCCATCAGGTTGTAATTGTCGATCACCTTGCGCCCGCCGTAATAGCTCATCGTCAGGATCGAGCCTCCGTTTTTCATGAACGGCTCGGACAGGCGCGTAAGGCGGATCAGCGAATGGCAAGAGATATCCATCGCCGTCAGGAATCCCTCGCGCGAGCAATCCGTCACGCGGCCCATCAAGTCTTCCTTGGGCGCGAACGCGATGGAGTGTAGCAGAAAGTCGAAATCGTCCCACTTCGTCGAGATTTCGTCGAACAAATTCTCGGTCTGCGTATTGTTCGTTACGTCGAGCGGCAGCAAAAATTCCGCGTTCACCTGCTGCGCCAGCGGCTCGATGTATTTTTTCGTTTTGTCGTTGAGATACGTCATCGCGATATCCGCGCCTTGCGCGTAGAGCGCTTTCGCGCAGCCCCACGCGATGGAGCTGTCGTTCGCGACTCCTACGATTAAACCTCTGGGACGACGCGACATGGGTTATTCCTTTCGTCTAGCGGGCTAGCTTAAGCAGCGTCGCCGCTTGCTTGGCCATGACGATTTCTTCGTTTGCGGGAATCACCAAAACCTTGAACGGCGGCAAAAAGGCAAGCTTGTCCAATATATCGTCGCGTATCGGTTCGGCGTTCTCGCCGATGCCGCCCGTGAACACCAGCGCGTCCAACCCGCCGAGAGCCACCATCAATCGCCCCACGAATTGCGCGACGCGCATGGCGTAAAACTGAAGCGCGAACGCCGCGGCGGGTTCCGTGCTTTCGATCAACGTTTTCACGTCGTTCGACACGCCCGACAATCCTTTGAGGCCGGATTTTTCGTACAGCACGCGCTCGCACTGATCGACGGTCAGACCGAGGTCGCGCACCATGTAGATCACCGCGCCCGGATCGATATTACCACATCTTGTGCCCATCGGCACGCCGTCAAGCGCCGTCATGCCGAGCGACGTATCGACGCTCTTTCCGTTCTCCATGGCGCAAAGGCTGGAGCCGTTGCCCAAATGCGCAACGACGACCTTGCCGCGATAAAGGTCCGGGTGCTTTTCCGCTAACTGCTGGGAAATCCAGTCATATGACAAACCGTGAAAACTGAAACGCCGCACGCCTTTTTTGTAATATTCGTCGGGAACGGCGTAACGGTGGAACAGCGGGTCTTGCCCCGCATGAAAAGCGGTATCGAAACACGCGACTTGCGGCAGATCGGGACGTATGGAATCGATGATTTCGATCGCCCGCAGATTATGCGGCTGGTGCAATGGTGCGAGAGGCCCCCATGCCCTGAGTTCCTCCATGATGTCCGGCGCGACAAGTTTGGCATCACGGTAATAACCGCCATGCACGACGCGGTGCGCAACCGCGACAAGCTCTTTCATCACGCGCGCGTTTTCAAGATTATCGAGGACATGACGGAAGGCGTTTTCGTGCGACGTGCCAGCGGGCAAAGCTTCCTTCACCGCGCTCTGTCCCTTGTGGCTCGCGCTGAACTGCGGCGACGTGCCGAGGCCCGTGACCTTGCCGCTGCTAAGCATCGGGTAGCCCGCCTCAAGCCCGAACAGGCTGTATTTAATGCTGGAGGAACCGGCGTTGACCGCCAGGATCGCTTGACTCATATAGTTTTTCCTTCAATTTCCTTGATTTTCCGGCCAGAGCTTCGGAACGGCGCGAGGGACGAGTGATGTTAGTCGGGGCAAGTTTACCATTCGTAAACGCGTTTTCCTACCATGGCGTGTTTATGGGTATTCGCCGCCTCTTTACAATCTCTCCCAACCCTCCTACACGTTGCGGCACCGCGTCCCCCGAAGCTTTGGCGTAGGGGGATATGAATAGCTTCAGGAGAACCTAAGCCATGATGAACACCAAAGAAGTGCGCGAAAACAAAGATACTTTTCTTCAGGCCCTCGCCGCTGGCGTCGCCCAATTCAAAAACGATTTTTTCGGTTCCGATCCTTCAAGCAAGGCTTATCAGGACTCGCTGACCAACGGCCAGAAGCCCGTTGCCGTCGTCATCAACTGCGCGGACTCGCGCCAGCCCGCCTCGCTGGTGTTGGGCATGGATCCTGCCGAGCTTTTTTCGGCTTCTTCCATCGCCGCGATGGTGCATCCCTACGGCGACGAGAAGAGCCTGCACATATGGTCGACGCTAGAATACGCGATTAACCACCTCGGCGTGCCTTACATCATCCAGATGGGTCACACGCAATGCGGCGGCTGCGACGGCCTTGTGAAGACCGTGAAGAAGCTGATGGCCGGGGAAAAACTTCCAGCCGCGCCGACACAGGACGATCACGTTCTGGACTGGCTGAAACCGAACGCCTCGATTGCCGAAGGCGTGCTGAAAGCCAACCCGAACGCGTCGCACGACGAGCAACGCGCCCTGACGGAAATCGAAGTGCTGAAAGCCAGCACGGCGAACATCAACGCGTTTTTGAACGACCACCACGCAAAAGGCATGTTGAAACACATGCCAACGGTCATTGCACTTATGTATGACATGAAGGCCGGATCGATCGCCGAACTCGACATGTCCACGGGCAAACTCAAGACCATCAAGTCGGCAGGCGGCTGTGGCTGCTGCTGTTCGACCAAGAGCGGTTGCTGCGGTTAATAAACCCTGAATCGACTTAAGAAATAAAAGATACCAAAGCGCCCCGTTTTTGAAAGATTCTAAAGCGGGGCCGCTTTTTTTATTAAGCATATTCGCACTTGTTATCGTTAATAATATCCTCTCTTGCGGATTTAAAAGGACTTGCTAGAAGGGCGGCCAGAAAGGCTGCGAAACGCTTTAACCAAACGGATTATTCTTCGGCTCTGAAAGTATTGTTGACCGCCATTTTAGGCTGCCAAAGGAGTATAATCCGCCCATTCGATAAAGCGTTTGTTTCCTTGTTCATTTGAAAAACGATTTTGTGGAGATGCGTTATGTCCGATCAAGTACCCTCCAAAATGGATCAGTCTGTAGATAATTTTTTACAAGAACACGATTTTCCAAGATGGATGCGAGCTTCCCTGCAAGCTTTGGGCAAGGGACAAGAGCAATCAGAAGACATTCTCGACAAATACGAAAAAATGCATCGGGAATCCTTGAAGGACGGGCAGCATCCGGATGTGGCCGTCATTTGCGATGGCAACGAGAAATACACTATCGGACAGTCGTTTTCCGGGGATGCCTTGGTATTCACGGGGGCTTATGTTCTCGATAAAGACGGAAACCTGTCTCCCGAATTCAAATCATTCCTTGCGCTCGTCGGTTTCAAGCATTTACAACATGTTTATCATGACAAGAGCTCTGCGAGCCGACGCGTCGCCGTTGCCTTCGACTATCTTTCAGGCAACGCGGATTTTGTCGAAAAGAACCCCATCGACAAAACCATTATCGACTACGCTGAGAGCCTAAGGAGCGTCTACGAAGCGGTAATGCCGCCAAAGTCCACGACTACGCACGCGAATCCTCGTCAAAGGGCCATTAATTACCGCGACATTTTCAAGAGTTACGACACTCATGGCGTCAATCTGGTCGGCACGCCGGAGGAGAAAACCAAACAGGCGATGGCGCTTGAGCAATTCATGCGTGAAATGCGCGCCTACCCCACGGGAGAAGACTCTCCTACGCCCATCCATACTTTCACGAACTATCACGATGGGCGTAAATACATTTGGATCGAAGAAAACGGCAAAGGCTGTTTCGAGGAAATTCCGCCTTTCGAGGATTCCGCAAAGAAAAACAAATTATTGCACGATAATTTTCGTGCACTGCTCCCCGAAGGGGATGAATGGGATTTCATCGCCCACAGGTTGAGAGCTGGCGCGACAAAGCTCCATGCCGCCAAGCAGAAAAGCGAGCCTTGGGCCGATTTCGACCTCGTCTGTTGTTCGGACTCGCGCCAATCATGGAAGATGTTCTTTGGAAAAACAGCACGCGGCAATGCATTACGCGTACCCGGAGGCATTTGTTCAACCAAAGACAAAAAGACTGGCAACCTGGTTCTTAATGAGAGCGTAAGGCTTGCTCTTGCGTTATCCGCCCATGAAGGGCGCGTCGCTGTCATTGCTCAGCACGCTGATTGCGGCGCCATGGGAGCCATCAAAGCTTACAATGCCGATCCTGAAGGCGCTGGTAAAACGTTGCCAAAAGCTTTCCAGAATATGGCGGAGTACAGTAAAGAGCTTTATGACGATGTTTACAGCAAAGGCAAAACCGAACAAGAAATTGTCGATTATTTTAGAAAATCGACAGGCGTTCCGGTAACTTGCATTGGCGATTGCTTTAGTCTGCAACAACTGCAATGGGATATTCAGGCAGTAACCGAAAATAATCCGGACCAGCCCGTTGTTTTCGCCTATCATGGTCTTGACCAAATTTACGTCTTCCATCCGGAGCAGAATAAATTTTTCGCAATGCCGAAGGCGGAAGAGGAAGCTTTTATCACGCCGAAAACCAAAAAGGAACTAGTCGTAGAAAGCTTCAAGCTCTTGAAAACGGCTTTTGACAGAAAACCGCAGCCCGATATGGCGAATAGGAAAGCGCTTGTTAGGCAAGCAGTTGGAACGTTTGTCTCTGCATTCAAAAAGTAAACCTTTTTATATGCTCCAAAGGCCTCCCCTCATCGGGAGGCCTTTTTGTTTGCGCTGTTTCACCGACTCCGACCTTAACTGGCCGCAGGCGGCCATGATGTCGCGGCCTCGGGGCGTGCGGATAGGGCTGGCGTAGCCGGCGCGGTTCACGATGTCGCCGAACTTTTCGATGGTTTCCCAATCCGAACATTCGTAAGGCGAGCCGGGCCACGGGTTATAGGGAAGCAAATTGATCTTGGCCGGAATTTTGGCCAGCAACTTCACCAAGGCCCGCGCATCGACGGGGCTGTCATTCACGCCTTTGAGCATCACATATTCGAACGTGATGCGCCGCGCGTTGCTCGCCCCGGGATAATTGCGGCAAGCTTCGAGCAATTCCTTGATCGGGTATTTGCGATTGATCGGCATCAGCTTGTCGCGCAGTTCGTCCGTCACCGCGTGCAGGCTGATCGCAAGACCGACGCCAAGCTCTTCGCCACAACGCTTGATCATCGGCACGA
>CAZVCG010000001.1:0-48651 GCA_964626265.1 uncultured Rhodospirillaceae bacterium | reverse complement strand
CGGAAGTCGAGAGCGTGATCTTGCGGCGGCCAATCGCGATGCCGTCGCTGTCCATGATGATCTTGAGAGCCTTCGCCACGTTCTCATAATTGTTGAGCGGCTCACCCATGCCCATCATCACGATGTTGGACAATTTGCGCTCTTCCTTCGTTGAAGGCCACTCGCCCAGCGTATCGCGAGCCAACAACACTTGCCCTACGATTTCACCCGCCGTCAGGTTGCGGACGAGCTTTTGCGTCCCCGTATGGCAAAACGCGCAGCCCATGGGACAGCCGACCTGCGACGACACGCATAACGCGCCGCGATCCTCCTCGGGAATGTGCACGCATTCGACTTCCTGCCCGTCCTCGAACTTCACCAGCCACTTGCGCGTGCCGTCTTCCGAAAGCCGGAGGGCGGAAACCGTAGGTCGCCCAATTACAAAATGCTCCGCCAACTTTTCCCTCACCGGCTTGGCGAGGTTGCTCATGGCCGTGAAATCGGTCGCCCCGTGGCAATATATCCACGACCACACCTGCTTGGCCCGAAAAGCCTCCAGCCCGAGCGCGGATAGCTCCGCCTTCAGTTCATCAAAGCTCAGGCCGATAAGGGTTTTGCTGGACATAGTGTTCACGAAGGGTTTGTACTTATGACCAAAGCGTTAATGCAACCGGAAAATTCCCCTCTTTCCCGTCGGAAAACAGCATTGACTTGTCTTATTCCTTACATTATAATAAGGTAAATATTTTTTTGTAAGGATTCTTGTGTCATGGCGACATCGACCCTCACCTCCAAAGGCCAGATAACGATCCCGATCCATGTCCGGACGGCGCTGGGACTTGAAGCGGGCGACCGCATCGAATTCATCGAAACGGACAAAGGCCAATTCGCGATAGAAGCCGCCACAAATCCCGTCAAAAACCTGAAAGGCATGATCCCCAAACCGCGTAAACCCGTGTCCATCGAGGATATGAACGCTGCCATTGCTTCGCGCGGAGCGACTGCGAAATGATAGGCCTCGATACCAACGTCATTGTCCGGTACGTCTCTCAGGATGACGCCACCCAATCACCTAAAGCGACTAAACTGATCGAATCCCTTACGGTCGAAAAACCAGGGTTTATTGCTATGATAACCTTGATCGAACTCGTTTGGGTCATCCAGTCATGCTATCATGCTTCGAAAGACGGAATTGAAAAATTGCTGGAAAGCCTGCTAAAAACGCAAGAATTGCGTATCGAAAACACAGAGCTGGTTTGGCAGGCCTTGAGACAGTACCGCAAAACCGCCAACGCCGATTTTCCAGATTGCCTTATAGAGCGTTGCGGACATGCCGCCGGATGCTCGCACACGGTTACGTTCGACATCAAAGCAGTACGGGCCGCCGGCATGAAGGGCATAGGCTGAAAGGGCGGGCTGAAACTCGGGATAACATGGCTTGGGATCAACGAAAGACACTATTTAAACAAGCTTTTCCCCGCAACCCGTATCCCGTCCCCCGCATTCCTTAACACTTCCTAATCTCTTGTTAACCATCAGAAGGTTAACTAAAACTTGCGTTGGGACGATTCGATCCCGCGAATCTTAAGGTGTGCCCGAATAAGGGTCGCGCAGGATTTTGGCTATGCGTCCATGAAAACGGAGTCGGCTGTGGCGAAAGACGACAAGAAACCAGAAAAAGAAGAAGCCAAGGAAGAAAAAGAGGAAAAGGCCGCCGAAGGCGAAGGCGGCGAAGGCTCTTCTGACGAAGGTGAAGGCCTGGAAGGCGGTAAAAAGAAGCTCAGCAAAAAGATGATAATCATTTTGGGCGCCGTCGGTCTTGTCGTCCTTTTGGGCGGAGGCGGCGCGGGGCTTTATTTTTCCGGCGTACTGGGCGGACACAAGGAAGGCGCGGAAACCGAACAGAAGGAAACCGCCAAAGCCGGCAACGCCGTTTTCTATAATTTGGGCGATATTCTCGTGAACCTGAGCGGCGAAGGCAAGCGCCCGAACTATTTGAAAATCAAGGTCACGCTAGAGCTTGCGGACGCGAAGGACGTGCCGCTGATGGACTCGCTCAAACCACGCATCGTCGACAATTTTCAGGTATATCTGCGCGAATTGAGGATCGAGGATTTGCGCGGATCGGCGGGACTCTACCGTTTGCGCGAAGAGTTGTTGTTGCGCGTGACCGAAGCCGCCCAGCCTGTGCGCGTACGTGATGTTCTGTTCCAGGAAATGCTGGTGCAATAGATGGCCGAATCCGAGACTCCAAAAGCCGAGATGTCCGAAGAGGAGCGCCAGGCGGCCGAATGGGCGGCTATGGCCGACGGCACGGGCGAAGAAGCCAGCGATGGCAGCGCGGCGCGCGTCCTCAGCCAAAACGAAATCGATAGCCTGCTAGGGTTCGGAGGGCCGTCTCAGCAGTCCGACAATTCCGGCATCATGGCGCTCATCAACAGCGCGCTCGTCAACTACGAACGCCTGCCGATGCTGGAGGTCGTGTTCGACCGCCTCGTGCGCATGATGTCCACCTCTTTGCGCAACTTCACCTCCGACAACGTCGAGGTCAGTTTAGACCAAATTACTTCCGTGCGCTTCGGCGACTACCTGAACTCCATTCCCCTCCCCGCCATGCTGGCCGTGTTCAAGGCCGAAGAATGGGACAACTCGGCGCTGATGACCATCGACAGCGCCATGATCTACTCCATCGTCGACGTCTTGCTCGGCGGTCGGCGCGGCACGGCGGCCATGCGCATTGAAGGCCGTCCCTACACCACTATCGAACGCAATCTCGTCGAACGCCTCGTGCGCGTGGTGTTGACAGATGTCAGCGGCGCGTTTGACCCCTTATCGCCCGTAACTTTCCGTTTCGACCGCCTTGAGACCAACCCGCGTTTCGCGACCATAGCGCGCCCCGCCAACGCCGCCGTGCTTGCTAAGCTCCGCATCGACATGGAAGACCGCGGCGGTCGCATCGAGATTCTTATTCCTTATGCAACGTTGGAGCCTATCCGCGAGCTCTTGCTCCAGATGTTCATGGGCGAAAAGTTCGGGCGCGACTCGATCTGGGAAAGCCACTTGGGCAACGAGCTTTTGCAAACCAACATGCACATGAACGCCGTGCTCGACGAAGTCACGATGCCTCTGGGCGACGTTATCAACTGGAAGAAAGGCTCTCGCCTGATGCTGAACGTCAAGCCGGAGGACCTTGTTTCCTTACGCGCCGGAGAAGTTACGCTTTTCCGAGGGCGCATGGGCTCGGTGAACAACAAGATCGCGGTTCGCGTTGAAGAGGCGACCCTCGAAAATATCAACAAGTCCTAGGAGGGACGATGAACGGCTTCTTTTCACTTGCGCTTGACCTGACTCTGATCGGCCTGTTGGCGACGGCCATTTACTATGCCGTCGGCCTTTCTCGGCAATTGGGCGAGCTTCGCGCCAGCCGCGCCGAGATGGAAAAGTTCATCCTCGACTTCAACATAACCGTTCAGCGCGCCGAAGCGGGAATTTTAGGTTTGAAGCAAGCCGCGCGCTCGGGAGGCGACGATCTGGAACAATTGATCGATAAAGCACGCTCTTTACGCGATGAACTACACTTTTTGGTGGAAAGCGCCGATCAAATCGCGAGCCGCCTCAGCGATACGGCAGCGACAGCGACGCGGCGAACGCAGGCCGACGCAACCGAAACCAGAACGACCCGGCCATCCGCGCCGGCGACCGCAACGGTGACGCCTATAAAAACTGAACTGCCAGCAAGCGAAAAACGACTCAATCTTTCGCCAGCGGCCTCTTCGGCGGCCGAACGGGAGCTTTTGAAAGTTCTTGAGAAACTCGGATGAACGCAGAAATGATGTCGCCTTATTCCATACAACCCCGCCTTCTGCTTCCGCTGATGATCTTTGTCGGCGTTTTGATTATCGGCGTACGCGCGTCGGACGTATGGAATATGATCGAAACGGGGCGCGTGTTCGAAGCCGTCACGCCTTCGCAAGCGGCGACGGAAAACAAGCTCCCCGACATACAAACGCCGACGATGGTCGCGCCTTCCGCTACCAAGGACAGCGCGACAGCCACGTCTCAACAACCGGCAACTGCGGCAACGACGACGCCCAAAGTCTCCGCATCGCCCGGTCCCGCCATCCGCCGCGAAGACAACGACGCCAGCATGGAGTCCGAATTGGTGCGGCAACTGACTGAACGCCGCGACCAGCTCGATCAACGCGCCCGCGCCCTCGACACGCGCGAAGCGCTGTTGAAGGTCGGCGAACAGCGCGTCGATCAAAAGATCAAGGAAATGGAAACGCTCCGCGCCCAACTGCAAGCCATGGTCAATCAGGCCAGCGCTGCTCAGCAGACTCAAATCGACAATCTGGTCAAAATCTATGAGACCATGAAACCCCCCGAAGCGGCCAAGATATTCGAAACGCTTGAGCTACCGGTCGTTCTGGGCGTCGTCCAGCGCATGAAACCCGCCCGCACGGCCGCCATCATGGCCGCCATGGCCCCCGAAAAAGCCAAAGAAATTACAGTGGCGTTAACAAAACAAGACCAATTGCCCACTGTAAAATAAATAAAATCGCCCTCTTTCATGGTAACCATTTTTTTAGCTTCTATAGGCTAACCTGTTGTTTCTTGGCCTTTGGCGTCCAGACAACGTTTGGGCGCTTTCTTGGTTTATGCTTGTTATGCCAAATTTTGGAGCGTTTCATGGCCGTTGATATGAATATGAACATCCTCATCGTCGATGACTACAAGACGATGCTCAGGATCATCGAAAACCTTCTTAAACAGCTTGGGTTCAAAAACGTCCAACAGGCCACGGACGGAACCATGGCGCTGCGCATGTTGCGCGAGGCGAATTATGGGCTTGTCATTTCAGACTGGAACATGGAGCCGATGACGGGCTTGCAGCTTTTGAAAGAAGTGCGCGCCGACGCCAAGCTCAAAACCGTGCCGTTCATCATGGTCACCGCCGAAAGCAAGGTCGAAAACGTCGCCGCCGCCAAGGAAGCCGGCGTCAACAATTACATCGTGAAGCCCTTCAACGCCGAAACCTTAAAGCAAAAAATCAGCGCCGTTCTAGGGGCTTTCTAGCAACGAGAAGCGTAAAACACATTAAAGGATCAGCATCATGACCGACGCCGAACGTCTTGCAGCCCTTGAAACCAACTTGCATAAACGCATCCGCGAGGCCAATGAACAAGCCAAGCAGCCGCTAACCGCCGACGGCATTACGGACATCGTCAAGCAGGTCGTGTCCTCGCTGACAGGCGATGTTTCGGCCGCCGATTTAAAATTCTATACCGAACTCGAAGAACTGGCGGGCTATATCAAGAACGCCAAGCAGGAAATCGCCGCCATCAAGCCCAAGGACATCAGCGCAAGCCACATTCCCCACGCGACGAACGAACTGGACGCCGTGGTCGGCGCGACCGAGGAAGCCACCAACAAGATCATGGACGTGTGCGACACGATTTCGTCGATCGCGGGAAATTGCGCGCCTGAAATCAACGAGCAGCTTATCGCCTGCACCACGCGCATTTTCGAAGCCTGCAACTTTCAGGATATCACGGGCCAGCGCATCACCAAGGTCGTCCAGACCCTCAAATACATCGACGGCAAGATCGAAGCCCTGCTGAAAGCCTTGGGCGAGGAAATCCACCGCGCTGAAGGCGGCGCGAGCGGTAAACCAGAGCGGGAAATCACGGAAAAAGACCTTCTCAACGGCCCTCAATTGCCTCAAAACGCAATGGATCAAGCTACAATCGACAGGTTGCTGTCCGGCGAATAGATTCGTTGCGGTTGCGGACTGGTATCTCGCCCCGAATTATGCTGAAGTCCGTGCCAACGCCCCTCTCTGTTGCTATAGTTCAGGGCCATGGTGCCGAATCTGCTCTCCTTTCCCCCGCGGAAACTCTTTTTCATCGCCGTTTTCAGTCTGGCCTTGTTGGGCGGAAGCGCCGTAGCGCACGCGGAAGCCAAGGCCGTTCAGGTAACGCCTCAAAACGTCATTCTCCGGACAGGCGAGCATAAGGACTTCGACCGCCTTGCCTTCGACGGCCCGCGCGGCATGGCGTACAGCGTACGGCGCGATGGCAGCAGCGTCGCCATAGAATTCGGCGTTCAAGCCGCGGTCAACCTTGGACCCGCCGCCAAACTGACGCGCGCCAAGGATTTTTCTTTTCGAATAGATGAGCGTGACGGCAAGCCCAAGCTGATTGTGAGTTTTAGCGTCGCTGCCGACGCGACCGTGAAGGATTTCATAAGCGGTTCTTCTGTCGTGATCGACATATCAAGGCCATCCGCCGTGAAAACCGCCGCCACGCCCGAAAAGGCCTCTTCCAAAACCGAAAAGGCAAAGGCCGCTCCAGCCGCCTCACCTGCGAAAAGCGAAGCCGCGAAACCGGCGGCAGCCAAAAAAGAAGAACTGCCGATTCAAACGCCGCCCGGGGAAACGCTCAAAACGCCTGAAAAAACTCAAGAGACGAAAACTGAGCCTCCAGTCGCCGCGCCTGCGCCTTCCGCCCCCCCCGCTCCGGAAACAGCAAAACCTGAGCCTCCGCAGCCAGAGCAGGCCGCCAAAGAACCCGCGCCTGTACCCGAGGGCACGCCTGTTCCGGCCGCATCAAAGCCGCCTGAGGAAGCGCATGAAACAAAACTGCCTCCCTCTGCGACACAGCAACAGCTCCCAGCCATTGAACTGGGCCCCAACCCAGAGCTTGTTCTAACTCTTGATCCGAAGGCCCCCGTCGGTGCGGCCATATTCGCGCGCGGGGGTTACGTCAACATTCTTTTCGACCGCAAGATAACGATGGACAGCTCAGGACTGACGAACGGGACGCAGCCACGCGTGGCCCTTGAGCCTATCGAATTGCTCAAGAACAACGGTTACAGATTCGCTTTGCCGGCGGGGGCGGATGTTCGGGCCACGCGCGATGGCACGGCGTGGAAAATTTTTCTTGTGCGCAAAGCGGCTGAGCCTGCCGTTTCGACCAGTTTTTCCATGCAGCCTGACTTCGCGCTCGGCGCTCGCGTGTTGCTGCCGACGACGGACGCGCCTGAACCCGTCAAATACGCCGACCCCGTCGTCGGCGATGAGCTTGTCGTCGTTCCGTTGCGCGAAACTTCGGCCTTCAGTATTCAGCGTCGCATGGCGGACTTTATCATTATTCCCGCCGCTCAGGGCATGGTTATCAAGCCCTTGCACGAAAAAGTGACCCTGCGCGCCTATCCGGAAGGCGTGGAAGTTACGGCCGAGGGCGGATTAAGGCTTTCGCCGTCATCGGACACAGGCGTAGAACAACGGACGTTCAGGAAAGGCCCCATCAAATCCAGACGAATGATTTTCGACTTTTCCGTATGGCGCGGCAAAAAGGGGGAAAGCTTTACGGAAATGCGCCGGAAACTCATGCAGACGATCGTGGACGTTCCGCCTTCCCAGCGTAACCTGGCGCGGCTGGAGTTGGCGCGCTTCTATTTCGCTTACGGCATGGGCGAGGAAACGCTGGCGTTGTTAAGCTATCTGACAAAGCAAGCGCCTGAAATCGCCACGCACCCCGAATTCGTCGCGCTGAGAGGCGCGGCGAACATACTCGTCGGGCGGGCGCAGGAAGCCATGCGCGACCTGAACGATCCTTCCATCGCGACGCAAATAGAAATCCAGCTCTGGCAAGCTGTAGGTTCGGCCCAATTGCGCGATTGGACGATGGCGGAGGAAAAATTCAATTATACGGAAGATATATGGAACCTTTATCCCGAACCGTTCCATTCCCGCTTTGCGGTTCTGGCGATTGAAGCGGCGTTGAGTATCGACAAGGATCAGGAAGCTTCCGAATGGCTCGACAGGCTTGAGGGTCAACCGCATCTGCCGGAAATCGAACCCTCAATCAAATACCTGCGCGGCGTCGTCCACAGCAAGTCCGGACGGATCGACGTTGCGGAGAAATTATGGCGAGAGGTAACGCGTTCGAACGACCGCCTGTACAAAATCCGGGCCGAGTTGGCCTTGATCGACCTCGGCGTCGCTACGCGCTCCATGACGCCCGTCCAAGCCATTGAGCGCCTTGAGGGCCTGCGCTACGCATGGCGCGGCGACGATCTCGAACTTGATATTTTGCGCCGTCTTGGCGGCTATTACATCGAGACAAAGGATTTCAAAAAAGGCCTGGCCGTCCTACAACAAGGCACGCGCCTATATCCCAACAGCTCCCTGACCCCGCCGATAAAGGCCGAAATGGCCAAGACGTTCCACGACATCTATCTCACCGATCTCGGCGAGAATATGTCGCCGGTGGAAGCGCTCACCATGTATCAGGATTACCGCGACCTGATCCCTCAGGGCGAGGAAGGCAACGCGCTCAAGCGCAATCTGGCCGAACGCCTCGTGTCGATCGACTTGCTCGAACAGGCGGCCAATCTCCTTGATGAACAACTGAAAAACGGTCTCAAAGGCGAGGAAAGAATGCGCGTCGGCGCGCGCCTCGCGGCCATTCGCTTGTTGGATCAAAAGCCGGAAGCCGCGATTGCGACACTCGATTCTTCGCAAGCCGAGATGCCCGATAACGCAGACGCCAAACAACTTTTGAACGAACGGCGGTTGCTGCGCGCCCGCGCCTTGTCGCAACAGGGCAAATACGACGCCGCCTTGGGCTTGCTGGAGAACAACGAAAGCGTTCCGGCGAGGATTCTGAAAGCCGACATAACGATGCGCGCCCAACGTTGGCCCGAAGCGGCCAAGGCGTTGCTGGAAGTGATAGGCCCGCCGCCCAAGGCCGGAGACTTGTTAACGGAAGAACAAGCGGGATGGCTCGTGAATTGCGCGATTGCGCTCTCGTTGGCGGAAGACAGGGCGGGGATCGACCGTCTGGCCATCGATTACGGCGCGGCCATGGCCGGAACGTCGCAAAAGGACATGTTCCGCGTATTGACGCGCCCCGACAAGTCGACGCCCATGAAAGACATCGCCGCGGCGCAATCCAAGATTGCCGAAGTGGATATGTTCCGCGGCTTCCTCGACACCTATCGCGGCAAACCGTCTGCGACGGACTATAAGGACGAGAAGAAGAAATAAAATCGTTCAGCCGAATTTATTGCTCCGCGTGAAGCCGGTGGGCGGCAGGCGGCCGGCTTGGGCCCGTTCGCCTTTCCATGCGCGGAGGTCGGTTTCAATGCGCTCGCGGTCACCGGATTTCCAAGTCAAGCCTTCCTTGTAATTGAAGCTCTTGACGTCCGACAATTCGCCTTCCTTATAGCGTTGCAGGATAACGCCGCGGCCTTTGGCCATTTCGGGCAATTGTTCCGCCGGAAACAGCAACAGCTTCCTGTTCGTGCCGATGACGGCAATCGTGTCGCCGCCCGCAAGGCTCATCGCCGCAGCGCGGGACTTGCCGCCCACGTTCAGAACCTGCTTGCCGTTACGCGTTTGCGCCAGAACGTCCTCAGCCTTCACGATGAATCCGTGGCCGTCGCTTGAGGCAACGATGAACTTTTGCTCAGGCTGGTATTTCACGATACCGACGATCTCGGCCTCGTTCAGGTCGATCATCAGGCGCACCGGCTCGCCAAGCCCGCGCCCTCCCGGCAATTTGTCCACGCCCAGCGTGTAAAACCGCCCGTTGCTGGCAAAGAGCAGGATTTTATCCGTCGTTTCGGCTTCGAGGATGAACTTTTCCTCGTCGCCTTCCTTGTATTTGATCGTGCCATGGTCGAGGCCGTGGCCGCGCATGGCGCGTATCCATCCCTTGTCCGAGCACACGACCGTCACGTTTTCGCGTTCGATCACGGCTTCGACGGGCACCTCGATATTCTTGGGCGGATCGGCGAGTTCCGTGCGGCGCGCGCCAAGCTTCGTCGCCTTGCCGAACTTTTTCTTAAGCTCCTGAATCTCGCCGTCGATCTTCTGCCAGCGCAGGTCTTCGTCCTTCAAAAGCTTTTTCAGTTCGGATTGCTGGCCCGTCAGTTCCTTTTGCTCGCCTTTGATCTCCATCTCTTCAAGCTTACGCAACGAGCGCAAACGCATGTTCAAAATGGCTTCGGCCTGAACTTCGGTCAGCTTGAACGTTTTTATCAACACGGGTTTCGGTTCGTCCTCGGTGCGGATGATCTTGATCACCTTGTCGAGGTTCAGGTAGGCGATCATATAACCCGCCAGAACTTCCAAGCGTTCCTCGATCTTGCCCAAACGGTATTTCGAGCGGCGGATCAACACCTCATGGCGATGATCGAGATACGCTTGCAAAGCGCCCCGCAATCCCATCACCTGCGGCACGCCGTCCCTGTCCAAAACGTTCAGGTTCAGGGGGATTTTCGTTTCCAGTTCCGTCGCGCGGAACAGGGATTCCATCATCACGTGCGGATCGACGTTGCGGCTTTTCGGCACTAGGATCAGGCGCACATCGTCGGCGGATTCGTCGCGTATGTCATCGAGCAAAGGTAGTTTGCGCGCCAAAAGCTGTTCGGCGATTTTCTCGATGAGCCGCGCTTTCGGCACTTGATAAGGCATCTCGGTGACGACGATCTGCCACATGCCTTGCTTCAAATCTTCCTTTACCCATTTCGCGCGCAGGCGGAACGAGCCGCGCCCTGTTTTATAAGCCTCGACTATCGCGTCGCGGGATTCCACCAGCACGCCGCCTGTCGGAAAATCGGGACCGGGCACCAAATCGGCCAATTTATCAGCCGTCACGTTCGGATGCTTGATCATGTGGTGCATCGCGTCGCACAGCTCGCTCACGTTATGCGGCGGAATGCTGGTCGCCATGCCCACAGCGATGCCCGCCGCGCCATTGGCAAGCAGGTTCGGGAAAGCCGCTGGCAGCACCACAGGCTCTTCGCTGCTGCCGTCGTAAGTCGGGCGGAAGTCAACCGCGTCGTCGTCAATGCCTTCAAGGAGCAAACGCGCGACGTCGGTCAGGCGCGCTTCGGTGTAACGCATCGCGGCGGCGTTATCGCCGTCAATGTTGCCGAAATTCCCCTGCCCTTCGACAAGCGGATAACGCTGGTTGAAATCCTGCGCGAGGCGAACCATCGCATCGTAAACAGCGGTGTCGCCGTGCGGGTGGTATTTGCCGATCACGTCGCCGACCACGCGCGCGGATTTTTTGGGCGGCAGGTTCGGCTCAAGCTTCAGTTCGCGCATCGCGAACAACAAACGCCGATGCACTGGCTTCATGCCGTCGCGCACATCGGGCAAGGCGCGGTCCATAATCGTGGACAGCGCATAGGAAAGGTAACGTTCGGACAACGCCTCGGAAAGCCGTTTATCGACTATCGGCTGCGGCGGTTCCTCGGGCGTGCGGGTTTTGGTGGTGACTTTTGCCATGGGGTTCTAACTACAGGATTTTGCGGAAGAATCAAGTTCAGGATACTGCTGCAGAATTGGAGTCTGGCCTGTTCTGTTAACCACGCAAATCTGATGGCTTATGCCATTATTGGTTGATAAGATAGGCATTTGCCATTGCGATTGTTAACGCCTGATATACGCCATGTCCCCTATTATGACACCCCATGAATATGACCAATATCTAGGTTACTCATATTCTGCATATAATATGCTTTGGGTGATAAACCGTTGCCTTATCAATCCGCAAACAAACAACATGCAAACAATTTACGATGTCGACCACGGTCTAACGGATTTCGGCCGCTTTCTTTTCGACGTTAGTATCCCACTTTCCAAAATACACTTCCGCCAGACCGGCAATTATTTCAACTTGAAAGACCAAAATAATTTTGACTCTGCGGCACGAGGCTATGCTCAGGGTTATACGTCCTTTGAACGTGAAATCACAGGCACCCCCGCAAGAATTGAAGACTTTAGAGCCTCAAGCCGGGAAATCAACAGAACGCCCATCATAATCGATGCACGCGTAGCGCTTGGCCTAATCGAGGCCTTTGTGCTGAATCACGTCAACACGGCAGAGCCTGCCTATGTATCGGAAATAGCCATCGCATGGCAACGTTTCACAAAATCCGGAAGCCCTCTCGCCAAAGAATACCATTCCTATTTGGAAAAGGCTGTTCCTAACCGCCTTAATACAACCGATCCAGCCAATTGGGCCTTAAATTATCGTCCTGCCGATCCAGAAATAATTTCAATGTTCCTTAACAATCAAGCCAGAATTGCCAAAGAGCGCGGTATTCGGGATTACCCCCTCATGCAGAAGAAGGTCCGCGCCATCCTTTCGGCCTATAGCCGATTCCTTATACCGGAGATCGTCATTTTCAACCCGCAAGCCGAACAGGCGCTGACCATGAAGCGTCAGGAGTTTTATGCTTCAAGGCGATCCTTCCTTAAAGAGGCTGCCAGGCATATAACCCGACACCGTTCGACAATGCCGCAACACGCTGTCCTCTCCGACGCAGCCCTCGAGGAAATGATGAGGCGCGGAACATTTGATCAATCTTCGGATGATAACCGCATAAATTCGTTAACGGTTGAACATTCAGTCCCCTTATTTACAAGTGACAATTTTCATCTGAATTATTCCATACAATCGCGCCTTATCAATCATGATATGAACACGCTTGTGCACCTTCAAACATTGGCGCTTGGCATGAGGCGCAATGAACTTATGCCCATGATAATTGGCAACGAAACCTATTATACCGTTAAGTCTCTTGGAGATGTTTGGCCTATAGTTATTCTGCGCAGCCCTTATGAAAACGGCCTAAGCCTTCCTTTCACTTTATGCGAAGAGGGCCTTCTTAAGGCTCCTTACAGAACGCGCGAAGAGCTTCTGCAAATCCAGCGCGGCATCATTGATCCAAAAAGGTTTCAGGCGATGCGACGTCCATCTTTTCGCCGATAAAACTCCCCCAATCGTTCCCGCGCGGGAGGCAAGTCGTGCGTGCCGGGCGCGCGGCCTTGGCGGATGCAAAAACGCAGCCCTATCGTTCCCGCTCGCGGCTTTCGCGTACCGCCGATACAATATCTTCACGTGTCAGGTTCACGTCGACAAAACCCACGTCAAGCGGCGAAGCTTTTTGCGATACGGGCGTGATCTGGAACATCGCGCCACCGCGGCGAGTAATGCGCACGGCCCCAACCTTTCCCGCGCGATCCAGAACTTTCGCCAGATTCTGCCGGGCATCGGAAAAAGTATAAACGTCCATGAAACCCTCCTATATTTCGATAACTGTCAGACCCATGACTTTCGCGATGCCGTTCAATCCGGAATCAAGCGAAAGCACCGGCGCCCCAAAGCGCCGCGCGCAAGCTAAAATATAAGCGTCATAAGCATAAATATTGTAATGCGACGTCAATTCCATGGCTTCCTCCAGCTTCACGTCACTAAAGGCTATCGGTATGCGATGATACAAGGCTATCGCCTTCAGGGCCTTGGCCTTGGTGACGCGTTTCCGTTTGAACATGGCGGAAAACGCGTTACCGATTTCCCAATGGACCGATTGGGGCGCCCTTAGCGTTGCCCCCTTGCTCGCCGCCAGAATCGCACGGCGATCAGGCTCATTTGTAATCACAGCCATAATGGCCGACGTATCGACGACGATTTCCACGCTTTCTCCTATTTCTTATTAGTTGTACAATAGCACAACTCAAGGGGCGTTTCAATCCCTGATTACCGGTTTAGGCATAATTCAAGCCACCCTGACCTTCTCCATTTGCTTCCGGTAAAACTCCCCCAGCCGCTCCCGCGCAGGCGGGAGGTCGTGTGTACCCGCCATCCGCCCGTGGTTGTGCGCGAACACGTGCCGCGTCAGGAAATGGCCCGTCATATCGAGGCCGTGCACAATGTCTTCCATCGTCCAGTCTTCCGCCATGCCGCACAAAAACGCGGGCAGCGTGAACAATTTGTCCTTATACGGCGCAGCGGCCTCGCGCGAGACGGCGCGGCCCGTGCGCGGGCTGACGTGGCTCAGGTTTTCCGTCGCGCCCGTCGCCGCGCATTGCGACAAGTCCAGACCGAACCCCAGCGCGCGTAACAATTCCGTTTCCCATTTCACATAAGCGGGCGCCCACAGCGCGGGGTCAGGCCAGCCGAGCAACGCCAGCAATCCCGCATAAACGCCCGGCATGGCTTGTCGTTCCGGCAAGCTGACTTCGGTGATCGCGCACGCGCTGGAGATGATGGCGAGAATTTCCGGATTATCGAGCCACGGCGCGGCGTGCGATGTGATAACCTCAAGCGTATAGTTCCCCAGATGATCGAGCAGCCTTGCGCGCCAGCGCACCTTGACGTGGTTGCCAGGCTGCAACGCGCTGGCCCAGCGGCGGCCCTGCCCGCCCGGCACCAATCCGGCATGACAGCCGTGCTGCGCCGTGAGCAGCGTTACGATCGCCGCCGTCTCGCCGTGCGGCCTTGCCGACAGCACTATGCCTTCATCCAGCCATTCCATGGACTGGTTTTAGCATGAAAAGGAGATGACGCGAATACCACGTATTTTATGCATCAACCTTAACAGGCTTGCCCACCAAACGGCCCGGCGGCAGGATCATGGTCACGGTCGTGCCCTTGCCGACCTCGCTGGTCAGCTTCATTTCGCCGCCATGCAATTCGATCAACGCCTTGGTAAGCGGGAGGCCTAGGCCCGTGCCCTGGTTCTTGCGGCTCAACACGTTTTCGATCTGGCCGAACGGCGACAAGGCCACAGGGATATCCTCCGGCTTCATGCCGATGCCGGTGTCCTCGATGCTGATGGTCATGCCTCCCTGCTCCGAGGCGCGCGCCGACAACGTCACGCTGCCGCCTTCCGGCGTGAATTTGATCGCGTTCGTCAGCAGATTGGTCAAAATCTGTTTGATTGCCTTTTCTTCCACGCGCACATGCGGAAGCTCGATAGGCATATCGACGTTCAAATGGACGCGGCCTGACTTGGCGCGCACAGAAACAAGCCGCATGACCGAACGCACGGTTTCGCTGATGTCGATTTCACTTTCCGTCAGCGTACGCTTGCCGGCTTCGATCTTCGACATATCCAAAATGTCGTTGATGAGCGAGAGGAGAAGCTCGCCACTGTCGTATATGTCCTTGGCGTATTCGACATATTGCTCCTTCCCCACAGGACCGAACAGCTGATCCTTGATGATTTCCGAAAAGCCTATGATGGCGTTCAAAGGCGTACGCAACTCATGGCTCATGTTGGCCAAGAACTCCGATTTGCTTCGGTTGGCGAAGTCGGCTTCCTTGATCGCCTGCTTCAGGGCCTTTTCGGCGTTCTTGCGCTCGGTCACGTCGTACACCGTGCATTCGAAATACTGGATCTTGTCCGGGCCCATGCGCACGGCGTGGCCGCTCATGTTGACCACGATTATGCGGCGGTCTTTTGTGAACATTTCCGTTTCAAAATCGTGCTGCGACGTCTTGTTCAGGCGTTCGAACCATGTGTTTCTGTCTTTCGAGCTGACGAACAGCTCGTCGTTCAAGTCTGGTTGCGCCACCAGAAGCTCCTGCGAGCTGTCGTAACCCAAAATATGCGCCATCTGGCGATTGGCTTTTATCCATTCGCCGGACGGCGCGATCTGGCAAATGCCGATACCCGCGTTCTCGAAGATGCTGCGGTATTTGTATTCGCTCTCGCGCACGGCGCGGGCCATGCGCGCCTCTTCGGCGATGCGGCGGTTCAATTCGTCGTTCGCTTTGCGGAGGGATTCGGCGAGATTGGCGACTTCCGCGCCGCGCACGCGCACGGTGCCAAGATACATAACCAGCGCCCACGTCAGCAACAAGCCGATGCCCAAAATTATATAAGGCAAAAAGGCTACGACAAGATAATCTTGTCGCGGCTCGCCTTTGAAGCTGATGACCCACGTCCTGTCGCGCAGGACTATGCGTTCATGGGCTTCATGCGAAGCGAACAGGCTTGAACTCGAAGATACGCCGCTCAACACGAAGAATGGTTTGACCGTCTTTTCCGTTTGCTCGGAAACAATGAACTGGTTCAACTGGCCGCCGGTTTGCAACATGATAAAATCGGCAAACAACTTGTCGATCGGCGTAAGACCGAAGACGACCTTGCCGCCGCTGCCCGCCTTGCCCACGGGCCGCATAAACAACAGCCATCCGGAATCCGTAGGACTGTTCCCTGCCAACACCATGGCAGCGGGTCTGGAATTTTGCCGGATAAGATCATTGAGCCTGTTTTTTCCGACGATCTGCTCCAGCGATGGCGCGGGAAAATTGAACTTCGTCATGTCGATGAGAAGATCGCTTTCGACCGTTTGTCCGTCCGGAAAGGTCACAAGGTATATGTAGGAAACCATGCTCTGGCCGTGATCGGCGATGCGGATGAATTGCTGCAAGGCCTTGAAGCTGATGTCCGGACTCGCCTCCTGCAGACCTGCTACCGCTTCGATCAGATACTGGTCCTGATTAATTTGCCTTTGCAGGCGACCCACGCCCTGGCTGACGAACTGCTGCATCTGCTGGGTGAGAAAGCCGTTGACCTGTTGGCGCACAAGAACGAATTGCAGAACGGCCATAAACACGCCGATGACCGCCACGGCGATCAGAAATCGCCGCGACGTGCCGACAATCTTCGACAATGAACGTGGTTTTGTGGTGGCCTTCATGGAATCGCGACGCCGAACTTAATGCAAATGGGGCTCATTAATCATAAAAAATGACCTCTTATAATGAACCAAAGACTGCTAAAATCGGGTTAAGCTTTTGATTCTTTTGCAGGAACAACATGTTATTCGACCCCGCGACACTCTCCCAACCCCCTTTACCTATGGTTAATTACGACCTCCCCCCCCATAGGGATTTGTGGAATGGGGTTTTTTTGGTGGGGGAGGCTCCGGGGAGAGAGGAGGTCAAGCTCGGCAGACCCTTCGTGGGACGCAGCGGAAAGCTGCTGGATGAGGTATTGGGCGAGGCTAAAATCGACAGAAAACGCTGTTTAGTGGCCAATGTGTTCCGCTTTCAGCCCCCCAACAACAAAATCGACCACTTTTTCAGCTCCAAAAAGGCCGCGAAAGAGCAAAATATCCCACTCGACCAGCGGTTGGGACAGTTCGGAAGCCTGTGGTGTAAAAAGGAATTTTCCTTAGAAATAGATAACTTAAAGGAAACGCTTGAAGTGTGGTCCCCCAAGGTGGTCATCGCCCTTGGACGTACGCCTTTATGGGCTTTGACAGGCGAAAACGGCCTTTTATCGAAGGTTGGAAGTCTTTTAGACTGCCGTTTGCGCCCGAAATCGCGTGTTTTGCCGACATTTCATCCGAGCTTCATTTTGCGAGGAAATTGGTCTAAGCGTCCGGAATGGATCGAACATTTCAATATTGCGCTGCATTATGTGGCCCAAAGGTAACGGCGCGCTTGCTTCTTGCCCCCACGAGAGGCTAATCGTTCCGGCATCATGCCGTAAAATGCTATTGAAACGGGTCGCGCTATAGAGCGCTGAGTCGAGCCAAATCGGCATATAGAAAAATTCAGTTCAGGGAGATGAGCTTGACAACACCGCCCAAGACCAAACCCAATCGCGCGCCTTTTCATGAAAACATCTACCGCAACGGCGAGGTTGAAGCGAAGGACGTTCAGCCGCTCGCTTCGGGCCGTCCCCAGACGCCCCTTCTCGACACGGTCAAAACGCCGGAAGACCTTCGCAAACTGAACCCCTCGGATCTGCGTCAGCTATCCGACGAGCTGCGCGCCGAAACCATCGACACGGTCTCCGTCACGGGAGGGCATTTCGGTTCGGGACTGGGGGTCGTCGAATTGACGGTCGCCCTGCACTATGTTTTCAACACGCCCGAAGACGTCTTGATTTGGGACGTCGGCCACCAGACCTATCCCCACAAGATTTTGACAGGCCGCCGCGACCGCATTCGCACGCTGCGCCAAGGCGGCGGGCTTGCGCCGTTCACCAAGCGTTCGGAAAGCGTCTATGACCCCTTCGGCGCCGGCCATAGCTCGACTTCCATTTCCGCAGGCCTAGGCATCGCTATCGGTCGCGACTTTAACAAAAAAAAGAACAACGTCATCGCCGTCATCGGTGACGGATCCATCAGCGCGGGCATGGCCTACGAAGCGCTCAACAACGCCGGAACGTCCGATACGCGCCTGATCGTCATCCTCAACGACAACGATATGTCGATCGCGCCGCCGACCGGCGCTGTCAGCGCCTATCTCTCGCGCATCGTGTCCTCGCGCGAATACCGCAACCTGCGCCATGTCGCCAAGGAGTTCGCCAAGTTGTTTCCGCGCCCCCTGAAAGAAGCCGCGCGCAAGGCCGAACACTACGCGCGAGGCATGGTCACAGGCGGCACTATGTTCGAAGAACTCGGGTTCTATTACGTCGGCCCCATCGACGGCCATAACCTCGACCATCTCGTGCCCGTTCTTGAAAACGTTCGCGACGATCCGCAAGGCGGCCCCGTTCTCATTCATGTCGTCACGGAAAAAGGACGCGGTTACGCGCCCGCCGAAAACGCCGCTGACAAGCTGCATGCCGTCGCGCGATTCAACGTCGTGACAGGCGCGCAGGACAAGCCCAAGACAACGGCCCCATCGTACACAAAAGTATTTTCGGACGCATTGGTGAAAGAAGCCGAACACGACGAAAAAATTCTTGCTATCACGGCGGCCATGCCTGCAGGAACGGGACTTGATCAATTCGCCAAAAAGTTCCCCAACCGTTTCTTTGACGTCGGCATCGCGGAACAACACGCCGTAACCTTTTCGGCGGGTCTGGCCTGTGAAGGCTATAAACCTTTCTGCGCTATTTATTCTTCATTCATGCAACGCGCTTACGATCAGGTCATGCACGACGCCGTTTTACAAAAACTGCCTGTGCGCTTGATGATGGATCGTGCCGGACTTGTGGGAGCCGACGGCGCGACGCACGCAGGATCGTTCGACGTAGCCTTCCTCGGTTGCTTGCCGGACATCGTCATCATGGCCGCATCCGACGAAGTTGAACTCACGCATATGGTAGCCACAGCCGCCGCGATTGACGATTGCACATCGGCTGTGCGTTATCCGCGCGGCGAAGGCGTAGGCCTTCCCATTCCAGAACGCGGCGAAGTCCTCCCCATCGGCAAAGGCCGCATCGTCAAGGAAGGCAGCAAGATCGCCATCCTGAATCTCGGCACGCGCATGGAGGAATGCCGCAAGGCCGCCACGGAACTCGACGCGCGCGGCCTTAGCGCGACGATCGCGGACATGCGTTTTGCGAAACCGCTCGATCTGGATTTGATCCAACGTCTAGCCCGCAGCCATGAAGTCATTATCACGATCGAGGAAGGCTCCATCGGCGGGTTCGGGAGTTTCGTTCTGCACCATCTGGCCAACCTCGGCTTTATGGATCACGGCCTGAAAATCCGCGCCATGACGCTGCCCGACCGCTATCAGGAACAGGATACGCCCTATAAGCAATATGAGGCGGCCGGCCTGAACGCCCGCCACATCGTCGCCAAGGCCTTGGAGGCTTTGGGGAAAGAGGAAGCCGCCGCCGTGGTAGCGCGGGCATAATTCTGCCGAAATCAGATATTAACAATTGAGGGATAGGTTCCGGAATGAAGCTTTGCAAAAAGCGTCCGTCCACGTTCAACCCGCTTTGCTTTCTGGCTAAATATTAACAGGATAAAACATGATGCGCGCAATTATCAGAACTTTGGCTTTTCTTGCGTTCGGTCTCGTGGCCGCAGGAACGCCTTCATTGGCCGCCCCTCAACCGGCGTCAGCCTCCTCCGTCGTCAAGACGTTTTATGACAACCTTCTCGACACGATGAAGCAAGGCGAAAAGCTTGGCTTCGAGGGCCGCTTCAAAAAGCTTGAACCCGCTGTCAAGACGGCGTTCAATCTGCCGCTTATGGCGCGTTTTTCGGCTGGCCCCGCGTGGCAAACCGCGCAACCGGACGCCCAGCAAAAACTGCTCGACGCTTTCACGACGTTCAGCGTCGCCAATTATGCGAGCCAATTCAAAAAATTTGACGGCGAGAAATTTGAAGTCATTGGCGAAAAGCCGGCCACCGGCGGCGGCATGATCGTCGAAACCAGGCTGATCCCGAACGGTGAAGCGCCTGTAACGTTGAATTACCTCGTTAAAGCGGACGAAAAAGGGCAGATGAGGATCGTCGACGTGCTGTTGGACGCTTCCATCAGCCAGTTGGCCACGCGCCGCTCGGAATTCACCTCCATCATCAAGCGGGAAGGTTTCGACGCGCTCATATCCTCGATCACCGAGAAAAACCGGAAGATGGGCGTCTCGTAAACAGAAGGCAGAATACAGGGATCAGAAATAATGTCGCCAGCCTCAAGATCATTATACATCTTTTCAATATCTCCTGTTTCCTGATATCTGATACCTGACATCTGTTTTCTGTCCCCTGAACCATGCGCCTCCTCCAACGCACCGCTCTTGTCCTCGTCGTCGTTATAGCGGCGAACTTTGCCGTTTGGGCGTTGGTCAACCGCGGAACAAGCGAACGGGCCTGGGGCGGCCTGATCAACAGCATGTCTTACAGCGGTTGGCAATCCGGCGACAAAGACAACAAGCTGAGCGACGAAAAGATCGACCGCGACATGGCCTTGTTGGCCGACCATACTAACAATCTGCGCCTGTATGGCGTCAGCGATGGACTCGACCGCATTGTCACACTTGCTGGCAAACACAAGATCAGCATCATCCTGGGCGGTTGGCTCGGACGCGACAACAAGGCGAACGCGCAAGAAATCGCAAAACTCATCGACGTGACGCTTGCCAATCCCAACGTCAAACGCGTCATCGTCGGCAATGAAAGCCTGTTGCGCGAGGATGTGGGGGTTTATGCGCTGATTAACATGATCGAACGCGTCAAACGCCAGGTGAGCGTTCCCGTCTCGACCGCTGAGCCGTGGCATGTCTGGTTGAAATACCCCGAACTGGCGCAAGCCGTCGATTTTATCACGGTTCACGTCCTCCCCTATTGGGAGGGCGTGTCCATCGACGGCGCGGTCGCCTATATCCGCTATCGCTATCAGCAGTTGCAAGCCGCTTTTCCCAACAAGCACATTTTCATCGGCGAGGTCGGGTGGCCCAGCGAAGGCCAGTGGGTAAAAGGCGCGGAGCCTTCGCTCATCAACGAAGCGCGTTTCGTACGGGAATTTCTTAATATGGCGAGTGAAGAACGCCTTGACTATTCCATCGTCGAGTCCATCGACGCGCCATGGAAACGGCGCATCGAAGGAACCGTAGGCGCGCATTGGGGCCTGTGGAACGTCGATCGCAAGCCCAAATTCGCCATGAGCGGCATCGTGCGCGAGTCGTCCCATTGGTACTGGGGATTTCTGGCCGCCTCCTTGTTGGCCATAATCCCTATCCAATGGTTCGTCCGCCGCTGGCGCGATTTGCGGCCCGCCGGACAAGTATTCTATGCCGGCCTCATTCAGGCCGTGTTCTCCCTGTTGGTCTGGGCCGTTATGGCGGCGATGGCGGAAAACATCATCACTTCGAGCACCGTCGCCTGGGTCGTCCTGATCGGCTTTCAGATAATCTTGCTTGCCCTCTTGCTCGTTGACGGCCTTGAGCTGACCGAAGTGATCTGGGCCAACCGCCGCCGCGCGTTCGTTCCGCTCTATGGCGCGCTTCCGCCGAACCCGCCCAAAGTTTCCATCCATGTGCCGTGTTACAACGAACCGCCCCACATGGTCATGCAAACGCTGGACGCTCTGGCCGCGCTCGATTACCCGAGCTTCGAGGTTCTCGTCGTGGACAACAACACGAAGGACGAAGCCGTCTGGAAACCGCTTGAGGAACATTGCGCCAAACTCGGCCCCCGATTCCGTTTTTTCCATTTGCCCAAGTGGCCGGGCTTCAAGGCGGGCGCGCTCAATTTCGCGCTCAAGCAAACCGCCAAGGACGCGGAAATCGTGGGCGTCATCGACAGCGACTACATCGTCTCGCACGACTGGCTGCACGTCACCGTTCCCTATTTCGAAAAGCCGGAGGTCGCCTTCGTCCAGGCTCCGCAGGATTACCGCGACGGCAATGAAGACGCCTTCAAGCGCATGTGTTACTGGGAGTACGCGGGCTTTTTCCATATCGGCATGGTTCAACGCAACGAGCGCAACGCGATCATCCAGCACGGCACGATGACGTTGATCCGCAAAAAGATTTTGGAGAGCATCGACGGATGGGCCGAGTGGTGCATTTGCGAGGATGCCGAGCTTGGCTTGCGCCTGTTCGAACGCGGCTATGAAGCCGTGTATCTTGAACATTCGCTGGGCCGCGGCCTGATCCCCGACAGCTTCAGCGGCTATAAAACCCAAAGGTTCCGTTGGGCTTATGGGGCCGTGCAGATTCTCAAGCGTCATTGGCGCGCCTTGAGCGAAAGCGGCGACGAACAAGGCGTCAAGCTTACGCGCGGACAGCGCTATCACTTCGTCTCGGGTTGGCTGCCGTGGTTCGCCGACGCCGCGCATCTTGTTTTCGTTTCGGCGGCTATTTTGTGGTCTATTCTTCTATTGCTGAAGTGGGTCGAGTTCCCGCCCGCCGTTTTTCTCGTCCCGACGCTCAGCGTTTTCGCTTTCAAGATCATCGCGGGTTTCTGGCTTTATCACGCGCGCGTCAAATGCGGGTGGCGCGACCGTTTGGGGGCGGCGGTTGCGGGCATGTCGCTGACGCACGCGGTGGGTCGCGCCGTGTGGCAAGGCCTATTCACCTCCGGCAAGCCCTTTATCCGCACGCCCAAATGCGACGACAAACCGGCCGCCATTCAAGGAATTCTCATGGCGCGCGAGGAAATCGGCTTGCTGCTTGGCTTGTTGATCTGCGCGTTTTCGGTGCTTTATGTCTTCGAACCAACGAACCAGAACGCCGCGCTATGGACGGGTATGCTTCTCGTTCAAACCCTGCCCTACTGGGCCGCGCTCAGCGTTTCGATGCTGAACGCGCTTCCCCGCAAAGCGAGTCGACCGGCATGAAACAAAATCCCGCACTGTCTGCCGCGATCATCGACATGAAATATCTGTCGGCTTTCATCGTGCTGTGCCTCATCTATTCTGGAACGTATACTGAAGACCGCCTGACGTGGTTTCTTGAAATCATGCCCATCATCATAGCTCTTCCCGTTATATGGCTGACCGCGCAAAAGTTCCCGCTGACACCCATCACCTATCGCTGGATTTTCATCCACATGATCGTTCTGATTGTCGGCGGTTATTACACATACGCCAAAGTGCCTCTGGGCTTCTGGATGCAGGACTGGTTCGGGTTCGAACGAAACAATTACGACCGCATCGGCCATTTCATGCAAGGCTTCGTCCCCGCCCTCATCGCCCGCGAAATCCTGCTTCGCAAAACGCCTTTGCAGTCCGGCAAGATGGTTTTCTTTTTGACGCTTTGCGTTTGCCTCGCCATCAGCGCAGCTTATGAATTGTTCGAATGGCTAAGCGCCCTCCTCCTGAACCAGTCCGCCGATGCCTTTTTGGGCACACAGGGCGACCCGTGGGATACGCAAACCGATATGGCGATGGCCTTAGTCGGCGCGCTATGCTCGCTCGTAATCATGCCGCGTTTTCAGGATCGGCATATCCAACAGCTCAAGAAAAATTAGGTTTCGTTGATGAATCGGGGCGTATCGTCCTTCGGCGGATTGATCAGCACCTTATCCACGCGCCGACCGTCCATGTCGACGACCTCGAAACGCACATCGTTCCAGATGAAGTGATCGCCGGTAGCAGGAATGCGGCCCAGCTTATCGATCATGAATCCCGCAATGGTGTGGAAATCGCTGCCTTCGTGCATGTTCTTCACGCCGAGAAGCATCTCAACCTCATCGATCGACATCATGCCGTCCACGAGCCAGCTACCGTCTTCGCGTTGCACGGGTTTGTCGCTGCTTTCTTGCCCGAGTTCCGGCAACTCGCCCGTAATAGCCTCCATGATGCCGGTCAGCGTCACTAAACCTTCGACGCTGCCGTATTCGTCGATCACGATGGCCATATGCTGCCCCGACTGCCTGAACTGATCGAGCAAACGCAGAACAGGCGTGGATTCCGGGACGATGATCGGCGGCCTCATAATGGATTCAATGCTCATCGGCCTGCCTTCGAACATGGAGTCCAGCAAATCCTTGGCGTGAACGATGCCCTTCACTTCTTCCAAATCGCCGACGGCGACGGGGAAACGGCTGTACCTGTTGGCATGCATGGCATGCGCGTGTTCTTCTGGCGAGGCTCCGAACGCCAGCCACGCCACATCCACGCGCGGCGTCATGATCGTGCGCACCGTCCGGTCGGCGAGGCGCATAACGCCTTCGATCATCTTCTTTTCGGCGGGCTTGAACACGCCGGATTCCGTCCCCTCGGCGATCAGGTCCTTGACCTCTTCTTCCGTAACTTGCACGGCAGGCGGATTGTGAAGCCGCATTATTCGCAGCAAGACATCCGTCGATCCGCGCAAAAGCCAGACCGCCGGCGCGGCAAGACGCTCGAAAAACTTCATAATGCGCGAAACGCGAATAGCGATGGCCTCGGCATAAGAGAGGCCGATGCGTTTGGGAACCAGTTCGCCGATAACAAGATTGAGATAGGTCACGCCAACGACCGTGATGCCGAGCGCCAAAACGTCGCTGAACGGAGCCAACCAGGAAATGACCTTCAGTTCTTCCGCCAACGGCCCTGCAAAAGTCGCTCCCGAAAACGCGCCCGCCAAAACGCTGTTAAGCGTCATGCCTATCTGAACGATGGACAAAAAAGACGTAGGGTCGTCAGCCAAATCAAGGGCCAACTGTGCGCCGCGGTTATGCTCCTCGGCCATTTGTTTCAGGCGCGCGCGCCGCGCCGAGACGATGGCCAACTCGGCCATGGCGAAAAAGCCGTTCAGGAACAACAAGAGAAAAACTATGCCTATATTCGCGAGCACAGGGCTAAAACCTCATCTCTCAACGAAAATGGCTTAGGCTGTAAAGCCTGTCTTGTAGGATACGGCGCATAATGCCTTAATGTACCCGCCTTTTTTACGGAGCGCAACAACGTGGGCTTATCGCGGGAAAAATTTCAACGTTTGCTGTCTTTATATCAAGCTAGGGATTTCGAATCGGCGACGAACGCGATTAACGCGTCCCTGCGCGCGCATCCAAAAGACCCGAACGTTTTGCATCTCGCCGCGCAGGTCGCCGAAGCGCAGGGCGATGGAAACCGCGCCGTCATGTATTATCGCCGCGCCCTCGACGCCCATCCCGACTGGATCGAGGCCGAGTTTAATCTGGCTACGACGCTCCACGCGCAAAATCAACACGCCGAGGCCATCGGCCTTATGTCCAAAGTCATTGCGGCGAGACCCGATATTCCACAGGCCCAGGAATCCCTCGCCCGTTTCCATCAAGCTGCGGGCGATCTGCCGTCCGCCACCGAACAATGGGAAAAAGCGCTTGAGCGTTATCCCCATCAACACGAGTGGCGCGCGCAACTCCTTTTATTGAGACGCCAGCTTTGCGATTGGAAATTTCCGCCTGACGAAGTTGAATCCCTTCCGCCCCAAGCCGTCACGGTCTTGGCGGACGACCCCGCGATTCAAAAAGCGGCGGCAATGCGCCATGCGAAAAAGTTCGGAAACGTAAAGCCCCTCGCCCCACCTGTATGGTCAACGCATGAAAGGCTTCGCGTCGGTTATCTTTCATCCGACTTCCATGCCCATGCGACAGCCTATCTCATGGCTGAACTCTTCGAGCTTCACGACAATGCGCGTCATGAGATATTTGCCTATAGTTATGGCGTTGACGACAATTCCGCCATCCGGACGCGCCTCAAGAATGGCGTCGAACACTTTATTGAACTCAATAATCTGACGGCGCAAGGAGCCGCCGAACGGATCCGTCGGGATGAAATAGACATACTCGTAGATTTGAAAGGCTATACGCGCGGGTCGCGGCTTGAAATCCTCGCCTATCGTCCCGCGCGCGTTCAGGCGCACTGGCTGGGCTATCCCGGCACGACGGGCGCTGATTTCATCGATTATTTCGTGGGCGATGGCGTTACAGTTCCTGAAGATAACGAACAATATTTCACGGAACGCGTCGTTCGCCTGCCGCATTGCTATCAGATCAACGACCGCCAGCGCGTTATCGCTCAAACCTTGCCGCGCGAGGCTTACGGCTTGCCGGATAACGCCTTGGTGCTGGCCAGCTTCAACCAAACCTACAAAATCACGCCCGATATATTCGCTCTCTGGTGTGACATTTTGCGCGAAACGCCGGAAAGCGTCTTGTGGCTCTATAAATCCAATCCTTACGCGCCGGATTATCTGCGCCACGCGGCTGGGCAAAACGGCATCGACCCCAACCGCTTTATATTCGCGCCGCCTGCGCCGCCCGACCAGCATTTGGCGCGCTACGCGCACGTCGCGTTTGCGCTCGACACGTTTCCCGTCGGCGGTCACACGACGACAAGCGATGCGCTTTGGTCGGGCACGCCCGTCATAACCATGATGGGAAAAAGTTTTGTGTCGCGCGTCGCGGCCAGTATTCTCTCCGCTGCAGACCTATCACATCTTATTTGTACAACACCTGGCATATATAAAGAACGCGCGCTCAAACTCATCCGCGACAAAGCCGCGCTGGCCAATCTCAAACAACGACTTCAAAATAAACGCATGTCGCTTCCTCTCTTCGACACGCCGCGTTTTGTTAGAGATTGGGAAGAACTTCTCGTTCGTATGACTGTTTGATCCAGTTATTGAGTATCAGAGAAAGTACCCCGGCAAGCTCACTTAGGCTGCGCTTGTCTGTAACTTGCGCGACAGCCAAAAATGTAGCCAATCGCTTGTTTTGCTTGCTTTAAGTGCGCTTTAGCGTGTCTTGGTTAAAAATCCGGTAACCATATGATACTGCAACAATATTTCTTATTTTAATGAAAGTAAATGCCGCGCTTCGCGTGAACGATGACGTTCTGGTAAATTACCTGAAATTGGCAATTTACTTTACCGGCTTATCCCATACCTCGTTTTGAAAGCAATTTTTAGAAACCTGTAGGAGGAAAATATGTTTGAAGCCTATACTACGGAAGCGCCGGAGACCGGAAAGCGCGTGATTTCTCTTTTCGGGCGTTTGTTTCGGGGGAAACAAGTGGAAGAACAGCCCTTTCGAATTGAGTTTGTCGATCTTGTTAATGACGGTCTTGCGGGGTGGGTAGGCATGATTCATGTCGTCCATTTCCCCAGTGGAACCTCACGCGAGATTTTTACCTTCTGGGAAGGTGAAAGGGAGTTGGATACCACAAGCTCACGTTTCCTCTTCCGAGGCCGTAAGGGCACACAATACGATGATGTACAACCTCTGTGGAACAAACGAATAAATGTTCCTGAGAAGATTAAAAAACACTTGAAGGCCCAACAGGACAAAATCTTCCGGGATTTCGATCTTAAAGCGCAAAACGGCTAATCGCGTCTCTTTTAATAATTTGAAAGAAACGCGCCATGTCGCCGTTCAAGCCGTTTTATACGCCTGATGAAATCATAGATCAGATTAAGCGCCTGATGGCCGAGCTTGGCCCGGACGCCTTTAAGATCGACGGCAAAGTAATTCTCTATTCCGGACCACGGCATGTCATCGCCGTTGCGCTCGGCTATTTAATCAGCAATCACAAACGCGTTCTTGAACAGGTTAAGTCGGGCAAAGACGGGATTATTGATATTACAGAGATTGGTTCTTTTCTCGGCGAATTCGATGAAACGGCATCCGGAGAATACTTAAACATTTATGAATACTATCATCATCACTTTGGCCCTTTTGACGCTCGAACGAAAGAATACCCCGACAAGGTCATGCGCTTCGCGTCTGAAGCGTTTATCGAAGCGATTTCCGGCGACGTATTAACGGCAGTATGCGGCGCAGGTCTTGATAAGATTTTCTTCCAGGTCGAACTCCCCGGCCTTATTCGCAACAAGAACATTACGTCCGTCAACGGTCTTCCTATTGAAGCCATCCGGGAATTCTATATCATCAATCCCTATGAAGCCTTCAAACTGGTTTGTCTGAGCGAACTATACGAAACATTTCAAACCGCCGCCACTAATGCGACATCAAGACCTATAAAGGCATGGCAGGAGTTTTTCGACAGAACGGCCTTTTACTCGGAAGAACAAAAAGACCCTAAAGGAAGGCCCGCCCCGCTTACGAAATATCAGGAACTGAAAAAGCAGGAATTGATAACCAAATACGGTCTCGGCCACTTATACGATAAAGTTCCTGCCGATTGGGGTGGGCCTGTCGTTACACGTACTACTGCTTCTCCTTCCGCACACTATCGCCCGGTGCGCTCCACGACAAGGCATGGTGGAAGTCTATTGCTTCACAGCTCGCATTGAATAAACATCAGGGCAGCTTCAAAATAAACGCATGTCGCTTCCCCTCTTCGACACGCCGCGTTTTGTTAGAGATTGGGAAGAACTTCTCGTGCGCATGGCGGCATAATCCAGTGCGGGAATTCCAAGAATTATGGTAAAAATTACTTTTTTTGCCATTATATCCACAACTTTCGCGACTTATCCACAGACCTGACATATGTGCGGGCTTTGACAGGGGCCTGAAATACCGTCAGTTTCATGCGCTGGCATTCTAGCGCATTAGTGGTTTATTTCGTGAGACGGTTTTCCGCTTTCTTTTTGTTGCTTGTGACGTCGTCCCTGCTTTCGCTCGGCGGATGCACGGTTCTTTTCCCGCGCGACAAGATCGATCCCGCCGGCAATTTATCGCGTGCGGATTATCTGGCTCTGCGTGACCGTGGCGACCTTCCTGCCGAACAAGATCCCGAAGATATGGAAAGTGCCGCGGAAGGAGAAATATATCCTCCGCCCATTCCCGACATGCCGGCCCTGCCGGTTCCCCTTGTGCCGGAAACGCAGCGCCTTCCCGATAAACTGGTCAGCGTCAACGTCACCGAAAACGTTCCCATCCGCGACGTTCTGATCGAACTGGGCCGCGAGGGAAAGCTCAATCTCGAACTCGACCCGCGCATTCACGGCGGCATCATCTTTTCCGCGCACAAGCAACCGCTCTCCGACGTCATCAAACGCATCTGCGCGTTGGCCGGATTGCGTTACAAAGTCGATGGCGATTTTCTGCGTGTCGAAATGGACGAACCTTATCAACACACCTACGCCGTCGATTACTTAAGCCTGTCGCGCCGCTCGACCAGCGAAGTGACTATCGCCACGAACGTTTTCGATGTCGACATCGCTAGCGGCAACGGCAACAGCACGCGCACCAGCGGCAGCGTCAACGACAACAACTCGGTCGCCAAAATCGCGGGCGTTTCCGATGCCGATTTCTGGAGCGAATTGGAAAAATCGTTGGGGCAGGTTCTGGCCACCTCAAACCGTTCCCGCCCGCTTATTAAAGAAGAGTTTGGAGAGTCCTCCAAACACGCCGCGAAATCCAATTACAGCATCGACCGTCAGGCGGGTCTTGTCACCGTCTTCGGCAACGAGCAGCAGCAACGCGCTGTGCAAAAATATCTTCTCAAGCTTCAACGCAAGGCCTCGGCCCAGGTTCTCATCGAAGCCCGCATCGTCGAGGTCGAGTTGAACGACGAGTTCAAGAGCGGCATCAACTGGCGCACGCTTTTCAATGAAAGTTTCAATGCCGCCGCGCGTTTCGGCTCCGTGGGCGCGGGCGCGCCCTTCACCACAGCCACCACCGCAGCCGACGGGGTCTTTACCGCTTCCGTCAAGAACAGCGATTTCAACGGCATCCTCAACCTTGTCCGCACCTTCGGCGCGACGCGCGTTTTGTCATCGCCGCGCCTGACCGTTCTCAACAACCAGACCGCCGTGTTGAAAGTCGCGCGCAACGAAGTTTACTTCGTAACCACGGCCCAGTTCCCGACGGTCGTCAGCACGGCTGGGGTACCCGTTTCCGGCACGCCCGTGTTTTCGAGCACGCCGCGCACCGTGCCCGTCGGCCTTGTCATGACGGTGCAGCCCTCCATCGATCCCGAGCGAGGCCGTATCACGATGAACCTTCGACCCACGATTTCAAGGATCGTGGACCAGGCCACCGACCCCTCCATCGGCCTGAACGCCGCGCAGGCCGGCATCAGCAATCCTGTGCAATCGCAAATCCCCGTGCTGGCCGTGCGCGAGATGGATTCCATCGTCCAGATCAACACGGGCGAAGTCGCGATCATGGGCGGCCTGATGCAAGACAGCTCCGTCAACGAAGACAAGGGCGTGCCGCCGTTCGACGCCATTCCGCTTATCGGCAACCTGATGAAATCGCGGGACAACCGCGGGGCGACGAGCGAGCTTGTCATCCTTTTGCGCGCGACGGTGATGGACAACCCGCCGCCGGACGCCGCCGATTCCGACCTTTACCTGCGCTACAACCGCGATCCGCGGACGTTGCCCGTTCCCGCCCCCTTATAATGGAGTTCAACATGCGCCCCAATGCTAAAACACTTCGTGGTTTCACTCTGGTCGAATTGTCGATCGTTCTTGTCATCATCGGGCTCATCATCGGCGGCGTGCTGACGGGCCAACAGATCATCCAGAACGCGCGCATCACGAACGGCGTCAACGCCATTCAGGCCTATCAGGCGCAGTTCCAGACCTACGCGCAAAATTACGGCGCGTTGCCGGGCGACGACCCCAGCGCGACCGTGCGCTTTCCGAACGCCAGCCTTGCCGGCAACGGCAACGGCGATGGCGTTATCGGGGGCAGCTCATCCTTCGACACTTCGGAAACCACGGCGCCCACGGGCGAAAGCCGCCTTGTCTGGGCGCATTTGCGCGCGGCGGGCCTCGTGAAAAATCAGGTCACGAACAACAGCACCGCCGTGCAGCCGCCCAATCCCTTCGGCGGCATTTTCGGCTTTCAGAACGGCGCGTTCGGCGGCGTATTCACGACAACAGTGTTGTGCCTGAACAAACTTCCTTCCGGCGCGGCGCAAGCCATCGACGCAAGGCTGGATGACGGCGCGAGCAACGCTGGCGCGATTCAAGCCTCTCAAGAATCCTCAACCGGCACAGGCAGCACCAGCGCGGGCGAAGTCACGGCGACCTACAGCGAAGGCCCAACCTACACGCTCTGCATCCGCATGTGAGATTCAGATGACAGATTGCATGGATCAGAAAACAGAAAAACCCGTTCCATATCTGATTCCTGCCACCTGCTCTCTGCCATCTGAAAGCGGCTTCACGCTCGTCGAAATGTCGGTGGTGCTGGTGGTGATCGGGTTGATCATTCTGATCGTCTATCCTGCGCTCAATGCCGTGCGCGTAAGCGGTCAACGAAGCCTCACGGAGGCAAACCTGCAAAGCCTGATGCGCGCCACAGCCGTCTATGTCCAGGCCAACGGCTGTCTGCCCTGCCCCACGCCTGCTACAACAATCGGACCCGATTTCGGGCGCGTGCGCGGCTCAGGCACAGCGGCGTGCGGCGCGTGCGCTAACCCTGAAGGCATCCCGCCGTTCGTCTCGCTCGGCATCCCGGAACACATGGCGCGCGACGGCTGGGGCCATTGGATCACGATGCGCGTCGATCCCGCGCTTACCGTCAACTTCAACGTCGTGCCGCCCTATGCGCCTTGCAACGCCGCCGACGTGACGAGCGGCGCCTGCGCGTCATCCCAACTCAACTTCAGCCAAAAAGGCTTGTGTAAAGCGGTCTTTAACGCCGCGACAAATCCGTCCGGCATCAACACGACCAACCGCGTTATCGTCCAAACGCCGAACGGCAGTCAAAATCAACCCGCCGCAGTCATTTTCGTGAGCCACGGCCCGAACGGTCGCGGCGCGTTCATAGCCAGCCCCAACATGGGCGCGACCAACGGCTGGCGTATTCCAAACAGCAGCGGCAATGAACTTATCAACGCCGACAGCAACGCGACGTTCGTCAACGCGACGCAGGTAATCGACAACGCCAACCCTTACGACGACTCGCTCGCCTTTCTCGACCGCAACAATCTTGTGGCTTACTTCGGCAACGGCAGTTGCCAAACGGCGTGGCCGTAAGAGAAAGCCATGAAGAAAAGATCCTTGCTCAAAGTCGTTCCCGAAGAAAACGAAACGGTTAAACCCGCGCCGGTCGGCGAACGCCTTGTCGGCCTCGGCCTCATCACCCGCGACCAGTTGCAAATCGCGCTGCGCGAGCAACGACAGAAAGGCCAGATGCTGGGCGCGGTCCTCGTGCGTCTCGGCTTTCTTGACGAAGCCGCGCTCGCCAAAATTCTCGCCGAACGCGCGGGCCTGGCTCCCGTTGATCTTAAAACAACAAGGCTCGATCCAGCCTTGTTCCGTCAATTGCCCAAAGCCGTCATGGAACGCTGCCGCGCCGTGCCGTTGCGCATAGACGGCGAAACGCTCGACGTCGCCATGGCCGATCCCTATGACATCGTCGCGCTGGATACGCTCCGCCGCCACTTTCCGCGCCACCTTGTCATCGTTCCGCACGTCGCGAGCCAAACCGATATCGACGACATCCTCGCGCATACGTACGATTTCGACGCCTCGCTCGACAACATTCTTCAAGAACTGGAAACGGGCCATGCGCAACAACCCGCGGCCGCTTCCTACGAACATCCCGTCGTCCGGCTCGTGAACCAGATGCTGACGGACGCCGCCAAGCGCGGCGCATCGGACATCCATCTTGAGCCGGAAAACACGTTCGTGCGCGTGCGCTACCGCATCGACGGCGCGTTGCAGCAAGTCCGCGCCCTGCATCTTGAGCATTGGCCCGCCCTCTCCCACCGCCTGAAAATCATGGCGGGCATGAACATCGCCGACACGCGCAGCATTCAGGATGGCCGCTTCCACATGCAAATAGGCGGCGGCAACGTGGACTTCCGCGTCGCCATCATGCCGACGGTCTGGGGCGAAAACATCGTCGTGCGCCTGCTCGATCACCGCCGCTCCCTCCTGCCGCTCGCGGATCTCGGCTTCAACGACGGCATGATCCATGAATTGGAACGGATCATGGAACGCCCCATGGGCATCACGCTCGTGACCGGCCCGACGGGCAGCGGCAAAACGACGACGCTCTATTCCATCCTGCGCCAGATCAGCTCCACCGAAGTCAACATCGCCACGCTGGAAGAGCCTGTCGAATACCAATTGAGCCTGATACGCCAAACCACCGTGCAGGAAGCCCAAGGCCTCAGCTTTGCCGCTGGCGTGCGGGGCGTGCTGCGCATGGATCCCGACATCATCTTTATCGGCGAAGTGCGCGACGGCGACACGGCGCAAATGGCGCTTCGCGCCGCGATGACGGGCCATCAGGTTTACACCACGCTGCATTGCCAGGACTCGCTCAGCGCGCTGCCGCGCCTGATCGACCTTGGCCTCAGTCCGCGCATGGTCGCAGGTCACATCAACGGCGTCGTCGCGCAACGCCTCGTGCGCAAGCTCTGCCCGCATTGCCGCGTCGAACGCCGCGCAACCGAGGCCGAATGCCATTTGCTTCACGCCGACCCCGCCGCGCCGCCTGTCATTGGCGAAGCCGAGGGATGCTCCCTGTGCAACGG
This sequence comes from uncultured Rhodospirillaceae bacterium, assembly GCA_964626265.1. Taxonomy (GTDB): domain Bacteria; phylum Pseudomonadota; class Alphaproteobacteria; order UBA9219; family UBA9219; genus CAZVCG01. The sequence continues at coordinate 15,292 of CAZVCG010000001.1, read as the reverse complement.
CACGGGGCGACTGGGCCGCACGGTTATCGCGGAAGTCCTGCGCCTGTCGCCGGAACTCGACGACCTGATCGCGCGCGACGGAGGCCGTCTCGACCTTTTCCGCCAGGCCCGCGCCGAAGGCTTCCGCACGTTACAGGAAAACGGCATCGCCAACGTTCTGAACGGCACGATTGCCCTTAACGACCTGCGCCGCGCCGTCGATTTGACACGGGAAGCCTGATCATGCCCAATTACCGCTTCCGTGCCGCGCATCCCTCGGGAAAGATTCACAAAGGCCACATGTCCGCGATCAACGAAGACGATTTATCGACCAGCCTGCGCAACGCAGGCCTTGAACTCATCGAGGCGAAAGCCAGCGCGCCGCCGGAAAAGCTCGCCATCACGCCGTGGGGCCGTCAACGCGTCGGCCTGCGCCAACGCGTTATTATCTGCCGCCAGTTGAAAAGTCTTTTGCTGGCCGGCGTTCCGTTTCTCGATGCGCTTGATGGCGTCGTCAAAACGCTGCACCCCGGCCCGTTGCGCGACAAACTCAGCGCCATCAGCCGCAACGTCAGCCAAGGCGGCACGATCGCCGCCGCTTTCGGAGAACACCCGGATTTGTTTAGCCCGATATTCCTGGCGATCCTTGACGCAGGCGAAAAGGGCGGCGACCTCGCCGCGACATTCGGTTATCTGGGCGATTTTCTTGACCGTCAGGCGCGCCTGCAAGATCAATTTGGCCGCGCCGTGCGTTACCCGCTTTTTCTGCTTGCGCTTGCGACTGGCGTCATCGTTTTCATGCTGACAACGGTCGTGCCGCGCGTATTGGACTTTCTCAACACGATCAAAAGCGAACAGCCTTGGCCGACGCAATTGCTGGTGAACCTTTCCACGTTCGTCATGGATCATGGCGGGATGCTGTTTGCCGGGCTGCTTGCGATTGCCGCGCTTTTCTTTGTTGCGCGCCGTATGTCCTCTTCTTTCGCCTTGCGTTCGGACGGATGGCTGCTTTCCCTGCCGCGTCTCGGTCCGGCTTTGCATAAAATCGCGCTGGCCCGTTTCGCGCATAGCCTTGTCCTCCTTATGAACAGCGGTTCCGATATTCCGTCATCGCTGGCCACCGCCAAAACCGTTCTCGGCAACCGCGCCCTGATAGCCGCGGCCGACGGGGCCATTGTATCGTTGCAGGCGGGACAATCCTTCTCGTCGGCGACGCAATTCGTCTTCCCTCCTCTTGCCGCGCAAATGCTCGGCGTGGGTGAGCAAAGCGGCGCCTTAATCAAGACGTTGGAGGACGTCGCTTACACATTCGATGCGGAATCCCAGGAAGCCGTCAGCAGCTTTATAGGCGCGCTCGAGCCGGCCCTCACCTTGTTGGTCGGCGCGATATTGGCGTGGGTCGTTCTGGCCGTGCTCGGCCCCGTTTACGGCAGCTTGAACCAACTAAGCGCAAGCGGAGCCATATGATGCCCTTAAAAGCCTTGGCTCCCGCGCCCTTTATGCTCAAGGTCGGCGACGACGGCGCGCTCCTCGTTCCGCCCCAGGGCCGCGAACCTTCTGCGCCCGTTTTCGCCGAACATAACGACAACGTCCAGATCGGCGCGATCCTTGAAAAATTGTCCGCCAGCCCGCGCGCGCCGGTTATCATCGTGGCCGACACGCTGGCTCAGGATTACCGCCGCGACGCGCTGCCGCGCGTAAACGCGCTCGACCGCCGCAAGCTTGTGTCGCGCCGCCTGCTCGATTATTTTCCCGCGCACGCCCCGTCGCGCAAACCGATTACGGCTGCAGTCGCGCTCAAGAAAAAAGAAACGCTCTTCGTCTGCCTTCACAACGAAGGAGAGCTAGCGTCATGGCTGGAGCGTCTTTCCCGATGCCCCAATCTTTTTCTTGGCGTCGTCCCCATGCCTTTGGCCGCCGCGTACATGCTCCCCAAACTGCAGCCCACCGCCGGTCAAGGCTGGCACATTTTGCTCAGCTATCAGCGCACGGGCGGCTTCCGGCAAATCGTCACCCATAATGGATCTTTTGTTTTCACGCGCCTGACTCCGCCCGTCGCGCAAAAGTTCAGCCCGAGTTTCGTAACGGCCTCGCTCGCCGTCGATCTTCAGGCGACGGTGGATTACCTGAGCCGCCTTGGCTTGAGCAACGGCGCGACCCTCGACATGGCCGCCATCTTGCCCCGCGAAATGCACAAGGTCATCGCGACGCTTCCCGATCCCGTCAAGGTTTCCGCCACATTCACGCCGCGCGAAGCGGCGGAACGGCTCGGACTTTCCCTCGCGCCCTCGAATGACGATTCAGCGAGCGATGAGCTGTTCGCGTCGTGGGTCGCGAAGCATCGCGCTTTGCGCCCTCTCATGCTTCCCGCCGCCGAACGCAAGGAGTTACGCACCATGCGCGTTCAAAAATGGGGCATGGGCGCGGCGGCGGCGATAGGCCTGCTCGCGCTTGTCAATCTGGGCTGGCAGGGGATCGACTTGTTGCAGCTTGCCAAAGCCAACCGTACGGCAGCGCATAACGTCGCCATTCTGAAAGAGCAATGGAGACAGGAACGCGCCGACCTGGCCCCGGTCACGGAACCCTTGGGCCGCTTACGTCAAGCCGTCGCGCGGCAACGTCTGTTCAACGAACCGTTGGATGGGCCCTGGCCCTTGCTGCAGACGATTGCCCGGAACATCCGCGCTTCTGACCGACTGACGAAATTCGCATGGAACTGCGGCGCCAAGAACGGCGGCGCGGAGTCTTTGAGCTTTTCCTTGCGCATGACGGGGAACGCGCCGCCTAACGTCCAGGGCGATGACGACCGTCAAAACGTCGTTCGTTACGTCGATGAACTCGCGCAAACGCTTCGCGCCGCCTTGCCGGATTACGAAATCGCAGTCATGCGCTATCCCTTTTTGGTCAAGCCCGACGACTCGCTGACGAACGCGGGCGACAATCCCGACGCCGCCGCCATGCCAACGGCGGATTTCAGCTTGAGGAAGGCGACGCCATGAAAAGGCTTTATCCTCATCGGCGTTGGCTGGCGGCTTTGGTTGCAGCATTCGCGTTGCTGATCGGCGGCGATCCTCTGTTGCGTATGGCACACGGTGGCTTGAACGCGCGGCTGCAAAAACTCGAGGACGAAACCCGCGACCTGACGCAAGCGCTTGACCAGCTTCACAAAGACGCGGAAACCGCCGAAAAACTCAGCCGCTCGATGAAAGCCGACGAGATGGAAGCCTATCTCGCGCCCGTCGACCGCTTGAAAATCACAGCGCAGTTCGAACCATTGGCGCGGGCCGCGCACATGGGCAAGTTCACCTATACCTTGTTGCCGGAACGACCGCTCAAACACGATTACGCGCTGGCCGACGCCGAAGGCTTGGTGGAAAGCTCGCTCACGTTTGACGCCGAAGCGCCGCACGACGCGGCCGTTTACCGTTTCATCGACCGGTTGATGCGCCAGTTGCCGGGACGCGCGCAGTTGCGCTCCCTCACGCTTGACCGCATGTCCATGGATGACAAAGCCCCCCTCTCCCCGCTCAACGTCCGCGCCAGCGCCGAGATCGACTGGATCGCGAACAAATCGGTTACGGCGGAGGCGCGATGAGAAAAGCGTTTATTCTCTTTGCCGTACTTCTATTAGCTTCTCCCGTGTGGGCTAATAACGCCGCACCGGCGTTAACCACGTCTTTGTTCTTCACCCCCGTGGAAATGGACAAGATCAACGCCGCCGTTCAGAAATCGCCTCAGATGTTTGTCGATAAAGACGCGATAAACCTTGGCGCCATCCTGTACTTCGGGCCAGAGAGCTGGACGGTGTGGCTCAAGGGCGAAAAGTGGACGCCGGGCATGAAGCGTCCCAACCTGCATATCATGGAAGTTCAAGAAGACCGCGTAACGCTCTCTTTTTCGCCGCGAGAGGGGACGGAAAAGCTCGAAATCACGCTTCATCCCTACCAAACGTATCATATCTCCTCTGGCCAAATCACTGAAGGCGGGGGCTAAAAAGCCCTATTGTTACAATACGCTTGACAATTAAATGGCGTGCGCTAATAACAAGTACCAATTAACTACTGATTGTGTAGGGGACATCATGATTCGCATGAGCAAAATGGCGGATTACTCTTTTATCCTTCTTATTCAAATGCTTACGGAAAACCGTTCGTGGGCGGCCTCCGAGCTTACGGAGAAGACCACCCTCCCCGCGCCCACCGTGGCCAAGCTCATGAAGGTTTTGGCCAAAGCTGGCCTCGTTCATGCGCAACGCGGCGCGGCGGGCGGCTACCGCCTTTCCCTCCCCCCCAAGGAAATTTCTATCGCGCGCATCATCGAAGCGGTTGACGGGCCGATCTCGCTGACGGATTGCGTCGATGAAGGCGAACCGGATTGCGCGGTGCAGGCGCTTTGCCCGATGCACGGCGGCTGGAACAAGATCAACAAGGCCGTGAGGCACGCGCTTGAAAGCGTTCACCTGTCCGATCTTGTTACCGATCCCGGCTGGTTGATTGGCGTTCCTGCGAACAAAACCTGCAAAACGCGCGCGACGACTTAATGCGGATCGAGAATGGCCTACAAAACCGCCCCCCAAAAGCCTCAAGCGAAGGCCTTAACGTCTTCCGCCTATAAGCATGGCTTCGTCACGGCGATTGAAACCGAAACAGCGCCTAAGGGCCTTTCCGAAGATACGATCCGTTTCATCTCGGCGAAGAAGAACGAACCGACATGGCTTTTGGAATGGCGGCTGAAAGCGTTCCGCCACTGGCAAACGATGAAGGAACCGGATTGGGCGCGCGTCAAGCATCCCCCTATCGACTATCAAGCCATCAGCTATTACGCCGCGCCGAAACAAAAAGCCGCGCCTAAAAGTTTAGATGAGGTCGATCCCGAACTTCTCAAGACATATGAAAAACTCGGCATCCCCTTGCGCGAACAGGAGATGCTGGCGGGCGTGGAGAAACAAGTGGCGGTAGACGCCGTGTTCGACAGCGTTTCGGTCGCCACCACGTACAAGAAAAAGCTCGAAGAAATCGGCGTCATTTTCTGCTCCATCACCGAGGCTGTGCAGAAACACCCCGAACTCGTGCAAAAATATCTTGGCACTGTCGTCCCCATCACGGATAACTTTTTCGCGACGCTCAATTCCGCCGTGTTCACCGACGGCTCGTTCGTCTATGTGCCTAAGGGCGTGCGCTGCCCGATGGAACTGTCCACCTATTTCCGCATCAACGCGGCGAACACGGGGCAATTCGAGCGCACGCTGATCGTCGCCGACGACGAAGCCTACGTCAGCTATCTCGAAGGCTGCACGGCGCCCAAGCGCGACGAAAACCAGCTTCACGCGGCGGTGGTGGAGCTTGTCGCGCACGACAACGCGCAAATCAAATACGCCACCGTCCAAAACTGGTATCCCGGCGACGAAAACGGCAAAGGCGGGATTTATAATTTCGTGACTAAGCGCGGCGCGTGCCGTGGCCATCATTCCCGCATATCGTGGACGCAGGTCGAAACCGGCTCGGCCATAACGTGGAAATACCCCAGTTGCATCCTTCAAGGCGACCATGCGGTGGGCGAGTTTTACTCCGTCGCCATCACGAACAACTACCAGCAAGCCGATACGGGCACGAAGATGATCCACATCGGCAAGAACACGCGCTCGACCATTGTTTCAAAAGGCATCAGCGCGGGCCGTGCCCAGCAAACCTATCGCGGCCTTGTGAAAATCCTGCGTTCGGCCACGGGCGCGCGCAACAAGACGCAGTGCGACAGCCTGCTGATCGGCGACACGTGCGGGGCGCACACCGTGCCCTACATCGAATCCCGTCTGCCTTCCGCCCGCGTCGAGCACGAAGCGACCACGTCGAAAATCAGCGACGATCAATTGTTCTATTGCCGACAGCGCGGGCTGAACGCCGAAGAAGCCACGGCGCTGATCGTGGGCGGCTTTTGCAAGGAAGCGATGCAGGACCTGCCCATGGCATTCGCCGTCGAAGCCCAAAAGCTCATCGGCATCAGTTTGGAAGGATCGGTCGGTTAGTTATGTTGAAAATCAAAAACCTCCACGCCGCGATTGACGGCGAAGACATTCTTAAGGGCATCGACCTTGACGTGCCTGCGGGCGAAGTGCACGCCATCATGGGGCCGAACGGCGCGGGCAAAAGCACGCTGACCTACGTTCTGGCTGGTCGCGACGGTTACAACGTCACGCAAGGCTCCGTTACCTTTAAAGATCACGATTTGTTGTCCATGAAGCCCGAGGAACGCGCGGCAGCGGGCATCTTTCTCGGCTTTCAATATCCGGTCGAGGTTCCCGGCGTCACGAACATGCTGTTTTTAAAAACCGCGCTGAACGCCGTCCGCAAAGCGCGCGGCGAAAGCGAACTCGACGCCGTTCAGGTTCTCCATCTTCTCAAGAAAAAAGCCGCCAGCCTCGGCATGGCCGAAGACATGCTCAAACGCGCCGTGAATGTCGGCTTTTCGGGCGGCGAGAAAAAGCGCAACGAAGTTTTGCAAATGGCCTTGCTCGAACCCGCGCTGTGCGTGCTGGACGAAACCGACAGTGGCCTCGACATCGACGCGCTGCGGATCGTCGCCGACGGCGTGAACGCCCTGCGTTCGCCCACGCGCTCCATGTTGGTCATCACGCACTATCAACGTCTGCTCGACTACATCAAGCCCGACCGCGTGCATGTGCTGGCGGCGGGGCGCATCCAGAAATCCGGCGGGCCGGAACTTGCCCTGAAGCTGGAAGCCGAAGGTTACGCGGACGTATGCGATCCGGCCACATGCCCCAAAAAGAAAAAATGCTGCCAGAAGACGGGCCGGACATGACCAATTCCCGCCCCGCCATCTTCTTCGACTGGAACGGCACGCTGTTCGCCGACACGCGCCATTGCTGGCATTCGACGAACCATTCGCTGAAGATGTTCAACCTCGGCCCCGTGACGCTTGAGCGTTACATCGAAAGCTGGGCTTTTCCCATCGCCGAGCTTTATCTCGCTCTTGGTTGCGAGACGAACGAACTCCACGCCCGGGAAAAAGAGCTTTACGACACATGGGGCCGTTTCTATGAAAGCCGCTGCAAACGCGCCCGTCTGCGCCGCGGCGCGCGCGTCGTGTTGCATACGCTGACCGAACAAAACCACGATCTTCTGATCCTCAGCAACCATACGACGGACAAAATTGCCGTTCACACGAAACGCCTCGGCATTCATGATTATTTTTCGACCATTCTGGCCAACGGCGAGGACCGCCGCAATTTCAAGCACCGCCTGAAATGCGACCGGATGGGCGACTATCTGAAAAAAAAGAACGCCGACAAGGCCATCGTCGTCGGCGACACGCCCGAAGAAATTGAAATTGCCCAACATCATGGCGTCGTTTCAATCGCTATCACGAATGGACAGTGTTCGACCAAACGCCTGCGCGCCGCCAGGCCGGATTTCCTGATCCACAACCTGAACGAAATCCCCGCCATCGCCCACCGCGTCTTCGGCCCCACAAAAAGGGGAAAAAGATGACCCTCGCATCCGTCATCCGGCGCAGCAAGACCGACCGCGAAGCGTGGCGTTACACGAGTCTGGCCGAGGTGGAAAAAGCTTTTAGCCTTGTGTCATCCCCGCGCAAGCGGGGATCCAGCGCGAGCGATAGCGAGCAAGTGAGTAGAAAAAGCGTGACGACTACACCATTGTCCGGCTTTTCGCCTCATGCGGCGCGTGGACACGCGCCGCTGGATTCCCGCTTGCGCGGGAATGACGCGAATGGCACCCCCCCTGCCCGCCTTGTCTTTCTGAACGGCGACTACCAAAGCGAACATTCCCATTTGAACGGCATCCCGCATGACATCCTGCAAGGCAACGTGCGCGACGGATATCAACTGACTCTTGCCGAACATATTTGTTTGATCACCTCGCCGCTTGAACTGGTTTTTCTCACGCTGCCCGGCGCCATGCCAACGGAAACGAACGTCAAGCTCAAGATTACGCTTGGCGCAAATGGCCGCCTGACGCTCATCGAACGGCATGAGACTCTATCGGGAGACAACCTCGCCGCCGCCACGGTTGAAACGAATATCGACCTCCACGACCAAGCCAAACTCGTCCACGGCAAAATCGTCAAAGGCCCCGCTACCGCCGTTCACCTTGCGCACACCCGCGTGAACGTCGCCCAAGGCGCGTATTACGATCATTTCGCGCTTGTGGGCGGCGGCAAGCTCACGCGCAACGAAACGGACGTCACGCTGGCAGGCAAGCTGGCGCAATGCCGACTCCACGCCGCCATGACGCTGCGCGGCGACGATCACGCCGACATCACATCGCATGTCGTCCACGCCGTGCCGCACACCTCCAGCCGCCAGCATGTGAAATCGGTTCTGGACGGCAAAGCGCGCGGCGTTTTTCAAGGCAAAATCACCGTCGCCGAAGGCGCGCAGAAAACCGACGGCTATCAGCTCAGCCGCGCCCTGCTCCTGTCCGATCAGGCCGAAATGGACGCCAAGCCGGAACTTGAAATCTACGCCGACGACGTGACATGCAGCCACGGCTGCTCCATCGGCGATATTGACGAAAACATGATGTTCTATCTGCGCTCGCGCGGCCTCAACGAACGCGAAGCCCGCGCGCTGCTCATCGAAGCCTTTCTCGGCGAATTGACGGACGACATTCAGGCAAAGGAATTGAAAGACATCGTGAACGAAGAGGTAACGCAATGGCTGACGCAAAAGTAAGATCGTCATTCCGGACAATTTTGTCTTCGGCCAGCGTAGCGGGACGAAACAAAATTGATCCGGAATCCCGTTTGTTCTTTAACGGAACAAACCAAATGGGATTCCGCATCTCGCTCCGGTCGCTTTGCTCCCTAGCCTCGTGCGGAATGACGCCTAAGGAGTTTTGGTAATGCCACATAATGTTTACGACATCACCCGCATCCGCGCCGATTTTCCCATCCTGACACAAAAGGTACACGGCCACCCGCTCGTTTATTTCGACAACGGCGCGAGCGCGCAGAAACCGCGCGCGGTGCTGGACGCCATGCAACGTTTTTACGAACACGACTATGCCAACATCCACCGCGGCGTGCACGAACTCAGCCAACGCGCCACCGCCGCCTATGAAGCCGTGCGCGGCAAGGTGCGCAAGTTCATCAACGCCGCCCATGAAGAAGAAATCGTGTTCACGCGCGGCGCGACGGATGCCATCAACCTCGTCGCCGCCACATGGGGCCGCACTTTCCTGAAAGCTGGCGATGAAGTCCTTATCACGCAACTCGAACACCACGCCAACATCGTGCCGTGGCAAATGTTGCGCGACCAAACCGGCATCGAACTGCGCATCGTCCCCATCACGCCTGAGGGCGACGTGCGCATCGAAGAGTTTCAACGCCGCCTGACGCCACAAACCAGGCTGGTCTCCGTCGCGCACGTATCGAACGCGCTCGGCACCGTTTTGCCCGTCGCCGACATGATCGAACGCGCCCACAAAAACGGCGCGCTTGTCCTTATCGACGGTTGTCAGGCCGTCAGCCATATGCCGGTCGATGTGCAGGCCTTGGGGGCAGATTTCTTCGCCTTTTCCGGCCACAAACTCTATGGCCCCACGGGCATCGGCGTCCTATATGGCCGCCGCGAAGTCCTCGAAAAAATGCCGCCGTATCAAGGCGGTGGCGACATGATTGAAAGCGTTACATTCGACAGAACGACGTACCGCGAACCGCCCTTCCGCTTCGAAGCGGGCACGCCGCCCATCGCCGAAGTCATCGGCCTTGGCGCGGCCATCGATTACGTCTCGGCCATCGGCATGGCGAATATCGCAAGGCATGAAGCGGAGCTTCTTGCCTACGCCACCGACAAGCTGCGCGGCATCGACAATTTGAAACTCATCGGCACCGCACCGAACAAAGCCGCGATCATCTCGTTCGTGCTGAACGGCATCCACGCGCACGATGTCGGCACGGTGCTCGACAACGAAGGCGTGGCGATCCGCGCGGGCCATCACTGCGCCCAGCCCGCTGTGGAATCCTTCGGCCTCGCCGCCACCGCGCGCGTCTCGCTCGGCCTGTATAATACGAAGGAGGAAATCGACGTTCTCGCGAACGCCATCCGCAAAGCGCAGGAGATTTTCGGATGATGTCAATAAACACGTTGTCATTCCGGACAATTTTCTTATCGACGCAAGGCGGCGAAAGAAAATTGATCCGGAATCCCGTTTGGTTATTTACTAATAAAGAAAATGGGATTCCGGGTTCGTCTGTCACTCACTCGATACGATACCCTTCATGTATTTTCACGATGTTTTTGCGAGTGAGTGACAGACGAACCCGGAATGACGACCCGGTTAATTGAGCCAGGACGATAAGATGAATAATACCACCTTCGACGACCTTCGCGAATTGTATCAAGACCTGATCCTCGATCACGGCAAGCACCCGCGCAATTTCCGGGCGCAGGATCATGCCGATTGCGAGGCCGTGGGCCACAACCCCCTGTGCGGCGACAAACTGGTTCTCTACCTCACGGTGGGCGAAAACGGCAAAATCGCCGACGCGTCTTTCCAGGGCGAAGGCTGCGCCATTTCAACGGCTTCGGCATCGATGATGACCGAAATTCTGAAAAACAAAACGGCGGCGCAGGCCAAGGCCCTGTTCACCTATTTCCAGCTTCTGTGCACCGAAGGCGCGCCGGAACAGGTTGATCCCGCGCTGCTGAACGACGAGGACAAAGCGCGGCTTAAGGCTCTCTCGGGCGTGCGGCACTACCCCATGCGCGTGAAGTGCGCGACGCTGGCGTGGCGCACGCTGGAATCCGCCCTCGACCTCAAAGGCGCAAAGAGCGTGAAGTGAACCAAACTGCCGCAGCGAGGGGGACACAATAAAAAAGGCTTCGCCAATCATTTGGCTTTTGAACGGCCTTCTGTTGCCTTTTTTATTGTGTCCCCATTGCTTCCCTTCACCCGCTTGTTGATTCAATAGATAAGCGGCCATAACTTACGGAAAGACGTTCAGGATAAGTTCATGAATGACAATGCGCCGCATACCGACGAAAAAATCCTCATCCTCCACGACAAAATCGTCGAACGCATACGCACGGTCTATGATCCCGAAATACCGGTGAACCTCTTCGACCTCGGCCTCATCTACCGCATCGCCATCGATCCCGTGGAGGGCAAAGAAACCTATAACCTTACAATCGACATGACCTTAACGTCCGTTGGCTGTCCATTGGCCGACCAAATGCCCGGCATGGTGCATCGCTCGGTCGCCGATCTGCCCGAACTCAACGAAGTTATGGTTAACCTTGTCTGGGACCCGCCTTGGGACAAATCGCGCATGACGGACGAAGCGCGGATGATTCTCAACATCGTTTGAGAAGATTTTTCTTTTAATCGTTAAGAAAATGGGTTTTTCTGTTAATCGTTTATTGAGGATTTTTGGGCCAAACTCTTAAGAGAATTGAGCATTCTTGCAATTTATATTCTCAAGGTGGGTTATGTTATTCGACAACATAAAAACACCTGACCGTTATGCCGGACTGACTGCCGCCGTGACAGCAGCTGCGATTGCCGTTACACAACATAATCCCGCTTGGTCGCCGCCCAAATTCGATCCGTTAGCCGATCTTCTCGTTCAAACCGTCAACCACGCAATACTCAAACCGGAATGGCAGCCGTATATTGTCGATGCGTTTGATACCGTAAATCACCAATTCAGCGTGGCGACGTTAAGCCTTGCCGTTGCGCAACGGCTGGGCCTCGATTTGTCAGGGCAACAACGCGTTTATTACGGCGCGCTCTATCACGATATCGGCAAGTTCGCCTTAGACCCGCGCCTGCTCTTCCTTCCGCGCCATGTCACGCCCGATGAATATGAGATTATCAAACGACACCCTGGATTCAGTCATGACATCATAATGAAAGGATATGCCGGACCGGAAAAACGCGTTGTCGCCGGCATCGCGCTGCACCACCACGTTCGCCTGGGCGGCAACGGCTATCCGTCGGACCTTAAAGGACAGGAAATTCCGCTTGAAGTGCGGATCGTCGGCGCAGTGGACGTATTCGACGCGAAGCGGCGCCCGCGGCCCCACGATCCCGAATGTCCGCCTGAAAAAGCCATGGATATTCTCATGAGGGAACGCGGCGTCAAGTTCGATGAAAAGGTGGTTAACGTTTTGCGCGAAACCATCTTCGGCGACGCGCCGCGAATGCCAACTTCTCTCCCCTCGGCCTATCCACAGCGCATCAAAACCGCGCGTTACGGCCCATATTCTCTTAAGCTTTAAATCATTTTTGCCTTTGCATGACGGCGCGGGATATGAGAATCTCCCGACCGCGTTATTTGTTATTTTTCATTCAGGAATCCCATGTCCAAAGCCAAAGAAGTCCGTCTCGCCGACTACGCTCCGCCCGCTTACCTCGTCGACAAAGTCCATCTCGACATCGACATCCAGGACAAGTTCACGCGCGTGCGCTCGCGCCTGAACATCAGCCGCAATCCCGCCTCGAAAAACAAAAAAGCGCCGCTCGTTCTGGATGGCGAAGCGCAAAAGCTTCTCGGCGTCACGCTGAACGGCAAAAAACTGTCGCCCAAAGATTACAAACTCGCGCCGCATACGCTGACGCTGAACGCCCCCGACAAAGCCGTGCTTGAAATCGACAGCACGAACGAGCCGCAGAACAACACCGCGCTTTCGGGGCTTTACGCCGCCGGCCCTCTACTCTGCACGCAATGCGAGTCCGAAGGCTTCCGCCGCATCACGTATTATCCCGACCGTCCCGACGTGCTGGCTAAGTTCACCGTCACGATCCACGCGGACAAGAAACGCTATCCCTATCTGCTGGCGAACGGCAACCGCGTCAAAACGGGCAACGAACCCAAGGGGCGTCACTTCGCGATGTGGGAAGATCCCTTCCCCAAACCCTGCTACCTGTTCGCGCTGGTGGCGGGCAAGCTTGACAAAGTCTCGAGCGGCTTCACCACCAAATCCGGACGCAAGGTGAAGCTCGAAATCTACACGGAGCCCGGCAAAACGAACGAAACCGCGTTCGCTATGGCCGCGCTCAAAAAAGCGATGAAGTGGGACGAAGAGGTTTTCGGCCTCGAATACGATCTCGACCTTTTCATGATCGTCGCCGTCAGCTTCTTCAACTACGGCGCGATGGAGAACAAGGGCCTGAACATCTTCAACGACTCTTGCGCGCTGGGCCGCGCCGACACCGCGACCGACGGCGACATCGCCTACATCGAGCGCGTCGTCGGCCACGAATATTTCCACAACTGGACGGGCGACCGCATCACGTGCCGCGACTGGTTCCAGATCAGCCTGAAAGAAGGCCTCACCGTTTTCCGCGAACAGCAATTCTGCGGCGACATGAACGCGCCCGCGCTCGAGCGCATCAGCAAGGTTTGGGACTTGCGCGCGCGCCAGTTCCCCGAGGACGCGGGCGCGATGGCGCACCCCGTCCGCCCCCCAAAATACAAGGCGATCGACAATTTCTACACGCGCACCGTCTACAACAAGGGCGCCGAAGTCGTGCGGATGCTCCACACGATGCTGGGCGAAAAGGGCTTCCGCAAGGGCATGAACCTTTACGTCAAGCGCCACGACGGCAGCGCCGCGACGTGCGACGACTTCGTCGCCGCTATGGCCGACGCCAACAAGCGCGACTTCAGCCAATTCATGCTGTGGTACAGCCAGGCGGGCACGCCGCTGCTCGACGTCACGAGCGCCTACGACGCCAAGAAGAAAGAATACCGCCTGCGCGTCAAGCAAACGATCCCGCCCACGCCCGGCCAGCCCACAAAGAAGCCGATGCACATGCCGTTTTCGGTCGGCCTTCTGGATTCCAAAGGCCGCGACATGATCGGCACGCGCGTTCTGGAACTGCGCAAGCAAAAGGAAGAGTTCGTCTTCAAAAACGTCCGTGAGAGGCCCGTGCCGTCGCTGTTGCGGAATTTTTCCGCGCCCGTGCGGCTCAACTATCCCTATACAGAAGGCGAGTTGATGTTCCTCATGGCGCACGACAGCGACACGTTCAACCGCTGGGAATCCGCGCAAAAGCTGTTCATGAAATACCTGCTGGCTGAAGAATCCGGCAAGCGCGGTAAAGCCCCCCTCCCCTTGCGGGAGGGGTTGGGGGAGGGGTACATAAAATCCAACCCCTCACCTGCGAAATCTAAGGACTTACTTCGTAAGTCCAAGATTTCGCTTCCTCTCCCGCAAGGGGAGAGGGACTCTTTGTTGCCGCAGCCGTTCCTCAAGTCCCTGCTCGCCGTGTTGCGCGATAAAAAGATCGACGCCGCGACGAAAGCCCTGACGCTAACGCTGCCTAGCGAAGTCGAACACGGACTTGCGTTGCGCGCCGAAGGCCGCCTGATCGACCCGATCGCGCTTTACGACCAGCGCCAGGAAATGGTGCGCCAGATCGCCGAAGCTCTCGACGAGGCGCTCTGGGAAACGTTTGAGAAAATCGACGCCGCGCTCGACGAAAAGGCCTCCGACGGCGATGCCCGCGGCAAGCGCAGCCTGAAAAACCTGTGCCTTGCCTATCTGGCCAAGACCGCGCCGCATGACGCCGTGCCGCTGGCCGCCGATATGGTCGCCTCGTCGAACAACATGACGGACAAGGTGACGGGCCTTTCCATTCTGGCCGACACCGCCTCGCCTTTGCGCGCCAAAATGTTCAAGCTGTTCGAATCCAAATACAAAAACCAGCCGCTCATCATGGACCGCTGGCTCATCGCGCAAGCGGGCGCGCGCAGGCCGGATGTTCTGAAAGACGTAGTGCGCTTGATGAAGCACCCCGCGTTCGACATCAAGAACCCGAACCGCGTGCGCTCGTTGCTGTTCGTTTATGCGGGGAACCCGTTCGGCTTCCACGCGGCGGACGGCAGCGGCTACCGCTTCATCGCCGACATGATTTTGAAAACCGACAAGCTCAACCCGCACGTGTCGGCGGGGCTCGCGAAGAACTTTTTACGCTGGAAGGATTTTGATACGAGGCGTCAAAAAATGATGCTGGCTGAACTCAAACGCCTGGCCAAGGCCAAAGGCCTAACCCCTGCTTGTCACGAAGTGGTGGAGAGTTGTTTGAAAAGTTAAACCACCATAGGCGTTTTCTAAATTGAATTATAGCCATTTAACCTTTCATTGAGCCAAACTGCCGCAGCGAGGGGGACACAATAAAAAAGGCTCCGGCAATCATTTGGCTTTTGAACGGCCTTCTGTTGCCTTTTTTATTGTGTCCCCATTGCTTCCCTTCATCTGCTTGTCGATTCAATAAGAATAGGACTTACGCAAACTGAATGGTAGGGCAAGCGAGTTCGCGGGCCAAGA